>DATGER010000185.1:0-20833 GCA_035309865.1 Chloroflexota bacterium
GGGGGGTGATCACTCGACCTCACGCTAATCGACAATGACGACATAGCCTCCAACGGCGCCACTGGTTCGGACCCCTGTTCGACATCGAAATAGGTGTTCGGCATCAGCCGAAACGGGCGTTCTTTTTCACCGAAATACACAGCTCGAGCAGAGATTGTTCCTATTCAGGGTCTGCCGGACGGAATCGAAGCGCTTGATCGAAGTCTGAAGTAAACCCGCCCAAATGAATGCTGCTATGTCGGCCGCAGGTGGATCGAGAACCATGTCGCCCCCGCCATGTTGGCTGGGCAGAAACAGCAATCAGACAGCGCGCAACTGCGTCAGATAGTCGAGAAACACCATGTCATAGAGTTCCAGGTATCTGATGCACTCATGGTGGAGAGAGTCGAGGCCAGAGACTTCAAAATCCTGCGACTCGGCAAGAACATTGCCTGAGGAATCGGTATGCCGATGCCTTGAGGAGCCGAAGGTCAGATTTCGCAGATTCCACACTCCACCTGTGCCACCAGAAAGAGAAATGGGTTGCCAGCTCATCCCCGCCCAAGCGTCGATGTGCGAAGCCTTCTCGGAAGGAAAATGCGCAATCGACACGTCGCGGATAAGCCGTGCTTTTTCCACCAGCGGGGTGGCAATGGGGGGCTTGCCGTGGCGAACCCTAGCGGTTTTGTTGGCCTGGTTCAAACTGGCGTACAGCGCGTTGTACGCGCGGTCGGCGGCCACGAAGAACATCACGTATGAAAACAGGCATTTCAGCAGGGCAGGCTGAAGCTCCAGGAAAGCAACAGCCATGACGCTATCCGTATGAGGGCTCTCGGTCATTTTCGCCTCGTACGGGGCGACTGCGCGGTGCCAGTCCAGGATAACGTCCTCAAGAATGCGGTGGAGCAGCGGCAGGTTGGATAGGAGCTGGGGCACGGGAGCGGTTACCGTGCTTCCGCCCGATGTGATCGTGACCGTGCCTATGCCACTCAGTTTCGAGGTCATGCGGCGAACGCTACTGGCCCGGAGTCCGGGAGGCTGGTGCTTCCCGCTTCAGCTCCTTCGGCAAAAACGCATCTATCTCGGCGTCTGAAAACGTCATGTCCTCCAGCTTTTTCAAAGCCTCCTGAGCTTTCTTGTACCCCTCGAATGTCGTACTGGGCGCACCCGTATAGATGGTGTGAAGCTGCTTCACAAGTTGGTCTCTCTGTTCCTGCAACGTTTCGAGGGGCCGCTCCCGCATCGCTATATCGACCAGCAGCGACAGGTAGCTCTCGCGGATAAGCCAGAGGTCATTTGCCGCCTGTTTGTGCTTCTGCGCCAGCTCCCCGAGGTCATAGTTCTTGATGTAGGCGTTCAAGGCGAGAAGGGTCGTCGAGAAAACCAATCCGACAACCGCGCCAACTTGCCCGGCCCCGAACACGGTGCCGACAAAGCCCGCTGTAGTCAGCGCGGACAAGATGATTTGAGCGAGCTTGATGCGCGACCACCGGGTAAGCAGAATCTCTACGCATTTCTCGTGGGTTTTATGGGAATAAACAACGCGGCCATAGCTCTCCCGCAGTTGTCCTTCCAGAATGCCGCGCGATCGGGGAGTGTCTTCAGTTTGGGAATGCTGTTCCAAAAATCTCCCTCCATTTCTGTTTCGCGGACCATTCTCGCTTGGGAGTTGCCGTTTCGTGCTCTATGGCTTCGACCGCGATGTGGTAACACCGCGTCGCTTTATATTGGAACAGTCCCTTTCCGTAAACATATTGTCCGCTGCCAGGTGCGCGCCAATACGCTTGGTCGTTATCCTGACCAGCCATCATTTGAAAAAATCCCGGCACATGAAGTCATAGTATAAATACGATTTGTCACGATACTCATAGTTTTCGATGAATTGATAAACCAGAGTATCGACAAGTAACCCACCTATGGGAACGCTCCACTCGCCTTTCCAAGCACGCATCATGCGGCAGAGTGGCACAAGGTTATGATTGCAAGTGACGTTCCTATTGCGGATTGCTTCGATTTCTGGCCTAGGATTTGTCGTCTTCCAGCTTCCGCCTGCATTTGCATCAGGGAAGGTATAGCTTCCTGCATTATTATTGAAGGCGGGCACAACCTCGAAATTAATACCGTCGCTAAATGGCACAACAATAACCTGGCCATCTGCCCGTATGCTGGTGGTACTGTACGTCTTTTCAATCGAGGTTTTGACGGCCTGGAGAAGCGCGGATTGACCGTTGCCGGTATAGCCGTCGTACTGAAAGTACATGCTGCTGGGTAACTCGGCCAGCATGTCGAGGTCGCTGAAACCCTCGGTGGCGGTATTGCGGCCATACGAACCGACGTAGAGGCTGTGCGATGTATCTGAGGTGGTGTTCCAGAAATCCGAGTTCAGGCGGCGGGTGATGTTCTTGTACCGCACGGATATGGTGCCGCCGTCGCGGACCTGGAGATTCCTGCAGAACGCCTCAAACCACTCAGCTAACGCCACGTTGCCCCCGCTGCCTAGATGACGGTGCGCTCCACTTCGTCCAGAGAAATCGTATCTTGCGTGCGGTCATACAGCTTCGTCGTGCGCGGCGAGGAACGATTGGCTATCTGCTGCGCGTGTTCCAAGCTGCCGCCGTTGCTCATATAGGCGGTAATGCCGGTCGCGCGGAATGTGTGGTTGACGATTCCGCTCTTAACTGCTGTCGCCTTTGCACGGGCGGTGAATCGTCGCAAATGCCTCCTACTGCTGCATCGGTTGCGGCTGGCCGGTGCTGCGCCCGCTGGTGCGAAATAGAGGGCCCCACGTCCGCGATGCCAGCAGCTGCACTGTACGCGTCGAGGCATTCTTCGAGGTTGTGGTGGCAGGAAACTTGCCCACTTTTTCGTGCAGCCGTACCCAGCCGCGGCGCCCCTGGATGAAGTAGGTCGCCGGTCCCGAGTTGCGTGCTGGTTCGACTTGGATGCACGGCGGCGGACCGCGTCCATTGCGGAAGCGGCCCGCGGAGAGGGACTTGCGGTTGCAGCAACCGTTGCAGCAACCCACGCGAATTGAGCCGTCCTGACGCGGATCTTCACGGATTGAGCAAGCCCGGTCCAAACTCAAAATGGACCGCCGCGGACCCTAGTGGGAGGTCCGAAATCACTCTCTCAAGGTAGAGATCGCGGGTTCGAATCCCGCACGGGTCACCACAAGCTGAACTGACAGGCTGCCAAGAGAGTTCGTGGGCGACCGCACCCATGGCTCTCGTAACGTCAGGGCGTGCGTTCAACCAGTGATAAGGCCGGGCGACTGGTCATCCCAAGTCGTTGCGCGATCAGTTGGGGCTGCGGCCAGGCGGCGTCGAGCTGACCGTGGGCGGGCTGCGCTGCGCGTTGTCCCGTCCACGACGACACGCTCGTCGAAGCCGACGGACGCCTCGTGATTCCCTTCGGGCGTCGCCATTCGGCGACGAGCTCGTGCAAGCGCTGCGTGACGCCGACCGACGTTAGTCGGGCACCGGTCGAACCCGACGCTCAGGTGATACCAGCGTCGCTGTTCTGCTCGCAGTGGCTGATCACCGGCACTATGACGCTGGTGTCGATGCCGTTGGCGACAGGACACTTGGCCTCGCGGGCCATGCCGCGTTCGAACCATTCTCGATCCTCACTCGGTTGCCACCGCCGGCTCGGCGGAGCCCGGAGGCTGTCGCCCGTCTCATCGCCCACACCTTTCCCGTGTCGTGGCATCTCAGTGATCGGCCGACCACCGACCTCGCGGAGCGGCGTATGACGCGCTCATCGGTGCCGCGGCCGACGAACATGGACTGACCCTGATGGCGCGAGACCGACGTGCAGCCGACACCCATCGCCGCCTCGGCGTCCGAATTCAAGCCCCTCGATTGACAGGCAACGCCTTGTCACACGGCACAGGCGCTCGACCTCTTCCGCCAGTGCGCACCTGCCGCCCTCTGGTCACCGAGACCACAGTACGATAGGGCGCGTATGGGCCGGATCGACGATCGGTTGCGGGAGCTGGGGGTGGTGCTGCCGGCGCCGCGGGCGCCGCTCGCGAACTATGTGCCTGCTCGGCGGGTGGGTGGGCTGGTGTACACGGCGGGGCAGGTGTCGGGGACGGCCGAGCGCGAGATCAAGGGCACGCTCGGGGCGGATCTGAGCGTCGAACAGGGGCGCGAGGCGGCGCGGGTGTGTGCGCTGAATTGCCTGGCGGCGCTACTGACCGTCGTGGATTCGCTCGATGCGGTCAAACAGCTGGTGCGCGTCGGGGTGTTCGTCAACAGCGCGGCCGGCTTCAACCAGCAGCCCGCGGTGGCAAATGGGGCGTCCGACCTGTTCGTCGACGTCTTCGGCGACGCGGGGCGCCACGCCCGCACGGCGGTCGGCGTCAACGAGCTGCCGCTGGGGTTCGCCGTCGAAGTCGAATTAGTCGCCGAAATCTGAGTTACAACATCGGCGGAAAGGACAGAAGCCACCGTCATGCCGACCATTGGAGTCTGGGAACTCGTCGTCATTCTGGTCATCGTGGTCGTAATCTTGGGCGCGGGTCGGCTGTCTGAGGTCGGCGGCGCGCTCGGCAAGGGCATTCGCGAATTCCGCAAAGCGACCACCAACGACCACGCGCCAGCGCTGCCACCCCAACCGACCGCGCCGCCGCCCGCTCCGACGGTTGTGGTCGAAAACACGTGCCCGTCGTGCGGCACGCTTAACCCGCCCGCGCAGGCGTTCTGCGGGCAGTGTGGGACGCGGCTGACGCGCGCCGCCTGACGGAACTGAAGCACACCGCGCTGATCTTCGCGGGCGGGCGCGCCGCGCGCCTGGGCGGCGTCAACAAGGCGCTGCTCGAGGTCGGCGGCAGCACCATCGTGGCGCGGATCCTGGCCGCCCTGGGACCGCTGGTCGACGAGCGCGTGGTGCTCACCAACGACGCCGCGCTGGCCGACCTGGACGAGGTACGCCTGGTGTTTGACCCGACCCCGCACGCCGGGGTGCTGCCGGCGCTGGCGGCCGGGCTCGCGGCGGCCGCGGGCGACGTATGCCTGGCGGTGGCCTGCGACATGCCCTTCGTCTCCCCGGCGTTGTTCGCCCGCCTGCTCGAGTTGCAGCAGGTGGACGATGCCGACGTCGTCATTCCGCGCACGGCGGGGTTCCTCGAGCCGATGCACGCGGTGTATCGCCGCGAGCCGGTCCTGCACGCCATCCGGGCCGCGCTCGCCCGGGGCGATCAGCGCATGATCAGTTACTTCGCCGACGTGCGGGTGCGCGAAGTGGCCGACGCCGAGTGGCGGGTGTTCGACCCTACAGGCACGGCGTTCTTCAACGTGAATACGCCGGAGGACCTGGCGGAAGCGCGCCGTCTCGCCGGCGAGGCGACCAACGGTGACGCGCTACCGGCCTAGCTGTCCGTTACGTCTGAGGACGCCCAGCGTGCGGACCGTGACGTAACCGCGCCAGTCCAGCGCCGCCGCCGGCGAAGCGACCGCCCAGTCGATTGGCCAACCTCCGTCAGCCTGCTGCAGGTCCGTCAGGCGCGCCAGATCCGCGGCCACCGATGACGCGGGGAGCAAGTTGCGAACGGCAGTCTTCGGCTCTGGCGCATAGTCGAGAGGTCGGATGGCTTCGTCGTCCAGGCCGCCTTCGACCGCCAGCACTCCGTCGGTGGGCAGGTAGTCGACCAACTTGGTGACGAGGTCCGCTGCCGCTGGGGTTGTGTCGGCGATGACGTCCAGGAGTCTCAGACTGAAGCTCAGGACATAGGCCGGCGGCGCCGAGCGGAGCCCGCCGATGGCCGCGAGGCAGAAGCGTGTGGCCTCGCGTAGCCAGGGATGCGCGGCGACCACGGGGTTGTGCGTAGCGACCCGGTGGGCGTTGGCGACAACCGCCGTGGTGATCTGCAGGGACGAAGTTGAGGGATCGGCGGCGACCCACCAGGGCGAACAACCGGTCGGATCGGCGATCGGCAAGGCGAACGGCAGGCCACCGTCGGGCAGCGTTTGGGACGCGAGCCAGTTGCACAACCGCTCGGCGCGCGCGCCGCCTGGTGAGCCCACGTCGGCCCACAGTTCGAACGCGTGCAACGCCGCGCCTGGCTGACTTTCAGAGCAACGCAGGTCGGGTTCCAGGCCCCAGCCGTAGCCGCCGTCCGGATTGCTGTACGCCTCCAGAGCCGCGAGCGCCTGGGGCGCGTTGTCGTCGCCCAGCAGCACGCGCAGCCGATGGCGGTCGAGGATGCGGGCGTGGGTCGTGACAAATGCCGCTGCGGCCTCGAGTTGTTCAGGCATCTGCGCAGTGTGGGCGAAAGAGCGGCGGGTTGTCTTGAACAATTCGGACGCGTGCGCGCTGAGCGTCTGTGCCGCGAGGGGCAATGGCCGATAAGTTCGCACCTCACTCCCCTCTCCTCCCGAGGAGAGGGGAGTGAGATCAGCAGCACCTTGATCGACTAGGCGGACGCCTGTTCTGGCGGCGCGGCGCTCTCGCCCGCGGCAGCGGCGGCCTCGGGTGCTTCGGCGCCAGGCTCGACGGGCTCGACCTCGACGACGCGCGGCGGCTGGACCATCGCGAGGACTTCCTCGGGTGGGTCGAGCACCTTGTAGCTCGCCGATTCGGGCAGGTCGCTGACGTGGATGGCGCCGTGGAGCTCGACGATCGAGCTGATGTCGACTTCAATGGCCTCGGGCAGATCAACTGCGCGGGCGGTGATACGCAGCTCGGTTCGGGGATGCGACATCACGCCGCCCAGCTTGGTCACGGCGATCGATTCGCCGACGAAGCGGACGGGCACGGTGCTGGTGACCGACTCCTCCATCGACACCGCCTGAAACTCGATATGCAGGATCTGGCCGGAGCGCGGATCACGCTGGATGTCTTTGAGCAGGGCGATCTCGGCGCGATCTTCGACCGCGATCGTGACGACGCCGGTCCGGCCGCCATGCGCGAGGAGGTACTCCATCGCTCGGGCAGGGGCCTGAATGGCGCGTGGGTCGCCGTGGCCGTAGATGTTGGCGGGCACGATACCCTGGCGGCGCAACCGCCGGACGTGCTTGCCGAACACGCCGCGGGGCTCGGCGAGCAGCTCGAGGTGGTGCGTGGGCATTTGGCCCCGAGTATACGGTTTTGCCGGGGCGACGGTCGCCCGCGTGCGCTACAGGCCAGTGAGGCGGGCCGCCAGGACGACGCTCCACGCGCCGGCGCTGGCGGCGAGCACGTTGAGCTCGCCGATCATCAGCGGCTGGGGCGCCTGGACGGCCACGCCGACGACCTGGCCCAGGCAGGCGGCGAAGACGCCCAGCAGGGCGTACCAGGCCAGGCGCGAGACGGCCCGACCGATGAGCATGAAGCACGCGGCGGCGTTGATGACGCCGAGCAAACCGGCCAGGACGAGCCAGGGCGGCAGTGGCGCGAGCACGCTCAGCGGGATCGAGGGCATGGCGCTCTCGAGAGCCTACGGCGTGCATTGCCGGGTCGTCAATGGAAGATGTTCTGGCGGTGAGGCAACCTTCAGGGCTACCCGCCACGGCGTCGCTACGCAACCTGCCACGACATTGAAGAGCAGTGCGAGTGGGTTCCGGGTTCTGACGGCGCACTGCGGCCGCGCGCCGGGCACGCCGAACGCCTCCAAGGGAGCGGCCGTGCGACTGGCATTGACTGGGAGTCAATACGCCCACCGGACCCTGCTGCTAGCATTGACTGACAGTCAATGGCCACGCCTGGTGAGCTCGATGCCGAGGCGATTGCGCTTGCTTTCGGCGCCACCGTGCGCGCGTTGCGGCTCAACGCGGGCCTCTCGCTCAACGCGCTAGCCCGCCGCGCCGGCGTCGACCCCGCCTACGTGCACCGCATGGAGGCGCGCGGCGCGCAGCGCCCACCGCTGCCACGGCGGGCCGTCGTACTGGCGATCGCCGCGGCGTTCGGGTCCGACCCGCGCCAGGCCGACCAGTTGCTGGCGCTCGCGGGCCATGCGCCCGCGGCCTTGCTGGAGCTCGGTGGGTGGGACGCGACTCTGGCAACCGTCGCCGAATTGCTGGCCGACCCATCCCTGAGCGGTCCGGCCAAGGCCGAGTTTCGGGAGATCGTCCGGCTCCTGTCGCAGCGCTGGGCGCGCGCCGATACCAGTCCCGAGGACCAGGCGACACCAAAGTTAGAATGACCGCGGCCCATGCTGGCGCGCTTCGAGCGACTCATGCAGCAGGCGGTGGAGGGCAGCGTGCGCCGGGTGTTCCCCAGCGCGGTCCAGCCGGTGCAGCTCGCCAAGGCCGCCGCGCGGGCGATGGAGCAGACCCAAGTCGTCGGGGTCTACGCCCCGCAGGTGCCGAACCACTATCGGTTGCGCCTCGCGCCCGCCGACCTGGAGCGGTTCGCCGACTACACCGCGACGCTCTCGCGCGAGCTCAGCCGCTATCTGGTGGACTACGCGCGCGAGCGCGGTCTGCGGCCGGTCGCCGAGCCGCGGGTCGAGCTCATCGGAGACGCGGCCCTCAGCACCGGCAGCGTCCGCGCCGAGGCCAGGTTCGTCGATCTCGCCCCTGCCACCGAGACGCAGGTCGACGCCGCGGTGGAGGGCACGCGCCAACTGCGCCTGCAGGACCTGGCAAGCGCGCGCTCAGCCAGACCAGCGCCCGCTGAAGCCGGCGCGGCGACCGTCTGGCTCGTCGACCGCCTGGGAGCGCGTTTTCCACTCGATCCTGAGGCAGGCGTGGTCCGCGTCGGGCGCGGCGTCGACAACGACATGGTCGTCCACAATCAACGCGTGTCGCGCTATCACGCGCAACTGCGCTGGGTCGAGACGAACTGGCTCGTGTACGACCTCGACAGCACCAACGGGACGTGGGTAGACCAGCAGGCGGTGTTACCGTCGCGGCCACAGGTGCTGTTGCCAGGCGGCACCCTGCGCCTGGGCGACCACGAGTTCGTGGCCAACGTCGAGTTGGATTCGCCCGCGACCACCGACTGAGACACCGTCTTGGATCTACTCGACCTGGCCATCCTGGCGCTACGTCTGGCGCTGGTCGGGGTGCTGTACGCGTTTCTGGTGGTGGTGCTGCGTGCCGCGAAGAGTGGGTTGCAGGCAGCGCGCCCGGCGCCCGCGCCGCCGGTGGGGGTCGAGCTGCGGTTGATCGTGCTCGAGCCAGGCGGCTCGGGCCTGACCGCTGGCCAGGCGCTCGCGGCGTCTGACGGGGCGACACTGGGACGCGCCGAGCCGGCCGACCTGAAGCTCGCCGATGCGACCGTCTCCGCCAGGCATGCCCAGGTCAGCCGGCGCGGCCAGGAGTGGCTGGTGCGCGACCTGGGAAGCACCAATGGCACGCTGGTCAACGACGCGCAGGTGATCGGGTCGCGCCAGCTGCGCCACGGGGATGTGCTGGCGGTGGGCGGCGTCCGCTTCACGGTGGCGTTGACGGCGGCATCCAGGTCGGAACGCTGAGACGATTTTGAGCCATACTGGAAGGCAGCATCCGTCGCGAAGGGGCTAGACGCCGAATATGCAGGATTCGTTCACACAGTCCCACGCCGAACAGAGCGTGATGCAGCTGGTCGTCGATCAGCTCGAGGAATTGGTGGTCACGATCATCGAAGAGATCCGCGAACGGCCCGGCGTCGCGGCGGCCATTCTGGCCGGCCTGCTGGGCGCGATCGCCGGCTCAATGCTCGCCGCGAACCTGGCGCACCGGCGGGCGTCGCCACCGGCGCGCGTCGTCCGCAAGGCGCGCGGTCTGGCTGAGGCGGCCGAGCTGGCTGGGCTGGCGGTCAAGCTCATGCAGAATGACCTTGTACGCGGGTACGTCCGTTCGGCCGTGGAGAGCCAATTCAAGAAGCGGTTTTCGGTCTAGCGCCGAAAATGTAGAACGGATGTGCGAGGGGCTGGTACACTGGCGCCAGCTCCCATGGTTTGGTCGGGGTCACGTTCGCTGGACGCGCCGCTCGAGACACGCCTGGCCGGACTCGCGCTGGTGTGTTCCAGTAGCGGCCAGTTCGCCGCGCTTGGCTTCGACGGCGACGCGATCCTCCATCGGCTGGCGGGCCAGGCTGACTCAAGTCGGCGCCTGGCCGAACTGGCCGATGGCGTACCGGTGATCACCGATGCGCCCCGGCGCGCGATCGAACTGCTCGGTCGCGGTGGCGCTCGAACGCCGGTGGTGTGGGACGTCCTCGAGCTCGCGTCGCTGGTGGCGCCGGCCTGCCCGAGCGGTGGGTTGGAGCGGGCGGCGACGTTCTTCGGCATCGTCGTAGAGGGCTCGGGGCTGGCCGCCCAGGCGCACCGTGCGCTGATGTTGTTCGAGCTACTGGTGACGCTGGTGGAGCAGGTCGAAACGCAGACGCTGCTGCACGTCACGCGGCTCGCGGCGGGGCTGGATTGGCCATTGCGCACGTTGTTCAGCGACGTGCAGCGCCGACGCGCGCTCTCGCCGCTGGAAACCGGCGCCCTCGCGGCCGGCGCGCCGATCGGGGCATGGGTGGCCCAGGGCGCGCCAGGTCGTCGCCGCCAGGTGAGCACGCCGGTTGCACAGCCCGCGCCACTCGATCCAGCCGACGTGTCGCGTCGGCTCGCGCCCGATGCGGACATCGCGCATGCCTTGCCCGGGTACGAGGCCAGAGGCGAGCAGGTGCGGATGGCCCAACTGGTCACCGAGACGCTGAACCAGGGCGGCCAGCTGCTGCTGGAGGCCGGCACGGGCACCGGGAAAGGCCTTGCCTATCTGTTGCCGGCGGCGCTCCACGCGCTGCAAAACACGCGCCGGGTGGTGGTCTCGACCGCCACGACCACCCTGCAGGACCAGCTCCTGGATCAGGATCTCCCGCTCGTCCAGGCGGGACTGGACGGATTGACGAGCCCCGATGGCGAACAGACGTTGCGCGCCACGGTGCTCAAGGGCCGCGCCAACTATCTGTGCCTGCGTCGCTGGCAGACCCTGCTCCATGCGGGCGACCTCACGCCGTCCGACCGGATGCTCTTGATCAAGACCCTCTTCTGGCTGCCGCGGACGACCACCGGCGACCGCTCAGAGCTGCACCTGTCGCCCGCCGAGGAGGAGTCCTGGGGGCGGTTGAGTGCGGTCACCGAGGTCTGCACGCCGCTCCGCTGCGACTACCACCGCATCGGCGTGTGTTATCTCGCCCGCGCGAGGCGCGCCGCCGAGGACAGCCACATCGTGATCGCCAATCACGCCTTGCTGCTGTCCGACCTGGCGAGCCGTAGTCGGGTGCTGCCGGACTACGACGTGCTGATCGTCGACGAGGCGCATCACCTCGAGGACGAAGCGACCCAGCAGCTGGGCTGGCGGCTCGGCGAGCGCGAGTTGCTGAATCGTCTCGAACGGCTCTGGAGTCCTGGTCTGGGCAGCAGCGGCGCCGTGCCCGAAGCGGCCGGACTGATCGCCGCCGCGAGCGGCGTGCAGCTCAAAGCCGAGTTGCGGCCCGCCCTGGAGCGCGGCGAGCAGGCCGCGCAGCAACTCGGGTCGGCGATCCGTCGGTTCTTCGAGACGCTGGTACGGCTGTTGGAGGAAGCCGAGTTGGCCGGTGGGGATGAGACGGCGCTGCGGGTGACCCACGCCGTCCGGGCCGGCTCGGGCTGGCAGGAGCTCGAGCACCGCTGGGCCGAAGCGGTCGAGCAGCAGCAGGGCATCGAACGCGTCGTGATCGAAGTCATCGCCGAGCTCGAAGCGCTGCCCGGGGCACTCGATGCCGCGCGCGACCTGGCGGCCGAGCTCAGCGGGCAGCTTGACTACTGGCGCGACGTGCGCCGCCGACTCAACGGCTGCGTCCATACCCCGGGCCCGGGTGCGGTGCACTGGATCTCTGGCGGTGGCCGGTTTCGGGCGGCGTGGCTGAATGCCGCCCCGCTGGAAGTCGCCAGCCTGCTCAGAGAACGTCTCTTTGCGCTCCCCGAAGCGACGATTCTGGTCTCCGCCACGCTGGCCATCGGCGGCTCGTTCGACTACATCAAACGGCGCCTGGGGCTCGAAGAGGCGGACGCCGAGGCGCTGGGCTCGCCGTTCGACTACGCGCGCGCCGCGCTGCTGTACGTGCCCAACGATCTGCCCGACCCGAACCAGGCCGGCTATCAGGCGTTGATGGAACGCACCATCCTCGACGTGATCACGCGGCTACACGGTCGCACGCTGGTCCTGTTCACGTCGCGCGCGCACCTGCGGGCCACCTATCAAGCCCTGCGTGACCCGCTCGCGGCGCAAGGGATCAAGCTCCTGGCGCAGGGCATCGACGAGAGCTCTCGAACCCGCTTGCTGGACGCGTTCCGACGTGGCTCGCGGGTCGCGCTCTTCGGCACCAACGCGTTCTGGGAAGGCATCGATGTCGTCGGCGAGGCGCTCAGCTGTGTCATGGTCACCCGGCTGCCCTTCGCGGTGCCAACCGACCCGATCTATTCAGCCCGCGCGGAACAATTCGACGATCCGTTCATCCAGTACGCCGTGCCGCAAGCCGTCCTCCGCCTGAAACAGGGCTTCGGGCGGCTGATCCGCTCGCGCGCCGACCGTGGCGGTGTAGTGGTGCTCGATCGGCGGCTGATCACCCGCTTCTACGGCCAGGTCTTTGTGCGCTCGCTGCCCGACTGTTCGGTAAAGCAGGGGCCAGCGGCGCGGGCCTGCACGGAGGTCGGTGAATGGCTCAACCCCGAGGCGAAGTTCCAGCAGACGACGCTGTTGCCAGCCGCTCCAGGATGACCGGCGGTGGTGCCACGCGCGTCGACGACAACTCCACGGCGGTTCGCAACGCGCGCTCGGCCTCCGCCAGCCGGGCCTCGTCGTTGGCGTGCAGGACGGCGAGTGGCTGTCCGCGAGACACCCGGTCCCCGAGTTTGGCCTGCAGGACCACGCCCACCGCCAGGTCGATGGGGTCGCCCTTGCGCTCGCGCCCGGCGCCGAGCGCGATGCTCGCTCGCGCCACGCCCAGCGCGTCCAGCCGGTTCAGGTAGCCGTCCGCCTCGGCCAGCACTGGCCGCTGCAGACGGGCGGCGGGCAGTTGGGTGCGATTGTCGAACGCCGCCGAGTTGCCGCCCTGGGCCTCGACCATGCGCCGCAGCGCCTGGCGGCCGGCGCCCGAACGCAGCGCGTGCTCGACCTCAGCGCGGCCGACGCGTCCGTCTGACGCCAGCGCGACGATGGTGCTGGCAATGTCGATCACGAACTCGGTGAAATCGGGCGGTCCGTTGGATTCCAGCGTGTCCAGCGCTTCGCCAACCTCGAGCGCGTTGCCGACCGCCCGACCCAGCGGCTGCGACATGTCGCTGACGACGGCCGCCACACGACGGCCAGAGGCCGTACCGATATCGATCATCGTCCTGGCCAGGGTGACGGCCGCGGCGTGCTCGCGCAAAAATGCGCCCGAGCCGGTTTTGACGTCGAGCACGATGACACTCGCCCCGGCCGCGAGCTTTTTCGACATGATGCTGCTGGCGATCAGCGGAATGCTGGGCACCGTGCCGGTCACATCGCGGAGCGCATAGAGCTTGCCATCCGCTGGCGCCAGGTCCGCGGACTGGCCGCTGATCACAATCCCGATGTCGCGTAGCTGGCGCACGAACGTCGCCGCGTCCAGATCGACGCGCAGGCCGGGAAATGACTCGAGCTTGTCGATCGTGCCGCCGGTGAAGCCCAGACCGCGTCCGCTCATCTTGCCGACGGGGATCCCGGTGGCCGCGACGAGCGGCATGACCGCCAGCGAGGTCTTGTCGCCCACGCCGCCAGTCGAATGCTTGTCAGCCACGGGCCGACCGATCGACGACAGGTCGAGTTGCTCACCGCTCGCGGCCATGACCTGGGTCAGGGTCGCGACCTCCTCGGGCTGCATGCCCTGCCAGCAGACCGCCATCAGCCAGGCCGACACCTGATAGTCGGGCACCTCGCCGCGGACGTAGCCGCCGACGAGCGCTTCGAGCTCCGCGCGGGAGTGGGTTCCGCCCTCGCGTTTCTTTTCGATCAGGTCGACGAGGCGCACTAGGGGCTCACGGCCAGCTCGACGACGTCGTCGCACGCCAGCGTGGCAGTCATGACCGGCTCGCCGGCCCGCAGGTACACCCGCGGCGCCCGGCTGCCAAGCCGCACCAGCAGCTCATGCGGGATGATGCCGGCTGATTCGGCGAACTCGTCCAGGCTGATCTCGTCCTCACCCTGGCGGCCCAGGATCACCACTTCGTCGCCGGGCTCGATGTCTGGCAGATGGGAGACGTCGGCCATGGCCATGTCCATCGACACGGTGCCGACCAGCGGGGCCCGCTGACCTCGAATCAGGACGCGACCGCGATTGCTGCACGCGCGCGGCAGCCCGTCGGCGTACCCACACGCGACCAGCGCCACACGCATGGGTCGGAACACCTTGTAAGTGCGCCCATAGCCGATTGACGTACCCACCGCCGGGGTATGGAAGCGCACCACGCGCGCCTTGAGCGCGACGGCGCCGCGCAGCGAGCCTACCCGCGGTACCCAGCCGGTCGCGTACGCCCCCGCCAGACCGATCCCGGCGCGGATCGTATCCAGGCCTGCGCCTGGCACGCGCAGGGCACCCGCCGAGTTCGCGGCGTGCTTCATCCCCAGGCTCACGCCGTCATTTTCGAGCTGTTGACACATCGCCAGATAGCGCGCCAGTTGTTGGTGCGCGAAGAACGGGTCGGGGTCGTCCGCGGCAGCGAAGTGTGTATAGAAACCCTCGAGTCGCAGGCTGGGCAGGTTAGCCAGGCCGCGCACGATGGCGATCGCTTCTTCGGCCGGCGCCCCGAAGCGAGTCATCCCGGTGTCGACTTTGACCTGGACGCCGAGCACCTTGCCCGCCGCCCGGGCCGCGTGGGCCAGGCGCTGTGCGGTTGTCCAGTCGCTGACGCTGGGCGTCAGGCCGCTGGCGACAACTTCGCGACAATCCTCGGCGTCGATCCCGCCCAGCAGCAGGATGGGCTGGCGAAACCCGGCCGAGCGTAGACGGCGGGCCTCGCTGATGCGCGCAACAGCCGCGCCGCGGGCGCCAGCTTGGATGGCCGCGCCCGCCACCGCGGCGGCGCCCATGCCGTAGGCCTGGGCCTTCACCACGGCGGTCACACCCTGGCGTGGCTGGGCGGCGGCCTGGAGCGCGCGGACATTGTCGGCGATGGCGTCCAGGTCAACTTCGATCCAGCACAGCACAAGTGAAGTCTATGGGCGATCAGTCATAATTTGGCGAAGATGGCTACGCCACAGATCGAAGCGAGTGGGCAACTGCCGCCCAAAGACACCAGCGACGCCGAGGCGTTTTCGCGGTGGTACGTCACCGCCATCCGCCGTTCGGAACTGGCCGATTACTTCGAGCCCGTCGGCGGCACGATGGTCATTCGCCCATACGGCTTCAGTCTGTGGGAGAACATGCAGGCCGGGCTCGACAAGCGATTCAAAGCCACCGGGCACAAGAACGCCTATTTTCCGCTGCTGGTGCCCGAGAGCTTCATGCGCCGCGAGGCCCAACACGTCGCGGGGTTTGCGCCCGAGGTCGCCTGGGTGACGCACGCGGGCGGCGAGGAGCTCGAAGAGCGCCTGGCGATCCGACCTACCAGTGAGACGATTTTTGGGCACTTTTACTCGAAGTGGATCCAGTCGTGGCGCGACCTGCCACTGCTCATCAATCAGTGGGCCAATATCGTGCGCTGGGAAAAGCGCACCGTTTTCTTTCTGCGGACGACGGAGTTTCTGTGGCAAGAGGGGCACACGGCCCATCGTCTGGCCGCCGAGGCTCAGGCAGAAACGATGCGCATGCTGGGCGTCTACGCCGAGTTCGCCGAGACGGAGCTGGCTTTGCCGGTGGTTCGCGGCGCGAAGACGGCCGCCGAGCGCTTCGCGGGCGCGGTGGCAACGTACAGCATCGAGGCGCTGATGCCGGACGGCAAGGCCCTGCAGAGCGGCACCAGCCACTTCCTGGGACAGAACTTCGCGAAAGCGTTCGACATCGATTTCCTGGACCAGGACGGACAACGCAACCATGTCTGGACGACCAGCTGGGGGATGAGCACGCGCATCCTGGGCGGCATGCTGATGATGCACGGCGACGACAGCGGGCTGATCCTGCCGCCGCGGGTGGCGCCGGTGCAGGTGATCGTGGTGCCGATCCCGGGCCGCTCGGAGGACGAGACGGCGCTCGTTGCAGATGCCGTGGCGCGGCTGCTCAAAGAGCTGCTCGCGCAAGATGTGCGCGCCGAGGCCGACTGGAGCGACCACCGCCCAGGCTGGAAATTCAACGAGTGGGAGCTCAGAGGCGTCCCGGTGCGTCTCGAAGTCGGGCCGCGGGACCTGAAGACCGACCAGGTCACGTTGGTTCGGCGCGATACGCGCGTCAAGGAGCAGGTGGCTCTGGCGGGCGCTGTCGAACGTGCCCAGGTCCTGCTGGGCGAGGTCCAGGCCGGCCTGTTCGACCGGGCGGCCGGGTTTCGTGAGGCCAACACGCACGACGCCCAGGACTACGCGACGTTCAAGGAGATCATGCAGGCCCGCCGCGGTTTCATTCGCGCCTACTGGTGTGGTTCGACCGACTGCGAGGCGCGGATCAAGGAGGAGACGCGCGCGACGATCCGCGTCGTCCCCGAGGATGCTGAACGCGACGGACCGGGCAGCTGCGTCTACGACGGCCGACCCGCCCAGGCTCGGCCGCTCTTCGCCCAGTCTTACTAGGCCGCCATGCCGCCCCGTCACACCGAAGAGGAACAGGCCGCTTTTGCCCGGGCGCTGTTGTCGATCGCTGAACAGGGTGCGCTGTCGCAGGAGGAAGTCGATACGCTCTCAGTGCTCGATGGCGCCGATCTGGCGAGGTTCACAGCCGTGTGGGCGGCGCTGCCCGCGGGCGCCCGAGCGCGCTTGATTCGGGTGCTGCATGGCGCGGCTGAGACCCGCCTGCGGCTGGACTTCAACGCCCTCAATCACCTGGCGCTCGAGGACGCCGATCCGCAGGTGCGCCTGGCGGGCGTCCAGTCCGCGATCGAGGACCGCAGCCCGGCGTTGCTGAAGAAGCTGCTCGAGCTGGTCAGCACAGACGAGAGCGTTGACGTTCGGTTCGCGGCTGCCGAGGACCTCGCGCGGTTCACGCTGCTTGGCGAGCTCGAGGACCTCGCACCGGACGTTACGCAGGACCTGAAGCAGCGACTTTTGCGCGTTGTGCGTGACGAAAACCAGGCGCACCGGGTGCGCGGGTCGGCGCTCGCCGCGCTCGGCTACTTCAGCGACGCCGATAGCGCCAGAGAACTGGCGACCGGGTTCAGCGATCCAATCCTGCGGCTCGGGGCGGTACGGGCGATGGGTCGCACGGCCGACCCGCGCTGGACGGATCGGCTGATGCCGGTGCTCGGCAGCGACGACCCGCAGCTCCGGCTGGAGGCGGCGCGGGCACTGGGCGAGCTCGAGGACGAGCGGGCGGCGACACCGCTGGTCGAGTTACTCGAGGATCCCGAGCCAGACGTGCAGCTGGCGGTCATCCAGGCGCTGGGCCAGATTGGCGGTGAGGACGCGCGCGAGGCACTGCTCTTCCTGGCCGAAGCATCGGACGATCAGCTCCGCGAGGCGGCCGATAAGGCGCTCGAAGAAATCGAAGCCGCGGAAACGGACCCGATGGATCTGTAGACGCGCACGCCCAGCTGCCCGCCGCTCCGCGGCTCCCTTGCGGTTCCCGTAGGGAATCAGGAAGGTAATCCTCGATAGCGCGCTGGAGAAGCGAGCCAGCGGCGCCTCCGCACGCTGCTGCGCGGCTCCCTTGCGATTCCCGTAGGGAATGAGGAAGGTAATCCTCGATAGCGCGCTAGAGAAGCGACCAGCGGCGCCTCCGTCCGCCGCGGCGCGGCACCCTTGCGATTCCCGTAGGGAATGAGGAAGGTAGTCCTCGATAGCGAGCTGGAGAAGGGAGCCAGCGGCGCCTCCGCACGCTGCGGCGCGGCTCCCTTGCGATTCCCGTAGGGAATGAGGAAGGTAATCCTCGATAGCGAGCTAAGGAAGCGAGCCAGCGGCGCCTCCGTCCCGCCCCCGCGCGGCGCCGCCGATCCTCAATGGCAACGAGACGACGGCCTTGATAGGGAGCGAGCGAAGCGATGCGGAGACCGGTGGACTTAGTTCAGCGAGATTGGCTCCGGGACGGGCGTGATCTGCTGGCGGGACTGGATCTCGTCCCAGAAGTGGCAGGCGGCGAAGTGGTTTGGCTCGACCTCCAGCAGGGCGGGCTCTTTCTCGCGGCACAGCTCCTGAGCGAAGGGACAGCGCGGGTGGAACCGGCACCCCGACGGCGGATTGACGGGGCTCGGCACGTCCCCAGTCAGGATCATGCGCTGCCGCTTGCGCTCGATCGCCGGATCCGGGATCGGCACGGCCGAAAGCAGCGCCTTGGTGTACGGATGCAATGGGCGTTCGTACAAAAGGTCGCGCGTGGTCAGCTCGACGATCTTGCCGACGTACATCACCGCCACGCGATCGCTGATGTGGCGCACCACCGACAGATCGTGCGCGATGAACAGATACGTGAGGTTGAACTGCCCCTGCAGCTCTTCGAGCAGGTTGATGACCTGCGCCTGGATCGAGACGTCGAGGGCCGAGATGGGCTCGTCGCACACGATGAAGCTCGGCTGCACCGCGAGCGCGCGGGCGATGCCGATGCGCTGCCGCTGGCCGCCCGAGAACTCGTGCGGGTACCGATTGGCGAAGTACGGATTGAGTCCAACGATGCGCAGCAGCTCCTGGACGCGCTCCTGCTTTTCCCGGCCCCGCGCCAGATTGTGAATCTCCAGTGGCTCGCCGACGATGCTGCCGACCGTCATGCGCGGGTTCAAGCTCGCGTACGGGTCCTGGAAGATCATCTGCATCTGGCGGCGCATCTTGCGCAGCTCGCCGCCGCCCAGCGTGGTCAGGTTTTTGCCGAGGAAATTCACGGTGCCGCCCGTCGGCTTGTAGAGCTGCAGGATCGCCCGGCCGGTCGTGCTCTTACCGCACCCGGACTCACCGACCAGGCCGAGGGTCTCGCCCCGCTTCACGGTGAACGAGATGTCGTCGACGGCCCGCACCCAGCCCACTTGCCGTTGCAGGATGATGCCCTGGGTAATCGGAAAATACATCTTCAGGTTCTCGACGCGCAGCAACTCGCCGTCGGCCGTGCCGTCCTGTGGAACCTGAATGGGGCTCGCGCTCGTGGCCATATTGGTGTCGCGCCTCCTAGAAGCTCGGCCAAGTTGTGGGCTCATGCCGTTCTGCCGAGCTTCTAGGCCAGGCAGTTCGAACGGAGTTTGGCCGTCGTTCGATCCGCGTCATGGGCATTTCGGCCAAACTCCTCAGACGCCCTGCGCAACCGGTTCGGCGTGTGGTTCTCGGCCGCCGGTCACGTCGACCCAGCAGGCGATACGGTGCCCCGGCACAACCGGTTCGAGGCTCGGGTTTTCGGGCAAGCAGCGCTCGATCGCATACGGGCAGCGGGGTTGGAATGGGCAGCCCGGCGGCGCGTCGACCAGATCCGGCGGCAAGCCTTCGATCGGGACGAGCTTTTCCTTGCGCGGCTCATCCAACCTGGGGATGGACTTCAGCAGACCCAGCGTGTACGGGTGGCGCGGGTTGTGGAAGATCTCGTCGGCGGAGCCGGTTTCGACGATGTAGCCGGCATACATGACGTTGATGCGATCGGCGATGCCCGCGACAACACCCAGGTCGTGGGTGATCATGATGATCGCCATGCCCAGCTCCTGGCGCAGACGCTTGATCAGGTCCAGAATCTGGGCCTGAATCGTCACGTCGAGCGCGGTCGTCGGCTCGTCAGCCAGCAGGAGCTTCGGTTCGCAGCTGAGGGCCATGGCAATCATGACGCGCTGACGCATGCCGCCCGAGAACTGGTGCGGGTAATCGTCGACGCGCGAGCGCGCGGCCGGAATGCCCACCAGCTCGAGGAGCTCGATGGTGCGCTTGCGGGCCGCTGAGCGGTCCATGCCCTTGTGCAGCTCGAGCGCCTCGCTGATCTGACGGCCGATCGTGAGCACCGGGTTCAGCGACGTCATCGGGTCCTGGAAGATCATGGCGATGTCGTTGCCACGCACCTTCCGCATGTCGTCTTCCTTGAGCTTGAGCAGGTCACGCCCGTCGAACATGACCTGGCCCGAGACGATCTTGCCAGGCGGCTGCGGGATCAGGCGCATGAGCGAGAGCGCGCTGACGCTCTTGCCACAGCCCGACTCGCCGACCAGACCGAGCGCTTCACCCTCCGCCAGCGTGAACGACACGCCGTTGACCGCCTTGACCACCCCGTCCTGGGTGAAGAACTGCGTGCGGAGGTCCGAGACCTCCAGCAGCGGACGTTTATCCAGCGTCACCGTGGTCGTTGATTCTCCTCGGGGTGAGTTGCCGCGAGTGTACTAAACCGTCACGTCCAGCGCAGGATAGGTTTGCGCGCCGCGGTTACTTCGTCGAGCCGGCCGACCGCCTGATGCTGGGGCGCCTCGCGGACGAGCTCGGGGGCTGCCTCGCACTCCCGCGCGATCTGGCGCATCACGGCGACGAAGTGATCGAGCGTGGCGCGTGACTCGGATTCGGTCGGCTCGATCATGATCGCTTCGTCGACGATCAGCGGAAAATAGATGGTCGGGGGATGGATGCCGAAGTCGAGCAAGCGTTTGGCGATGTCCAGCGTGCGCACGCCGTGCTGCGCCTTCTGACGACGGCCGGACAGCACGAACTCGTGCATGCACAAGCGATCGTAGGCCAGGTCGTAGTCGGCGGCGAGCAACGCCTTCAGATAGTTGGCGTTGAGGACGGCCGTTTCGCTCAGGTTGCGCAGCCCGTCGGGACCGTGCATCCGAATGTACGTGTACCCGCGCGCCAGAATGCCGAAGTGGCCCTGGAACCCTTTGAGGCGACCGATGCTCTTTGGCCGATCGTAGTCGAGGGCAAAGGTCGCA
>DATGER010000186.1:0-24365 GCA_035309865.1 Chloroflexota bacterium
AAGCTCATCGGCCGAATCCGTCTGCCGGAGGCGTGCGCGAACCTCCAGTTCGGAGGTCCCAAGCACAACTTCCTCCTCATGACGGCGAGTCAGTCAATTTACGCGCTGCAACTGAACACCCAGGGGGCGCATCCCGGGAATTAGTCGCTCAGCCTTCTGGCGCGCTGCCGCGGTCGCGCTAGCTCAACGCCTCAACCCGACTGGTGTCGCGGGGGCCGACACCAGCCGGGAGTGGACCGCCGGAATTACCGTCCGCCAGCTGATCGACCTGCATGACTGCGTCCACCAGCTCGCGTGCGAAACTGTCGGCCGAAAACCGCTGGTAGTCCTCTGATGCCAGGTAGGCCTGGGCCGCATCCAGATAGCCCTGTGCAGCGGCCTCGCTGAGGCACCGCAAATATCTCTCGAGTTCGACGCATGAGGCAAACTTGCGGGCGTCGATGAACGCCTCCGGCGGCACGTGGCGCTTGACATCCGGTGCGCCGCTATAGATGGGAATGCAGCCGGCAAAGAAACAGTGGAAGAGCTTCTCCGAAATGTAACCGGGGAAGCGGGTGTTTTCGAACACCAGCGCAAAGCGATAGCCCGCCAGCAGGTTGAATTTGTCAGCGACGACGCCGCGGTAGGCGCGCAGTGCGGTGGCGTGCAGACTTCGGCCGACAGCCGGGTGCCGCGTTTGCCAGCCTTCCCCATACAGGTCGAAGTCGTCACACGCGGCGAACGCCTGAACCGCGCGCAAGCGCGCCCAGTACTGGTCGCGAGCGATGGGGCGATACGTGAGAGCTGCCAACTCCCGCTTGACCGACACCTCGCGCGGTCGGTCGAACCAGCGGGCCAGGTCGCGGCCGTCGGGGATCCGCTTGTTGCTGTTGATCATCGCCAGGAACCGGCGCCTCGACCAGGGTGGGCCGACCGCCCGTGGAGGCGGGCAGGGCAGCGGGAAAAAGAGTGGGTGGAACCGGGTAGCCGGCGACACGCGGTCGCGCGCGCCTTCGAAGAGAAAGGTGTGGGGGAATCGTGCGCTGATACGCTGCAGGTTGTAGTAGAGCCGCCACGCGATAACCGGCGGTTCAAACGACACCAGCGCCGCTCGACGCGCACCCTGCGCGACCAACCGTTCAGCATCCGGAGTCCAGTCATACGCGACCAGCAGCACGTTGCGCGGGTCGATACCTTCACACCCGACGCGATCGGCGGTCATCAACCGCAGGCCCCGCTCGCGGGCGACTGCGTACACCTGAAGCCACGGGGTCGCCATCGGCTCCAGGGAGGGTCGGATGGTCGCCAGCGTGGCGGGATCGAAGATGCGGTCTGCGTAGAATTCGGTGTTGCGAGTGGCGAGGGCCGCGTGGGTGTAGCCGCCAGCGATCGTCACGTACCGAGTTCCTCAGCGACCTACGGTACGGTCTGGCGATGGACGCACACTCCGCCACGTCTAAAGAAACTCTGGAGACTCAGTTCGCGTCCGCAACCGAGGTGGCAACATGATCGCGCTCGATAACATCCGTTGCACTGGAGAGTCCGCGTGAATGAGCACCCTGGAGAGCTGAAACGGCCGACCAAGCAGCACGAAGAAGCGCTGGTGGCTGCGAGAACGTCGCCGACGAAACATGTGCCCCGACTGGTGACGAACCATCAGGTCCGCAGCCAGATGCACGGTACCAGCGGCGTCGGCCGATTCAACAACTGGCTGGCGCTGATGATCACGCGCGGTGTCGGGACGATGTGGGCCGGCTACCTGTTCGTCCTCATCGCGCTCGTGTCATTGCCGCAGGCGCTATCGGCATTTCTGGCCGGCGATACCGTAACTGGCATCACCTGGCTGAGCCAGTCGTTCTTGCAATTGGTCCTCTTGCCCGTGATCATGGTTGGGCAGCGAGTCATCTCTGAGGCGCAAGATCTGCGAGCCGAAGCCGATCACGAAACGCTCACGGCTCTGCAGCGGATCAATGTCCAGCAGCTGCAGATTCTGGAAGCGCTGGAACGCCTCCAGCAGCACCCAGCGTCGCACTAATTCAGAACGACTGCGGCGGCTGGGCCGCGGCAAGGGATGCTCGCGGCCGGAGCCGGCACGAACGACAAAGGCGCGCGACGCTACGTGCTTGGCGGCGGGGCGGCGCCCTGAACCTCGGTGAGCTGGGCGCGTAGCTCCCCCAGGCGCGCTTCGTGCTCGTCGATTGACGCCACGAGGGGATCGATCGCTGGATCGCTGAGCTTGCCATCCCGCGCGAGTTGCAGAGCCACTTCGCCGAGCTCTTGCTGCTTGCGCCGCAGCGCGGTCTGCACCTCACCGACCTGGAAATTCAGCCGCGTGACCCTGGCCTGCTTCTCAGCCTCGGCCGCCGCGCGGCTCACCCCGGACTGCACCTTGTTCCAGAACGTCATGTGCTCACCCCTTTCGACGATGTCAGGAGCATGTCTGGCGGCCCAGTGTAGCGCCCTGGAACCTACAGGACGGGGCACGGGCGCACCTGCACGAAGACGCCCCAGTTGGGGACGTCGGCGCCAGGAGCTACCTTTTGATAGCAGGCGGCCAGGAGTTGTGCGAGCCTGGGAAAACCGCTCAGCTGCAGGCCGCTCTCGTCGGTGTGGGGATCGACCACGACGACGGCGGGCGGGTTGGCCTGCATATCGCGCATGGCCTCGTCGCGACTCCGGTCGGGTCGCGGCGAACTGGTGTTGGTAAATTCGGCGATGATGAACCGCGTGGCGGGTTGGCGGCCGGACAGCGCGTACACCTGCCCGGCGTTGCCCCAGACGAACAGCGGACCTGGCGGGGCGACCTGGCGGAGGTAGGTGGCGATGAGCTCCGGATCGGCCGGGCGCGCGCCCGGCCCACGCTCGAAGATGGCGCGCCGCATCTCGATCACCTGAAAGCCGGTCGACAACACGAACACCGAGCCGAGCAGTGCCACCAGCGCGAGCCTGCCAGCGATCGGCCGACCGAGTCCCAGGCCGTCACGGCCCGCGGCGGTCCACACGCGACCGATACCCAGTGCCGCGAGGAGTGCCAGGCTCGGGATGACCTGCGCGAACTCACGGAAACCACCTACCGCCACCAGGCTGAACCCGGCCCAGACCAGCAGGAGCCGCTGGCGCGGACGCGGCGGACCGAACGCGAGCGCGAGTCCGCCGATCAGCGCGCCGAGAAAGAGCAAACCCGCGGCGCCCGTCGCCACGCGATCCAGCCGCGTCTGCGGCGAGGCCAACCCGGCGGGCGTCTGCCAGTAGCCGATCAGGAATCGCTCGGCGTTATAGACCCAGGCCTCGTCCAGAAAGCCCTGCAGGGCGCCGATCCACCACAAGCCTAGCCCGGTCACCGCGAGCATCCCGGCGGCACCGATGGCAAGACCCAGGCACAACTGGCGCGCCCGGGCCGCGACCGGCCCGCCGCGAAACAGGCCCGGGCTGACGTAGGCGACCAGCGCAATGAGAGTCAGCAGGCCCGGTTGTTTGGCCAGGCCGGCTAGCACACCCGCACCGCCCGACAGGATGGCCCAGCCCCAACTTACGGCGTGGCCTCCGCGGGCGCGCATGAACGCGTACACCGCCAGGGTGGCCGGCACGAGGGTCAGTTTGGTCGGGTTGCTGCCCTCCATGCTGATCATCGACACGTCGGCGAACCACACCACGAACAGGCTGGCCAATAGGCCGACGAGCGGCCGTTCGCCGCTCCGTCTGGCGATCGCATACGCCAGCAGGGCGGCCAGGCACGTCAGCCCGAGGTCGAGCCCATGCGCCAGTAGACTGATGCAGGGCTGAGGCGCGAGCAGCCCGCCCCAACTGCCCACGCAGGTGCGCGACCAGTCAGTGCCCGCCAGCGCCTCGACGACTGCCCAGTAATAGTAGGTCAGGGGCGGATGCACATCGTAGAAGTCGACATAGGGTCGGCCGCCGTGCAGAATCAGCCGCGCATAGGTGGCATACATGCCGGTATCCGTGCCGATCGGCAGGACCGTTTCGGGGAGTTTGGCCAGCGCGCCGACCCCCACCAGCCCCGCCCCCGCCAGCAGGGCGGCCGCGAGCGTCCGGGGAGCCATTACGGCCAGCGGCCGGTAAGCACATCGCGGGAAAACGTGACGGCCGCGGTGAAGCAGACGATCAGCACAAAGGTCACAAAGACGCCGACGCCGACTGCCAGCAGGTGTCCGTCGCGCACCCGTGGCACCAGAAACTCCAGATACAGGCCGCAAAACAGGGCGATGAACGCCCAGGGCACCAGCAGGACGCCCAGACGTTCGACGCGACTGATCGGCGCGCGTGGCGGCACGCGATTCACACGCCGAGTTCGTCACCTTCGCGAATGGACAGGCGGCCCGGGTACGCGCCAATCGTGCGCTTGGAGCTCGCCGGCACCAGGGCGTCGCCCAACACCAGGTAATCCATGTCGGTGTGGGCGAAACAGTTGAAGGCCTCCGACGGCGTACACACGATCGGTTCGCCACGCACGTTGAAGGACGTGTTGACCACGACCGGCACACCGCTGAGTTTGCCGAACTCCTGGATCAACGCATAGAAGAGCGGATTCTGCGCGTGACTGACGGTTTGCACGCGCGCCGTCCCGTCGACGTGCGTAATGGCCGGCAGCAGGTGGCGCTTGTCCGGCCGGACATTCGCGACGTGCAGCATGAACGGACTCTCCCAGGCGTCCGGCGTGCGTCCGACGAGGTCGAAATAGGTGCTGGCGGCTTCCTTGAGGGTGCTGGGCGCGAATGGTCGAAACTGCTCACGGTGCTTGATCTTCGCGTTGAGCTGGTCCTTCATGGCGGGGTCGGTTGGATTGGCGAGAATACTCCGCGCCCCGAGCGCCCGGGGACCGAACTCCATGCGACCCTGGAACCAGCCGACCACTTGATTGGCCGCGAGCAAACTGGCGACCGTGCGCGGGAGGTCAGCCTCGGGCACGCGCGAATACGTAATCGCTTCACGGTCCAGAAACGCGTAGATCTCGTCGCTGCGAAAACTCGGACCGAGGTAAGCGGTGTCCATGCAGCGGCGGCCTTCGAACCGCAGCACCGCATGATAGAGGTGCGTCGCGGCACCGATGCAGCCGCCCGAGTCGCCGGCGGCCGGTTGCACCCAGAGCGCGCGGAAACCGGCGTCGCGCAGGACCCGGGTGTTGGCGAGCACGTTGAGCGCGACTCCGCCAGCCATACACAGGTTCGCGGATCCGCTGAGTGCCCGGGCACGGCGCGCCAGACCCAGCATCGCGTCTTCGGTGACCGCCTGGATGCTGGCGGCGATGTCAGCAGACCGGTCGTCGAGGTCCGCCTCCGGATGCCGCGGCGGGCCGAACAAGTCGACGAGGGCCGAGTCGAACGATCGCGCGCTGCGGTGGTACGCGAGATACCGCAGATCCAGATGGAAGCTCCCATCCTCGACGACCGCAATGAGCCGATGCACCTGATCGACGTACCTGGGGCGGCCATACGCCGCCATGCCCATGACTTTGTATTCGCCTTCGTTGATCTCGAACCCCAGGTAGGCCGTGAAGGCGCTGTACAGCAGCCCCAGCGAATGTGGATACCGGATCTCGTGGGTGAGCTCTAGGTCGATTCCGCTGCCGACCCCAAGTGTTGTACTCGCCCACTCGCCGACCCCGTCGGCGGTCACGATCGCGGCGTCCGCAAACGGGGACGGATAGTACGCCGACGCGGCGTGCGACAGGTGGTGCTCGCCGAACAGAATCGGGCCGGCGTAGCCAAGCGCGGTGCGGATGTTGCCGCGGATCCACAGCTTGTCGCTCAGCCACGTTTGCATCCCCTGGACAAACATGCGCCGGGAACGCGGAAAGGTCGCGGCGAAGCCGGCCACGATGCGCTCGAATTTGAGCAGCGGCTTCTCATAGAAAATGACGTAGTCGAGATCATCGGCCTCGATGTCGCCCGCGGCCAGACAGTACCGGGCCGCCTGGATCGGGAAATCAGCGTCGTGTTTCCGGCGCGTAAAGCGCTCTTCCTCGGCCGCTGCCAGGATCACCCCGTCCCGCAACAGGCACGCGGCAGCATCGTGATAGAAGCAGGAGATACCCAGGATATTCAAATCAAAATTGACGCTCCAGATCCTCGAGGCTGCCGTAGGTGGACTTGCGCTGGACCCAGTAGCTCGGGCGCGGACGCCGGTCCAGGTCCAGCAGCCTGGCGCCGAGCATGCGGGCGACCAGCGCGCACGGCCCAAAGACCAGGAAGTAGGCGGTGTTGAGCAGGGCCCGGGTCTGATACACGGCCGCGCGGTGCGCGTACGCCTGCCAGGCATCCCAGAGCAGGTGCAGCAGTGGTTGGCGCGGCGCGGTCGGCACGCTCGCGTCAAAACAGCGGGTACAGCAACGGACCGACCGGGGTGGACTCGAGCACGACCAGCACCGCCAGCAGAAGCAAGGCCAGCAGCAGCGGCACGACCCACCAGAGTCGATGCTCCCAGATCAAGCGGACGAGGTCACTCGTCACTGCGACCCGATCGTTCAGTTGCGCACCGGCCCCTGAGCCGCGCGACTGGCGGCGGGTCCGCGGCGAGCGGCGCGGCGTCGGCTGAACTGACAAGGGCGACAGCATAGCACCCCTGCCCGCGCCAGACCTAGAGGGGCGGGCGAAAGTGACCAGCGACACCACTTGCCGCCCCTCTCTAGCGCGCGAGCGAGGCGCGCACGGTGGGGTCTAAAAGACTTCTAAGGATCCCAGCTCGGACCGCGCGACGCGTTGCGTCGAGCACACTACCATCGCCCCATCGAACCTGGATGGTAGTGGCGGCCCAGGCTGAGCGAGCTCGGCGATCGATCCGTGCCACGTGGAACGGGTGGCCCGGATCAGCGCGCGCCTACGCGGTTGCCGTCCTTGACGTCGGGGTGGCGCTGGTCGTGGCTTCGATTGCCTTTCCGATGGATGCCGACAACAGCGTGGGCGCGCTGGTGTTTCTGGCCGCGGTCGGCCTCAGCGGTTGGTATGGCGGGTTGGGACCGGCGCTGCTTTCGACCGTGCTGGGTGCGGTGGCCATCGACTACTTCTTCGAGATTCCGCGCTACATGCTGCAAGTCACCGAACCCCGGACGGTGATCGACCTCCTGTCGTTTCTGCTGGTCGCGATCCTGCTGGGCTCGCTCAATGCGCAGCTCAGAGCCGAGCGCGATCGCGCCCAGGCCGCCGTCAGCGCCCGCGACGAGCTCATGGCCAGGGTGTCGCACGAACTGCGAACGCCGTTGACGGCCATCAAAGCGTCGGTCTACTCGCTGCGCGATCACCAGATGCACCTGACCCTGGACAAGCGCGCGCGTTTGCTGTCCAACATTGAAGCCGAAGCCGATCGACTCATTCGCTTCGTGGCCGAAGCGCTCGCGCTGCGGCGCCTGGAAAACGGCCTCCGCCCGCGCTGGGAGCTGAGCGCGCCCGGCGAAGTCGCATCCGCGGTGCTCGACCGCTGCCTGCCGGCGCTCGGATCCCGCCCGATCCATTTTGCCATCGACGATCGCGCGTCGGTGAGGATCGACGCCGCCCTGATCGATCAGGCGTTGACGATGCTCCTGGAGAACGTGGCCGCGCACACGCCCAGCGGGACACCGGTGAGCATCGAGGGTGGAATTTGCGGTCGGGACCTACGGCTCGCGGTCAGTGACGCGGGACCGGGGGTACCCGCCGAAGCCCGCGAACGGATCTTTGCCAAATACGAGCGCCTGGACGATACTGGGCCAGGCGTGGGGTTGGGACTCGCGATTGCACGCGCGGCGGTGGAGGCGCAAGGTGGCCGGCTCTTCGTGGAGGACAGTGCACTCGGCGGGGCCTGCTTTGTGCTGGTCATCCCGGGGGCCCTCGACACCCGGAGTCCGGTATGACCCGCAACACGGGCAACCCGTCGATCCTCGCCGTCGACGATGAGCCGCAGCTCCTGGAGGCGCTCAGCACCATCCTGGAACCGCGTGGCTACCGGCTGCGAACCGCGCCCAACGGCCCGATGGCGCTGGATGCGATCACCGCGGAGCGGCCCGACGTGGTGCTCCTGGATCTGGCCATGCCCGGCATGAACGGAGTTGACGTATGCCGGCGCTTGCGGTCATTCAGCCGGGTGCCGATTCTGGTGCTCTCGGCGCGCACGGATGAGGCTCAGAAGGTCAAGGCCCTCGATGCTGGCGCGGACGACTACATCACCAAACCATTTGGAGTCGATGAACTGCTGGCCCGCATCCGCGCGGCGCTCCGCCGCGCCCAGACGCAGCGCAATGACGAAGCCGTGATCAGCGTCGCCGGCATTCAGCTCGACCAGATCGCGCGGCGAGTCCTGGTGGACGATGTGGAGGTCCATCTCACCCCCACGCAGTATGAGCTGTTGCGAGTCTTCGTCAACAACCCAGACCGGGTCCTCACCCAGCGTGCGCTGCTGGTGATGACTCTTGGGCCATCGTACGAGGATGCGGTGGACAACCTGCGGACGTTCGTCAATCAGCTCCGCCGCAAGGTAGAGCGCGATCCGGGTCGCCCGCAGCGCATCGTCACCGAGCCTGGTCTGGGGTACCGCCTCCGATCCGAAGCGAGCAGTGGGCCCCTTTAGAACTCTTTTAGGGCGGCTCGTTAAATCGACTGCCGAGTCGATTTGCGGTACTGTGTCGATCCCGGCCCCAGCGTGAAAACTCGAGCAGCCACCCTCAACCCGCAGTCGCGGACGATGCCCCCCGCATGGCTCGTGCTGCTCAGCTTCGGCGCGATGCTGGCCCTGTTCGTCGCGGTTTCGGCGGAGGTCGCCCTGCGCATCCCTGACCTCCGGCTGTCGGCGGGCAGCGATCCGCGATGTGCTGGCAGCGACGCCGCGCAGTTGACCCAGAAAGGGTTGTACAGACTCGATCCGGCGGCCGGCTATGTGATGCGGTCCAATCTGTGCGTGCGGTTGCGCACCGACGAGTACGACGAGGTGCTGCGCACCAACACCCGCGGCATGGTTGGTCCAGAGGTTCCGAGCACCAAACCACCGGGTGAGTTCCGGATCGTCGTCCTCGGCGACAGTTTCACCGTGGGCGGCCAGGTGCCTTACGAGCAGACGTTTCCGGCGGTTCTCGAGCAGGCGCTCCACGACCGCGGCTACTCCAACGTACGGGTAATCAACACCGGCGTGGGCGGTTACACCACATTCAACGAAAGCGGCCTGTTGCGTGAGGACCTGGATTGGCTCCAACCGGACCTCGTGGTGGTGGCGGCATACCTTGGCAACGACGTGGGCGAAAATGTCCTGGCCACAGACGCCGGCTACACGGACGACCCCGAACATCCCAAGGGCTTCAGTTTCGGACCCGCCGCCTCGGACCTGGTTCAACAAAGCCTCGCCTGGTTCCCGCGGAACGGCCAGCCCGGCGGAAAGGTTCCAGGTCCGTGGGAGCCCGGTCAGCCCCTGCCGGCACCGGTCGCACCGTCCGGGCCGGCGGTCAGTCGTCTCGCCGTCGGACCGATCCCGGCGTGGGTGTTCGACGCGTCGCCGGTGACGACCTTCAAAAATGCGGGCCACTGGTTGTGGGATACCGCCAGAACCGATTCACGCCTCCTCGGGGATCTCTTCGGCCAACCACCGAATCCCAGCATCAGTACCGAGCCAGGCAAACGGCCGCCGAGCAAGGACCAGCGGAAGTTGAATGTGTCCAGTTTCGAGTGGACCATCCTGCGCGAGCGCCCACACACCTACTGGCTCGACGTCGCGTGGCCGCTGTTCGGGGCCTACCTCGGCGACATTCACACCACCGCGGCTTCTGCCGGCGCCGGAGTCGTGCTGATGGCGATTCCGGAAATTGCGCAAGTCGAGCCGGCCGAGCGAGCGCGCACGATGGCCGAGTACCGCTTCACCGAAGACGAAGTGAACTGGGATCGACCCCAGACGGAACTCCGCGCCCGGGCTGAACAGGCGGGCTTCACGGTCGTCGACCTGCTGCCCGGGTTCCGCGCTTCGCCTGAACGGGACGCGCTGTATCTACCAAACGACCAGCACTTCACGGCGGTGGGCCATCGCGCCGCGGCCGCCGAGCTCGCCGCCGCCATCGTCGCCGGCGGGTGGCTGCATTGATGCGCGCAGCGACCGCCGCGAGCGCCGCGAGCGGAGGGTGAGATGGCTGTTTGTCGCCAGCTGGGCCATGTTTGTCATGGGTGGCCTGGCAGCCGGATATGGGGCGCTGCGGACGTTTGACGCGCTCGCCCACCATGTCCCGCCGCAAACGGAGGCAGCCGCCGCACTGGCGAATCCACCGCCGCTGGCCGTCCATCCCCCACTGCGCGACTTTGACACGAGCCCACCCCCGTTCGCGGCCGCGGGTCCCGCCGAGCTAGCCACGACGACGACGACGACACCGGACGTGGCTTCACCCGGCCCGCAGCCGAAGTCGCCGGCCGGTCGATTGACGATCTTGTTGATGGGCATCGACCAGCGCCCGGGCGAGACCGGCCCGGGCGGTGATCCTGGTCGGACCGACTCGATGCTGCTGGTCTCGATCGACTATGACGCACACACCGCGTCGATGGTGTCCGTTCCCCGCGACGGCTTCGTGGTCATCCCGCGCCACGGCAACGAACGCGTCAATGCCGCGTATACCTTCGGCGAAATCGACCAGCGCGGGACTGGCCCCGATCTCGCGAAAGAGACCGTTGCCCAGGTGTTCGGCGTGCCCGTCGACCGGTATGCGCTGGTCGACATCCATTCGATGGAGCAAGTCATCGACACGCTCGGCGGACTGTGGATCGACAATCCGCGTCGCCTGGTCGATCCGGAATATCCAACCGATGACTACCGCACCATCACCGTTGACATTCCGGCTGGGCATCAGTTGATGGACGGTGTGACCGCCGTCGAATACGCCCGCACGCGCCACCCGGACTCAGACTACGGCCGCCAGGCACGCCAGCAACAGGTGCTGCTCGCCCTGCGCGATCGGATCATCCAGTTGAACGTGCTGCCGCAACTGCCGCAGCTCTTGCCGAAACTCCTCGACCTTGTCCACACCGACCTGAGTGTGGTGGAGATCGCGCAGCTGGCGAACTTCGGACGTGAACTCAATCGCGACCGTGACATCGTCGCGCTGCCGCCAGATCCGCAGCTGGCCCCCAGCTACACCGGGCCCGGCGGAGCGTCGTATATCAATCTCACACCCGCCTACCGCGCGTCGGTCAAGCAGCTGATCGAACGGCCGCGCGTCGCGGCCGAACGGGCCGACATCACGGTCCTCAACGACGGGGCACCGGTCGGGTCCGGGAGCCGGGCGGCCGAGGCGCTCAGACGCGTCGGGTTGGTGGTGAGCAGCGTCGATACGGGCGTCGTCCGCGTGAGTGCCTCGCGCATCGAGGCCGGCGCGGGCGCGCGCCAGACAGCGGCACTCGTCGTGCAGGCGCTCGGCCTGCCGCCTGAGGCGCTGGTCGTCGACGGCATCTCCAGCAGCGTGCGAGTCCTCCTGGGACCGGACGCCCAGCTGCCAGGGGCGACGACTCGTTTAGCTGTTCTTTAGACGGGAGGACGTCGAACGGCGCCGACCGGGCGGGTGACGGCGACACACTGCGTCGGCGATGAACATTCTCGGCATTGGGCCAGGCGAGCTCGTGTTGATCATGATCCTGGCACCGATCGTGTTCGGGCCAGCCAGGTTGCCCGAGATCATGGCCCAGGTTGGCAAGTCCAGGTAGCGCGCGACCCAATCCGTGTCGAGGTTCACCTGATGATTGTGCTCACGCTGGCCGATGAGCGTCGAGGCGCTGCTCGACGGGCGCCTGCCAGCCGTCGGGGTTCAGGGCACGCTGGCCAGGAAGCCCAGGTAGATCTGGATGTCGAACGCGCCGTGCAGGATCGATGGGACAACGACGCCGCGACTCGCGCGCATTAAAAAGCCGCCGAGCAGGCCGAGCGGGAAGACCACCGCGACCAGGAACACCAGGAGCATCGGCGTGTAGCTCACGTTCACGTGCGCGACGGTGAAGACTGCCGCCTGAAGCACATTGGCCAGTCCGGGGCCGAAGAACGGCGTGTAGCGCTGCAAGAACAGGCCGCGGAAGAGCAATTCCTCCTGGAAGCCGTTCGAGAGCGCCATGACCAGCAGCGCCGGCGTGAGCGCGAGCACCCGCTGGAAGGTCAGGTTGGCGCCGGTGGGTAAGACCTGCTGGATCGGACTGCCCGGGCGCAGCGGGCTCGTCGCGATGAGCGCGTACACCGCCACGAACACGGCGATCGAGCCCAGCAACCATCGCCCCCCGGGCCGCTGACGCAGATAGAGGCTGGCCAGGTCCAGCCCGGTGAGCCTGGCCAGCACCAGGATCGCCACCGCCGTCTCGACCAGCTGGATTACCACCGATCCAGAGACGGTGGACGCGAGCGGATTCGCGTCCGTCGGCGACTCACCCAGCACGTAGGTCGCGACGTAGTGGGGGATCGTATTGTTCAGCACCTGGACGACCGCGAAAATGAACAGCGCGCATGCCAGCGCACGGAACTGGCGCAGCGGCGCGAGCCTGGCGCAGGCGAGGCAGAGAGCCAGCAGGCCCGCGGCGATGAGCACGCCGCAGATGAGGCGGGCGGTGAGATCGGGGATCCAGCGGGCGGCCAGGGGCGCGCCGGCGGCGCCCAGGCACGCCAGGCCGAGACCGGCGCGCGCGCGGAGGTTTAGCCGCGCGGCGGGCGTGGCATAGAAGGGCGCGAGTGCGGCGGCGGGCATGCTGGAGTCCCCCTGGCTGGGTCTGCGCTGCGACAAGCGTAATGCTTACGGTATGTGATCGACGCCGTCGCCCTGCGCGGACTGGCCGATCTGAGCCTGCCGCGGCCACTGCCGCGCCAGCCGGCCGACGTGTTGATCGCCTGGGGTCGAGCGTTGCGGCGGACGCTGCTCGAGCATCCCAGCCTGCCGGTGATCTTCCTGTCGCGCGCCGTGATCGGCCCGGGCATTTTTCGCGGCATCGAGGCGCTGCTCGGCGGCCTCGGCCGCGCTGGGATGCGCCCTACCGCCGCGCTCCAGGCGATCTACGCGGTGGTCATTTACACCACCGGGTTCGTGGCCTGGGAAGTGCCGCGCACCCTGCGCCAGCCCGCTGCCGCGTACGCCGCCGCCTGGCGGCGCACATTCGCCGCGCTGCCCCCCGACGAGTTCCCGCTGTCGGCCGCCGTCCTGGACGAGCTGCCGCGCGTCGCGGATGCCGACCAGTTCGAACGCGGCCTCGCCGCGCTCGTCCATGGTCTGGTCCTCCACTGAGCAGCGAAAGCGATGCGGCAGCGGCGCGTCAGCGGCCTTTGAATTGCGGCGGGCGCTTTTCGCGGAACGCGGCGCGGCCCTCGCGGTAGTCTTCGCTGTCGAAGCACGCGGCGGTCGCGCGCGCCAGCGCCGCCAGGTCACGGTCCTCCGGATCGAGCAGCACCTGGTCGATGGCCAGCTTTGAGGCGGCTACCGAGAGGGGTGCGTTGGCGGCGATCTGGTGGGCGAGCTCGAAGGTGCTGGACTCGAGCTCGTCGGCCGGCACGACGCGATTGATCAGCCCGATTCTGAGGGCCTCGTCGGCGTTGATGCGCGCGCCGGTGTACAGAATCATCCGCGCGTGGGCCGGGCCAACCAATGAGACCAGCCTGCGCAAGCCTTCAAAGCCGTACGCGATTCCCAGCCTGGCGGCGGGAATCCCGAACTGCGCGTCCGGGGACGCGAGGCGCACATCGGCCTGCATGGCGATGGCCAGGCCGCCGCCCAGGCAATAGCCACGAATCATGGCGATGGTGGGCTTCGCAAACGCGTTGAGCCGCTGGCGACCCACCGCGGTCTGCTCGTCGTACGCGTGCTGCGCGTCGGCGCTGGCGCGCTGCTGTTCGAACTGACTGATATCCGCACCCGAGACGAAGGCCCGCGTGCCGGCGCCAGTCAGGATCACGGTTCGGATGGACGGGTCCGCGCCGAAGTCCGCCATGATGTCGGCCAGGCCCAGCCACATCTCGACGGAGATGGCGTTGTGCTTTTCGGGCTGGTTGAACGTGACCACGCCGACGCCATCGTGCCTGGCGGCCAGCATTTTCCCACCGGCCCGCTGAATTATTTCCGGGTCCGCGGGAACGCCTACCGAAGTCTGCTGCATACCGGTACTGGTAGCACGCCGCGGGCCCGCTTGTCAGCGGGCGCCCCTGTTCGGGCGTTTTCAGCCGGCTCAACCGAGTCTCAACCGGCCGTCAGGACCCCGCGCCGCCGCAGCGGTGTTAGCCAGACGTGATGCGTGCGTTAGCACTTCGCGCACCCGCCGGCCAGTTTGCCGCGCACACATGCCATGCGTGTGACAGAGCGGGCACAATGGGAGCGCGGTGCGTTGCCCAACGGCCGCCTCCTGAGCTCATGGCAGTCCCTTCCGCGCGCAGCCCGGCCTCCCCGCCCGTCGCGACGCAGCCGCCTCGTTCCACCGTTCACGTGTCCGCACCCGGCGCCTCGGCCGCGGGTCGAGGAGGCGCGCGGATCACGCGGCGGCGCCTCTCCGAAATCGGCCTCGGGTACACGCTGCTGGCGCCCGCGGTGGTGTTGCTGCTCACCTTCGAGGTCTTCCCGATTGTCTATGGCGCGTATATCAGCGCCTGCGACTGGCGGCTCCAGTGCACGCAGTTCGTCGGCCTCGACAACTACACCCGAGCGCTCACCGATTCTGCCATGTGGCACGCGCTGCTGGTCACGGCGACGTATGCCCTGATCTCGGTGCCGCTGCAGCTTGGTCTGGGCCTGTGGATCGCCTATCTCCTGTACCAGAAGGTGCGCGGCCAGGAGATGTTCCGGATGCTCTTCTTCTTGCCATACATCACCTCGACGGTTGCGTCGGCGGCGGTCTGGAGCTACCTCTACAGCCCCGATAAGGGCATCCTGAACAGCGCCCTGCGGTTGATCGGACTGCCCGCGCAGCAGTGGTTGACGGAGCCCCGAGGCGTCTTCTTACTGGCGGCGCAGTCGTTGCTCGGGGTCAGCGTCCCGCTCTGGCTCCAGGGCCCGAGTCTGGCGCTGGTGTCGCTGATCGCGTTCACCACCTGGGTCTTTGTCGGCTACGATATCGCCATCTTTCTCGCCGGTCTCGGCAACGTGCCCACCGAGCTCTACGACGCGGCCAAAGTGGACGGCGCCAGCGGCTGGACGCTGTTTCGCAACATCACTTTTCCGCTACTTTCGCCGACGACCTTCTTCCTGTTGATCTTCACCGTCATCGGGACGTTCAAAGCCTTCAACCACGTGTGGGTCATGACCGAAGGCGGGCCCGGCGACGCCACCACGACCGCAAGCGTGCTCATCTTCCAGCAGCTGTATCAGAACAACCGCTACGGCTACAGCGCCGCGCTCGCGTTCATTCTGTTCGCGGTCATCCTGTTGCTCACCGTGGTGCAGAATCGTCTCGCCGGCCGGCGCGTGGTGTACGACTAGCGAGTCCGCGATGGCCGTCGTCAGCGCGCCGCGGCCCCGGCGCCCGATGTCGCTTACCCGGGCGGGGGTCTACCTCGTGCTGTTGCTGGGCGCCACGGCCAGCCTGTTGCCCTTCGTCTACATGCTGATGACGTCGGTCAAGAGCTACAGCAGCGTCGTCAACAATACGCTCTGGCCCTGGCCCCCGTTCGGCGCCGAGAGCCTCCAGTTGCAGAACTACGCCCTGGCGATCCAGGCCATTGGCTTCGACCGCCAGACGGGCACGCCCCTGCTAGTGCGCTACGTTGCCAACAGCGTCGTGGTGACCCTTGGCATTGTGCTCGGATCGCTGCTGACCTCGGTGCTCGCCGCGTACGCGCTGGCCAGGTTGAATGTGCCCGGCAAGAACCTGCTCTTCCTGTTCGTGCTCGCGGTCATCATGGTGCCCGAGGACGCCACGCTCGTGCCCAAAGTGGTCCTGATGTACAACTTGAAGTGGTACAACACCTACATGGCGCTGATTGTTCCCTTCACGGTGAATGTCTTCGGGATCTTTCTGTTGCGCCAGTGGTTCTTGCAGATCCCCAAAGAGCTCTTCGAGGCCGCCGTCATGGATGGCATGGGGCATTTACGCTATCTGATCTCGATCGTCATTCCGCTGAGTAAGCCCGCCATGCTGACGGTGGCGTTGCTGAGTTTTATCTGGTCCTGGGATAGCTTCAAATGGCCGCTACTTGTCACCCGCGACAGCAACATGCGAGTGCTCGGCGTCGGCTTGCAGCAGTTCAAAAGCGGAGAGGGCGGCACGAATGTACAGCTACTCATGGCTTTTGCCATACTTGTCGTAGTCCCGGTACTTGTCTTTTATTTTCTCACGCAGAAGCAGTTTCGAGAAGCCGTCACGACGGTCGGCATCAAAGGTTAGGAACGGTAGGGGTATGACCACGATGAGGCATTCAGGTAACCGACCTGCGTTGGCGATCGCGCTGACGCTCTCGCTGTTCGCGGCGGCGTGTAGTTCTGGTCCGACGGCGTCAGCTCCAGCGGCGACCACTGCACCCGCGGCGCCGGCGCCGACGACCGCACCCGCGGCGGCGCCCAAGCCGACGACCGCGCCAGCCACGGCACCGACCAGCGCTGCGGCCGCGGCGGCGCCGGCCCAGGCGGCCAGCCTGGCCCTCACGAATCCGCCCACCACGGCGCAGATGGTCGACTCGATCAACCTCCAGGGTCAGAACGTCGAGGTCACGTACTGGCACAACCGGCCCCAGACCGACCAGGACCTCCTGCAGAGCATGCTGGACGACTTCAACAAGTCCAACCCGTACGGCATCGTCGCCCATGCGGAGATTGCCGGCGCGGCTTACCCGGACGTGTACAACAAAGTCAACGCCGCCATTCAGGCCGGCCAGCCACCAGAGATGTCGGTGGCGTATCAGAATCAGGCTGCGTTCTACCGCGCCCAGGGTGCGGTGATCGACCTGACCCCGTTCCTCAAGAGCACCAAGTACGGCCTGAGCGCCGACGACTTGAAGGACTACTTTCAGGCATTTCTGGACAGCGACCAGAACCCCCAGTTCGCCGGTGAGCGCCTCGGCTTCCCCGCCCAGCGGTCGATGGACGTGCTGTACTACAACGCCGACATGCTCAAGCAGGCTGGTCTCGACAAGGCGCCGCGCGACTGGAAAGCGTGGGAGGACGCCGCCTGCAAAGTCAGCAACGGGCAGACCTCCGGCTGGGCCGTCCAGCACGACGCGTCCACCTTCGCCGCCGTCATCTTCGGACACGGTGGCCAACTTTTGGCCGACGACGGGAAGTCGTACGTCTTCAATAGCCCCGCTGGCGTCGAGAGCCTGGCGATGATGCAGCGCATGTTCAAGAACAAGTGCGCGGTCGAAGTGCCCACCAGCGAGCGTAACGGCGAGCAGAATCGCTTCGGCGCGGGCACCGCGATGTTTACGCTCGGCAGCTCGTCGGGTTTGCCGTTCTATCAGCAGGCCGTCGCGGGCGGCGGCAAGTTCAACTGGAGCATCGACATGCCGCCGGACAACGGCAAGCCGGCGATCAACCTGTACGGCGCGAGCATCTCTGTCTACAAGACGACTCCCGAAAAGGAGCTCGCGTCCTGGCTCGTGCTGAAGTACCTGGGGGAGAAGGCCCAGACGACCAGGTGGGCCACCGCGACGGGCTACCTGCCGGTGCGGCAGAGTGCCAAGCAGGACGTCATCAACGCGTTCAAGAATGACCCGAAGTGGGGCAGCGTCGCCGATTCGTACGCCAAGATGTTCGACTTCGCCCAGTACTCGAAGATCGAGTCTCCGGTCGCGGGCTACGACCCGGTGCGCACGCTGATCGATGCGCAGGTCATGACGCGTGTGATGACCGACTTCACGACCGATCCAAAGACGATTCTGGACGAGGCCGTCACCAGCTCGAACAAGATCCTCGCCGAAAACGCGCCGCACTAGCTGGCCGCAGGCTTCGCACCTCACCCCCCCAGCCCCCCCTCTCCTCCCGAGGAGAGGGGGGAGTTGGATCGAGCAGTCCGAGCGACGGACCCCGACCGCCGTCCGCAGGCTCTGCGAATGGCGCTTCGCGCCGCGGCTAGCGTATGAACCAGTTCGGCGGGCCGCGCCCGAGAGATCGCTTCGCGCCGCTCCTCACGGGCGCAATGGCCCGACCGGCAAATCGTCTCCTGTAGCCTTTCAGGATGCGCGTGCCAGCGGGCGGGGTCGGTGGGGTCGTGCCTGAGTTGGTGCGCGAGTTGCTCCGCGAGGAGCGGACCGTCCTGGGGCGGCTGCGGGAGCGGCTGGTCGGCGACGGGGGGACGGCGGAGGACGTGGAGCAGCTGCGGCAGGCTGAGCTGGACCTGGACGAGCTCTTCCTCCTGGTCGTCGTGGGCGAGTTCAACTCGGGCAAGTCGGCTTTTATCAATGCGCTGCTCGGCGCGCGGGTGCTGCGCGAAGGGGTGACGCCGACCACGGCGGTGATCACCCGACTCCGGTACGCGTCGGCGCCGACGGAGCGGCGGGAGGGGGCGTTGCTGGAGGTTGGCTACCCACTCGATCTGCTCAGGGACGTCGCGGTGGTGGATACACCGGGCACCAACGCGATCGTGCGCGAACATGAGGAGATCACGAGCCACTTCGTCCCGCGGGCCGACCTGGTGCTGTTCGTGACCTCTGCCGACCGGCCCTTTACGGAGACCGAGCGCGCGTTTATGGAGCGCATTCGCACCTGGGGCAAGAAGGTGGTGGTCGTCCTCAACAAAGTGGATCTGCTCGACCCGGCGCAGGTCGCCGAGCAGATGGAGTTTGTCCGCCGGGGAGTTGAGCGCTTGCTGGGGTTCCGTCCGGAGGTGTTTCCGGTGTCGGCGCGTCTGGCAGTGTCATCGAAGCTCGGCGCAGATGGCGGCGCCGACTGGCAGGCGAGCCGCTTCCAGGCACTGGAGGACTACGTCACCACCACACTGGACGAAACGGGCCGACTGCGGCTCAAGCTCTCAACTCCGCTGGGCATTGCCGAACGCATCGCGCGGACGTATGCCATGGCTGCCGAGGAGAAGCTCGCGCTGCTGGCCGGCGACCTGGCGCTGGTGGAGTCCATCGACGTGCAACTCGGCGTCTACCGCGACGACATGCAGCGGGACTTTGCCTACCGGCTCGGCGAGGTCGACAACATCCTGCACGAAATGAGCGCGCGCGGCGTGGAATACCTGGATACGACGCTCCGCTTCGGGCGCATTGTGGACCTCTTCCGCCAGCGGGTCCTCAAGCAGGAGTTCGAACGCATCGTCGTCGCCGACACGCCAGAACGGATCGACCGGCTGACGCAGGAGCTCATCGACTGGATGGTCGACCAGGACGTGCGGGTCTGGCGGACCGTCACCGAGCAGGTCGAGAGCCGTCGACGATTGGGGACCGCCGGTCCGGCCGAGCGCCTGGCCGGCTCATTCGAGTACGACCGGCGGGCGTTGCTTGGCACGCTGGGGCAAACGGCACGCGGCGTGCTGCAGCGCCACGATCACCAGCGCGAAGCGACGCAGCTCGCGGCGTCGGTCCGCGAGTCCATCACCCAGGCGACGCTGCTCGAAGCCGGCGCGGTTGGACTGGGCGCGGTGAGCATGGCGATTCTCGGCAGTGCCGCGGCGGATGTCAGCGGCTTGTTTGCCGCGAGCGTCCTGGCCGGGGTGGGCCTGTGGCTGCTGCCACGCAAACGGCGCCAGGCGAAAGCGCAGTTCCGTTCGGGCACCGAGGAGCTTCGCGCCCGGCTGGTGACCGCGCTACGCGACGAGTTCCAGCGCGAGCTCGAACGCAGCGCCCAGCGTATTCGCGATGCGGTGGCGCCGTACCACCGCTTCGTCCACGCCGAGCGCGATCGCACCCAGCATTTCAACGATGCGCTTCAGGCGGCGCTGGCGGAGCTGGCGCGGCTGCGCTCCCGGATCATGGCGGTCTAGAGGGGCGGCCGAAAAGTGAGCAGCGACTCCACTTGCCGAACTCCTAGGCACGTTGGAGACCGAGTAACCGCGCGCCATCGCCCCACAGCGAGGCCAGCCAGAGCTTGAGCAGGGTCTCACCTTCAGGATGACCCGTCCCCTGCAGCGCGTGGATCGCCTTATCCCGATGGTCGAGCGCACTGCTCAGCAAGATGGTCCGGACGTGCATGTCGTCCAGCAAACCGCACATCCGCGTTGCGTCCCCGTCCGTTGCCTGGAGGAGCTGCTGGACCTGCCTGGCGTTCGGGTGTTCGATGCTTGCCCCGAGGAGCGCCGGGAAGGTCTTTTTCATCTCGGGCGGCTGGCCGGCGACCGGGAACCACAGCGCCTCGACATCGTCCAGAATTTGAGCCATCCAACCCAGATGTAACCCGCACTCGGAACATCGGGCCAGTCCGTGCGGGTCGGCGGAAGCCACCAGTCCGCCAGCCAGCGCCGCGAATTCGTAGGCGGCCAGGGTCTTGAGTTTGACCGCTTGCTCGTACTGGGCCAACCCGTCAAAGGCCTGGGTCATGTCCCGGTCCTGCCCGTGACACACGGACAGGAACGACCGAAAATAGGTCTGCAACAGCCCGTCCAGACGCTCGGTGGGCAGTTGCGTCCGCGTGAGCTCGCGCGTGGCGACGGCATTCAGGGCCACCGCAAAGTTGGCTGCTCGGGCAACACCGATCGACAGGTGGAGCGCACGTGGGTTGTCGTCGTCCGCGCAGTCATCCAGAATACGGAGTGCGCTGTCGACCATGAGCGTGGCCGCGGCCACGGGGATCAGGTCGCCGATGTCGCCGCCGCATGCTCGCCCAGTCGCGATGGGCAGCAGGGCCATCGGATTGAGCGGCTGCGGGAGGATCCGATCGACCAGACTGCCGAGCTCCGTCCAGTCCGCCCCGGCCCCGGCAACGGCTCGCAGGCGAATACTGCAAAGCACCTCTTGCAGATCAAGCATGCGCCACCGCCTTACATGAAGTTCGACTGAGGTCCAACGCCGCCGCTTGCCTGGAACTGTGTAAAGCGGAGCACGTCCTCGGCGGGAATCGTGGCTGCACCAGCAACTGCGAGATAGTCTTTGACAACGTGGTAGGGGAGGGCCTCCCGTTTGCCTCCGGTCTCGTGAATCTCGAAGTACCCCAGGATGTCATCCGCCTCAATCTTGTCTGTCGCTATCTCGGTGGTACCGATATTTTTGATTCCCTGCAGCTGGTGCCGGTCAGCAATCGCGTTCAGCAAGAGGTCATTTGCGGCCTGGGGTCCCTGAGCACGTGTCAACACAATGTTTCTCAAGGCGGTGCGGTCTGGATCGGGGATTTTTTCCAGGAGCCACTCCATCGTCAATCCGCCCGAGCGCACCACTGCCGCCACCCAGTAGAACTTCTTCACGCCATCGGTTGCCCACTGCGCTTTGGTCTCTTTGGACGCCCCTATCCGCGCGTAGCCAAGGTAATTTTGTGAGCCCACCGGGTTCAGCGCACCGCCGACCATGTTCTGGTTTTCGCCACCCTCGGTGATGGTTGGCACCGCGCCGGGTCTGGGCACGTAGCCCACCGTAAGAGGTCCCGTTGCCCCTCCGAGCGGTCGCGAGTCCATTCGGAAGATGATGCGCGGGACCGTCACCGGATGGCGGTCAAGGATCTCTTCGTAAACCGTGGCAGCTGGCGCGCTCGAGCAGCCACACTTGAATTGGCGCACCTGTTTGCCGGTCGTCCGCGGCTGTCCCAGCAGGCCTCTGCTGAAGGTTGTCTCGGCGGCAGAAGGGAAGCGCGACTCCAGCGCTCGAGCGCCCATGGTGTCAGCTTCACGCTCGAGCGCGAAATCGACATTCATGTTGAGATCTTTGAGCTGGACTTCGGGCGTGACGCGTCCCTGCTTCTGCTGGACGACGTGCCAGGCTTCGTGGGGCAGGTGGCGCTCCTGGCCCGGCGCCAGGTGGATATCGGTGCCGAGCGTTAATGCCAGCGCGCCGAGTGCGGCCGGCTCGGCCGAGTTGCGGTGCACGTGCACGTCATCCAGGGCGAAGCCCGACAGACGTTCAACACCGTCCTTCATCTCGTCGGGCAGCCCGGTCGAGTTCATTCGAGAAGCAGACAGGAGCTGCAGCACCGCCTGATTGCCATAGGCGCCCTGGAAGGCCGTGATCCGGCTCACGTCCAGTGCCGCGGCAGCGGGCGGCAGGGCAAGATCCGGCGCATTGTCGTCCGCGGATCGCCGCGGCAGAGAGACAGCCTGAAGAAACGTGCTCGGCATCGCGTGGGTCCTCGCAGTTCGAGACTAGCCGAGGCTGGTTTCCCGGCGGTTTCACGAACTGGGAGGTGTTGCGGCCAGCGCGCCGCCGCTGGCGCGGGCCTTGAGCAGGTCTGTATAGGCCGGGCGTGGGGTGCCGTCGGCGTTGGTGATCGCCCACCAGTACTCCTCCCGGGCCGTCGTCCAGGTGGGGTCGGGCACCGTCCACAGGGTCATGACGCCGATCCACGGCTGCCAGTGGTCACGCGCGTACTGGAAGGCCTTGAGAATGTTGTCGCCCTTCTTCGCTTCGCTCACCGCGAACCAGCTGTAGTTGGGATGCACGGAGTCGGCGGTCCAGCCGAACTCCAGCAGCCAGACCCGCTTGTTCGCGTCGCCGTTTTTGACCATCACCTCGCGCAACTGCTCGATGCGGCGGAAGTAGAAACTCGGGTGGGGGAAGTTGGGCAGGGAGCCGAACGCGGCATCGACTTCGGGCGCCTGGGTGTTGCCATGCGCGCCCAGGACGTCGTACTTGCCCTGCATCCCGGCGTCGTACAGCCACTGCAGATACTGGACGTCGTCCGCCGAGTGTCCATCGGTGACACCGGTCGGGGACAGACCGGCGGTGATGACCAGGACCCCCGGATCGGCAGCCTTGGCGGCCTGATAGCTCATCCCCAGGAGCCGGACGTAGTCGGCGGCTTGCTGCTGGTTGATCGTCGCCCCGCCCCACTCGCGGTCCAGGTTCACTTCATTCCAGATCTCGATGGCCTGGACGTGGCCGACCGTGGAACTCGAGCCGTAGCGGGTGACAAACGCCGACACGAAGTCCGCGTAGTCCTGGTAGTTGTCGGGCGGACCGTTGTTGGCGCCGTCTTTGCGGGCCCACGCCGGCTGAAAGTCGAGGCGCGCGATGATTTTCACCCCGGCCTGAGAGGAGGCCTTGACGACGCGGTCGGCCTCACTCCAGTCGAAGCAACCCTTGCAGGCGCCCTCGATCTGGCGCCACTGGAAGAGGGTCTTCTGCCAGTGGAAGCCGATGTCGGTGACGAGCTTTAGGTCGCGGCTGGTGGTGTCGGCATGGCCCCACAGGAAGACGCTCATGCCGAAGTCGGGGCTACTCACGACGACCGGGCCTGCCGGTGGGGCGGGGGCCGCCGGGGCCGCGACCGGCGCGGGTGCTGGGGCGGGTGCCGGCGCGGCGATGACGGGCGTTTGGGTGGAGAACGCGTCGCCGAAGGTGGTTGCCTGCGGCGCGTGGCCGGTGGCGGCGGCTTTGAAGAGCGGACTGCCCGCGGCCTGCGCCGCCAGGTCGTCGGGCAGACGCACACCGGTCAGCAGGTCCTTCAGATAGTCCGCCAGCAACAGGCCCTGCGTGCAGCGGCACCCGCGGTCGTAGTGCATCACCCCGCGCTGGAAGCGCTGATAGATGAATTCGTGGTTGTTCGGATCGTACGCCGGCTTGCTGGTCGGCAGACCCCACAACTGCAGGTTCAAGAGGGGGAGCAGGCTGGCGTCGGCGTTGCCTTGCGGAAACGCGTCTGAGAGTCCGACGGTGGTCTGGAACGTCGTGAGAAAATGCACCGGCTCGCCGTCGACCGCTTCGGCGGCGTTGGCGCGGACGAAGTCGATGGCCTTGCTGCCATAGGCCGGATCGCTCGGCTGCGGCGCGCTCGCGATCAGGTCGGGGTCCGGGGCGGGCAGCGTGCTGCCGTTGAACTGGGTATACGGCAGCAGGCCGTCCTCCAGCAGGTTGAGCGTGCCCACGCCCTGGTTGCCGCACTGTTGCATCGCCACGCGCTGGAACAGTTGCACGGTGCAGCCGTAGAAGAGGAACTCGCGGCTGACGGGATAACCGAACGTCCGCAGCCCGCCACGCTTCAGGAAGAAGTCCCAGAAGGCGTCGCGATCGACGCGGAAGTTGGTGGCGTCGAAGAACCGCGGATCGCCTGCGGCTCCCGCTCCAGCAACGGCCGGGCTGGTCGGGGCAGCTGCGCCTGCGGCGGCTGGGCCTGCGGCCGCTGGACTTGCGGCCGCTGGGCTTGCGGCGGGGACGCCGGCTGCGCTGGGAACTCCGACGAAGCGGACGGCGTCGGCGACCACGACGCCGTCGGCTTTGTCGGAGAGGCTCACGCCGTTGTCGGTACCGGGCGTGAAGTGGAACGTACCGAGAGATTGCCAGGCGCCGCCGCCACTGCGTTGATCGACACTGGTAGCTTTCGATCCATCGCTATACGTCACGACGTACGTCGCGTTGCTTGCGCGATTTGGGCCGCTGGTCCAGCGAGCGAAGACCTCGAACGTTCC
>DATGER010000187.1:0-4041 GCA_035309865.1 Chloroflexota bacterium
CGGAGGCTGGCGCGTCGAGCGCGGTAGCAGCGCTGTTTGCACGCCGGCGAGCAGTAGATCGAAGCGGTCACCCACGGCGTACCCCGGTGGAAAGGGGGATTGTCTTCGACCAAGCCCACGTCAATCGTCGAGCCGCAGGGTGAATCGTCAGGCCCAATGAGCGGAGCACGATGGGAACCCACGGCTCTTCGGAACCGTGGGGTAGGATCCCGTGTTCGTACGCAGCCCGGCGAAGCGTCGCGACATTGCGCGATCGTAGGTCGGGTGGATGGTTAGCGCAGTCAAGCGCACGGACAGACGGGCGATTCTTTCCTGGGTAGGCGCGGCCAGTGTGCGGCACCGGGCTGCGGGTGCTGCTGCTTGAGTTGCCGCACGCAGCGCCGCACGGAGGCGTACTTGTGCGGGTAGGCTTCCACAGATCGTGGTAGATGCGCTTGCGGCGTCAGTCTCTGGCGCAGGCCGGCTTCGCGACGCGCTACCGCACTAGCCGAGTGTTGGACGCCGCCGGGCTCACGGCAGCTTCAAGCGGAGCATGCGCCGCGCGTTGCCCTCGTAGATCTGCTGACGGTCTGCCTCGGAGACGTCGATATCGTTGACGGCCTTGATCGTGTCGCGCACGAACCCCGGTCCGCCTTCCGGATCGAACGGCATGTCGGTGCCGAACAGCACGTGGTCGGCGCCGAAGAACTCCAGGCCGCACTGGACGGCGTGCGCTGGACCGAACAGGGCCGTGTCGCCGTAGAACATCCGGAAGTAATCGATGGGTCGCTTCTGGAGCCGGGCGCGGGCGCCGCCGTCCTCCGGGTCGTCGGTGCGTTTGCCCAACTGATCCAGCCCACCGCCGACGCGGCCCTCGAAGTGGGGCACCATGCCGCCCAGGTGGTGGGTAATGATTTTCAGCTCCGGGTGGCGGTCGAACAGGCCCGAGAACAACAACCGACCCATCGCCACCGCCGTTTCGTACGGCCACCCAAAGGCCCACCAGAGGTCGAACTTGGAGCGCTGCTCACCCGCGTAGTCCGGGAAGTTGGCGGTCCGGGCCGGGTGCATCCAGATCGGCAGATCGATGGCCGCCATCCGCTCGAAGAGCTGGAGGTATTCGGGTTTGTCAAGCGGCTCGCCATTGACATTGGTGAAGAGTTGGACCCCGGTCGCCCCGAGCTGGGTGATGGCGCGGTCGATCTCGGCCATCGCCGCGTCGGGCTGATTCATCGGGAGTGACGCGACGAAGCCAGGAAAACGGTCCGGGTAGCGTTCGACGAGCCTGGCCATCTCGTCATTGGCCAGTTTGGCCAGATCCGGCGACAGGTCCGGCCCGGCGACATTTTCGAGCGGCGGCGCCGAGAGCGTCAGCACCTGCATATACCCTTCGTGCCGGTCCATGACCTCGAACCGCCGGTCGAGATCGATCATCACCGGGATGTTCTGGACGCGCTTGACCATCAGCCCGGAACTAGGCGCCACCTGCAGCAAGCGATCGTAGAACGGTCGCGGCAGGATGTGTGGGAACACGTCGATTTTGAGCATGGTGGAATTCGAGGGTAGCCGATCAGCCGGCTGCACACTCATTTGACGCGCCCCACGCGACGCGGGTACGGTCGGCCCCAGATGCAACCGCACCCCCGTCGCCGTCCGCGGGCTGCTCGATGACCGAGGCCGCGGCAGCCACGTCGGCGCTGGACTCACCCGTCGGCGTCGGGGTCATCGGCGTGGGCACCATGGGCGCGCATCACGCCGAGAGTCTGGCCCAACGCGTCCCGGGTGCCCGCCTCGTCGGGCTCGCCGATCCGATGCCGGGTGTCGCCGAACGGCAGGCGCTCGCGCTGGGCTGCCGCGGCTGGACTACTGACTACCAGCAACTCCTGGCTGACCCCGCCGTCGAGGCGGTCGTCATTGCCACCCCCGCCCGCTCTCACGCGGAAGCCATCGTCGCCGCCGCCCAGGCCGGGAAAGCCGTGTTCTGCGAAAAGCCGATCGCCGAAGATCTCGGCGAGGCCGATCGCGCCATCCAGGCCACCCGCCGGGCCGGTGTCGCCTTCCAGATTGGCTTTCAGCGTCGCTTCGATCGGGCATTTGTCCGCGCGCGGAAGCTGGTCGATGGTGGCGAGCTGGGCCGTATCCATTTGCTGCGCTCGCTGACCCGCGATCCAGGTCTCGGCGACCCCGCGCAGATCCCGGGTGGCTCGATCTTCCGCGAGACGCTGATCCATGACTTCGACGTGTTGCGCTTCCTGGCTGGCGGGGCCGAGCCGGTCGAGGTGTACGCCATGGCCGACGCCCTGGTGCGGCCGGACTTCAAGGCCCACGGCCTCCTCGACACGGCGGTCGTTACCCTCCGCTACGACTCCGGCGCGATGGCCACCGCCGACGCGAGCTTTGAAGCCGTGTACGGCTACGACGTCCGGGCCGAGGTGTTCGGTTCGGAAGGCATGGCCAGCGTCGGCGAGTCGAGCCCGCTCAATGTTGTCCACCACAACCGGTCCGGGTCGACGCATCCGCGGCTCCACTGGTTTGTTGATCTGTTCGGCGCGGCCTATACGGCCGAGCTCGCGCACTTCGCCGCCCGGGTGCGGGGTCACGCGGCGCCCGACAGCACCGGTGAGGATGGCCGCGCGGCGCTCGCCCTGGCCCTGGCCGCGATCCACTCCGTCGAGACCCGCCGCCCGGTGCGCGTGGACGAGCTCAGGCCGTAAGCCGCTCGTACAGCCCGAAGGTGTTGCCCGCCGGATCGCCGATTGGGTCGCTGCTGCTGACGGCGATGCACGGCAGCAGGCCCGGCTCGCGCGACGCCGGCCGACCGAGAACGAAGCCCCGCCGGTCTGGCCAGTCGAGTCGGTGAACTCTGGATAGCCAGTCTGGTCGGGCACCTCGCCCACGGCCGGGTGCCGCTTGATCTTCCAACCCAGTCGGCGGTCTCCATGCCCGCCTTCGGCCGCCAGCGCGGACACGTCGACGATCTGGAGCTGACGTTTGCCCAGCGCGTGCTCGTCCGCGGGGCGGGGGTGGCTGCTGGGTTGAACTACCTACAAGTGTGTGACCCGTGTTGTCGGCCGGCACTCCGCACGCGTCGGCGCGCAGCGCTCGCTAGCTGACTGGCCGCGGTCGGAGACCGGCCCACGATCGGCGCGATCTCCTCAAACGGCACTCCGAACAGGTCGTGCAGGACGAACGCGAGCCGCTCAGGCGGCGCCAGCGTCTCGAGCACCGCGACCAGCGCCAGCCCGACCGAGTCGGCGGTGACCGCCTCGGGCGTTGCGCCGCCGCCGTCCTCGCGGCTCGCGTTCGGGTCGGCAGGGTGCTCCCGCAGCGACGCCTCGCGCGCCCGCAGCATCTCGAGGCACACCCGCGCGACGACCGTCGGTAGCCATCGGTCGAGGGTCTGCCTGCCGCCGGTGCCGGCGCGGCTGAGCTCGCGCCATGCCGCCTGGACCGCCTCGTCCGCCTCGTCCGACGAGCCGAGTAGACGGTAGGCGACCGACCGCAGGTGAGACCGATGTGCCTCGAATTGCTCGAGCAGCCAGTCGTGTTGGCCCATCGTCACATTCTCCCGTCGCAATCCGTCATTGCACTGACGGACCACGGCCCCGCGATGTGACCAGCACCCGCGAGCACGCGGTTCTCGATGTTGCTACACTCCGAAAGGACGTAAGACTAGTGAAAACAATGACGTGTAAACAAATGGGCGGACCATGTGATGTCGCCTTCCAGGGAAACACCGCTGATGACGTGATAAAAGCGGAAGATCACCATCTAAGAGAAATGGTCGCAAGTGGTGATGAAACCCACAAAAGCGCCCTGAAGATGATGAAGGATAGGTGGAAAAATCCCATCGCCGGCATGGGGTGGTACATGAAAACCAGGAAAGCCTTCGCCGCTCTTCCCGCCGACTGATCGGTCATCAAGCGCAGCGCTTCACCCAGGCCGTCCGGCGTGCGCGTGTCTGCTCCAGGTTCAGAACTCGATGCCGCGCTGCGCCTTGATGCCTTTGTCGAACGGGTGTTTGATCGGTTGAACCTCTGAGACCAGGTCCGCCACTTCGAT
>DATGER010000188.1:0-18354 GCA_035309865.1 Chloroflexota bacterium
AGTCCACTCTCACGTGGCGCTGGACGTCGGGCGCGGCTCCTCGACGAGAACACCGCGGCCCTCGCTCAGCGACTGGGCCGCGCACCAAGCCAGGAAGAGCTGGCTCAGGAGCTGGGCGTCGACCAGGCCGAGCTGGGCCGCATGCTCCTCGAATCCGCGCACGTGATTGTGTCGCTCGATGGCGCCGGCTCCGGTAGCGAGGACGACGGCGAAGTCCAGTCGCTGCGCGACCTGGTTCACGATCCAAATCAAGCGGGCACCGACGAAGTCGTCGAGGAGAACGAGCTGATCGAACGTCTGACCGCGGCGATCGACTCGCTTCCGCAGCGCGACCGGCTGGTGCTGAACCTGTATTACCACGAGGAGCTGACACTCAAGGAGATCAGCCGCGTTATCGAAGTCTCCGAGTCACGTGTCAGTCAAATCCATACGGCCGCGGTGATGAAACTGCGCGCGTTGCTGCGCAGCGGCCAGTTGGCGAGGGCCGCGTAATGACGAGCGCTCAGCGATTGGCAGCCTGTACACACCGGTCACGCAGTGCGGAGTCGCATATACGCGGCATCAGAACGTGGCTCCTGGGCCTGGTGTTCGTCGCGCTCGCGTTTCCAGGCGTGGCGCTGGCCGACGCGACGCCGATCCAGATGATTCTGGTCTACATGAAGAACGTCTCGAACACGGACACGCCGCAAGCGAGCGGTATCGCCGAGCTGGTCATGCCCGAGGGCGAGGTCCGCGTCACCGCTGCCGAGCTCCCGCGACTGGAAGGCACCGAGCAGTACGTGGTGTGGGTCGTCAACAGCGACACCAATCAGTTCCAGCGCATTGGCAGCTTCAACTCGGCGGAGTCTACGGCCGCCGTGCACTATGAGAACGTCCTGCCGGACGCGATTCCGAATAATCACTGGAATCTGCTGCTGGTGACGATCGAAGCCGATGTCAATGCAACTCGGCCGGGCCCCAGGCACAGCATCGCCGGCGTCTTTCCCAAAGTTGACAACCAGCCGCTGCCGGGGCTGCTCCCCAATACCGGCGGCGACGTCCCCGTCGAGCTGTCAGCGGTCAGCGATCAGCAATCAGCCGGGGCCAATTGGCTCCTCAGTGCGGGACTAGCGGCTCTCACTTTAACCCTCGGTGCTGCCGCAGGATACGCAGTAGGCAAACGGCGATTCTCAACGGCGCCCTGAACCTCACTGACCCCCAGACCACTGACTGCTGACTGCTGAGAGCTGACTGCTAAATGATCAGAGGCATCTACACCACCGCCGCCGCACTGGCGACCACCACGCTTCGGCTGGGGGTGGTTTCGAACAACATCGCCAACTCGAGCACGCAGGGCTACAAGCAGGACCGCCTGCCCGAAGAGGTTGGCAAGCCGCTCGATCTGATGCGCTGGGCAGTCGACTCTCAGGGTCGCTCGGTGGGCAGCATTACCCTCGGCCCACAGGTCGGCGTCTCGCAGCTGGACCTCACCCCGGGCCCCCTCCAGGAGACGAGCAATCCGCTTGACCTGGCCCTCGCCGGGACCGGCTTCTTCGCCGTCCAGGCCGCCGATGGCACGACCCGCTACACCCGCGATGGTGGCTTTCATGCCGACGTCGACGGTTCGCTCCGGGGCCGTGACGGCTCGTCCGTACTGGACACCAATGGCCAGCCAATCGTGCTGCCAGTCGGCGCCGACGTCTCGGTGGCGGCCGACGGCACCGTACTCGCCAGTGGCGCCACCGTGGCGCAGTTGCAAGTCGTCGACTTTGCCGCGGGTCAGCAATTGACCAAGGTCGGCAATGGCATGTTCACCGCTCCGGCTGGAGTCGCGGGTCAGCCCGCCACCGGCACCCAGCTGTACCAGGGGTATCTCGAAGGCTCCAACGTCGATATGGCCGAAACCATGGTCGCGTCGATGCAACTCGTGCGCGCGTACGAGTCCAACCAGAAGATGCTGCAGATGCAGGACGACTTACTCAAGACCACCGTCGACGACGTAGGCAAGGTGTAACGATGGAAGTTTCGCAGCGCATCGCGGTGACGGGCATGATGGCGAGCCAGCGCCAGCTCGAAGTCGTGTCCAACAACCTGGCCAATGTCAGCACGACTGGCTTCAAACGCGCCGTCGCGCACACGACCGACACTGGCTACCAGGCCGGCTTGAACGCGAACGTTGGACCGGGTGGCTCGACCGTGCGCCTGGTCGGGATTGGCCAGGGCACCCAGATCGCCGATGTGACCAACGAGTTCGTGCCCGGCATCCCGCAGCCGACGGGCAACGCGCTCGACGCGTCGCTCCAGGGCGACGGCTTCTTCCAGGTGACCATGCCGGACCTCAGCACGGGCTACACGCGCGACGGCGCGTTCGGGCTCGACGCCAGCGGCTTGTTGGTCACCGCTGGTGGACTGCAGGTCCAGTCCGATACTGGCGGCCCGCTCCTGGTCCCTGCCAATTCGGTCGATGCCCGCCTCGACGACACCGGACAACTGGTCGCGACCGATCCCACCGGCGCCGATCAGATCATTGGTCGACTGGGCCTGGCACAGTTTCCGAACAACGCCGGCTTGCAGGCCAGTGGCCAGAACGTCTGGACGACCACGGTCAACTCTGGCACCGCCATCGCGGTGGTTCAGGGCGCCGTGAACGCGCCGCAGATCTTCGGGGGCACGCTTGAAGGCTCGAACGTCAACATGGCGGATGAATTCACGCGTTTGATCCAGGCCCAACGGGGCTATCAGCTGAACTCTAAAGTCGTGCAAGCCTGGGACGACATCCAGCGCATGGCCAACGACCTGCGGCAAGCCGGATGACGCCGAATAGTACTTTTGGCCTACCTCTTAAGAACTCATGGATGCCTGCCGATACTCACGCTGAAGGGATCGGTACCGATACAACCTTATGAGTAGCATTGACAGGATCAGCGCGCAGGACGCCGCGCGGATGTACGCCCAGAACACCGACGTCAGCCGCTCGGCCGCCGCAACCGCAGCCGTCCAGCCCGCCGGTAAGGCACATCATCGCGGCCACGCCCACGCCCAGAGCACCGACTCGGTCACGTTATCCGACACCGCCCGCTCCGTGGCCACGGCTCGCACCGCCGTGCAGAACGCCCCTGACGTCCGCCAGCAGCGGGTCGCCGACATCAAACAGCAGCTCAGCGATGGCACCTATCAGGTGTCCAGCCGCGTCCTCGCCGGCAAGATGCTGGACGCCTCCGCCCAGAACTAATTCCTCACCAAGGCACCATGACCACTCCTGCAGTCCACGCAGCTCTGACACCACTTGAAGCGGTGCTGTTCGACGTGGACGCCGTACTCGCAGACCTCCTGGTCGCCGCCGATGAGCAGCATGCTGCCGTCGTCGCCGGGGACCGCGAGCGACTGGAGTACGTCACGCGCCTGCAAGAGGGACTCGCCTCGCGCCTCGAACGCTTCGAAGCCAAGCGGCTAAGTCTGCTGGCGGGGCAATCGCTCGCAGCCGCGTCCGGCGAGATGCCCGCCGCGCAAGCCGAGCGGGTGGGCAATCTGAGCCGATCGATCGCCGACGCCGTGCGAGAACTCCAACCGCGGCACGCCCGCAACGGCAGCTTGCTCCAACGCAGCGCCGAGCTGGCGGGCCAAACCGTCCTTTTCCTGCAGCGCGTGGCCAGTCCGCCGAGTTCATCGTACGGTGCGCACGGCCGGCGAGCGCCGCAGCAAAGCCTGCTCGTGGATAGGCGCGCATGAGCTCCCCATTTTTTGGCCTGAACATCGGCGCGAGCGCGTTGCGGACCGCGCAGACGCTGGTCGACATCACCAATCAGAACATCGCCAACGCCAATACGCCGGGCTACAGCCGGCAGTCGGCGGTGGTGTCGGCCTCGACGCCGGAACCGATGCCGACCCTCAGCGGCAGCGGGACGCCCGGTCAGCTCGGCACCGGCGTCATGATCAACACGATCACGCGGGCCCGCGACACGTTCGTCGACGGGCAGATCCGCGGCCAGCTCACGACGCAAGGCGAAGTGGACGCCCGCGGCACCGCGTTGACGCAAGTTGAAGCGATCGTCAACGAGCCATCCACGACCGGGTTGAGCTCGACCCTCTCCAAGTACTGGTCGGCCTGGCAAGAGGTGGCCAACACCCCCGCCGACAGCGCCGTCCGAGCCAACCTGGTTCAGCAGGGCGCCGCGGTGGCCGATGCGTTCCATGGCCAGATCGCTCAGTTCACCCAGCAGCAGCACGACCTCGACAACCAGGTCAGTCTCGCGGTGAGCAACGTCAACACGCTCGCCAACCAGATCGCGGCCGTGAACACGCAGATCTCACAGGTTGAGACCTCGGGCATGCACGCCAACGACTTGCGCGACCAGCGCGACGTGCTCGTGGATTCGCTGAGCAAGCTGGTCAAGATCAATGTTGTCGAGTCGGGGGACGGCCAGCTGAGCATCAACGTGGGCAACCACCAGCTCGTCGATAAGCAACTTGTCCATCCGATGGTCGCCAACGCGGTGGCAGGCAACTTCACGCAGGTCCAGTGGCCCGATCCGACCGCGGCGACCGTTAGCGGCGGTAGCCCCGTACTCACCGGCGCAGCCGCTGGCCTCGGCGGCACGGTCGTCATCAATGGCGTCACCGTGACACTCACGCCGGTTGCCGCCACCCCCAAGCTGACGGTCGCGGCGATCAATACTGCGATGGGTGGCGCCGTCACGGCCAGCCTGGACAGTGCCGGCAAGCTCGTGCTGACCTCCAACGTCGCTGGCTCCGCGGGTTCGGTCACCGTCGGCGCAATCACCGGCTCGATCGCGACCGACCTGGGGATCGTCACCAACATCCTGACCCCGGGCGCAGACTCCGTTCCAGTCAATCTCGGCGGCGGACAACTGAAGGGCCTGGTCGACAGCCGCGACGTGCTGTTGAAAGAGCGCATCGACGGCGTCAATGCGCTCGCCACCCGCGTGATCGAATCGGTCAACGGCGTGAGCGCCTCGGGTGTTGGGCTCGACGGCGTCGGTGGGCGGAACTTCTTTGCGGGGACGGACGCCACCACAATCGGTGTCGATCCGCAGATCACCGCCGCCGGTGGCACCGACAAAATCGCCGCGGCGCGGCTGTACCCGGACCCGTCGTCGGCTACCGGGTTCTCGTCGGCGGCTGGCGACAGCTCGAACGCACTCGCCATGGCCGAGCTCGCGAATCAGATCGCCGCACGCGCCACGGTCCCGGGGGACCTGACGCCAGGCCAGGCGCTCGCGCCCGCGCCCGCACCGGTCACCCTGGTGGGCATCGACCTGTCCGGGGCTTCCGCCAACACGACCTACAAGTTCACCGTGACGCCGCCGGCCGTGCTCGGCGGAATGCCGACCGTGACCGTGGCGAACCCCCCGAGCCTGGTGCCCGGGAACCCGGCGGCCATTACCCTGGGCACCGATTCAGCTGGCAACAAGATCATCAACGTCGACACCGGCACCGGCCGCTTCAGCGTGTCGGTGCCCGCGGCCAGCTTCACCGACGTCGCCACCGCCCTCGCGGGCTTGAATGGCAAATCGGTCACGACGGTTTCAGGCCCGATGACGATTGGCGACCAGTACGCGCAGCAGATCTCGGCCCTGGGCGTGGAATCGCAGACCGCCAAGAGCCAGTCCACGAACCAGTCGGTGCTGGTCAATCAGCTGCAGATGCAGCGCTCGTCGACGAGTGGCGTCTCACTTGACGAGGAGACCATCAACCTCATCACGTATCAGAAGGCGTACCAGGCCGCGGCGCACGTCATCACGGTGATGGACTCGATGCTCGACACACTGATCAATCACACTGGTACCGGGCTGTAGGCCGGGGAGAGGCAACTGAACCATGCGCATCACCTACGGCATGAGTGCTGGCAACAGCCTCCGCAACATCGAGCTCAACCAGAACCGGATGGCGACGATCGAAGGCCAGCTCACGTCTGGTTCGCAGATTGCCAAGCCCTCGGACGATCCGGTCGGCGCGGCGCGGGCGATCGGGTTCCAGCAGAGCATCGATCAGTCCAACCAGTATCTCAAGAACATCGACCAGGGCACCAACTGGCTCAACAGCACCGACGCAGCGCTTGGCTCGGTGACCGCCGACCTGCAGCGCGCTCGGGAACTGGCGGTGCAGGCCGCCAATGGCACGCTGAGTCCGCCCGATAAGCGCGCCATCCAGCTCGAGATCGGCCAGCTCCAGCAGTCCGTGCTGGACCTCTCGAACTCGAAAGTCGGTTCGTCGTACCTGTTCTCGGGTACCAGGTCGGACCAGCCCGGCTATCAGTCGGCGGTGTCGTCGCAGGTCGTGCCGTGGGCGTACAAAGGCAACGCGGTGCCGGTCCAGCGCGAGGTTTCCCCGGGTGTCTCGGTGGCCGTCAGCGCCGACCCCCAGGCGACGTTCGATCCGATCTTCAAGGCCCTGGCCCAGATCCAGGCCGGCCTGACGGACCCGGCGGGTGCGCCCGCGGCGTCAACGTCCGCGGTAATCGCGGCCTCGGCGGCGCCGACGGCGAATCCGGTTCTGATAGCGGGCAGCCTGACGATCAACGGCGTCAACATCACGCTCGCCCCGGGCGACGATCCCGTCGCCAAAATCAACGCCGCTTTCCCCGCCCCCAGCCCCAACGGAGTGACGGCGTCGTTGACTGCGCCCGCGCCTGCCGGCAAGCTGGTGCTCACGTCGAACACCCCGGGCTCGCAAGGGAATGTCACGGTCGGCAGCGCTTCGGGTGCCGTGGATCCGATGTATGCCTACCTGGGTCTCAGCGCGACCAGCGCCACAGGGGTCGATAACGCGGGCGGAATCCAGGCCACGCTGCAAGCGAGCCTGACCGGTCTCGACACGGCGCTCGATGCCATCAACGTCTCGCGGGCCGGGGTCGGCGCCAAGATGAATCGTCTGACCACCCTCCAGGGACAGCAGACGGCAGTCAATACGAACCTCCAGGGCTTGCTCTCGCAAGTCAAGGACGTCGACATGGCGCAGGCGATCACCAGCTTCACCATGGCCCAAACGGTCTATCAGGCGTCGCTGAAGAGCGCCGCGCAGGCACTCCAGCCGTCGTTGCTCGACTTTCTGAAGTAAATGCAACCGGAACGCAACGCGCCCGCAACGCCAACCGGTACCTTCGGCTAGTCGAAACAAGTACGTTCGGCTCTAATGAAGCAGGGTCCTTCGGACTTAGAGTCACCTTATGACAATGACCGCACCGCGCACAGCTTCGAAGGCCGCCGAAGGACTTCCCGTCATTACGACCGCCGATCCGTCGGTCACATTTCCCGAGGGTCTGGTCGGCTGCCCGACGTGGAAACGCTTCGTCCTGATCGTCGAAGACGCGGAAGAACTTCCGGTCGCGATGCTCCAGTCGCTGGACGATCCGGACTGCACCATGCTGGTGGCTGACCCCAAGATGGTCGAGCCGTCCTATACGGTGCGCCTGACCGCCGAAGACCGCGCCGCGCTGGCGCTCGGTGCAGAGGGCCAGCCGGTGCTGTATTGCACACTCAGCGTCTCGGCCGATGGCTGGATCAGCGCGAACTTGCTTGCCCCGCTGGCGATCAACCCCGTCACCCGCGAAGGCCGCCAGATTGTCCTGGACGACAGCCCCTACACCACCACCCACACGATTGCACAGGTCAGCACCGAGGCGGAATAAGCGTGCTCGTTCTGAGCCGAAAATGCGAGCAGAGCCTCCTTGTCGGTGAAGACATCACGATAACGGTCCTCGCCATCGACGGCGAGCGCGTGAAGCTGGGGATCGAAGCCCCACGCAGCGTGACGGTCCTGCGCTCGGAGGTCCACGATCAACTCCAGATAGCCAACGCCGATGCGGGGCGACACCTGGAGCCTGCGTCGGTCCACAACATCGGCACCGCGCTCCGACGATCCGCTCCGTCGCCAGCGTCGGACCCAACTCCAGTCCCGCTCCCCGGTGTGACGGGCTCAAGTTTCACCAAGTCCGGTCGATGATGGTCCTGTAAGTCTCAGCCGGCGGTCCTTTCGGGACCGGTTGGTTGGTCCTTACAAACGGCAGGCACCCAGCCGAGGATGGGTGACAGTTCGCGACAGCGGTACGGATACCGCGTCGCCATTCTTATCAGGCACGGAGAAGCCACTTCCTCATGTCAATGCGTATCAACACGAACCTTGATGCTTTGAATGCCCAGCGCAACCTGGCCACCACAGGCCTGGCGTATTCGAAGAGCGTAGCCAAACTGTCCAGCGGCATGCGCATCAACAGCGCCGCCGATGACGCCGCTGGCCTCACCATTTCCGAGAAACTGCGAGCCCAGACCGCTGGCCTCGGCCAGGCCTCCCGCAACGCGCAGGACGGCATTTCACTCATCCAGACTGGTGAGGGCGCGCTGAACGAGACCGCCTCCATCCTCCAGCGGATGCGGGAGCTGACAGTCCAGGGCGGTAACGATACGCTCCAGGCTTCAGACCGCGGTGCCATCAAATCTGAAATGGACCAGCTGTCTTCCGAAATCAGCCGCATCTCCGGCACCACCCAGTTCAACGGCATCACCCTGCTGAACGGCTCGCTGTCGGCCAAAGGCACGGTCAGCGCCTTCAACAACGTGGCGGCCACCAACCTGACGGGCTTCGTTGCTAGCTCAGCGAACGTGTCGGCGCCCGTCGTCGCGCAGGCGGCCGTGCGAACTGGCAGTGCGGCTGCAGCAGCCACCGTCACAACAGGTGGTGCCCTGGTCATCAATGGCGTAAGCGTCACGATCGGCAGCGGCGACACGCGTGCCCAGGTAGTCACGGACATCAACTCGACGACTGGCCTCGGCGCGACCGGCGCCGTCACCGCCAGTCTCGACGCGAACAACAAGCTGGTGCTCACATCCAACGCCAAGGGCGCCGCGGCTACGGTGACCGTCGGATCAGCTGCTTCGGCTAGCTCGATCATGGCCGACCTGAACATCACCTCGGGGTCCACGACTGGCTTTGACGCACCGCCGGCTTCGACCGCGGGTTCGTACCAGGTGACCATCACCCAAAGTGCGACCGCCGGAACGGTGTCGGGCACGGTCAACTCCGCGGACCTCGCGGGCGCTGGCGGCGCAGCCAATGATGCTGGCAACCTGGTGATCAACGGCGTAACGATCGCGTTGGCAGGTACCGAGACCATCGCTAACATCGAAAACCTCATCAACAAGTCTGGTGCGGGCGTGACCGCCTCAGGCGCTGCTGGTGCGCCTATGGTGCTCACCAACAATGACAAGGGCGCGAACGCCATTACCGTCACCACCAATGGGGTGGCTGGTACGAACCACCTCCTGCTGGACCTGGGCCTCGGCGTCGCGGGCGCCAATACCACCTCAACCACGACGGTGGTGGCGGGCAAGAACGCCGCGGGCACCTACGCCTCGAACGGTGGAACGGCCACCGCTTTCACCGCCGCTAACGGCTCAACCCTGTTGGGTGGTGGGCTCCAGATTGACACCGCCCTCAATACGGGTGGCGCCACGACTGCGCTCAACTCATTCACGTTCACGGACACCAACAAAGCTGCCAATCTGCAGATTGGAGCCAACGCGGGGCAGACCCTCGGCGTGGGCATCGAAGACATGAGCGCGACCGCCCTGGGAGTGGCCAACCTCGACGTCTCCACCAGCACTGCCATCAACGCGGCCGGCACAGGCACGCTGGCTCTCATCGACACTGCAATTGCGAGTGTCTCCGCGCAACGGGCCACACTGGGTGCCTACCAGAACCGCCTCGAGCACACCATTTCGAACCTCGGCGTCTCTCAGTCGAACCTGACCGCCTCCGAGAGCCGCATCCGCGACGTCGATATGGCGGCTGAGATGGTCAACTTCACCAAGACGGGTATCCTGCAGCAGGCTGGCCAGGCCATCCTGGCGCAGGCCAACCAGTCCGGCTCTGGAGTAATGTCGCTCCTCCGCTAGTTCTTCTCTTTCCTCGACAAACGAATAGTGCAGAGGCCCCGGGCGAAAGCCCGGGGCCTCGGTGCGTTCACCGAGCGCGGCACCCGCCGGCGGCGCGGAACTTGCTCCGCAGCCTTATGGAAGCCAGCGCATGACGACACTGCCAGTGAGTACCCAGCAGGTCCGGGACCTGTACACCCGGTTTCCCTATCCGCCAGTCGGCGTAACGGCGGAACGCGGGACTCCCATCCCAGCGATTCTGGACTACACGCGCCACATCTTCTGGCCGGGCCGCTCCGAACTGGCCGGCCTGCGGGTGCTCGACGCGGGTTGTGGGACGGGCAGGACGGCCGTCGCGATTGCTCGCGATTATCCGGAGGTCGAAGTCCTCGGCATCGATTTGAGCGAGGCCTCCCTGGACCGTGCGCGGCTCCTCGCTCACGCGGCGAATGTCGGCCACAACCTCCAGTGGAAGATGCTGCCGATCGAAGAAGTTGGGACTCTCGGCCAGGAGTTCGATTACATCATCGCAAGTGGCGTCATCCACCATCTCGCCAGCCCTGAACACGGCCTGCGTGCGCTGACGGACGTGCTTGCGCCCACTGGCGGCATGTTCCTCATGGTCTACGCGACCTACGGCCGAGCGGGCGTGTATATGCTTCAAGATGCGATCCGTCTGCTAGGCGCGGGTGCCGACTACCCCGAACTGGTGGCGATGACGCGGCCGCTGCTCGAGCATCTGCCTGCCGATCACCCGTTCAATGCACTCGCGTGGCAGGACGCTATCTGGAAGGATGATGCCGGCATCGTAGACTTGTTGCTGCACGTCCGAGATCGCAGCTATACCGTGCCGCAGCTCTTTGCGCTCCTCGATGGCGCCGGGCTCCGATTGACCCGTTTCGCAGACCAGGTCGCATACGACCCGGCGATGTACGTTCAGCAGCCCGAGTTGATGGAGCGCGTAGCCGGGCTTGACGCCCGCGCCAGGGCCGAGGTCGCGGAGTTGCTCGGTGGACGCATGCGGAAGCACGCTGCATACGTGACACGCGCGACATACACGCCTTTCCAGCCCACCCCCACTGGACTGGTCTTACTCGCGTTGCACCCGCGTCGATCGCCGCTCTTCAGATGGGACGAGCTCCGGGTCGTCGGCAAGAAGCAGCGTAAGCAATTTCGGCTTACGGAGGGTGCCGGTAGCGAAGCGCACACGCGCGAGTTTGACTTTGCCGCGTGGCAATTGGCGGTCGTCAGTGAGTGCGACGGTATCCGCACGGCCATGGATGTCTTCAATCTGCCGCAGGTCCAACGGCAGATCCCGGGCGACAATCCCGACGCAAAGCTCCAGCGGTTCGGCGAGTTGCTGGAGATTCTTGCCGCCGGGGAAGTCATCTGGTGCGAGAGTTGAGCGTTGATGCATGAAACGTCGCCCACGGAGCGCGCACGCACCGACGCCCGCGAGCCCAGACTGGATGGCTGCTCAAATCAAGTCGGCCCTCGCACATCATCTGGCCGGGCGGTTCGCGCGAGCAGAGGGGATGTACCGACAGATCCTGGTCAGGCACCCGAATGATCCGACATCACTTCATCTCTTGGGCCTCATCGCGATCCAGGCCGGCGACAATCGGCGTGCAGTTCAGCTGATCGAGCGGGCGATCGCCGCCAATGAACGTGTCGCGAAGTTTCACTGGGATCTTGGCATCGTGCTCAGGCGAATGGATCGCCTCGAAGACGCGCTGAAGTGTGTAGAGCGAGCCGCGCAGCTCGACCCGGACATTGCCGACATCGACCTGGAGCGCGGCCATGCGCTCGCAGCGCTGGGCCGACCCGCCGAGGCAATTGTCGCGTTCGACACGGTACTGGCGGGTGATCCGGATTCTGTCTTCGCCCATTTTGGTATCGCGACGGCGGCTCTCGCACTGGGCGATTTCAAACGTGGGTGGGCTGAATACGAAGCTCGCTGGCGATACACCACCGCCGAGTTCGGGTCTTCGGCGCGGGGTTTTACGCAGCCGCTGTGGGACGGTCAGGCGCTACCTGGTGGCACCATTTTGCTCCACGCGGAGCAAGGCCTTGGCGACACCCTCCAGTTTGCACGCTACGCGCCGCTCGTCAAAGCTGGAGTCGGGCGAGTGCTGTTGGAGTGTCAGCCTGAACTGCGGGGTCTGCTCGAGGGCATGCCTGGAGTTGACGTCGTCCTGAGTCGAGGTGACCCGCTACCGGATTTTGACGTGCAGGCCCCGCTGATGAGTCTGCCGTGGCTGGTCGGCACGCTGCTGAGCACCATCCCGAACAGCGTGCCATACGTGCCGCCGCCGATGTATCGCCCCATGCCAGACAAGTCTCCGGGCATCGCCAGGGATGCCCGGCTGAAGGTCGGTCTCGTGTGGGCGGGTCACCCCGGAAATGAGCACGATCACAAGCGCTCGGTGTCTCTCGCGGCGTGCGCGCCGCTACTGAGCGTGCCAGATGTAGCCTTCTTCGCACTGCAAAAAGGTCCGGCCGGAGCGCAGGTTGCCACGCCGCCACCTGGAGCAGCCGTGACCGACCTTGGACCAACGCTGAGGACGTTCAGCGACACCGCGGACGCGATCAGCCAGCTCGATCTGGTGATCACGGTCGACACGGCGGTAGCGCATCTGGCCGGGGTGATGGGTAAAACCGTGTGGGTGCTGCTCGCGTTCGCGGCCGACTTTCGGTGGCTGCTCGACCGCGAGGATAGCCCCTGGTATCCAACCGCGCGGCTGTTTCGGCAACACCAGCGGGGGGACTGGGACGGCGTGATGCAGGATGTCAGCGTCGCCCTGCTGGAGTTGGCCACGGCGCACCGGCGCACGCTCGCGACGCCCGCAGAGAACGCAATCACAACCCGGGCACGGTCCTCCGGAACTGCCCCTGGCGCCGGCGGTGTGGTCGCCGCACTACCGGTGAGCGGCGACATCGGCTGGGCGGTCTGTGGTCGCCATAATGCAAACGAGCTCGCGCAACTGACGCCAGTGTGTCTGATGACCGATCCATTTGACCTCGCTAGCGTGGGCGACGAGCCTACGTATCGAGCGCTCGCTGGCCTGAGTTCCGCCCAGCCCGACCAGCACACGCCGCAGCGCCTGCCGAAGCCGGTTTTACAGGCGATCACCAACTGCGCCGACTTCTCCGCGTTTCGTCCGAATCTGCGCTCCACGACGCTGACCGTGGGGTATACGTTTTTCGAGGAAAACATTCTGACGCCGCTGGCAGTGGAGCATGCGGCCCAACGCTACGACCACATCGTGACCGGCTCAACCTGGTGCGAAGACGTCCTGCGTCGTTACAAACTTGAGGCGGTCAGCACCATCTTGCAGGGCATCGACCCGCTGCTGTTCCATCCGTCAGCTGCACCCGGGCGCCAGTTTGGGGACCGCTTTGTGGTCTTCTCCGGCGGCAAACTGGAATTTCGCAAGGGCCAGGATCTGGTGATCCGCGCGTTCAAGGTCCTCCAGGATCGACACCCCGACGTGCTGCTGGTGAATGCCTGGTTCAATCCCTGGACCTTCAGCGTCGAGACGATGGCGGCGTCCCCGTATATCGAGTTCGAGCACACGCTGGAAGACCACGTCGATTTCGTGAGCCAGCTCCTCGTTGCCAATGGCATCAACCTCGAGGGGGTCGTGACGCTGCCGGCGCAGCCCAACGCGCGCATGCCGAGTGTGTACTGGGATACCGATGTGGGTCTGTTCCCCAACCGCTGCGAGGGCGGGACCAATCTGGTGCTCATGGAGTACATGGCCGCCGGCAAGCCGGCCATTGCGTCGTACTCCAGCGGCCACCGCGACATCGTCACCGAGCACAACGCCCTATTGATCACGCAGATGACACCACTGCTGATGAATGACGACGACCGACCGATCGCCATCTGGGACGACCCGAGTCTGGACGAGACCATCGAGCGGCTCGAATGGGCGTACCAGCATCCGGCCGACCTCAAAGGCATTGCGGAGCAAGCGGGTCATGACCTTGGAGCGCACACATGGACGCGAACAGCCGCGGCCTTTCTGGCCGTGCTGGAGCCACACATCACCGCTCGTACAGTGCCAGTTTGCCCGGTCGAGCTGAGACTCAAAGCCGGCGACGTCCGGAAACTCGAAGGCTTTCTCGACCGGCTCTCTAGCGATGTTTACCCCGAGGAGTTGAGCGAGCCACACCTGTCCATTACCAGGACCATGGTCGAAAGAGTATTGACCAGCTACCCGCAGTCGGCTGACGCTGGGATACTCGACGTCGGATGTGGGCAAGGCCTGGCGCTGAGCCAATTCGCCGCCCGCGGCCTGCGCCCCCGTGGCATCGCCCTTGGCCACGACGACGTGGCCGTGTGCCGAGAGGCCGGCTTCGACGTCCAGGTGATGGATCAGTCGTTTCTGGACTTCTCAGATGCCGAGTTCGATCTGGTCTGGTGCCGACACTGTCTCGAACACAGCATCTTCCCTTACTTCACCCTGAGCGAGTTCCAGCGCGTGCTAAAGCCAGGCGGGATCCTGTACATCGAGGTTCCTGCACCCGATACGGCCTGCGCGCACCAGGCTACCCCGAACAACTACAGCGTCTTAGGCAAGAGTATGTGGCTCCAACTCATGACGCGCTCCGGATTCGCGCTGATCGAAGAGCTTGATCTCAATTTCACCGTTCCTGCTGGCCCGGACACCTATTGGGCATTTGTCCTTCGCAAACTATAGCTCGGCAACCGACGCCTACACTCGGGTCGCATGCGGTCCGGTGCGTGCCGCCCACATGCCAGCACAGTGAGCCAGCCGAAACACCACATGCGGTCCGGTGCGTGCCCCACCGGGTCTCTTCGTGCGCCTTGGTATCCAGGACGAGCGGGGCGCTTCGGCCGCGCGCCAGCACCAGTTCTCCCGAGCAGTCGGTAGGATGGCCGGATCACTGCGCACCGTCGTACTTTCGTCGACCTGAACCAGTACGTCTGACTGCGATCGCGGCCACATCGGCCTGCATACTGCCCGCAGGCCTCGTGTGCGAGCCCATGTCTGCCGATCATTCAGGTAGGAGCACTCAACAGTAATGGCCATCAGTTCCACCACCTCCGCTGCCGCTGCCGGCACGGGCACCTCATTCAACGTCGATGGCGTTGTTTCGGGACTGAACACGTCGGCGCTCATCACCCAGTTGATGACGCTCAGTCAGGCGCCGCTCAATCAGCTCACTGCCCAGCAAACGGCGGTCAAGGCGCGTGACGCGGCCTACCAGTCCATTTCCAGCCAGCTGATCACGTTCCAGGGCAGCGTGCAGAACCTGCTCCTGTCGACGGCGATCAATGCGAAGATCTCGACGAGCACCGTGCCGACCGTAGCAACCGCGACCGCCGACTCTACGGCCATCAACGGCAACTTCAGCATTACCGTGGCGAACCTGGCGACCGCGACCTCGGCGACCAGCAGCGGTCGCCTCGGCACCGCGGCGAACCTGGCCCCAGGAGCCTTCGTGACTGGTGCAGGCCCAACTGGTGCCGGTATGGCCACCCCCCCGACAGCCGGGACCTTCACCATCAACGGTCAGAAGGTGACCCTGTCCGCGGTCGCGGGCACCGATACATGGGCGTCGTTGCAGACTCAGATCGCCGCCCTTACTGGTCCCGCGGTCACCCTCAACGTCGTGCCAGGCTCCAATAGTGTCTCGCTGACATCAGCCTCGCCGCTCCAATTGGGCTCGCCTACCGATACGAGTAACTTCCTGAGTGCAACCCGGCTGCTCGGCGCCGCTCAGACCGGCTCCGCTGGCGCATATACCGTGGCCAGCAGCCAGCTCCTCGGCGAAGCGCAGCCGAGCAACGCGCTGTCCAGTGCTGGACTCAATACCACGCTCACCTCCACCAGTGGCAGTTTCGCGATCAACGGCGTGTCCATCAATTGGGCGAACACCGACAGCATCAACAACATCCTCACCCGCATCAACTCTTCGGCCGCGGGTGTGACCGCGACGTACGATCCCAAGCAGGACAAAGTCAGCCTGACCAACAGCAACACCGGCGCGCAGAGCATCAGCCTCGTGGACGCTGCCGGCAGCAATCTGTTGGCGGCGCTGAACCTGACCGGTGCGGCCCAGGTGGCAGGTGTCGCGGCGAAGTACACGACCACCCAGAACGGCGTGACGTCGACGGACCAATTCAGCAACTCCAATATCGTCATTGGCGCGGTCCAGGGCGTGAATGTGACCTTACTCTCGGGGGGCACCACCAGCCTCAGCACCACCCAGGACACCGCCACCGCCACCAAGAACATCCAGACGTTTATTGCCCAGTTCAATTCCACCGTGGACGTGCTCGACGCCGCGACCGCGATCAGCACCACCGGTACAAAAGGGGTTCTGGCAGGTGACCCGGCCATCACCGGCCTGGCCAACCAGCTCCGCTCGATCGTGACCCAGGCCGCGGTCGTTCCCGCCGGCTCGGCGTACGCCACGATGGGCGACATTGGGATCTCAACAGGCCCCTATGGCAGCGTCGCGGGTACCACCAACCATCTGATCCTCGACGCTGGCAAGCTCACCACCGCGCTCCAGAACAATCCACAGGCGGTCACGCAGCTGCTGTCCGGTCTCTCGGGGACCGCCTCGCTGGGCAGCGACCCGGCGTCAACCGGGTTGGTCCAAACCGCCACCGGGTCGCCCTATGGGCAGGTCTATTCTGGGAGCTACAAGGTCAGCTTTGATCCCATCGGGCTCACGCTGAGTTCGGTCTTCACTTCGAGTGGTGGCACGATTTCGCCGGCGACCACCAGTACGTTCGTGGCTGGTGGAACCAATACCACCCTGATCCCGGGTGTGTCGCTCCTCTTCCAGAACCCGCTGCCTGGCTCAGCTGGTGTCGCGACGATCAATTACACCGTGTCCGGCCGCGGTATTTTCCAAACACTGAACGACTACGTCAGCCAGTCCAGGGGTCCGACCGGCATTTTCACGTCAGAGTCCGCTGATGCCACCTCGACGCAGTCCGACCTGACCGCTCAGATCGCGAATCAGACCGTGATACTTGCACAGCGCAAAGCGTCGCTGCAGGCCCAATTCACCGCCATGGAAGTGGCGCTCGCCAGCCTCCAGTCCCAGGGGGCTGCCCTGTCCTCGTCCCTCGGTGTCGCCTCCACCACACCCGCGGCCAACTCGGCAAGTAGCAGCAGCGCGGCCGCTTAAGCGATGAGCTCGTTCGAGCAGGTCCTGAAGATCGCTCAGGAGCAGGCGGAGGCCGCCGCCCGCGGCGACCTGATGGCCGCTGCCGCTCGGCTGCAGGAACGCGAGATGCTGCTGCGCGCGGCGCCGCCCGCCGTGGCGGCCGACGCCGACGTCATCCGCGAGATTCTGCGGCTGGACCGCGACCTCTCAGGGGCCATCCGCGAGCGCATGGTCGCCATCCGCGACGAAGCGCTGGAAGGCCAGCGCGGTCGCCTGGCACTCGTCGGCTACGGTCACACCCCCCCGCCCCGATCGCGCATGCTTGACGCCGTCAGCTGATCTCGTCGCCGGTGGGAGCCCGTCCGCTAGTCGGCATCCACGCGGTAGCTCCGGGTCGAGGACAGCTTCAGGGCGGTCGCCGGCGCGCGCGGCAATCATGCTCAGTCAGCAGCCGGTTGCCGCGCCGAGTACACGGCACGCTTCAGCCAGTCTGGCAGCTGACAACGCGGCGAGTCGCCGGCGGAAGGCCGCTCGCGGCAGCGTGTGAACATTGTCGAAGTTGACGACGCAGTCGGTGGGCAGGCCATCGGCATCCGCCTGCAGGTCAAGTTCCGATACCAGACCGCGCCGGGTCCGGGTGAGCGCGGCGACGACGACGGCGCCGATTCGAGCGGCGACCGGATCGCGGGTGAGCACCAGCACCGGACGGTCGCCGCCAGGGGTCGCTGCGAACCAGATCTCACCGCGCTGCATCTGCCCAGTCGGACCAGTCCTCGGCCGGACCCCAATCGGCGATCGCCGCGAGCGAACGCTCGCCGACATCGAGCGGATGTTCGCTCCAGATGACGGCGTCGTTCTCGCTGGCCAACCGCTGCAGATGCTGGCGCAGCGCGTCCCGGAGCAGGTCCGAGCGGTCGATACCGAGCCGCGCGGCCCACACGCGGATGCGCTCGGCATCCTCGGCGCGGATGCGAAAACTGATCATCGTCATACGGATATTTTACGGCGACGGATATTTTACGGCGTATGACGGCCGGCTGACCGAGATCAGGCCGCGAGGCGCTTCGGGCGGGCGTGCTCCAGCATCTCGCGAAACGCCACAAATATCTTGCGCATGGCGGGCTTCTTGTACGGGAACATGTCTTCGGGGTCCATGGCGTGCACGACCATGGCGTTGTCGACTTCGAAAATGAGGAGCTCGCCGGCGCGGGTCTCGGCGCAGTCGAGCGCCACGTAGGATAGGCCCATGCGCTCGTCAATCGCGCGCAGGGCCGCGGCATGGCGGACCGCGAACTGTTCATCGAAATGCGCCATGCACTCCGCTTCTTCG
>DATGER010000189.1:0-56910 GCA_035309865.1 Chloroflexota bacterium
GATCGCCCACTTCGTCCCCGAAGCCCCGCCCAACCGCTCGAGCATCCAGTTCAACGACGTCGTCGTCGCCGCCGACGGCCTCGTCTACGTCACCGATCGTTTCACCGGCGGCCTGTACATCCTCGAACGCACGGTTTAAGAGAGACGGTTTTTAAACTGGCGGACGCGCGGGGCAATTGACAAGTTACGGTTTTTAAAATGGTGGGCGGGGTGATGAGTGGTGGACCGAGTCCGCACGGGCGGGGTTGGAGACCTGGGCGGGCTTATACGGGGTAGCGTAATCCCGGGAGTTAAAGGGGCGGGGTTATGCGTTCAGAGCGGGGATGATGGCGTGCCATCGCCCGCAGGCGCACGGCGCAACCTGCGGCAAGCAATCATCCCGCCCCTTTAACTCCCGGGATTACGCTACCCCGTATAAGCCCGCCCAGGTCTCCAACCCCGCCCATGCGGACTCGGTCCACCACTCATCACCCCGCCCGCCATTTTAAAAACCGTAATTTGTGAGCAGCCCGCCCGCCCGTCTCTTTATCTGTTTTCTGTGATGAGCGGGAGTTGAATTGAATCACTCCGCGGCTCGAGTTTGGAGGCGCGGAGACCGATGAGGCGGATCGGGCGGCGGGTCCACGACTTGCGCATGAGCGCCGCGGCGCCGGCAGCGAGCACTTCGGCGTCGTCGGTCGGATTGCCGAGGCGCTGCTGGCGGGTGATCGTTTCCCACGTCACGCCGTAGCGCACTTTGATCGCCACCTCGCTGGCGACCAGGTGCTCGTCCCGCAGGCGTCGCGCGACCTCGCTGGCCTGGCCCCGCAGGCGCAGCCAGATCTCCGCGCGATCGCCCGTGTCGCGCCCGAACGTGTGCTCGGCCGAGATACTCTTCCACGCGCGTTCGCTGACCAGCGTCGAGTCGTCCTCGCCGCGGCTGGCGCGATGCAGATAGCGACCGTACGAAGACCCGAACTGATCGACCAACCAGTCCAGCGGACGCCTGGCCAGGTCGTCGATCGTGCTGATTTCAAAGCCGCGCAGGCGCGCCTCGGCTTTGGGCCCGATGCCCACCAGCGCCCGCACTGACAGTGGCGCCAGGAACGCGGCCGCCTGGCCGGGGCCGACGACGTACACGTGGTCGTCGCGCGTCTTGGCCATCTCTGAGGCCATCTTGGCCACCAGCAACGTCTCCGCAACGCCAAACGACACCGACAGGCCGATCTCGTCAAGGATCCGCTGGCGGACCCGCACCACGGGCTCGCTGAGAAAGCCGTGGTGACGCCAGTCCAGCGCAGCCTCGTCAATCGAGCGCTGCTCGAGCAGCGGCGTCTCGGTGCGCAGCAGATCCATGAGGCGGCGCGAGTACGCGGCGTACACGTCGTGCCGCGGCGTGACAAAGACCACCTCGATCCCGCGCTCCTGGGCCATGCGCGTCGCAACCGCCGTGCTCATGCCGCTGCCGATGCCGATCGATCGGGCGACGCCATTGGCCGTGGTGACAACACCGCGCGCATACTGCCGCGGGTCCATGCCGACGATGACCGCGCGCGTCTCGTCGGCCAGCGCGGGCGATTCGAGGGCCTCGACCGAAAAGTACATCTTGTCCACGTCGCAGTGCAGGTAGATCGCTGCCGCATCGGTCATTCGCTTACGTGCCGTGGCCGAAACGAATAGCGGATGACCTCCCGCCACCAGCGGTGGAGCGGTGCCTCGGTGAGGCTTGACCAGGCTGCGTTCTCGGGCCGAGTCAACCAGTCAGCGACGGGTAGCAGCCTGGGAGCAGCCACGCACGCCGCCATGACCAGGGCGCCCAGCTGACGGTCGCCGGCGGTGGCTGGGGTCTCGAGCTCGTGGAACAGCGCGTTGGCGGCGTCCGGCTCGCTGGTGACCACCGCCAGCAGGAACATAACCACGCGGAAGTCACTCGCCGGCCCGCGGTCGTCGGCGAAGCCGTCGTAGAACGCTTTGGTGCGCACTAGGCGATACAGATTGAGAAACCTCCAGCCTCGAGGCTCAGTCGGCCGACCCGGGTCTGCAGTCGGCGCATGAAGTACGTCTTGCCTGCGCCCCACTCGCCGAAGATGCCGATCGACAGCGGCGGCGACATGTGGCGGGACGCAATCAGGCGCGCGAAAGCATCGACGTCGTCGTCGATCCACGTCGAGACGGGCTGATCGACCACCTGATCCGCGAGGTAGCCCGGCGCCAGAGGTTGCTCGGTGCCGATCACCCAGCGCCGCGTAATGCCGTCGTTGGCGGTGGATTGCAGCTGCGTGCCGCTAGGATCGAAGGCGACGTCCCACACGTGACTGCCATGCGGTAAGCGGCCGATCTCGAGCATGGTGTCGACGCGCCACAGGCGGACCAAGCCATCATCGCCCCCGGAGGCGAGCAATCCGGCACACAGTCCGCGGACCTGCCGCTCGCGTAGTCCGACGTATTGGCAGGCAAGAATTGCCGCCACAATCTCGCCCACGGTGACCGAGTGCTCGCCGAACGCTTCCCCATCGCCGCGAAGTGTCGGTGACAGCGGGCGAATCGCCGCCTGCGGCTGGTTCACCTGGAGGTTCGGTTGCAGCGTCATGGCGCCTCGCGCGCGTCCATTTTTCCCCAAGCGCCACCCCGGTGCACGGGCCGTTCGCAATCTCGATACCCTTTACGCCGATGACAGCCGACTTGCTGAAAGCGATCGAATTTCGTCTCGTCGGTCCTTTTCGCGGGGGCCGAGTTGGTGCGGTGGCAGGCGACCCTTCAGATGCCGGCGTGTTTTATTTCGGCTCGACCGGCGGCGGCGTCTGGAAGACAACCGATGGCGGCGTGTACTGGGACAACGTCTCAGATGGCTGGTTTCAACGCGCGTCGGTCGGCGGCCTGGCCGTTGCGCCGTCTGATCCGAACGTGCTCTACGTCGGGATGGGCGAAAGTTGCATCCGCGGCAACGTCTCGCATGGCGACGGGGTCTATCGCTCGACCGACGCCGGCAAGACGTGGTCGCACCTCGGGCTGGCCGACACGCGCCACATCGCCAAGGTCCGCGTCCACCCGACCAACCCGAACACGGTGTACGTGGCCGCCCTGGGGCATGCGTTCGGTCCCAACGAAGAGCGCGGCGTCTTCCGCTCGTACGACGGCGGCGCGACCTGGGACCACGTGCTGTTCCGAAGCCCTGACGCAGGCGCCAGCGACCTCAGCATGGATCCGCACAACCCCCGCGTGCTGTATGCGTCGTTCTGGGAAGCGCGGCGCGGCGCCTGGAGCCTGACCAGCGGCGGCCCGGGCAGCGGCCTGTTCAAGTCGACCGATGCCGGCGATACCTGGACCGAGATCTCCCGTAAGAAGGGTCTGCCCAGGGGCGTCCTCGGCAAAATCGGCGTCTCCGCATCGGGCGCGCAGGGCGATCGGGTGTACGCCATCGTCGAGGCAGAGGACGGCGCTGTGTTCCGGTCCGACGACGGCGGCGAAACGTGGGACCGACTCTCCGAAGACCGCAACCTCCGCCAACGTGCCTGGTACTACCACCACATCGTTGCCGACCCACGTGACCCCGAGACGGTCTGGGTGCTGAGCATGGAGACGTGGAAGTCGAACGACGGCGGTCAAACGTTCGTCGAGTTTCCCATCCCGCACGGCGACAACCACGACCTGTGGATCGACCCCAACCATACGCAGCGCATGATCGAGGGCAACGACGGCGGGGCCACCATTACCTTCAACGGCGGGGCGACCTGGTCGTCGCTCTACAACCAACCGACGGCCGAGATGTACCACGTCACCACCGATACCCGGACGCCCTATCGGTTGTTTGGCGCCCAGCAGGACAACACAACGATCTCCGTGCCCAGTCGCTCGCCGCTGGTCGCGATTACCAATTCCGAAGCGTGGGAGATCGGTGGCGGCGAGAGCGGGTACATCGCCGTGCGTCCGGACGATCCCAACGTCATCTTTGCCGGGAGTTACCTGGGGTTTCTGACGCGCTATGACCATCGCACGGGACAGGCGCGCAGCATCGAAGTGTGGCCCGAGGAAGTGCTCGGCTCGGGCGCCGAAGCCGCCAGATACCGCTTCCAGTGGACGTTTCCCACGGTGCTGTCGCCGCACGATCCAAACGTCCTGTATGTGACCGGCAATCATGTTTTTCGCTCCACGGACGAGGGCGCGAGCTGGGAAGAGATCAGTCCAGACCTGACGCGCAACGACCCGACCAAGTACGTGTCTTCGGGCGGACCGATCACGCAGGACAACACCGGTGCCGAGTACTACGGCACGATCTTCGCGTTCGCCGAGTCGCCGATCGAACGGGGCCTGTTGTGGGCCGGCTCGGACGATGGCCTGGTGCACATGTCGCGCGACCACGGCAAGTCCTGGCGAAACGTCACGCCGAGCGCAATGCCAGAGTGGACGCTCGTCAGCATTCTCGAAGCCTCGCCGCACGACGCGGGCACGGCTTATATCGCGGCGACCCGCTACAAATTCGACGACTTCTCGCCGTACCTCTTCAAGACGAACGACTACGGCGTGTCGTGGACGCGCATCACCACCGGGCTCCCGAACCACGTCTACACCCGCGCAATCCGCGAGGACCCGACGCGTCGTGGCTTGCTGTACGCCGGAACCGAGACGGGCGTCTTCGTGTCATTCGACGACGGCGCGAACTGGCAGGCCCTGAAGGGCAACCTGCCGGTCGTTCCGATCCACGATCTGGTGGTGCGTGAGCCCGAGGGCGATCTCGTGCTCGCAACCCACGGGCGGTCGTTCTGGATCCTGGACGACCTGGGGCCCGTACGCGCGATGACGTCCGAAACCGCCGAGCAGGCGGCGTTTCTGGTCAAGCCCCGACCGGTCGTGCGGTACATGGTCAACAGCGGGTTCTCGCACAAGGCGGTGCGGGGAAAGAACTACCGCATGGTCGGCGCGATCATGGTCACGTATCGCCAGACGGAGGATCCACGCACAGGGGCGAAGGTCGACCACTACCTGGACGCGGGCCGCAATCCGCCGAACGGCGCGATCATCCACTATTTCCTCGAGGACAAGCCCGAGGCCGACATCTCGATGACGTTTCTGACGGCGGACGGCCAGGAGATTCGGACGTTTTCGAGTCGCGACCCGGGCGAGTCTGCCCAGACCGAGACCGGCAACGAGAAAGACAAAGAAGCCCGCAAACGGAAGGACCCGCGCATCCCCAAGGAGGTCGGCCTGAACCGTTTTGTCTGGAACCTGGCCTACCCCGACGCGACGAAGATCGACAACGACGACGTGGCCAATGATCTGCTCGAGAGCGGCATTTCCGGGCCGCTGGTCCCGCCCGGCACGTACAAGGTGCGGCTGCAAGTCGGAGAGCAACAGTTCGAGCAGGAGTTTGAGGTCCGTCGAGACCCGCGGGTCGCGGCCAGCGATGCCGATCTGCAGGCGCAGTTCGAGCTGCTCAAGCAAGTCCACGACAAGTTGTCAGAGACGCACAAGGCGATCAATGAGCTGCGGGCGCTTCGACGGCGCGCCGAGGACTTTGCCGCGCGCGCCAAGGACAGACCTGAGCTCGCCGCGGTTGCGACCGCCGCGCAAAGCGTCATCGACCGGCTCAAGCCGATCGAGGCCGAGCTGATGCAGGCGCAGGCAAAGAGTCGCGGCGACACGCTCAACTTCCCGGTGCGGCTGAATGGCAAGCTCGCCGCCCTGAGCGGCCTCGTCGCCAGCGGCGACGGCTCGCCCACGGCTGCGCAAAAGGCCGTCTTCGGCGACCTGTCTCAACGGGTCCAGGCACAGCTCGACCTCCTCAGTGAGGCCGTCGTCACCGAAGTCGGCAACCTGAACGAAGCCATCCGCGCCGCCAACCTCCCCGCCGTCGGGCTGTAGACCCCCGCTGCCCGCATCGCTGCGCTCGCTCCTTGGCGCGTTGCGAAGGTGCCACCGAAAGCCGCTCGTGCCTACATGCTGCCAAGCGCCGCGCGCGCTGATGCTGCCCGCCTCACTTCGCTCGCTCGCTCGCTGGCTCGCTGAGGTTCGACAGGGTCTCGCTACTGACTGATTGTGACGCTGCCGCTGCTCGTCTCGACCGACAGGACTGCGCCGGGTGCGGGATTGCCGAGCGCGCCGGCGAGTTTGTTCCGCTGCGTGATGCCGCCGGTCAGGCCGATGAGACCTTGCGGGTTGATGCTGCCGCTGCCGGTTTTGACGTCCAGTTGGACGGCGCTGTCCGGCAGCAGCTTGAGGTTCACCGAGCCGCTGTTGGCCTGAATCCTGGCCGCGTCGGTGAACGTGCCTTCCAGCGAGATGGCGCCGCTGCTGGACGTCGCCTCGCGGACGTGGCGGACCTCCGTGCCGCGAATCTGCCCGCTGTTCGTGCTCGCCTTGACGTCGCCCGCGATGTTGTTGAGCTCAATGGATCCCGATGACGACTGCACCTGCGCCGACCCGGCCAGGTTCAACAAATGCTGTGCGCCCGAGCTGGTTTTGGAGTTGACCGCGCCCGCGACGCCGTCGATTTCGATCTGACCGCTGCTCGAGTTGGCATCCACGTTGACGGATGCCGGGACCTCGATCGCGTAGTCCACCCAGGTGTTGGAGCGACCAAATGGGAATGGGCGACCTGGGTTCGAAACGCTCAGGTTGACGCCCTTGCCATCCGGGGTCAGGCGTACGTCGGGCGCCTGGCCCCCGGCGCTGTAATGCTTGGTGGCCACGACGTGCACGTTCGCGGCCGTCCCAGAGTGGACGGTGGTCTGGCCGGCCGGGTTATCGACGCTGAACGTCTGCCCTGCGCTGATCGGGAGATCGAGCGTGATCGACTCGGTGAAGGGTGATCCCCCGAAGCCCGACCCCAGGTCCGCTCCCACCAGTGCGCCCCCACTCGCGACGGTGGCCGCGGCAGACAGGATGCCGTACAGGAGCAGCACCAGGCCGCCGAGTGTGGCGATCGGCCGCCGCACCGGCAGTGGCAGTTGATCGCGGAACAGCAGCCATACGCCGAGCAGCACGAGCGCCATCGGCCAGTACCCGACGATCCAGCTCATCGAGGCCAGCGCGCCAAGCGACCCGACGCCGAACAGCACCAGGCCGAGCCCGAACAGCACCGTGGCCGGAAAAAGCGGCCAGACAGCCGCCGGCCGCATGCCGATCAGATAGACCAGCGCGAAACCGAGGCCGAGCAGGGCAAAGAACCACCCGCCGCCCTGCAGCGAGCGAGGGCCGTGCACGTCCTGCACGCTGATGAACGTGGCGATAGCAATCAGGATGCCCGCGGGCACCGCGTACCCGTAACGGCCGGTGGTCACTCGGCCGATCAGAAAGGCCGCGCCAAGCCCGAAGAGGAACAGGGCGCCGCGATTGCTGTCAGGGGCGAGGTTGCCGAGGAGGAAGATCACGCCGAGCGTGATCAGGGCCATCGGCAGGAACCGGCGCGATAGCGCGGACCGCCGCTGGTAGGGGTCAGTCGGGTACGAGCCAGTCATCGTCATAGGATCTCGCATAGGACGCGCGTCTGCGCCCCACGGTTGCAGCGCGGCTGCTCGCTTCGCTTCGCTCGCGCCGCGATGCGGGCCGCTGGCGCTGTCTAGGCGCGCGGAATGTCGGCGAGCAGGCGCGCGATGACGTCGAGCAGGGCGCCCAGGTCGAACGGCTTGGCGAAGATGGCGGCCGCGCCCAGGCCGGCGGCCCGACCGTGCACCTCATGGGTGGCCGACAGCACGATCACCGGAATCTGCGCCGTGTCGGTCGTCTCGCGCTGGGCCGCGCGAAACGACGGCCCGTCCATCACCGGCATCATCAGATCGAGCACGATCACATCCGGCCGCCAGGTCCCGATCGTGACCAGCGCCGCACGGCCATTGCTGGCCACGCGTACCGCGTAGCCTTCATCACCCAGCGCCGTCGCCAGGGTGTCGCGGATCAGGGCGTCATCATCGACCACCAGAACGCGGCCGCTGCCGTCGATAACCACTTGCGGGATCTCGTCTAGCTTGCCACACTCCCGCGATTGACGTCCTGCATGGCTGGCTCCCCCTATCTCGAGCTCCTCGACTGGCGCCGGCGTCTGTCTGAGCTGTTTGCCGACCTGCGCCGGCGCCCACCCGACGCCGAAACGCTGGCCTGGTTTCGGGCCCAGAAAGACACGTTGTTTCGCAAACATCCTCAGAGCCCTATACCCGAGGCGTACCGAGAGCACTTTCCGGGCCTGACCTACTGGCCGTTCGATCCGGCGGCCCGCGTCGAGGCCCATTTCGTACCCGCCGACGAGCAGCCAGCCGGCCCCGATGCCGAGATCGCCTTCCGACGCATCGGCCACCTGGAGTTCGAGTTTCACGAACACCATCTGCAACTTGGCGCGTTCTGGATCGAAGGCTACGCGGGCGGCCTGTTCGTGCCCTTCACCGACGCCACGAGCGGTCACGCAACCTATGGGGGCGGCCGCTATCTTCTGGATACGATCAAAAGCGCCGACCTCGGCTCGGACGCCGCGGCAGAACTGGTGACCCTCGACTTCAACTACGCGTACCACCCGTCGTGCACCTATGATCCACGCTGGGTGTGTCCGCTGGCTCCCCCAGACAGTCGGCTGGCGGTGCCGATACCCGCCGGGGAGCGCCTCAGATGAACCAGGCAACCGTCGAGTTCCGCCACGTCAGCAAGCAATACGGTCCCAACCAGGGCGCGGTGGTCGACCTGTCGCTGCTGGTGCCGGCCGGGGATATCTGCGTGCTGGTGGGTCCGAGCGGCTGCGGCAAGACCACCAGCTTGAAAATGGTCAATCGGCTCGTCGAGCCGAGCAGCGGCCAGGTCCTGATCGATGGCGAAGACGTCATGAGCGTTGAGGTCACCACCCTGCGGCGGCGGATCGGCTACGTCATCCAGCAGATCGGCTTGTTCCCGCATCAGACCGTCGCCGACAACATCGCCACCGTGCCGCGGCTGCTGGGCTGGCCCAGGCAGCGCATTCAGAATCGGGTTGAAGAACTCATCGAGCTCATCGGTCTGGACCCGGCGCTGGTCCGCAACCGCTACCCCTCGCAACTGTCGGGCGGCGAGCGTCAGCGCGTCGGGGTGGCCCGGGCGATGGCGACCGAGCCGCCGGTCATGCTGATGGACGAGCCATTTGGCGCGGTCGATCCGATCGTGCGCGAGCGCTTGCAGAACGAGTTCCTGCGCCTGCACCGCACGCTGGGCACGACGGTGCTGTTCGTGACCCACGACATCGACGAGGCCATCAAAATGGGCAGCCGCGTGGCCGTCATGCAGCACGGCGGACACCTCGCCCAGTACGCTCCGCCAACCGAGCTGCTGCTGAAGCCGGCGAACGATTTTGTCGCGCGGTTCGTCGGTACGGACCGAGGGCTCAAGCGGTTGACTCTGCTGACCGTCGCCGACGTCAACCTGGAGCCGGGCACCGTCGCGCACGTTGGCGAGCCGGCCAGGTCAGCGTGGGCCCGCGCGTTGGACGCCGGCAGCAACTACGCACTGTTGTTGGGCCGCGACGATCGTCCTCAGGGGTGGATCAGAGTCGAACAACTCACTTCGGACGAGACGCTGACCGCCGACAACGTCGACGCCTCGTCACCACTGGTGACCTTTGAGACCACACTGCGCGACGCGCTCTCGATGCTCCTGGCTTCAGATGTGCAGACCGCGGTCGTCGTCGACGAGCGAGGTCGATACCTGGGTGTCCTGACGGTCGACGCACTGGGCACGGCGTTCCGGTCAGATCCGAAGCCCGAGCCGGCCAGCGTCGCGTGAGAGTTGTCGCGTGAGGCCGGGCGAGCCGCTGATCCTGTGGGACTGGACGTTCGATCATCTCCCTGACATCTGGCAGCGGCTGCTCCAGCACCTGGAGCTCACCGGTATCGCGGTGGGCATCGGCTTCGTGCTCGCGTTCGTGCTGAGCCTGGCTATTCGGCAGGTGCCGCTGCTGTACTCGCCCGTCACGTGGTTCGCGGGAGTGCTGTATTCGATTCCCAGCCTGGCCCTGTTCGCGTTCCTGATCCCGTTTACCGGGCTGTCGATCGCCACCGCCGAGATCGGGCTGGTGAGCTACACGCTGCTCATTCTCGTCCGCAACATCGTCAGCGGCATCCGCTCGGTGCCGCCCGACGTGCGCGAGGCGGCGACCGGCATGGGGTACTCGCAGTGGCAACTGCTGTGGCGCATCGAGTTGCCCCTCGGGCTGGCGGTCATCATCGCTGGCATACGCGTCGCGGTCGTCACGACCGTCGGCCTGGTCACCGTCGCCGGCCTGATCGGCCAGGGCGGTCTCGGCGCGCTCATCGTCCAGGGCATCCAGCAGTTCTTCGCCACTCCACTGGTCATCGGTTCCGTCCTGTCGATCGTCGTGGCGGTGCTGCTCGACGGGCTGCTCGTGGCCATTCAGCGTCAGCTGACACCCTGGGCGCGGACGAAGCAGGCCGCATGAATTTTCTGCTGGATGTCGTGGCGTGGCTGGCCGCACCCGAGCACTGGGTCGGGTCGGACGGGATCCCCAACCGCATTGGCGAGCATCTGGTGTTGTCATTTGTCACCGCGATCGCGGCGGTGCTGATCGCGCTGCCGATCGGCGTGCTGTTCGGGCACACCGGCCGGGGCGGCTTCCTGGCGATCAATCTCGCCAACATCGGGCGGGCCATGCCGTCGCTGGCCCTGCTGGCGCTGATGTTGCCGGTCGCACTGTCGTTCAAGCTGGGTCTCGGTTTCTGGCCGACGTTCTTCGCGCTGGTGCCGCTGGGTATTCCGCCGATTCTCACCAACAGCTACGTCGCCGTGCGCGCCGTGGATCGCGACATCGTCGAGGCCGCCCGGGGCATGGGCCTGCGCGAGCTCCAGGTGCTCAGGAGTGTCGAGCTGCCGATCGCCGCGCCGCTCATTATCGCCGGCGTCCGCAATGCGGCCGTGGCGATCGTGGCGACGGCCACGCTCGGGGCGGTCGTCGCCGGCGGCGGGCTCGGCCGCTACATCGTCGACGGACTCGCGCGCCAGGAGTACCCGCGGGAATTCGTCGGCGCGTTGCTGGTGGCGCTGCTGTCGATCATCGTGGAGATTGTTTTCGGCGGCTTCGAGCGGCTGGTGGTATCAGCCGGGCTGCGGATGGAAGCGGTCGGCGCGGACGCCAATCTCCAGCAGCGTCCGCGCTGAACGGTCTGATGGTCAGGTCCGAACTGGTCGTCGCCATACGGACCGGGCTCGCCGAGCGTGCCGATCCCGTCAGGGCGCCCGGGATGCAGGCCTATATGAAGTCGAGCCTGCCGTATCGGGGTGTCTCGAGCCCGATCCAGACACAGCTGTATCGGGAAGTTTTTCCGCGGTATCCGATCACCCGGTTCGACGACTGGCAGGAGACGCTCCTGGCGCTGTGGAACGAGGCGAACTTTCGTGAAGAGCGCTACGCGGCACTCGCGCTGATCGGCTATCGCGGCTCGCGAACGTTTCGCACCCTCGATGCGCTGCCCCTGTTCGTCGAGCTGATCGTCACCGGCGCGTGGTGGGACCTCGTCGACGGCCTCGCCACGCACGAGATCGGCGATCTGCTGCGGGGCTGCCCGGCCGAGATGCGGCCCACCCTGCTGAGGTGGAGCCGTGGGCCGGATCCGTGGCTGCGCCGCACGGCGATCATCTGTCAGGTCGGCTTCAAGGGCGCGACCGACCAGAATCTGCTCTTCGCGTGCATCGCGCCGAACCTGGCCGAACGCGGTTTCTTCCTGCGCAAGGCGATCGGCTGGGCCCTGCGCGAGTACGCCAAAGCTGCCCCAGACGCAGTCGGACCGTACGTCGCCGAGCACGAATCTGAGTTGAGCGCGCTCTGCAAACGCGAGGCACTCAAGCACATGATCGTTCCGTCATGATGGACTTGCAATCTAGCGCCGCTTCTGGTTGAGTTGGATCAAGCGCTTTACCCGCGCTCAACCCTCGCCACGGCTCGTCGGAGCCGCGAAAGGAGCTTTACCCAATGCGGAATTTCCGCGTGCTTGCCGCCGGGGCGTCGGCGTTAGCGCTCCTCGTGAGCGCCTGCGCGCCGTCGGGAGGCGCGAGCCCAACGACCGCCGCGGCCCCGCCAACAACCGCCCCGGCCAAGCCAACCGCCGCCCCTGCCGTGAGCCCGGCTGCGTCCGCCAGTCCATCCGCGGCGGCCGCCGCCAGTCCGAAGCCGGCCGTAAGTCCCGCCCCCAGCCCCGCTGCCGCCGCGAGTCCGGTCGCCGCTGCCGGCGGTGCCAAGCCGACCGTGAAAGTCGGCTCGTTCGGCTTCGACGAGAGTGAAGTCCTGCAGGAGTTGTACGCCGGCGTGCTCGAGGCCAACGGGTACACGATCGAACGCCACCCACGACTTGGCAGCCGTGAAATCGTCGAGCCGGCGCTCGAGTCAGGTCAGATCGACCTCGTCCCCGAGTATCTGGCCACCATCGAGGCGTTCCTGGCTGGCAAGGCCGGCACGCCGTCCAAGGCCACCTCGGATCCCGCGGTCACCCAGACAGCGCTGCAGGCGTTGTTGACGCCCAAGAACATCACCGTGCTCGACTTCGCCGCGAACGCGATCGACACCAATGGCTTCGTCGTCACCAAGGCCACGGCCGACAAGAACAAACTGGCCAAGATGAGCGATCTGCAGCCGGTGGCCGGCACGATGGTGCTCGGCGGACCACCCGAATGCCCGCAGCGCCCGTTCTGTCTGGTCGGGCTCATGGGCACCTACAAGTTGCAATTCAAGGACTTCAAGCCGCTCGACGCTGGCGGACCGCTCACCGTGACCGCGCTCGATAGCGGAGACATCGACATCGGCCTGCTGTTCACCACCGACCCGAACATCCTCTTGAAGAACTACGTCCTGCTGGCCGACGACATGCACCTCCAGCTCGCCGACAACATCGCGCCAGTTGTCAGCAACAAGATCCTGACCGCCGGCGCAGACTCCAAAACGCTCCTGAACAGCGTGACCGCGAAACTCACGACGGCTGATCTCACCGACCTGGACAAACAGGTCGGCATCGATCACAAAGACGCCAAGACGGTCGCCGTGGCGTACCTGAAATCCAAGTCACTCATCAAATAAATTTGCGCAGCTAACTGGTCCGGGTCGGGGGAGCCCTGCGGGCCCCCCGCCGCCAGTCGCTGCTGCGCTCGCTGCGCTCGCTGTGCGCTCCTTCCCGCGGCGACCCCCCGCGAGGGGCGCTTCGCGCCTTGTTGCCGCTCGTAACGGCCAGAGGCACGCTGCTGTACGGTAATGCCATGACCTCGGTTGGTGCACCGCCTCGGACCGCGGCGGCTCGGCTGGCGGAGTTCTGCACTGAGCTGCGCTGGGGGGCGCTTGGCGCGGACGTGCGCGCGCGCACGCCGGAGTTGCTGCTTGATTTGATCGGCGTGGGGCTGGCTGGCAGCCGCCAGCCGTCCAGCCTGCCGGCGGCGCAGGTGGCCTCGAGTCTCGGCGGCCAGGGCACGGCGACGATCTTCGGAACGAAGCGCACGACGTCGGCAGTGTGGGCCGCGCTGGCCAACGGCACCGCGGCCCACGCGGTCGAACTGGACGACGTCACCACCGAATCGTCGCTGCATCCCGGCGTGGCGGTCATCCCCGCCGCCCTGGCGCTGGCCGAGGAGCTCAATGCCTCGCCACAGGCGCTGCTCGAAGCCATCGTTGCCGGCTACGAAGTCACGATGCGCGTCGGCAATGCGCTGAACCCGGCCTCAGCGTATGCGCGTGGCTTCCATCCAACCGGCGTGGCCGGGGTATTCGGAGCAACCGCGGCCGCGGCGCGTCTGCTTGGCCTGAGCACGGAAGCGTTGACAAGCGCTTTAGGAATTGCCGGGACGCTGGCGTCAGGCTCACTCGAATACCTCGCCGACGGCGCGTGGACCAAACGCCTGAACCCGGGCTGGGCCGGCCACGCCGGCATCACCGCCGCCCGCCTGGCCCAGGCCGGCTTCACCGGGCCAGCCACCGTCTTCGAAGGCCGACTCGGCGTGCTGCACGCTTATACCGACGCGCCGAACCCAGCTCGACTGCTGGGCGATCTCGGGGATCTCAAAGCGCTCCAGGTGATGCGCGTCTCGATCAAGCCGTACGCGTGCTGCCGCTACAACCACGGCCTCATCGATTGCATCCTGCAGCTGACCCGAGACCACCACATCGACCCGGCCGGTGTGCAACGGATCCGTCTGGGCGTGCTGAGCGGCGGCGCCCTTCTCGTCGCTGACCCGATCGAGCAAAAACGCGACCCGCACAGCATCGTCGACGCCCAGTTCAGCGCGCCTTACGCCGCGGCCGTCAGCCTCGCGTACGGCACCGGCGGCATCGACGCCTACACCGAAGTCAAACTGCACGATCCCACCGTGCGCGCTCTGATGTCCCGAACTGACTGCTATCGCGACCCCGAGTTAGACGCGGTTTACCCGCGGCAATGGCCGAGCTCGGCCGAAATCCAGCTCACGGATGGCCGGACCGTCTCGACCACGGTACCGTTCGCCACTGGCGAGCCTGAGAACCCTGTCTCACGAGCGGCGCTGATCGAAAAATTCGTCAGTCTGGCGGCGGAGTCGGCCGCCGATCCGCCGGCGTTGGCCGACCTGATCCTGAGCCTGGACGCTGCACCTGACCTGAGTGCCCTGAGCGCAGCGTTGCGCTGACGGAGCACGGCTGCTCGACCAGACAGGCGAAGGCTCTCTCAGAAGCGCAAGCGCGGGTCGAGCGCGTCGCGCAGTCCATCGCCCAGCAAGTTGAAGCCCAGGACCGCCAGGGCGATGGCCAGGCCTGGGAACAGCGCTGCCCACGGGGCGATCTCGAGAAAGCCGTAACTGCTGCTGACCATCGAGCCCCACGAGGGCGAGGGTGGTTTGTTGCCCAGCCCGAGGAACGAGAGCGACGCCTCGGTCAACACCGCGAACGCGAAGTTCAACGAGGCGAGCACGATCAACGGCGCGGTCAGGTTCGGGAAAATATGCCTGGCCAGGACGCGTGGGGTCGACGCACCCAGCGAGACCGCGGCCTCGACGTAGGTCGCCTGGTGTAGCGACAGCGTCGACCCGCGCACGACGCGCATGAAGACTGGCGTGTTCACCACGCCGATCGCCAGCATCACGTTGGCCAGCGATGAGCCGAGCATTGCGATGATCGCGATAGCCAGCAGTACCGCCGGAAAGGCAAACACGACATCCATGATCAGCGTCAGCACCGCATCCAACCAGCCGCCGACGTAGCCTGCCAGCAAGCCGAGCAGCACCCCGGCAATGCCCGAAATGCCGACAGCGATCACGCCGACCTGGAACGAGATGCCAGCTCCGAACAACAGCCGGCTCAGGATGTCGCGGCCGAACTCGTCGGTACCCAGCAGATAGGCGCCGCCAGGCGGCTTCAGGCGGTCGGGCACGTGCTGCGCGCTGAAGCTAAAGGGCGCGATCCAGCCACCCACGATTGCGACGACGACGTAGATCGCCACGATCAGCAGGCCAGTGAGTGCCAGTCGCTGCCGCAACAGCCCGCGCAGCCAGCTCCGGCGCCGGTGGACTGGCTCGGGCGACGCCGCGCGCCCGGCGTCCACTGGTGCGGACACCGTGAGCGGAGCTGAGCCAGCGTCGACCTGGTGCATGCCTCAGCTTGCGGTCCGCAAGCGCGGATCGACCACCGCGTACAGCAGATCGACGATCAGACTCACGATCACGAACGCCAGCGCAACCACGAGCGTCACGCCCTGGACGACGGGGTAGTCGCGCGTTCCGATCGCTTCGAACACGAAGCGCCCGATCCCCGGCAAGCCGAAAATGCTCTCGACGATGACCGCGCCGCCCAGGAGGCGCGCGACCTGGATCCCAGCGACGGTGATGACGGGGATCGCCGCATTGCGCAGCACGTGCCGTCGGAGAACGCTGGTCGAGGGGAGTCCTTTGGCGCGCGCGACGCGCACGTGGTCCTGGTCGAGCACTTCGAGGACTGACGAGCGGGTGATCCGCATCATGATCGCGGCGAACGGCAGCCCCAGGCTCAACGCGGGCAGGAGCATCGTTCGCAGGTTGCCGAGCGGGTCGCGGTTGAGCTCGACGTAGCCAATCGGTGGCAGCCAGCGGAGCCACAGCGAAAACACCAGCACGAGCAGCGTCGCCAGCAAAAAGTTCGGCACTGAGATGCCGACCAGCGTGCTCACGGTGGCCACGTAGTCGGCGCCTGAGTTGCGTCGGACCGCCGCGAGAATGCCAACCAGCAGTGCTGGCACGAGGCCAAACACGGCGGCCAGCACGGTGAGCTCGATCGTCACCGGCAGCCGCAGGGCCAGCTCCTCGGTCAGGCTGCGACCACTGCGGAACGACTTACCGAGGTCGCCGCCCAGGACGTGGCCGATCCACCGCACGTATTGCACTGGCGCGGGCTCGTCCAGCCCATAAGACGCCCGAATCGCCGCGATATCCTCAGGCCGCGCCCGCGAGTCCGGCCCGAGCGCCACCGTCGCCGGGTCGCCCGGCACGAGCCGAATCAGCGAAAACGTCACCACCGACACCCCAAACAGCACCGGCAGCACCAGCACGAGCCGCGCCAGCAAATATGTCCGCATCGGACGTCAGCGCTCCCGCCTGATCGGCACCGCGCGCCCTCGGAAGAGATCGAAGCTTCGCCCATGGCGTCGACGCTGCAGACGTGTGAAAGACGCTGGCGCCCTTCTGCACGGACAGAAGCTTGTCAAGCGTAGTGCCTGTTTCGGCAGCTCATAACCTGGCCACCGCTCCGCGTGGTGGAAAGCACCGCGCATGGCGAGTTGCACCTCTAGCACGGCCAAGCGGCAGTACCGAACTCCGCGGCCGGAAGTTTGCTCCTTCTGAGAGTTCCGCCCGGAACGGACCGAGCCTTGCACCGTCGGTACGGGTAAACGAAGCGACGCGGACGACCGTCTATTTGTCGAGCCACACGTCCTTGAGCGTGTAGTTCGTGCCCGTTGGAATGTGCGTGTAGCCCTTGACGTACGTCTTCATTGCCTCGAACTGGTTCGCAATGTAGAGGTTGATCCACGGCACGTCGTCCAGCAGCAATTGCTGTAACTGCTGGTAGATCTGCTTGCGCTTGGCTTGATCGGTTGTCGCGACGCCCGCGGCGATCAGGTCGTCCGCTTTAGGATTGCTGTAGCGGACGGCGTTGCTCGGTTGCCCCGTGCCAAAGTTGCGAAGGTAGATGTCATTCGGGTCAACGTACGCGCTGGTCCCACTGACCGTCAGGTCGAAGTTGTTGTCCAGATAGTCCTTGATGAATGCCGCATTTTCTTCAAGATTGACGTCCGCATTGATGCCGATCTGTTTGAGCTGCTCCTGGAAGACGACCGCCGCGTTCGACAGGAACGAGTACTGCGACCAGCTCAGAATCGTCGTATCGAAGCCGTTCGGGTAGCCAGCATCGGCCAGCATTTGCTTGGCCTTCGCGATGTCGGCGGGAACAGGCTTCGTGCCAAGCCCGGCCCAGTACCCCGGCGGAAAGATTTCGACCGTCGGCGTACCGAAGCCGAACACGGCCGGCCCGAGCACCGCGTCGCGGTCCACCGCCATGGCGATGGCCTGGCGAACTTTGAGGTCACTGAACGGCTTGCGAGTGACGTTCAGCCCGACGAAGCGGATGTTGGTGTTCTGGTCGCCGGCCATCGTGAGCGAGGTGTCGCTCTTGAGGCTGGGAATGTCTTTCAGCGGCGCGTACTCGATGAAGTCGACCGTGCCCGTCTTGACGGCCGCCGTGCGCGACGTGTCGTCCGACGCGATCGTCATTTCAATGCCGTCGACGTACGGCTTACCGGTTTCGTAGTAGTCAGGATTGCGCTCGAGCACGACCCGCGTATTCGGCACGTACTCCTTGAATTTGAACGGGCCCGTGCCATCGGCGGTTTTGGTCAGGTCGCCGTTCTTTTCGACGGCGTCCTTGTTGATGATGGCCGTCGCCGGGCCGGTCAGATTCGTCAGGAAGGAAGCGTCGGCCTTCTTGAGCGTCATCACCACGGTGCTGTCGTCAGGGGTGGTGATGGTGTCGACGGGCGCCAGCAGGCTGGCGTTCGGTGAGGCCGTCGCCTTGTCGACGAGCCGCTCGAAGGTGTACTTCACGTCGGCGGCAACCAGTGCCCGCCCACTGTGAAACTTGACCCCCCTGCGCAGGGTAAACGTGTAGGTCAAGCCGTCGGCCGAGATGTCCCACTTCTCGGCCAGGTCGGGCCGCACCGTCAGGTCGGGATTGAGCTGGACCAGCAGGCTGTAGATGTGTTCGGTGACGTGGAACAGCGCGGTCAGGCTGGTTTTCTGCGGGTCGAGGGAGGTCGGATCGGCTTGCAGCCCAACTTTGAGAATGCCGCCGCGTTTCGGCTGGCCGGCGGGTGCGGCCGCGGGAGCCGGCGCGGTCGTCGGCGTTGCGGGCGCCGTGGTTGGCGCTGCCGGAGTCGTCGGCTGGGCGGCGACCGCCGGGACGGTTGTCGGCTGCGCCGCGGGTGCAGGTGCGGTTGTCGGTTTTGCGGCGGCCGCGGCGGTCGGCTGCGCAGGCGCGGGGGCACTGGTGGGTGCAGCCGGGGTGGCTGCCGGTCCGCATGCGGACAGCAGCAGCGCGCCAGCAATCAACAGATATGGCGACGGACGCGGGTGAAACATGTGCAATCGGAGCTCCCTGTGGCGGCGCCAGACTACCATCACTGTGGCGAGCGGCGCTCCGCTAGACGATGAGGCTGGGCAGGTCCCGCGGGTAGTAGGTCGCGTGCTCGATGCCGTCCGCCGTGACGATCGCGGAATCCGAGTGACGGATTCTCTCCAGAGACAAAAAGCCCCCCTCTCCCTCGGGAGGGAAAGGGGGGTTGGGGGGTGAGGGTGCGAAAGACCGTCAGGAAACGTACTCGAGCAACTCCCGCCGCAGCCGCGGCATGCGGCGCAGTTTCGCCAGCGCCTCAGCTTCGATCTGGCGAATGCGCTCGCGGCTCACGCCGAGCTCCTCGCCGACCTCGCCCAGCGTGCGCTCGTGCCCCCGATCGAGCCCGAACCGCAGTCGCAGCACCTGCCGTTCCCGCGGGTGCAGCTCGTCGAGCGCGGACTCCAGCCGCTCGGACAGGTCCGACGCCTCGGACGAATCCCGCGCCGCCTCAGCCGCCGTGTCGTCGCCGATCAGGTCGCCTCGAGTCAGCTCGCCGTCCTCGCCCAGGGGCGTCTCGAGCGACAGCGGCATCCGCGCCGCACGCCGGGCCTCGTTGATGCGCTCCGGGTCGATGTCGAGGAACTGCGCCACCTCGTCGACGGTGGGTTCGCGCCCGAGCTCTGCCGCAAGCTCACGCTCTGCGCGAGCGGTCTTGGTCAGAAACTCGGTGACGTGCACCGGCAGCCGGATGGTGCGGCTTTGATCGGCGATCGCTCGAGTGACAGCCTGGCGGATCCACCAGTACACGTACGTGCTGAAGCGGAACCCGCGGCGCCAGTCGTACTTCTCGACGCCAATCTGCAGGCCGATGTTGCCCTCCTGCACGAGGTCGAGGAAGGACAACCCACGCCCGAGATAACGTCGCGCGACCGAGACGACCAGGCGCAAGTTGCACTCGATCAGTCGCCGGCGCGCGCGCTCACCATCTTCGGCCAGATGCTCGAGTTCGACGCGCCGAGTCGCGGCGAGCGTCTCATCCGCGGTGGCGAGCTCGCGCAGGGCCCCCTTGCCCGCCTCGAGCCGCTGAGCCAGTGACACCTCTTCTTGAGCTGTCAGCAGCTCATGGTGGGCGATCTCGCGCAGGTACATCGCCCCGGCGCCACCCGAAAGCTCCTCGGACAACAGTCCAAAGCGGCTGATCGGCTCAGCGGCCGTCGTTTCCGCCTCGGCTTCGGGGTCGACTCGCTCGGCTAACTCGGGGCTCAACTCTTCAGTTTCGTGTAGAAGATCAAGGCTCACTGTATTTCGTTACTCCTGGGTCCCCTCTCAGGGGGTCAAAAAAACCGCCCCCAACCGGTGCGCGGCCTGGGCGGCGGCTCGATGCCGCCGCTTTGCGAAACTGCTGCGCTAACGCACAGCTCGCACGGCGACGGACAAGTCTGCTACCCAATGGTACCAGTTCTCTGGAATACGTCAAGCTTTTGGGGCTGAGAGCTTGACGGGTCGAATCACATAGGGTTGGCCGCGCTTTCTGGCTGGAAAAACGAAGCCCGTTCGGCGACGTTACACCGCTTCTCGAACCGTGCTTCTGGTTCGCTGCAGCCACGCACCTTTCATGACCTAAAACAGAGATTCTCGGGTATCGATTCCCCCACTACAGGATTGGCTCCCCGGTCGCAAGTGTTTACGTCGTGCACGACGCGTGCCAGTTAGACTCGATCCGTGCACGCGCGCCGGCAAAGGACTTTCCCACTGAGCCGGCGCGGTTTCTTGCGACGGCTGAGCCTGGGTTTGATCGGCGTTGCTGCGCTCGGGGCACCCGCCCGAGCGCTCGCCGCGACGAGCACACCGACGCCCACACCCACGGCCTCGCCGCCGCCCACGGCCACACCGTTGCCATCACCTTCGCCGACGCCGCAACCGAATACGCCGATCCCGACACTCAGTCCGACACCGCTCCCGTCGCCCACCGCGCCACCGCCGACCCTCGTGCCCACCGCGGTTCCGACCCCGATCCCGACTCCGCCAGCCTGGGTGCAAGCCCTGCGGCCGCTGCCACTCTGGAGCGGGCCCGACGAGTTCGCCGAGCAATTCGGCGTTGCGGCGGTGTGGGACTACTTCCTGATCGCGAGGCCCCAGCTGGGCCAACGGCTGTACGTCTGGGTCGCGCGCTCGAAGAACTACGCCTGGGTCGATGCGCTGTCGGTCGGACCGTCCGGCCCGCCTCCCCCGGGCTGGCCGCCCGCGGACGTGGCGCCGCTGCCTGACGACTTGAGCGTCGGCTGGGTTGCCACCGTTGCCGACGCCGCGCTGTGGTCGGATCAGGACGGCACGCTCTTGCTCGGCCTGGCGCCGCCCTTCACCGCCTTCAAGCAATTGGACCCGCAGGACGGGTCGCGGCTCCACGTCCAGGACCCCTATTCGGGAGCCGACTCGTGGCTGGATGCCTTCAGCGTGGGCCCCATCGGCGCACCCCAGCGCGTGGAGGCCCCGGCGCGCTGGTGGGGGCTGTCGTATGTCGACGGCGCGAACCTGCGCGCCGGGGCCTCCACGCAGACGCCCACGCTCGGTGCCGTACCCAGTGGTCGGCCGATCGTCGTTTCGGGTTGGGTCGTGGGCGAAGAAGTCGTCCCGGACAACCCGACCTGGGCGGTGCTGAGCGACACGGCCTTCCTGTACAGCTCGGTGCTCAGACCGGTCGCACTGCCCGCCGCGCCGCCACCGCCGGCCGCGGCCAGCGGTCAAACCGACCGCTGGATCGATCTCAACCTGGTACATCAGGTGGTCGTCGCGTACGAGGGCTCGACGGTGGTCCGGCTGGCGCGTACGTCGACGGGTCGGCCTGGCTGGGAGACGGCGCCCGGGAGCTACGCGATCCAGCGGCGTGTAGAGAAGGAAACGATGGACTCGACCAGTTTGCTCGGCCTCGACGCGAAACGCGCGGACTACAAGATCGAGAACGTCCGCTGGACGCAGTACTTCAGCGCCGACGGCAAAGCGCTCCACGAAAACTACTGGAAGCCGCGCGACGAGTTCGGCATCCCCTCCAGCCACGGCTGCGCCGGCCTGGTCTCCGAAGATGCGAAATTCTTCTGGGACTGGGCGAGCATCGGCGTCCCCATCATCGCGCACTACTAAGCCCCATCGACGTTGCTGGTCGCGCACCCCTCCAGGTCGGGGAAGCCCACGAAGTTGCTGGCCTTGTACTGTCCGGGTCGGGGGAGCGCTGCGCGCCCCCCGCCGCCAGTCGCTGCTCCGCTCGCTGCGCTCGCTGCGCGCTCCTTCCCGCGGCGACCCCCCGCGAGGGGCGCTTCGCGCCTTGTTCCCGGGCGTACGAGCCAGAGGCACGGGGCTGTTCGATCCGCCACGGCAAGTTCGCTAGGGGTGCCCCGTAGAGGCACGCGGGTGTGCAAGGAGTCGGCACGAGCGGTAGTGCTGCCCGACGTCAAGCCAGATGGTGTCCACGACTGACCGTCCGTCGAGCAGCCGGGCACCGTCCTTCAGGCCCTTCCTCGTGGCCAGGTTGGAGCAACGCAGCGCAGGGGCGCTACGGGGCGGCGAGCGCCGATCTCAGAAGCGCGCCCGTTTCGTGGACTGGCGAACTTGCCGTGATGGACCAAACAGCCGCGTGCCTCTGGCGGGTACGAGTGGCAACAAGGCGCGGAGCGCCCCTCGCGGGGGGTCGCCGCGGGAAGGAGCGCGCAGCGAGCGCAGCGAGCGGAGCAGCGACTGGCGGCGGGGGGCGCGCAGCGCTCCCCCGACCCGGACCAGTTCAAGCCACGCAAGCTCGCGGGCTCCCCGGACCCGGACATGTACGCGACCCGGCTCTTTAGCAGTTTGATTATTCGCTCGCGGCGACTAGCTTTGAGAAGACCCAGCCTTCGACGCCGTCGGGGGTTTGGACGCGAAGCCACTCGCTGCTGTCGTCGAGCTGACGGTGCTCGAGGACTTGCAGGACCGTGCCGTCGCGCAGGGCGCCGACCTGGCGGCCTTTCGGCGGGTCGGCGCGCAGAATGGCGCCCACGCCGCCGGTGTTGGCCACTTTCACGTGCTCGACTGGCGCTGTCCCCGCCGCGGGCTGTTCGTCGGCCGCGGACGCGGGCGGGCCGGCGTTACTCTCAGCTGGAATCGCCGCGACGGGCGGCGGCAGGAAGTGCGGGGTGTTGTCGGCAAACATCGCGCGCGGGTTGAAGTTCGCGAGGTCCACGGCCTCCTGCGACGGCGGCGCCTTCAGAATCGCGGTGATCACGAACCACACGCCGATCGGCAGCAGGATCAGCAGCAGCGCGACGATGCGCGCAACAGGCAGGTCGACGCCTGGCCCGAGCGCGTAGCGCGGGCTCCTGGTCGTCGCATGTCCGGCTTTGATGGCCATACTGTCTGCCGGCTTAAGCAGATCGCGTGCCTGCGCCGGATCAACCAAAGCGCGCCAGCGTCCAGACAATGCCCGGGAAGACCCCCAGGCCCACGACCGCCACCGTCGCCAGAATCACCCCCGGTACCACCAGCGCGCGCGAACTCAAGTCCGCGCTGTCCCCGCGCAGCGCCGCGAACAGGTCCGGCAGTGGTCGCAGGTAGTACAGCACGCTGAAGACGCCGCCCGCGACCGCGATCAGCGTCGGCAAGGGACCGGCCGCGCTCCAGGCAACCACGAGCACCGCGAGCTTGGCCCAGAAGCCAGGCGTGGGCGGAATCCCACTCAACGAGAACAACCCGAGCCCCAACGCGATCGCCCGCAGCCGACCCAGCGTCCGAAGGTCAGCCGCGCGGCCGCCCGCGAGCGCGGCGAACACCAGCATGGCCATGCTGCCATAGATGGCCGCGTAAAACACCGCCGTCGGCGGCCCGTTCGGGCCGCTCCCCAGGGCCAGGCCAATGAACCCGGCGTGGGTGATCGCCGAGTACGCCAGCATCCGTCGGATGTTCGCTGCCTGCGCCAGAGCGCCGAAGGTGCCCCAGATAATCGTCAGCGAGCCGACCCAGACCAGGAGCTGGGCGAGCTCGACGCCGGCGCCCTGGACGAGCCGGGCCAGCGCGAACGCGGCCGCGAGTTTGCTGGCGCTCATCAGGAAGCCCGCGAGCGAGGGCACCGCGCCGGTGTAGGCGTCGAGGGCGCCCCAGTGGAAGGGGAACAGCGCCAGCTCGAACGCGAAGCCCATGCCCACCAGGACCACACCGGCGAGAATCAGCGGATTGCCGGTCATCTGGGCCGCGCTCGGGAAACCAAATGATCCCGTCCCCAGATACACCAGCCCCAGGCCGTACAACAACCCGGCGAGCGAAACCGCACCCAGGACGAAGTACTTGAAGGCCGCCTCGAGCGAGCGGTCCCCGGCGCCGAGGGCTACCAGGACGACCGCGCTCAGCGCCAGCGTTTCGAGGCCGACGACGGCCTGCAGCAAATCTGTTGCGCTGGCCAGCGCGACCGCTCCGGAGGTGCCGAGCAAGAGCAGCGCGGCTGCCTCGGCGACGTGGTCGGGCACCTCCGCGTCGAGCACCGGCAGCAACAACAGCGCGATGCACGCCACGCCGCACAACGCGACGACCGCGAGTCCGCCGAGTGGCTGCGGCGCCTGGACCCGGACGGCCGTCGTCACGACCGCGGTGGCCACCGCGGCGGCGACGGCAAACAGCCCGCCGAGTAGCCCGGCCAGCACCGGCCGCCGAGAGACCACGTCGACGCCCAGCAGGACAACCACGGCGCCCATGACCAGCACGCCGATCGCGATCAGCGACGGGTGTTGCTGGATCTGCAGCAGGACGGCGCTCATCTGGCCACGACCCGCGCCAGGACAATGATTGCCAACCCGACGAGCGAGCCGAGTGCGTAGCGCGGCAGCACGCCCGATTGAATCCGCGACACGCCGCGTGAGGTGGCGTAGCCTGCCTCGGCAATCGCGCGCACCCAGACGTCGGGTCGGTACGACGGCTCGCGCTCATCTTGAGCCCCGGCGGCCCGCGTGGTGAAGAACCAGCAAGCCACGCCAAAGCCGCCGGCACCGAGGGCGAATGCGACCAACCCGTAGGCGGTGATCGGCCCTTGCAGCGCTTCGGTCTGGCCGAGCGACGCCACGAGTGCACCCTGCAACCAGTAGCCGAGGTAGCCGAAGGCGACCGCGCCGACCATCAGGGGTACCAGGGACCAGTCCATCGGACGTTCGGACTCTGGATCGTGGTGCACGGCCTGGGGATCGACGATCGGGGCGAGATACACAATCGCGAACAGCCGCCCGATGTACAGGCCGGTGAGCACGACGCCACCGAGCAGCAGCACGCCAACAATCGGCGTGCGCGACGCCAATCCGGCGTCGATGATGGCGTCCTTGCTGAAGGAGCCGGCGGTGATCAACGGGGTACCGATCAGCGCCAGCGAGCCGATCAGAAAACCCGCTCGGCTGAACGGGAAAAAGCGGCCCAGCCCGCGCAGCGCCGACAGCGACTCGCGGCCGCCGGTGCCATGGATCACCACACCGGCGGCCAGAAACAGGAGCGCCTTGAAGGACGCGTGGGTGAACAGATGGAACAGGCCCGCAAACGGCGCACCCACGCCGACCCCAGCGAACATGTAGCCAAGTTGCGCCACCGTCGAATACGCGATGCCCTTCTTAAAGTTGGACTGAAAGATGCTGCCCAGGCTTGCGCCCAGCGCGGTCGCGGTGCCAACGACGGCGATGGCGAGGCTGACCTCGGGCGCGACCGCCAGCAACGCGTGCGTGCGCACCAGCAGGTAGACGCCGGCGGCGACCATCGTCGCGGCGTGGATCAACGCGCTGATCGGGGTCGGGCCAGCCATGGCGTTCGGCAGCCAGAAGTACAGCGGACCCTGGGCGGACTTCGCGGCGGCCGCCACGAACAGCAGCAGCGCCAGGAACTCGGCGCCACCCGCGCCGGCGGTGCACTGCGGCGTCCCCAGGTTGATCAACGACCCGCAACCGATCGGGACGATCGAGGCGGCCAGCAACAGTGCGCCGTCGCCGACGGCGTTGGCGGCCAGGGCCTGCAGGCCGGCGCCGAGGGTGCCGGGCCGGTCTCGCCAGAACGAGATGAGCAGGAAGCTGGAAACGCCGACGCCGGTCCAACCGATCAGCAGCACCGCGAGGTTGCCCGCCAGGACCAGCAGGCCCATGGCGGCGACGAAAACGTCCAGGTAGACAAAAAAGCGCCTCCGCCCGGGGTCCTCCGACATGTACCCGAGCGAGTACACGTAGACGACGATGGCGACAAAGCCGAGGATGGCCAGCATGAGCGCGCTCAGCGGATCGGCCAGCGCGCGGAAGCTGCCGTCGGGCAGAAACGGCAGCCAGTTCTCGAACTGGACCGATGCGGACCCGCCACCGACGAGCGCCGCGACGGCCACCAGGAGGAGCACGACGGGACCTGGCAGGCTCGCGTAGCCGGCCGACTTTCGGTTGCCCGGGACACCCGCGGCCGTGAGGAGCAGGCCTGGCAGCGTCAGTACCCAGGCCCAGGCGAGGACGCTCATGGCTGTCATCCGCGGAGCTCCGCGACCTCGTCCACGTCTGGCGCGGCTTTGCGTCTGAACAGGGCCAACGCGAGGCCCAGGCCGATCACGGCGTCGGCGGCGGCGAGCACCAGGACGATCAGGGCCGCGGACTCGGCGTCGACGCCCCCGCGCACGCGGGCAGCCAGCACGATCAGCAGGTTGGCCGCGTTCAGCATGACTTCGATCGCCATCAACATCGCCACCGGGTGGCGATGGACCAGCAGCCCCGCGGCGCCAATTGCAAACAGGCCCGCACTGGTAACCAGGACCAGCACCTCGGCGGTCATCGGTGCATGACCAGGCGGCGCGGCGTCGCTTCGAGGACGCGGGGGGTGGTGGTCGACCGGGGCTCGTGGCGGCGCCAGATGACGACCGCGCCGACGATGGCTACCAGGAGCAGCGGGGCGGTGAGCTCAAAGGCCACGACCAGCGGGCCAAAGAGGGAGTGGCCAACGGCGGCGACGCCGAGGTTGAACACCGCGGCCGTTGGCGGCAAGGCGCCGCTGGCCAGGGCTGCCGCCAGTGCGACGAGCATGCCGCCACCCGCGACGCACGCTGCGCCCACCCGGTTGCTGTTGGGCGCAAGCTCGCGCCCCCCGGTCGGCAACAGCGTCACGACGAACAGAAACAGGACGACGATAGCGCCCGAATAAATGATGACCTGCCCGACCGCCACCATGGCCGCCGACAGAATCCCGAACAGCGCCGCCAGGCTCAAGCTATGCACGAGCAAAGCCATCGCCGCATAAATCGGCCGCCGCGCGAGCACCACCCCCAGCGCCGACAGCAGCGCCACCGCGCAACCGACCAGGACAGGAACGAACTGGGACTGCATGTTCAGTGCGCAGCCATCACGAAGATCGCCCTGCCCGTATCGCTTCGCTCGCTCCCATCAGCGGGGGATTCTTCTACGGAAGGTGTCCGCCCAAATGACGCGGAGCGCCGGCTGCCCGCTACCCCTCCGGACGCGGATCGCGCCGTCCGCATTGCTTCGCTCGCCCCCATCAGCACCGACTTCCCCAGGGCAGTAACACGTTCTGGCGCACGAGTACAGGACCCCTCGGTACGCGATCTCGTATCCATCGATGCGGAAATTGCTCCATCCTGCCCGCCACGCCTACGGGAATCTGCCGCATTTTGCGCTCTACCCCTACGGGAATCTGCCGCATGTTGCCCTCTACCCCTACGGGAATCTAAAGAGCGCGAGCGAAGCGATGCGGGCAGGCGACCACTCCGCGGCGATCTGGTTCCCCCCGGAAGCGCGCGAAGGGATGCGGGCGAGAGGGACACTCTCATGCGAGCGGGTGGTGGCGGCGATAGACTTCGCCAAGGTCTTCGGACTCGGGGATCTCGCGGTGCAGCTCGGGATCTTGCTGGTCGACATCGGCGTGGTACTGCCGCGGCGGCGCGAACTTCTCGGGGTCCAGCAGCATGTCTTTGGTGTAGACGAAGTCCTTGCGATCGAAGTCCGCCAGCTCGTACTCGGGGCCGAGCCGAATCGCGTCGACCGGGCAGGCTTCTTCGCAGTAGCCGCAGAAGATGCACCGCAACATGTTGATCTCATAGACAGCGGCGAATCGCTCGCCAGTTGACGTGGGCCGCTCGGGATCGTTGTCGGCCGCCTGCACGTAGATCGCCCCCGACGGGCAGGCCGCCGCGCACAGCTCGCACCCGATGCAGCGCTCGAGACCGTCCGCGTGGCGGTAGAGCCGGTGTCGGCCGCGGAACGCCGCGGGAATAACCCGCTTGACCTCTGGATACGAGACCGTGATCGGCGGCTGGGCCACGTGTCTCAGCGTCGTCAAGAAACCCTTGGCCAGCCCGCGGGCCCCATCAAGCATGCGCAGAGCCTCCTGCAAAGGCGACGATCAGCACCGCCGTCACGAGCACGTTCAACAGTCCCAGTGGGAGCAGCACGCCCCACGAGAGCCGCATCAACTGGTCGTACCGCAACCGTGGGAGGGTCGCCCGGATCCAGACGAATGCGAACGCAAAGCAAGCCACCTTGATCAACAGCCACCAGGGACCGGACAGCTGGTTGAACGGCCCGGTCCAACCGCCGAAGAACAGCGTCGCGGCGATCGCCGAGACGGTGAGGAGATTCACGTATTCGGCGATGTAGTACATCGCGAAGCGAAAGCCGCTGTACTCGGTGGAGTAGCCCGCCACCAACTCCTGCTCGGCTTCGGGCAGGTCGAACGGCGCGCGATTCGTCTCGGCGATAGCCGCCGTGAAGTAGAGCACGAAGCCCAGTGGCTGCAAGATCACAAACGGCAGCGAACGCGCCTGCTGAGCCACGATGTCGCGGAGCGACAGGCTGCCACTGACCAGCACCACGCCGACCAGCGCCAGGCCGAGCACCAGTTCGTACGAAACGACCTGCGCGCCGCCGCGGAGCGCCCCCAGCAGCGAGTACTTCGAGCCCGAGGACCAGCCGCCGAGCACGATGCCGTACACGCCGAGCGAGCTCACGCCGATCAGGTACAGCAACGCGACGGGCATGTCCTGAATGATCAGATCGATCGAGCGGCCGCCAATGCTCAGCGCTGGACCGATCGGGATGACGGCGAAGGCCGCCAGGGCGGCGACCAGCGAGATCCCGGGCGCCAGCGGGTACAGCAACCGATCGGCCATGCTCGGCCGCACGTCTTCCTTGAAGAACAGCTTGAGGGCATCCGCGACGGGCTGCAAGAGGCCCTCCGGACCGACCCGATTCGGCCCGATGCGGACCTGCATGCGGCTGATCACGCGACGTTCAAACCAGGTCATGTATGCCATACCGGTCAGCAAGCCGACGATGATGATCAGCGACCGGACGGCGTCGATCAGGGTCTCGATCACGCGGGCAAAAGGACCTTCTGACGCAGGGCATCGGCGTGTGCCGGATGCTGCTCGGCCATCAACGCGCGGATCGCCGCGAGGCTCTTGAGCGCCGGGCCGCGACGTCCGAGTCGCTCGGCCATGACCGCGGCAATACCCCAATCGGCTCGGGCGTGCGGCAGCGGCGCGGCGCCACCCTCCTGATGTTGAATCCGCCCCTCGAGGTTCGTCAGCGTCGCCTGGCGCTCGTACGCGTGCGCCATGGGCAGCACGACGTCGACGCGCGGATCGTTCGGGACAGGCTGCGCCGTCGCCAGGACAAGATGCTGCGCCGTCGTCTCCAGGGGAGCCGACGGGTCGCCGATGACCAGCAGCGCGCTCGCCGCCAGCACCTGGTGGACGTCGCCGCTGACGAGATCGGGTGCAAATTCCTGCGCCCCGCGGGCGTTGGCGCCAAGCAGCGGCGCGCCTAGCATGCCGGTTGCGCCAGTTGCACCGAGCGCCTTCGCCAGCCGCTCGAGCTCCGCCCGGTCGCCTGGCACCAGCGAGGGGTGCGCCAGAAGCGCGGCCGGCTGACCGCCGCGCAGTGTGGCTGCCGCGGCCGCGATCGCGGGCGGCGTGGCCGATGACGCACCAGACTCGACGGCGTCCAGCAGCGGCTCGACGAACGCCATCGGTTCGCCCTGCAGCCAGTGCGCGGTAGAACGCCACAGGCCATTGTCCTCGCCGAGGACGACCAGTTTCGCGCCGGCCAGGACGGCCTTCCGAACCCACAGCGCCAGGACGGGCAGCTCATGCCAGAGGTCCAGCCCCACCAGGACGATGCTCTTGCAGCCGACGAGATTCTGGATGGCTCCCTCGACCGGCCACGATCCGCGAACCGGGGGCCAGAGCGCCGCTGGCACGCCTGACGCGACGCGTTGGAGCAGCCAGTACGCCTCGTTTGACAGGTCGACCGAGGCCAGCACGGCGCCGCTTTCGCCGAGCAACTCGGAGGCTTTGAGCAAGGCCTGATCCCACGTCGTGGGGGCCAGTTGGCCGTCGCTCTGGCGAAGCATGGGTCGCGTCGGTCGGCCAATCTGCGGGCTGGGGATGGTCCCGAAGCGGCCGCGATCGCACAGCCAGCCATCGTCGACCGCTGGATTGTCATGTGACACGAGGCGCAGGACCGTTTCCGTGCGGCTGTGGACTTCCACGTTGCAACCGACGGCGCAGCCGCTGCAGACCGACGGCGTGCGGACCAGGTCCCACGGACGCGCCTTGAAGCGATATTGACGGCTGGTCAGGGCGCCCACGGGGCAGAGTTCGATGGTGTTGCCGGCGAAGATCGAATCATACGGCTCGTCGTCTGGTGTCGCGATCTCGCTCTCGGCGCCGCGCTCGACCGCGGCCAGGGCTTCGTCGCCGGGGATCTCCTGGTGAAACCGCACGCAGCGGTAGCACATGATGCACCGCTCGCGGTCCAGGATGATCTTTTCCCCCAGCGGGAAGGCCTTGTCTTTGTGGCGCTTTTCTTCGGTGAAGCGCGAGAGCCCGGGACCGTAGCCAAAGGTATTGTCTTGCAGGGGGCACTCGCCGCCCTTGTCGCAGATCGGGCAGTCCAGCGGATGGTTCGCTAAGAGCAGCTCGAGCACGCCGGTCTGCGCGGCCACAACCTCGGGCGTGTTGGTGTGAACGATCATGTCCGCCGCGACGGGCGTGGTGCAGGCGGTTTGCAGCCGCGGCAGCTTCTCGATTTGGACCAGACACATGCGGCAAGCGCCCACCGGCTTGAGCTTCGGGTGGTAGCAGAAGATCGGAATTTCGAGCCCCACGAGCTTCGCCGCCTCGACCAGCAGCGTCCCCTTCGGCGCGACCACCGTTTTGCCGTCGATGGTCAGGGTGACGGTGTCTGCAGGAGTCGTCGTCACCCCGCCCTCCCGGTGCCCGCATCGCTGCGCTCGCTCGTTTGCGAGATGTGCGTTCCTCCGGCTCGTTGCGCTTGCCCGTTTGCGAAACGTGAAGCAATCATGGGCCGTCCAACCGCCGAGCGTCGCGCGGAGCAGACCACCCCTCTGCAGGGAGAACTACGCCCCGCAAAGCAGCGAGCGCAGCGATGCGGGCAGACGCGTTTCACCATGGCTCGAAGGGACACCCGTGTTCCGAGATATGTTGTTCGTACTCTTCGCGGTACTGCTTGACCGTGGCCACCACGGGGCTCGTGGCGAAGTCGCCGAGCGCGCACAGGACTTTGCCGCTGATCTCGCCGGAGAGAGACACAAGCAGATCCAGGTCGGCCGGTCGGCCGTGGCCCTGCTCGATGCGCTGCAAGATCTTGAACAACCAGGAGGTCCCTTCACGACACGGCGTGCACTTGCCGCACGATTCATGGCGAAAGAAGTCTTCCATCAACGCGGCGGCGCGGACGATGCACGTCGCTTCGTCCAGGACGATCAACGACGCCGAGCCGAGCATCGAGCCGGCCGCCTGCACCGAGTCATAGTCGAGTCTGGTGTCGAGCTTGTCGGCGGTCAGGATCGGCGCCGACACGCCCGCGGTGAGCACGCCTTTGACCGCCTTGCCGCCAATAACCCCCTGGCCGTAGTCGTCGATCAACTCGCGCACCGTCGCGGCCCCGAGCGGCAGCTCATAGTTCCCAGGCCGATTGACGCGGCCCGACAGGCAAAAGATCTTCGGCCCCGTATTGCGCGGCGGAGTCCCGATCGTGTTGTACCAGGCACTTCCGCGGTCGATGATGCCGGGGACATTGGCCAGCGTTTCGACGTTGTTGATGACCGTCGGCCGTCGGTACAGGCCCTCGACGGCCGGGAATGGTGGCCGCGAACGCGGCATCGGTCGCCGCCCCTCGAGCGATTCGAGCAGCGCGGTCTCCTCGCCGCAGATATACGCGCCCGCGCCACGGAAGACGTGGATCTTCACGTTCACGGCGGTCCCCAGGCAGCCCGCACCCAGCACGTTGGCCGCCTCGGCCTCGGCGATCGCGGCTTCGAGGCGGTCGGCCGGCTCGACGTACTCGCCGCGGATGTAGACGAACGCCGTCTCAGCGCCGATCGCGTAGCAGCACAACGCGACGCCCTCGAGGACCCGGTGCGGCTCGACTTCGATCAGCTCGCGATCCTTGAACGTGCCTGGCTCGGACTCGTCCGCGTTGACCGCGACGTACTTGGCGCCGGGCGCCTTGGGAATGAAGCTCCATTTCATGCCGGCCGGGAATCCCGCCCCGCCGCGCCCGCGCAGCCCGGAGGCTTTGACCTCCTCGATCACCTGCTCGGGCGTCATCGCCGTGAGTGCCTTGCGCCAGCCAGCGTAGCCGCCCTCGCTGCAGTACTCGTCGAGGCTGACCGGCCCCGTGCGGCCGGGATGGGTGAGCAGGACCGGAACGTAGTTCAGCGCGACGCTCATCCGCCGAGCTCGTCAATGAGGCGGCGGCGCGCTGCGTCGTCGAGGCGCTCGCGGTACTCGTCGCCGAGGCGGGCCATCGGCGCCTTGTGGCAGGCCCCGAAGCACTCGCTGGTGCGTTCCACCTCGACCGCGCCGGCCTCGATTTGCTGGCGCAAGCCTGCCCGCAGGTCACGGATCAAGCCCTCAGCGCCGCGCAAAGCGCAGGGCAACTGGGCACACACGATGAGCCGCCTGGCTGGCCCCGGCTCGCTGAACAACATCGTGTAGAACGACACCAGCTCGAGAGCCGCCGAGTGCGGGACGCCGACCACGTCCGCCGCTTCGGCGATCGCTTCAGGCGGGAGGAAGCCGACATCTGCCTGCGCCAGCTTGAGCGCGGGCAGGAGCGCGGTCCGTCGCTCGGGATACATCGCCGCCAGTCGGCTGATCTCAGCCCGGGTGCTCTCGGACAGCCGCCCTGCGGAAGCCTCGGTCATCGATCGACTTCGCCCATGATCGGATCCATCGTGGCCATGCACGCCACGACGTCGGCCATGGCGCCGCCTTCGATGATGCGCGGCAACGCCTGCAGATTGGCAAACGACGGCGCCCGCTCGTGAACCCGGATCGGCCGTCCCGAGCCGTCGCTGACGACGTAAAAGCCAAGCTCGCCGCGCGGGGATTCGACGCCCACGTACGCCTCGCCCACCGGCGGCCGGATGCCCTCGGTCCACAGCTTGAAGTGATGGATGACCGCCTCCATGCTCCTGGCCAGCTCTTCGCGGGGTGGTGGCATGACTTTGCGGTCAGCGGTCTGGACAGGCCCGTCCGGCAGTTTGTCGAGCGCCTGGCGACAGATGCGAACGGTTTCCCGCATCTCCGCGACGCGCACCAGGTAGCGGTCGTAGCAGTCGCCGACCGTACCCGTCGGGATTTCAAAGTCGTACGTCTCGTAGCCGCAGTACGGATTGGCTTTGCGCACATCGAACGCGACGCGCGAAGCCCGCAGGATCGGACCGCTCACCCCCAGCGCGAGCGCGTCGTCACCGGTCAGCACCCCGACGCCCTCGGTGCGCTCTCGGAAGATCGGATTGCCGGTCAGCAGGTCCTCGTAGCTGTCGACGTACGCGGGCATCGCATCAATAAAGGCGGACATGTCCGCCAGGATGCTGGCGTCGAGGTCGCGCACCAGGCCACCCGGCCGGATGAACGACGTCATCATGCGGGCGCCGCTCATGCGCTCGAAGAAGTCGAGGATCTTTTCCCGCTCGCGCCAGCAGTACAGGAACGGCGAGCTGGCGCCGAGGTCGAGCGCCATCGCGCCGATGAACATCAGGTGCGAGGCTAGTCGGGTGAACTCCGCGAGCAGGACGCGCAGGACCGTCGCTCGCGCCGGGATCTCGCAGCCCATCAGGGCTTCGATGGACAGCGCGTACGCCAGGTTGTTGCCCAGCGAATTCAGGTAGTCCGTGCGGTCGGTGAGCACGACCCCCTGCACATAGGTCTTGGACTCGAAGGTCTTCTCGATACCCGTGTGCAGGTAGCCGATCACGGGTCGGCAGTGGACGACGATTTCGCCGTCGAGCACCAGCTCGAGCCGCAGCACGCCGTGCGTCGACGGGTGCTGCGGACCCATGTTGATGGTGAGCAGCTCGGGTTTAGCCGCCGTGGATTGGTCAGTCAGTGCCATACATCTTGCGTGTCACAGTGAAGTCGACCGGCTCGCTGCCCAGCGGCTCGGTACGTCGGAGCGGATGGCCTTGCCAGTCGTCGGGCAGCATGAGCCGCTTCAGGTTGGGGTGCCCCTGAAAGTCGAGGCCGAACAGGTCAAAGACCTCGCGCTCGTACCAGTTGGCGCCGGGCACGAGCGGCGTGATGCTCGGCGCGGCGTGGTCGGTGCGCGTCTTGAGCCGCAGCCACGTGTGCGCCTCCAACGAATAGAACAGGTAGACGAGCTCGAATCTATCCTCGCTCGTCAAGCGGTCGACGGCGGTGAGATCGACAAAGCGACTGTGGCCCAGCGCACCGCGGACCTGTTCGACCGCCTCGAGCAGTTCGGCCAGCGGTACGCGCACGGTTGGGATGCCGTCGGCGGGCAGGCTGACCTCGCCCGATTCGAACACGGCCTGCAACGTGTCGCTGACGGCCATCAGTGGGCGTTGGGTCCTGAAGGTTCGGTGTGGACGATGCCCAGTCCAGCGCCAGTCCGGGCGCCGTGGCGCGCGTTGCGGCTGTCGAGGGCGATGCGTTGCTTGAGCTTGATGAGCGAATCGAGCAGCGCGTCGGGCGTCGGTGGGCAGCCGGGCACGTACACGTCGACTGGCACGATCTTGTCGACACCCTGGATCAGGGCGTAGTTGTTGAAGACGCCGCTGCAGGACGCGCAATCGCCCATGGCGATGACCCACTTGGGCTCGGCCATCTGGTCATAGACTTCGCGCAGGACCGGCGCCATCTTCTGCGAGACTCGCCCGGCAACGATCATCAGGTCGGCCTGGCGCGGCGAGGCGCGAAACAACTCTGACCCGAAGCGCGCCATGTCGAAGCGCGATGCGCCGGCGGCCATCATCTCGATGGCACAGCAGGCCAGACCGAACGTGACTGGCCAGATCGATGATTCGCGCGCCCAATCTTCCAGCCGACTCAGGACGAAGCCGGGCGCGCCCGACTTGCTGTCGGCGCTACCGGAGGTCATAGGGACTCGACCTGCGAATGCCTCTTAACGTCACTGCCAATCCAGTGCGCCGCGCGCTCGGGCGTACATGTAGCCCACGCCAAGGACGACGAAGAAGCTGAGCACCTTGACGACGCCACCCCAGCCTCCCAGGTCGCGCAGCACGACGGCCCACGGATAGAAGAAGAGCGCCTCGACATCGAAGATCAAAAACAGCATCCCTACCAGAGCGAAGCGTACCGGCCAGCGCGTCTGGGTCGAGATGGGCTCCGAAACGCCGCTCTCGTATGGGCGTCCCTTGGCCGAACTGGGCAAACTCGGCGAGAGCCGACCTGTGAGCAGCAGGAGCGCTGCCACGAGCAGGATGGCAATCGTGAGGTAGGTGACAAGCGAGGGCGGCGCGGTAAGCGACACGGCGGATAGGGCATGCGGCACGCCTGGCGCAGCGCCGCTGGGATCAGAGCACCAGTATAGAGCAAGACTCGCTCTCGGCCCGGTCCCAATGTTGCAGTACGCTTTGAGAGAGAACCCGCGGGGAGGCGGAAGGGGCGGCCATGAAGGTTGGCGAGATCATGACGCCGAACGCGATCAGCGTCCGCGAAGACGCGGCGGTGCGCGAGGTTGCCAGCGTGCTCGACCGGCACCGCATCAGCGGCGTGCCCGTGTGCGACGCCAACGGGCACATGGTTGGCCTGATCAGTGAGTACGACCTGATCGCCAAGCCGGCCGCGCTCACGGCCGGCGAAGCGATGACCCGCGACGTCATCAGCGTGATGGAAGACACCAGCGTCGACGAGGTGCGCTTCCTGCTGGTGCATCGCAAGATCAAGCGCGTGCCGGTCCTGCGCGGGCTGAAACTCGTGGGCATTGTCAGCCGCGCCGACCTGGTGCGCGAGATCGCCCTGACGTGGGTGTGTCAGGTGTGCGGCGACCACGAGCGCGGCCGCGAACCGCCCGAGCAGTGCCCCAAGTGCGGCACGCCGAGCGGCTTCGAGCCGACGATCACCCCGCCGGTCGGCGAAGGCGCTGAGATTCCGAGCCGCACGTGCCCCACGTGCGGCCAGGAACTGCCGATCTAGCACCGTCCGCTTCGCTTCGCTGGCTCCATTGCGCGGGCACGGAGTCGGCCCACCTGCGCGGCCCGTTGATGGCACGCGACGCGGCCCTCTTTGCCCCGGCCCTGGCGGGAGCGAGCGAAGCGAAGCGGGCGGCCGGATCCTCGCGGCTAACGATCTCCGATCGGGACGACCTTGCGGTCCTTCGGACCCGTGTACTCGCCCCGTGGACGAATCAGCCGGCCACCCTTGAGCTGCTCTTCGATGTGCGCGACATACCCCGCCGTGCGGGCGGTGGCGAAGATACTGGTGAAGATGTCGCTCGGAATCCGCAGGGAGTGGTACAGACCCGCCGAGTAGTAGTCGACGTTGGGGTTCAGGCCCAGCCCTTCGGCGGCGACTTTCCTGACCGCTTCCTGAATGTCGGCGATAGCGCCTTCGCCGCGTAGCTCGGCGACCTCGCCCCCGAGCTTCTTCAGAATCCGCGCCCGCGGATCCCAGGTCTTGTAGACGGCGTGGCCCATTCCCGGGAACCGCAACTCGGGTTTGGCCCGTTCGTCGCGGGTGGCCGTCTTGTAGCGCTGTAGCCGGTCGCGCGCCCACGCCTCGGCGCGTTCTGGCGAGCCGACCTCTTCGATCATTTCGATCACGTCTTCGTTGGCGCCGCCGTGCCGCGGGCCCTTGAGGATCCCGATCGCCGCGGTGAGGCAGCTGTGCAGATCGACGTACGTGCCGGCCGCTACTCGGGCCCCAAAACTGGAAGCGTTGAACTCGTGCTCGGCGTGCAGGGTGAACGCGACGTCCATCGCATGCGCGATGATGGGCTCCGGCTCCTCGCCGAACAGCATCCACAAGAAGTTCGAGGCGGCCGGCAGGTCGTCCCGCGGCGGGATGGGTTCCTTGCCCTCCCGCAAGCGGGCTCGCGCGGTCACCATCGTCGGTACCTGGCCCAGCAGGCGTTCGGCTTTGGCCCGCGTATCCTTGGGGTCCATCGACTCGGAGACGGGGTCGTAGTGCGCCAGCAGGGACACGCCGCTGCGCAGCGCCGCCAGTGGGTGTGCGCCCGGGGGGATCATGCGCAGGTGATCCAGGATGACCTGTGGCACCGCGCGACCGGCCACGAGCCGCCTGGTAAACGCGTCGAGCTGCTGGCGATTTGGGAGGTCACCGTCCCACAGCAGGTACACGACCTCCTCGAACGTCGTGTTCGCCGCCAGATCCTCGATGGAGTAGCCGCGGTAAATGAGCTTGCCCTCGATCCCGTCGATGGTGCAGATCGCGGTCGGCGCCGCGATCACATCCTTGAGCGAGCCGGCGGCGGGCTCGGCCGGTTTCGGGGCCTGGCTAACGGTAGCTGACGTCATTGTGAGCACCTCATAACTCTTCAGCCATACACGATACGGCTTCCCATTCGCGCCACCCTATCAGCGGGCTGCCACTTTTCGACCACACGTCAGGGCTCGCATCGGTGCTCGCCCAGCCCGCGCCCGTGCAGCCATCTGCGACGGCGGAAGGTTCTTGCCTGAGGCCAGTGTGCGAAGCGCTTCGGGCCAGCAGGCTTCGCGGCCAGTTCTGCCCGCTGGCATCCCTCCGACCGTACATAGCGTGCGCTCCAGCATCTGTGCGACAGCGGGAGGTCCTTCGACGGGAGGGAGCGAGCGAAGCGAAGCGGGCGACCCGTGATGCACTGACCGTGAGACAATGCCGCGAATGGACGCGGCCTTCGCCGATGCCGTGCGCGAGCTGCTGTCGGCGCTTGCCTCGGGCGGGGAGCCCACTCTGCTCGCGGGCGGAGGCATGACCCGCGTGTTCCGCGAGACCGGCGCGACCTCGCCCCGAGCCGCGGTCGAAGCCCTCGTCGACCGCTGGTTCCGTGCCGCGCCCGCGCCGGCCGGGGCCGACCCCAACGAGCCGCCGCTGAATCGGCCCGCGCTTGGCGAATCAGAGAAGCTGCACACTGCCCTGCGCGACCACGTCGTCGGCCAGCGCCGCTGGCAGGAGCTCTCGAACAACGAATCGACCTTCTACCGCTACCGGCGCGCGGCCATCAGCGCCTTCGCCGAACGCCTGTGGTCCGAGATCGTCGACCGCCCGTTGCAAGCCAATCGGCCGCTGCCAGAGTACCGCCGCTTCATCGGCCGTCAGCAGGAAGTGGCGACCCTCCTGCGCTGGCTAGGCGAACCTGGCGGGACCACCGTCGGCGTCGAGGGCCCCGGCGGCTCGGGCAAGACCGCGCTGCTCCACGCGGTCGTGGACGCGTGTGAAGCGGCCGGCCGGTGCTGGCGGCCAGTCCTGCTGCCGGGGGCCAGCCGCCAGGCTCCGCAGAACGTGCCGTTGTTCGACGCCTTCGTGTGGGTCGCGTGTGCCGAAGGGAGTGGTCTGTCGACCGTCCTCGAGGCTGTCGCGCGGACGCTCGACTACCCGGGCCTGTTGGCACGCACACTCGAGGATCGCCGCCAGGCCGTCCGCGACCTCCTCAGCCGCCGCGCCGTGCTTCTGCTGGTGGACGACGTGGACCGCGGCGACGCGGCGGTGATGACGTTCCTGGCCGATCTGCCTGGCCGGAGCCGCGCGCTCGTCGCCGGTCGGCGACGTCTGCCGAGCGAAGTCCGCGCCCTGATGCCCGAGCCATTGGCGCCGGCTGCGGTCCGCGAACTGCTGCTGGCCGAAGCCGAACGTCAGGGCGCGCCCGAGATGGGCCGCGCCCTGGCCGAAAGCGTCGACCCGCCGCCCACCAGCAGCCCGCGAGCCGTCGACCGAACGTCGGTGCGCTCGTTCGGCCCACTCGCGGCGGCCGCGCGCTACCCGCTGCTGGCCGGCTGGGCCGTGGGGCAGCTGCGGCGCGGCCAGACAGTCGAGCGCGTCCGCGAGCGCCTGGCGCGTGCCGAGGGCGAGGTCTTCGGCGAGATGTTCGCGGCATCCGTGGCTGGCCTGCCGGCGCCAGCGCGCGACCTGCTGGCGACACTGCCGCTCATGGCCGCACCAACGGACCGCGCCACGCTGCTGGCCGCCGGCGGTGAAGCGGCCGAGGTCGCCCTGGACGAACTGCTCGAGACATCGCTCCTGGAGTCGAGCGGACCACCCACCGACGAGGCTCGCCGGTACGAGTTGCACGCCGTCACCCGCAGCTTTGTCCGAGCTCACCTGCCACTCGCGCCCGGGCCCGAGCGGCGGGCCCTGGCTCGACTGGCTGGGCACTACGCGGACCTGGCCGAAACCTGGGGCGGCGCCGCCCCGAACTGGCGCTCGTTCGGACGCCTCGAGCGTGAGCTGCCGAACATCATGGCCGTCGTCGAGGCCGGCAGCGCGGCCGCGCGCGAACGCGAGGCGGACCCGCCTGGCGCAGTCCTGGATCAGGCGATCCTGCACCTGGCCTACGGCCTGCGCAACGTGTTTTCGCTCGGCGGCGCGTGGTCGGAAGGGCTCGTGCTGTTCCATCGCGCGATCGAGGCCGCGCGCCGGCTGGCGGATGATCGCGCCGAGGGGTGGAATCTGTATCGGCTTGGCGTCCTGCACTACGAGTTGGGCACGGGGGGCTACTCGGAGGCAGTGCAGCGGGCGCGCGAGGCGGTCGAAATACTGGGGAAGGCGGGCGACCTGCGCGGCCGGGGCCACGCCTTGCGGCTCCTCGGGCGCGCCACCCGCGCGCGCGGGCATTTCGAGGACGCGGAGCGGCTGCTGATCGAGGCCGAGGCGTTGCTGGCGCAACACGGCCACGGCGACGACGTGGCGATCGCGCGCGCCAGCCGGGCCGATCTGCTGCGGCTGTCCGGCCGGCTTGAGTGGGCTTCGAGCGTGTACGAGGAGGTCTTGCAGATGGGCCTCGAAGATCCCGTCACCGAAGCTAACGTGCGCAAGGACCTGGGCGAAATCGCCCTCGCCCGAGACGACCTGGCCGCGGCGCAGGCCAGCTTCGCAGCGGCCGAAGCGCTCGCCACCCCGGCCGGAGCGAGAGCCATTGTCGCCCACTGTCGGCTCGGCCAGGCGCGCGTCGCCCAGCGCCGCGGGCGCGGGTCCCGCGCGGCGAAACTGGCCGAAGAAGCCGCCGACCTCTTCGATCGCCTGGGCGATCTGGACCGAGCGTATGAGGCGCGCGCCGTCGCCGGGTCGCCACAACGTGAGCACGACGCGGCCGCAACCGAGGAATAACCGCCCGATCGTTCAGTGCGTGAGGAGGGTCCAATGCCGTGCCCACCGTCACCTCGACGCTGCCTTTTGTCGACCCGCTAGCGCAAACGCTGTGTGATCTTGGTCGCGTCGACCGCCTGGCCGAGCTCGGTTCGAACGGACCGTTGCTCGCCTCGGCGGGGTGCGACAGTTTGTTTCACTGTCTGTTCGGTCGCGACGCGCTGCGCATGGCCGATGACCTGCTCGAGGACTTCCCCCAGGTCGGCCGGGCGACGCTGCTCGAGCTCGCGCGGCTGCAAGGCGTGCGACACAACCCGCGCGGCGAAGAGGAGCCCGGACGCATCCTGCACGAGTACCGCGGTCCGGATGACCCGCGCGCGACCGCGGCGTGGGACTCTCCCTACTACGGCGCGGTCGACACCACGCCGCAGTGGATCAATCTGCTCGGCGCGTACTGCTCGCGCCAGGGCACAGCCATCCTCGACGAGCGGCTCACCGACGGGACCTGGCGATCGATTACCGTGCGCGACAGCCTGCTCGCGGCACTGGCCTGGATCGTCGGCCGCATGGATGCGCCGATCGGCGGCGGCTACCTCTGGGTTCGCCGCGCCGGGCCGCACGGCATCCAGAACCAGGTCTGGGAAGACTCGTTTGACTCGTACTACCACGCCGACGGCAGCCTGTTCGACGCCACCCGGCCGTATGCACCCGTGGCGGTTCAGGGTTACGCCTACGACGCGCTCCAGATCGGCGCAGACCTGTTGGAGCGATCGCCCGGCATGCTGCCATTCGACACTGGAACGCTGCGCCGGCGCGCGCGGCGGCTGCGCGAGCAAGTGCTGACGCAGTTCTGGCAGACCGATCTCGGAACCTTTGCCCAGGCGCTGACGGTGGAATCGAATGGCCAGCTCCGGCCCGCCCGGGTGGTGGCGTCCAGCGCCGGGCATCTGCTGGCCAGCAGGCTGCTCGACGGCCGCGACGCGGCGCCGCATCGCGCCGCCCTGATCGCGCGCTTCAACCAGCCGGACCTGCTCGGCGGCGCTGGCATTCGGACAAAGTCAACCGCGGCGCCGCGCTTCTGCGCCGGGGCGTACCACAACGGTTCGGTCTGGCCGATGGACACCGGCGTCATTGCCGACGGTCTCCGCCGGCGGGGCGCACATCGAGCCGCCGACGACCTCGACCAACGCACGCTCGACGGTTGCCGCCAGGTGGGCGGCTTTCCCGAGTTCTTCCGCGGTGACCCCGAAGGCGTCGTACGGGTGAACTCGGAAGTCGTCGACACCGTCGTCGACGGCGTCCCAAACCGTCTGGAACAGCCGCCCCAGGCCAATCAAGGCTGGACCGCCACCCGAGTCTGGCGCATCCTCCGCCGCCGCGGCCTGATCAGGTAAACAGGGTTACCAGGCCGGCCGCGACCACGGCGACGGCCCAGATGGCGTCCATATTGACCCACGCGCGGCGGAGTACGCCCACGCCCAGTCGCTCGTAGACGACCAGCGCCACGATGCCCAGCGTGGCCAGCATGGCGGCCGTGTGCAGCAGCACGGCCGCCAGATCCTGCAGACCCGTCGGCAGCGGATCTTCAGGGTACGGCGTTGCGGGCAGCCCGAGGATCACCGGAAACAGCATCAACCCCGCGCCGTGCGCACTCGACATAAGAAACGACCACACCACGAGGTCGCGGTTGTTCACCCGCATCCCCACCCAGCGCGGGTGCGCCAGCGGTCTTCTCAATTTCCACAACCCGAACAGGATCAACGCGATCGCGCCCGCCGGTCGGACGGCGTCCGAGAGAGCAAACACCTGAGTCAGCGAGACCAGCGCGACGACCACGGCAATCGACGCCTCGTGCCCCAGGGCGATCGGCAACAGGGCCCCGACGACCGCGCCGCGGCTGCGCCGCTGGAGCCCGAGCGCCACCGCGAAAAGCCAACCCATCGCCGGGTTGAGGCCGTGGTAGACGCCCAGCAGCCCGAGCGCCAGCCACGGCCAGGTGTCCACCCCTAGTCCGGGAAGCAATACGAGTCGGAGGACGCGTCGCCCCCCTGAAGGTGGATCTGATGTGGCCGCTCGCTCGCGGCGAACGGCACGAAGAACCTGGCGTCCGCGGCCAGCCCACCCTTCGGGTCCGCATCCAACTTGGCCACCCAGCCCTGAATGCCCTCGGGATAGAACTGCGCGTCCCAGCTCGCGTACAGCGAATTGCTGACAAAGACGCGCTTGCCGTCGCGGCTGACCTCGACCATCTGCGGTCCGCCGTTCAGTGCGCCGGTCGCCGGATGCGGCGCGCGCCCGACGATCCCGCCCAGCCGCACTGAGCCAGTCAGCTTCGGCGCGAACGGATCGCTCACGTCGTACTGACGCATCTCACCGGTCCCCCAACAGGACACATACAGGAACTTGTCGTCGAGGGTCAGGTTGATGTCGGTGACCAGCGGCGGCACCGCGCCAAACGGCTTGAGCGCGGGCGGGAGCAGGTCGGCGGAGGCCGGCTCGGCCGGGATCTCGATCACCTTCTGGATCGCCCACTTGCCGTTGGTTCGATGCCAGAGCCAGACCGACGCCGAGAGGTCCTTCAGCGACACCACCACGCCGACGAAGCCGAACGTCTTGTTCGGATCGTGCGATGGCCGCAGCTCCAACACCATCTGTTGCTCCGCGCCGAGATCCAGGGCTTGCAGGTGCTTGCGGCCGCGCAGGTCCCACACATGGATCTGGTGGCCGTACTTGCCGGCCAGGAGCAGTTCCGGGTTGATGCCGTTCTCGACCATATTGGGCGTACCCCACTCGCTGGAGATCAGCGTGTCCTGGCCGAGGTGCCACCAGAAGTCGTAGGCCAGGTACTGCGGGCCGCGATCGGCTTCCCACGCGCGCTTGACTTCGAAGGACTCGTGGTCGAGCACAAAGACTCCGCCCGGCCCGTCGCCGCTCGGCGAGCCGAGGGCGCTCATGTAAATGCCATCCGGGCCGCAGTGGGTGGTATGGGGCCGGCTATAGCCCGTCTTGCTGGCCAGCTCGTCGGCCTCGATGACCTTGACCAGGTGCGGTGTGCGCGGATCTGGCTGTGTGTCGACGATGTGAATCCGCGAGGACCTCAGTCCCGGCACCACCAGGTAGCGGCGTTCGACGTGCGGGTGCGGCGCGTACGGACACAAGGCGGAGCTGCAGGCATTCCAGCCGAAGTGGTGCAACTCGTCGCCCACATTGGGCATCTCCAGACGGTTGACCACCTGGGCGTAGCTCGACGAGGACGGGTCGAGGTCCAGCACTGCGAGCGCATCTGGTCGCCGAGTGCCGTCTTCGGCGACGTTGAGCAAGGCGACGTAGGCGAACTGCTCGGCTGGTGCTTGCATCGCCGAGCGGGGCGATGGATAGAAAGTCGGGTCCGGGGTTAGTCGTGCCACGGCTGCTCCTACCATCCCGGGTCAGAGATCGGGGTTCAATATACATAGTCGACTGGCTTTGTCGACAATAACCACCGAGTGGTTTTGTGTACCCTACGCCCGGAAGGCCGTGAGCCGGGACGATGCTGACCGCGAGGCGCGCCCGGGCGGCGTAACCATTCGAGACGTCGCGCGCGCCGCGAACGTGTCCATCAGCACGGTTTCGCATGTCCTGTCCGGCAAACGGCCGACCAGTGGCCAGACGCGGCAGCGCGTCGAGGCGGTCATCGAACGCCTGGGCTATCGGCCGAATCGAGTGGCCCAGAGCCTGGTCTGGCGGCGCAGCTTCGCGCTTGGCCTGATCATCCCGGATATCCGCAACCCGTACTTTCCGGCGTTTGCGTTGGGCGCCGAGGACCGTGTCCGCCACAGCGGCTACACCCTGGTCCTGGGCAACAGTGAATACGACCCCGAACGTGAAGCGGCCTACCTCGAGCTCGTGCGCTCGCAGCAACTCGGGGGTGCCATCTACTGCCTGGGCGACGAAATGAGTCCGATCCTGCCCGAGATCCAGCGGGCCGTGAAGGAGGGCCTGGCCCTCGTCCTGGTGCACAGCCCGATGCCCAGCGTGCCGACGGTGTGTGCTGACAACCGCCAGGGCGGCCGACTGGCCGCGCATCACCTGATTGATCTCGGCCATCGTGCCATCGGGATCATCAGCGCTCTGCCGCTGGACGAGGGGATGGCGGATCGTGAGGGCGGGTTCCTGGACGTCCTGCGCGAGCTGGGCATGCCGGTCGACCGCGCCGCGGTGCCGGCGATGTATGGCGATCACCAGATCGAAGGCGGCCGCCACGCGATGAGCGAGCTCCTGGCGCATGCACCCGAGTTGACCGGCATCTTCGTGCTCAACGACCTCATGGCGCTGGGCGCGCTCGAAGCGGCCAGGAGCGCCGGCCGCCACGTGCCGGCGGACCTGTCGATCGTCGGGTTCGACGACATTCCGTTCGCGGCGATCGCGAATCCACCGCTGACCACCGTGGGACAGTCGATCCGCCAGCTCGGCCAGCAAGCCGCCGACCTGTTGCTGCAGGTCATCCAAAAGGGCGTGACGCCCGCCGTCGAAGCCTACGTGCAGCCGAACGTGCTGATGCCGAACGAGCTTATGGTCCGCCAGTCGACGGCGTACGTGCGTTCGCAGTGACCGGATTTCAGCTCGGCTTCGCCCCGATCACCTGGAACAACGAGGACCTGGGCGATGAGCTCGGGCCACCCGTGGACTACACCACCGTGTTGGACCAGGTCGCCGCGGCCGGGTATGCGGCCACGGAGCTGGGCGACGGGTTTCCCCGCGATCCACAGATGCTGCGCGACGCGCTCCAGACCCGCGGGCTGTCGCTGCCGTCCGCCTGGTGCGGACTCGGGTTCTTTCAGGCCGACATTCAGGCCGACCTGGAACACACGCGCCGGCTGTGCGGGTTCCTGGCGGCGGTTGGCGCCTCGTTCACCAACCTGGCCGATCAGGGCACGCTCGAACGGAAGGCGTTTGCCGGCCGCTCCAGCACGCACGGCGCGCCCCGGCTGAGTGTGGCCGAGTGGGATCAGCTCGCCGAGCGCGTCTGCCGGGCGGCCGAGATCGTCCGCGAGCACGGCCTGCAGGCGACCTTCCACCTGCACGCCGGGACGTGGGTTGAGACGCTGGAGGACCTCGAGGCGCTCTTGGGACGCGCGCCCGCGCCGCTGGTCAAACTGTGTTGGGATGTGGGCCACGCGGTCTACGGCGGGATCGATCCCGTGGCCGTCGTGCGCGCTCATCCCGAGCGGATTGCGTACATCCATCTGAAGGACGTGGACGGCCGCGTCCTGGATCAGGCTATCCGCGACGGGGTCGACTTCAATACGGCGATCCGTCGCCGCGTATTCACCGAGCTGGGCCGCGGCCGGCTGGACGTCGCGGGTCTGCTCGCCGCCCTGCGCGACATCGACTACGCCGGCTGGCTGATGGTCGAGCAAGACTCGACGTGGCTCCCAGCCGCCGAAAGCGCCCGCGTCAGCCGCGAATTTCTAAAGACCCTCGGCGTCTAGCCCTCTCTCCGCATCGCTTCGCTCGCTCCATCCGGGCTTCTCAATAGAAACGCACACTTCGTTCCGCCACGCGCGCGGGTTGGCCGGCCCGAGCGCCCTCCGACAGCGTCCCGCCACGCGCGTTGATTTGCTGCCGGCCAGGGCGACCTGCCGAAGGCACGTTCTGGTCGGCGATGCGTCGGCGGGGCTGCCTGCCTTGCTCGACGGGCGGCTCGGCGCCTTGCAGCTTTCTCTGCGTGGGTCGTGCCTGCGCCGGGCGGGCGAGCCCAAGCGATGCGGACAGGGCGTCCGTCCGTCTGTACAGGCGGTACCATGGTCGCGCATGCCCGCGTCTCCGAGCGTCGTGAAGGCGGTCGAGGCTGCCATCGTCGCCTCGGCCCATCTGGCGGCGTACGAGCATGTCGCGGCCGCGGCCCAGGCGTGCCAGCGCCTCGGCGGTCTGGCCGGTGGCCGCTGGCGGTCCGCGGCCGGCGACCTCAGCGCGCTCGAGGAGGACCTGCAGTCGGCCTTCGCGATCGCCGCCGAGGCGGTGGCTTCGTGCGCTGACGACATCGGCATCCCCGAAGATGCCCTGTGGTCGGTGGGCGATGCGGCCGGCACGCTCGCCCTCCTGCGGCCTGCCGCGCTCGAAGAAGTCGAAGCCGAGAGCCGCGCCGAGCAGGTGCTCCAGGGCGAGGTGCTGTTCGGCACGTCGTTCGTCGAAGATCCGGACCTCCCCGATCGCGGCGCCACGCTCCTGTTCGGTTGGCCCGACCCCCTGTCGCCAGCCACCTGGCCGTGGCAGGCCAATTGGGTCGTGGGCGATGGTCAGGACAACGGCGAAGAGGGCGAGGCGAACGAGCTGGACCTGTTCGAAGCTGGCGAGCCAGAGGGTGACGAGGCGATGCTCGCCGACCTGGCCGAGGAGCTGGACTGCAGCCTGCCCGAGGCCCGCGCCGCGCTGCGTGCAGCCGCGCTGGCCCTCACCCGCGCGTCCCTGCTGGCGGGCGTCGCCGATGACGACGACGAAGAAGAAGAAGAGGCAGACGACGAAGACACGAGCAACGGGGAGCCCTGAGAGTCTCCCCCGTTGGATTCATCGTGGCTGTTCAACCTCGGCGCTGACATCTACGCCTGGTTCACCGCCCAGGCCGCCTGGCGTGCGAGCTGCGCGACCATGGCGGCCCGGCTCGGGGGGCTCGAAGACGCCTGTATTGCCGATCTCGGCTGTGGTCCGGGTGTGTCGACGTTCGAGTTGGCGCGCCGGTTGCCTGCCGCGCGACTGATCGGCCTGGATATCGCGCCGCGCATGCTGAACGAAGCCCGCCGGCGACGTCGGCAGGTCAAGCTGACGAGCGCTCGCCTCACCTGGGTGCGCGCTGACGCCGCGCGACTGTCGTTCGGCACCGCCAGCCTGGACGCGTGTACCGGCCACAGCTTCCTGTACCTGGTCGCCGATCGGCGAGCCGTGCTCTCAGAGATTCGCCGCGTGCTCAAGCCCGGCGGCCGGCTGGTCCTGATGGAGCCCAACGAGCGCGCGGCAACCGTTGCGCAAGCCATGGGCGTGAGCCGCGACCCGCGCCACTTGCTCTCGGTGAGCCTGTGGCGCCCGTTCAGTCGACTCCACGGCCGCTTCACGCCTGCCAGCCTGACCGCAACGCTGGAGCGCGCTGGCTTCGTCAACTGCCAGACCGACGAAACCCTCGGCGGCCTGGGTCTGCTGGCGACCGCGGCCGCGCCCGCGTAGGCGGTTGCGCTCACGTGCAACACGCCGTCCGCGGGCATCCGGCCAAGCGCACCGATGTCCACACACGTTGGAATTGCCAATGCCACCTTCAGGTGGGTGACACCACCAGCTGGGTGACACCACTGCCGTCCACCGGGCCACCGCACCGAGCGAGATTGCCGAAGTGTTTTCTCACTGAATCCGTGAACGCGGCGAGCGAAGCGATGTGGATGGCCCGACGCTCGCGTGCTGAGCCTGCGCCTGCGGAGCACCAACCCAAAAGCCGCTGAGTCATCTTGCCCAGCAACGTCAAGAGCCTGCTCGTCCACCTGCGGCTGCATTTCCAGCTTCTGCTGGCGCCAGTCTTTCTCTGGGGGTGGTTGATCGCCGGCGGCGGCCTGAGCGCCGGCGTGCTGCTCGGGTTCGTCTCGTTCCATGCCTTCCTGTACTCCGGTGCGACCGCCTTCAACTCGTACTACGACCGTGACGTTGGCCCCGTCGGCGGGTTGGAGCACCCGCCCGAGGTGGTGCCGGCGTTGCTGCCGTTTGCACTGGCCGTGCAGGCGATCGGTTGGCTGCTGGCGTTTTTCGTCAACCTGCCATTCTGGGTGGCGTACGGCGTCTTCGTGGCGCTCTCGACCGCCTATTCCCATCCGCGGGTGCGGTTAAAGGCGCACACGCTGGCCAGCCTGGCGGTCGTTGGCTTCGGCCAGGGCGCGCTGGCATTTCTGGCTGCGTGGGCCGCCACGCGCGGCGAACTCGGTTCGGCCTGGAGCCTGGATGGCGCTCTCGGCGCGACGTCGTCGGTGCTGCTGATCCTGGCGCTGTATCCGCTTACCCAGCTGTATCAAATCGACGAAGACGCCCGCCGCGGCGACCGTACCGTGGTCGTTGTCTGGGGCCCCGGCCGATCGTTCGCCCTGGCGCTCGCGTGCACCCTAGTCGGTGGCGCCCTGATGCTCGCGTTGCTGGCGCGTCGCTTTGGGGCGCTGGACACGCTGCTGGTCGGCCTGGGCCTCGCCGCCCAGGTCACGACCCTGGCCGGGTGGGCGCGCCGCTTCGACCCACACCAGGTGCGGGGGAACTACCGCCGCGTCATGCGCCTGAATGTGCTCAATGCGACTGCCCTGGGTGGGTATCTGGTGGTCCGTCTGGCGCTCAGTGCACTCACTTAGACTGCCGCCAGTACCAGCGCGGCATTGATGCCGCCAAAGCCGAACGCGTTGCTGACGACTACCCTGGGCCGCGCGTGCACGCCGGCCGGGCCGATCAGGTTGAGCGGATTGTCAGCGTCTGCGTGGACGAGGTTCGTCGTGCCCGGCAGGAATCCCCTCGAGATCGCCAGAGCGGAGATCGCTGCCTCGATCGCGCCTGAGGCGCCGAGCGGATGACCGTACAGACCTTTGGTGCCGCTGACCGGCACGCGTGCCGCATGCTCGCCGAGCGCGCACGCGATGGCCCGCGCTTCGGCGCGGTCGCCGATTGGCGTGGCGCTGGCATGGGCGTTGACGTACTCCACATCGGCCGGCACAACACCGGCGTCGTCCATCGCGAGACGCATCGCCCGCGCCGCCTGCGCGCCATTCGGCAATGGCGCCAGCATGTGATGGGCGTCGTTGGTCGTGCCGTAGCCGCGCACCTCGGCGTAGACCTGCGCGCCGCGCGCTCGGGCGTGCCCGAGCGACTCGAGAACCAGCATGGCCGCCCCTTCGCCCATGACGAACCCGTCACGCGCGGCGTCAAATGGTCGGCTGGCCTGACACGGCGCGCCGGTGGCGGTGGACATCGCCTTGATGAGCGCAAACGAGCCAAAGGTCAGCGGTGCCAGTGGCGCTTCGGCACCGCCGGCCAGCATCAACGGCGAATGGCCGTCGCGGACGAGGCGGAACGCCTCGCCGATGGCAATCGCGCCCGAAGCGCACGAATTGCTATTGGCGATGCTTGGCCCGTGCAGGCCCAGTTCGATCGCGACGTTGGTCGGCCCAGCGCCCCCGAAAACGGCTAACGCGAGTGACGGATTGACGCCGGCGACGCCGTGGTCCAGATAGGCCTGGTGTTGCGTCTCGCCAAAGGCGACGCCGCCCAGGGCGCTCCCGATGTAGCAGCCGGCGAGCTCTTCCACCTCGGCCGCCAACGGCAGATCCGCGTCAGCTATTGCTTGCAGGCTCGCGGCCACCGACAGCTGCGAGAAGCGATCCAGCCGCCGCGCTCGACGCGGCGCCAGGTACGCCCGCGGATCCTCGTCGATCTCGGCCGCCAGGCGCGAACGAAATGGCGACGGATCGAAGCGGGTCGTCTCCCGCACCGCCGACCTTCCACGCAGCACCCCTGCCCACAGCCCCTCGACCCCGCAGCCAACAGCCGTCAGCGCGCCAATCCCAGTGACGACGACGCGCTCGCGCACACACCCATGCTAGAGCCCCTGGAGCCGCGTGCCTCCGTCCGGAACACGCGAAACCGAGGCGCGAAGCCGCGTGCCTCCGTCCGGTACGAGCGGCAACAGGGCGCGAAGCGCCCCTCGCGGGGGGCCGCAGGCTCCCCCGACCCGTATCAGTTCAGACTCGTGTTTATGCGAGCGAGTGATCGAGCTGACGGAGCAGTCGTAGCAGCTCGCGCTGGTCGGCATCTGAGAGCGAGCGGAACTGCAGCGCTAGCAGCGCATCGTGCCGCGGCACCACATCGTCGAAGACCTGGCGACCCTGGTCGGTCAGGAACAGGCGGTTCACGCGGCGATCGGGTCGGCGCTCCAGCAGGCCGCTGGTCTCCATTTTGTCCAGCAACTGGCAAACGTTGCCCTTGGTGACCAGCAGCGCGTCGGCGAGCTCTTGCTGGCTGATGCCCTCGGAGGAGCCGACCTTGGCCAGCACGTCCAGTTGCGCCGGACTGAGCTGCCGGTAGCGCAGCGAATCGGTCGACGCGCGGTCGACCTTCTGGAACACGCGGACCAGCCGCAGCCACGCCAGCAAACTGGCGGTCCGAACGTTACGACGACCCTGGACGGGAGACATTGCCAGCTAAGTGTGGCATCCATAGCACCTGTGTCAAGCCTGTTTCGTCGTCCAGTCATCGGGCACCACGGCCCGGGCGGCCGTCCGCGCTTCGGCCAGCGCGGCGATATGGCGCAGCGTACGGCGGGCTACACCGTTGATGAAGTACTCGCCCACGATGAGTTGTACGAGCGCCGCGGGCACTGGCCAGCGCGGCTCGAAGATGTGGCGGATCTGGACCAGCAGCCCCGCCCGCGTGCGCTCCACGGTCCAGGCGACCCGCATGCCGCGGGTGATGCCCCGCACGTGCTCGAACTGGATGCGATGGTGCGGTTCGTCGAGGCTCACGATCGAGGTCCACGCCAACGGGATACCGAGCCCAGCCAGAACGTCGCGCCGGGCTGCCATCGACACCGTGCGTCGCCCATCGGCGTGCCGGGCGAGCACCCGCACCCAGCGGTAGTGGGGCAGGATGCGCGGCCAGTCCTCCACCCCCGCGGCCAGCTCGAAGACGATATCCGCGTCCGCGTGCATCAGGCGACTGATGTGGGTGTCCATGCGCTCAAGGGCCCAGCAGGCGCCAGGCCAGATCCAGCCGAGCCGGCGCCAGATCGCCGAGCACATTCCCCAGCTCCTGCGCCACATGCGGCCGACGTTGCAGGCGTTGCACGGCGAAGTCCATCAGGCGTGGGGTTTGCACGAAGACCTGAATGAGCGCCACCAGCCGCGCCCTGGTCGAGAACGCTCGCGTTCGTGCACGGGCGTACGCGTCGGGGCAGGCCGCCACGAGCTCGGCACTCCGCAGGGCGCGGAAGATGCCTTCGCCGGTGAACGGATCGAAGAAGCCGGCCGCATCCCCGACCAGCCGATAGCCCGGACCGGCACTGGCTCGCACGCGCGTCGCCAGTGGGCCCACGCCCTGGACCGGCCCAGCCAGCCGACCCTGGCGCAGGCGGCCGCGTAAGTCCGGGTACTCGGCCAGCCCCGCCTCGAGAGCCGCGGCCGACGCACCCTGGCGCCCGCGCGGCATGCCGCGGACCAGACCTATGCTGACCTGGCCTGCATGGTCCAGCGGGGCGATGCCGACGTAGCCTCGCGGACCAACCAGCAAGCAGCCAAAGTCCTCCGGCCAATCGACGTTTGCCCAGTGAGACACGAGCCCGAGGCGGCGTGGCCACGGCGCGGGTCGCCGCGCCTTGAGGGCCCGGGCAACCACCGAGTGCAGACCGTCGGCGCCGATCACCAGTTCGGCCGCCACCCGCTCGCCCTGAGGTCCGTTGACGCCGCGAACCCGTCCGTCCGCACGCCACACGTCGCGGACCCGAAAACCTTCGCGCACTTCGACACCCCGCGCTCGCGCGACCTCGAGCAGCGCCGCGTCCATGACCAGGCGTGGCACCGACAGGCCCTGCTTTTGACGGCCATCGTCCGCCGAGTACTCGATCAAGTGCCGGCCGCCGTTCGGCGCGCGCAGCTGCATGCCGCGCAGCCAGCGGAAGGTGCCCGCGGCCTCGATGCGGGCGAGCGCCCCGAGCCGCTGCAGAATCGCCACCCCGCCCGGGCTGACGTACTCAGCGCATGGCTTCGAGCGCGGAAAGCGCGCCGCATCGACCAGCAGCACGCGCCGTCCCTGCTCCGCGAACAAGCTCGCCGAAGCGCTCCCCGCGGGTCCCGCGCCGACCACGATCACGTCGTAACTGGACTCACTGCTCAACGGGACCATCCCGCTCGCGCTCGCAAACCACTCGTAGCGCGCACGGCACCGGAATCGTCTCGTCCGCTGGCGATGCTGCGCGCAACGCGAGTGAGGGCTGCGCACGAGCCACTGACACACGTTGCGGCAACGCGCCGTTCACCGCATGGAAGCACGCCGTGCGCATCTCTTCTCGGTGGTCACGCACTGGGCCCGAGCACTTGAACTCGCTGCGCAGCTTGTTGGCTGGCGATGCGCGCAGCGCGAGTGAGGGCTGCGCACGAGCCACTGACACGCATTGCGGCAACGCGCCGTTCACCGCGTGGAAGCACGCCGTGCGCCTCTCTTCTCGGTGGTGACGCACTGGGCCCGAGCACTTGAACTCGCTGCGCAGCTTGTTGGCTGCCTGAGTGTCGGGGGTGGCCTGTGCTTTCGTTCGGCGTCGTCGCGTTGTGGTCCAACGACGAGCAACCCGCGGGGAGGGAGCGAGCCAAGCGAAGCGGACGAGTCGTCACGCCAGGGTCCACGGTGTCCAGGCTTCTTCCACGACCTGGATCTCCGGTCCATCCTGGCCGAGGACTTCGAAGCGGCTCGCTTCGCCTTCGCGCCAGAACTTGAGGGTCAGCCTGGTGCGGCCGACCTGGAGCCCTTCGAGGCGCACGTCCGGTAGCCACGCGGGGAGCGTCGGATGGACCGCGAGGCGCTCGTTTGGCGCGTCCGCGCGCAATCCCAGGATGGCCTGGATCAGCTGGAACAGACTGCCGGCCGCCCAGGCCTGCGGGATGTTGGCTCCCAGGTACTGCACCGGAAACGAGCCCGGCTGGCGCGGCAGACCCGCGTACAGCTCCGGCAGTCGATATCCTGCAAAGAAGCTCGCGGCCTGGAACACGTCCCGAGCGACCCGCGCGCACTGGTCGGCGAAGCCGTAGCGCTTGAAGCCAAGGGCAATCAGGGCGTTGTCGTGCGGCCAGACCGAGCCTCGATGGTACGAATACGGGTTGTACGCCGGGTGATCAGACGGCAGGGTGCGAATGCCCCAGCCGCTCCAGAAGTTCGGCTCCATGAAGCGCTGCACGACCAGCGCCGCCCGGTCGGTGCGCGGCAGGCCGCTCCACAGGCAGTGGCCGACGTTCGAGGCGAGCGTCGCAATCGGATGCTTGTTGGGGTCGAGCCCGAACGCATAGAAGCCAAGCTCCTCGCACCAGAACGCCTCCTCGAAGCGCCGCTGCAGTTCCGCCGCCGCCTGCTGAAGCGCTTCCGCGCGGTCGGCCTGACCCAGCGCATCGAACACCTCGGCCATGCGCATCCGCGCGTCAAACGCGTAGCCCTGCAGCTCGACAAGCCCCTTGGGCTGCGGTACGAGGCTGCCGTCGGGGTAGACCACCGCGTCACCCGAATCTTTCCAGCCCATGTTCTCGTAGCCCATCGGCGAGTGTTTTCGGTACTCCTGAAAGCCGTCGCCGTCGAGGTCGCCGAAGGCATCGATCCACTCCAGACAGCGCTCAGCGGTGTCCAGGTGCTGGCGCAACAACGCCTCGTCGCCCGTCCACTTCCACGCCTCGTGCAGGACGATGGGGTAGAGGATCGTGGCGTCGGCGGTCCCGTAGTACGGCGTATGCGGCACTTTGTGGAGGTGTGCCAGCTCACCCACGCGCAGCTCATGGGGTATCTTGCCCGGCTCGGCATCTCGCCATTCGTCGATCGTGGTCGCCTGGTACTCGGCCAGGCGCTGCAGTGCGCCGCGGGCGAACGGCGCCGAGACGATCATGTTCTGCAGACTGACGATGAGGCTGTCGCGGCCGAACAGCGCCACATACCACGGTACGCCGGCCGCGGGTACCCAGACGTTGCGCGCCAGGTCCTGCTCGTGCATCCGCAGCGAGCCCATGTCTTCGACCGACTGTGTGAAGGCACGGTACACGTGCTCGTTGGACGAGGTGAGGCGGGTCGCGACCGCCTTCCACTCGGCCTGCAGCGCCCCGAGTTGATCGTGGTGGGTGTCGGCCAGACGCTCGCAGCGATGCGCGAAGCGCAGTCCGTGCCCGTCATCGAGGTGGTAGCACGCGCACGTGTGCCAGGCCTGACCCGGTTCGAGCGCGATGTCGAACACCACGCGCCCGTTGGCAAACTGTGGCCGCGAGCCCGCGTCGATCAGTTGGAAGATGAGGCCGCGGTGGAAGTCGCCGTTGGTGTAGGTGGTTCTGAGCTCGTGTCGCTCGTCAACCCAGCGCGTCAGCGTGTTGCCCCGTCGCGCGAACCGGTGGCTGCGGACTTCGAAGATGTCGGCGAAATCGGAACGAAGCGCAATCTCGAGCTGAAAATGGACCGGGCAATCCGCGAAGCTCACCATGTCCAGGTCCTCGTGGATGGCCTGGTCGACGCGGCGCCGCACGGTTAGGCCAATCTGCGCCGCCGCGAGGTCGCCGCTGTCGGTTGCCAGGGCCGGGTTGGTCAGCTCGATCCGGACCGCGTAGTACTGGACCGTTGCCGAGGTCAGCAGCGTCCACGGGATGCCGTTGATGTACAGCCGCTGGTGGCTGAGCAGGCGAGTGTCGCCAGCGAAGACCCCCTGCTCGCCGCGCCCATTGATCTCGCCACGCTCGTCGGTGACCATGAACACGGTGCCCTGATTAATGGTCAGAACGGGTGGTCCAACCTTGATCTCAACTGGCATCAGACGCAACTCAGCGTATCGCGCTCCCGACGCTGAAAGGATCGGGAGCCCTGCAGGCCCCTCCCACCCGTACGAGCGCATACACAGCACGCAGCGCCCCTCGCCGGGGGCCGCAGGTTCCCCCGACCCGGGCGAGTCAGCGCCCGATCGGTACCAGGTTCTTTTCAGCCAGGTTTCATTGAATAGCGTTTGTCCGCGCGGTACGGTTGCGCCGATGACGACGCGCGCCCTTGGTTTTGCCAGCGTGCTGCTCCTGGCGGTAGCGGTGTATGGCCTCTTCTTTATTGCCAGCCCGGACCGGGTCCAGGGCGATGCCGCTCGAATTGTGTACTTTCACGTGCCCATGGCCTGGGTCGCCTTCCTGGCGTTCTTCGTCGTGTTCGGCGCCAGCATCGCCTACCTCCGTTCGGGTAATGCACGCTGGGACCGACTGGGACGCGCCTCGGCGGAAGTGGGCGTTGTTTTCACCACGCTCGTGCTGATTACCGGCTCGATCTGGGGCGCCACGATCTGGGGCACCTGGTGGTCCTGGGATCCCAAGCTGACCACCACGCTGATCCTGTGGTTCATGTACCTGGCGTACCTGATGGTGCGTAGCTACGCCGAGGCGCCGCGCGGGCCGCGCTATGCCGCGATTGTCGGCATCGTCGCCTTCTTCGACGTACCCATCGTGTATCTCTCCTCGTACTGGTGGCGAACGTTGCACCCCCAGGCGGTCATCGGCCCGCTGGCCGAGCAGCAGCCGTCCTCGAGCATCGTCTGGGTGCTGCTTGCCTCCCTGGTCGCGTTTACGGTGCTGTACGCCTTCCTGGTGCGAGTCCGAGTCGAAATCGAAGAAACTGACGCCGCCCTCGCACTCAGAGGAGACCTTGCCCATGCTGGGACTTGATCACAACGCCGCGTACCTGCTCTGGGCGCTGGGCATCACCGTGGTGGTGCTCGGGGTCTACGGGGCGTACTTGCGGTCGCGTTTGATGGCGCTCCGCCGACGCGCCGCGGCGCAGGGTGACCCGAGCCGCTATTCGGCTCGGAACGTCACGGCGGCGGCGCCCATGGTGACGACTGCCCAGGCCGCCAACAGCGCCAACGGGCCAACAACGCCCTGATCTGGGCCGCCGCGAAGGGCGGCGCGCGTCGCGTCAGTGAGCGCCGCGGCGGGCAGCGCGTGGGCGACCGCCGCGATCGGCCCGGGCAGATTGTCCAGCGGCACGATGAAGCCGCCCAACAACAGGAAGACGAGATACAGGCCGTTGGCCACCGCGAGGGTCGCCTCGGCTCGCAGGGTCCCGGCCATCAGCAGGCCGAGCCCGGCGAACGCGGCGCTGCCCAGGCTGAGTGCGGCCAGGCTCGTGAGCAGCGAACCGTCGGGTCGCCAGCCGAAGAGCAGCCGCGCGATGCCCAACAGCAACGCGATCTGGACCAGTTCGATGAGCAGCACGGCGAGTGTCTTGGCGGTGATCAAACTGACGCGTGGCAGCGGCGAGCCGAGCAGGCGCTTCAACGCGCCGTAGTACCGCTCGTAAGCGGTGGCGATGCCCAGGCTGACCATGCTTGTCGACATCACCGCAAGGGCCAGTAAGCCCGGTACCAGAAAGTCGGGCGGCGTGGGCGCAACCGACCCGAAAAAAATCAGCAGCACCACGGGCACGACCAGCGTGATCAACAAACTCTCCGGCCGCCGCAGCGTGAGCGTGATCTCAACCCGCAATTGAGCCAGGAGCGCTCGCATCCAGTTCAGCATGACAGATAAAGACCAGTAAGAGACGTGAGACTTGAGACGGGCGACGGGAGACGGGAGACTGGGCGACGGGCGACGGGAGACGGGAGACGGGAGACGGATTTAGGAAAAGTTGTTGTGGGGTCGTAAGGGCAAGCCGTTCGGCACCACGGGCGGGGTCGGACGCGGGGCGGGCCTCTCCATCAAACCACTCAACGCGCGGGCCTTCCGCGCAGCGACCGTCCGTGCGAGGCCCGCTCCTGGAGAACATCCTGACATCGCCCTGCGGGCGGCCATGCCGCGAGGCTGGGGCTACGCGAGCACCAGCGCGACGCGGTACGACGCGACGTGAGGAATGCCGCGGACCACGTTGATCTACGCGCAGCGACCGCCCGCAGGCGAAGTGCGCTGCGCGCAACCGAAGTCAGGATGTACCCCAGGAGCGGGCCTCGCACGGACGGTCGCTGCGCGGAAGGCCCGCGCGTTGAGTGGTTTGATGGAGAGGCCCGCCCCACGTACGACCCCGCCCGCGGTGCCGAATGGCCTGCCCGTACGACCCCACAACAACTTTTTCC
>DATGER010000190.1:0-10193 GCA_035309865.1 Chloroflexota bacterium
GAAACGGTTCTCCATTCGGTAGCCGCCTGTCCCGGAGCGAAATTGTTCCAGGGCCTCCAGGATCACCTGCCGAACGAGTTCTTCGCCGCTGTGCTGCACCGCCCGGACACCTCCGCTGCCGGCCATCATCCCCTTGCACGCAGCCTCGGCGTCCGGATACTCGACCACCATGGGAACCTCGCCGCGATCCACCAACTGCAGGCCCACCGACTCAAGCGCGGATTCCAGCACACCCGGCCGCGACAGGGCGAAGGGTCCCGGCCAGGTCGGTCGATCAATCACGCCATCCAGCGTGGTGAACTCGTGTACGACGATGTTGCCCGTGCGTATCTCCTCAGCTCCTCAGAGTTGGTGGTCCTTATCGGGCGCGCAACGGCGCCAGGCGGAGGCGAGCGTATCCGACGAATGCTGCCACACCACCCACCGTCGCTGGCAGCAACATCATCACCGGGTCGGGCGAGACCAGGATCGGGGTAAGAATGGTTGCGCAGATCATGAGCACGACCAGGCCGGGGGCGGCGAGGGGCGTCAGGATCGGCCGGATCCGCAGCAGGCCAGGCAGGATCAGCCCGAGCGCACCGGCCAGTTCGCACAGTCCGACGAATCGCGACACGATTACGGGCAGTGGCGACTGCGCTTCCAGCATCTCGGCGGGCATCAGCACCTTCATGGCGCCGGTCATTACGAAAATGAGCGCCAGCGATCCCTGCAAGGTCCAGAGCGAAGCACTGAGCAGGCGACTTGCACGCTTGACCGTGGTGACGTTGTCCGAGTCACTGACGCCGATTTGACGTACGTAAGTGGTGGCCACGAGTGAGTTCTCCTTTCACCTTCATACTCACGTCGAACGGCGCCCACCGAAAATCGACACGTCCGCCGGGGAGCTTTTCAGGAACGTCTGACCGTGCCGCGATCGCGATGACATTGATGCGCGCGACCACAGGTCGGATGGAGGCTGCGACGCGGGCAGCGTGGCGTGTCGAGGTGAGGTCCCTTCGATGCTGGATCGCCACGCGAGGCGCCAAAGACGGTCGGCGTTCTGGAACGGCCGGACTTCGACCAACGCTGACGCCAGAACGCGCCCCGGGCCAGGTCCTCGACTGGTCCGCGTTTGGCAGCCACCGGCGGCGACTCCACTGCCCAGCGAGGTACGCCACTCGACCCAGAGCGCGTTCCGCGGTCCCGACCGCGCTGCACCGGCCCGGTTGCTGTAAGCGCAAAACAGCCTGCGCTTCACGCATCCACAGCTGATCGAGAAGCCGATGCCCGCTGTCCTGGTCGGGCCGTCTTGACAAGACGAGCGAGGAGCAGATCCAGTACAGCCTGGAAGCTGCGCAGGTCTGCCGAGGACAGACCGACGAATAGGCTGCCCGCTAGCGCCCGAGACCCAGCTTGCATTCGCGCGACCTCGGACTTGCCGCGACGTGTGAGGGTGACGAGGGTCGCCCGCCGGTCGGTTGGATGGGGCTCCCGCGCGACGAGGCCGCTGGCTTCGAGTGTGTCTACCAGATCGGTGACATTGCGTGGCGTGCACCGCAGAACCTGACTGAGCTCTCGTTGCGTCCGCTTGGGCTGCAACTGCAGCTGCCAGAGGAGGTCAGCCCGGGCTCGCGTCAGACCGCGTTCCGCCAGGCCCGCGTCCATGCTGGCAGTCAGCACCACGCCCAGCTCGAATAGCCGCTCGAGGATTGGCCCGGATTGGGACACAACTGCGGGGTCTCGGGTATTGTGTAGTTGCTTCACGATGTAGTACCTTCTCTCCAGCGATGATGCTACTCCAACTGGGGCCGAGCCCGGCACCTGGTCAGCGCCGAACCGGGCCCCTCGGCAGATCGGCGCGCCTGGGACTGTGCGCGGTCTTCGCCGGCAGTCTGTTCTCGATCGTCGACGGACATGGCTCGGCTCGCTTTCGCGATCCGCATATCCTGAGCGAGCCGAGCGCCTGGACCCTGCACCTGCTGATGTTGATGCTCTTCGTCGTCCTGGTGGGCACGCTGGCTTCGACATTGGCTGGCAGGCGGGCGGTGTTCCGTGTTCAGATCGCCGCGGTCGGCGCGCTTCTCGGCGGCTGTGTGGTCGCGGCGCTCGCTGGTGAGTTGACTTCTGGTTCGCTCTGGGGGTTCCCACTCGCCGATCTCGTGTGGTGGTTCGACGTGGTGATGCTGGTGGTGGGGCTTGCCTCGACAGCGCTGGCCATGGTCCTTGGCACACCGGGTTGCGAAATCGGCGTCCTGCGGGAGCTGGCGGCATACTTGTTCCGCGGCCGGCCAGCGCCGCGCGCCGACGCACCGCCATGCATCCTTGGATTGCACGCCCTGGACAACTGGGAGCGCCGTCGCGCTGCTCTGAGGTCAACAGAGACCAGCGCGCCCTAGCCGCGGATTCGCGCGCTGTGGCTCGATCCGCGGTTAGCGGCTGAGCTCGGCTCCAACAGCGTGTTCAGAGCCCTACCAGGAGCCGCCAACTTTCTGGTTTGCGTGCCCCTGGTCACGCTCTAGTTGCTGGCCATACGAGCCGGTGCCGGCGGCCGCTCGACCTGCTGTGGCGCGGCCACACGGTGCGGTTGCGAGTCCGTAGCCGACGCTGGTTCTGCGACGGGCCGAGCTGCCCGCGCAAGAGCTTCGGCGAACGTTTCGATGGCGTGTTGGCCCACTACACCCGACAGACGCACGAAATGACTGACCTGCTGACCAGGTTCGCGCTCCAGCTGGCGGCGAGGGTGGCGCTCGCCTGGCGCGCAAAAGCTAGCGTGCCCATCAGCCCGGGCATGTTGCTCCATCTACTGCACACCCTCGCCGAGCAAGATGAACAGCGTCGTAGCAACGCCGAGCCGGCGACCGGCACATCGGCCTGCCGGGCACATTCGTTGTTCATGACAACAATGTATTTCCAGTTCGGTTCCCTGCGGACGGCAAGATAGGCCAGTAGGCGATCCCACCGTAACCGCCATACCGGATCGAGTACTCAGCCAGGTCCGGTTCGGTCTCGTCGGCTGCGGCCGAACTGCCAGTGTTCATACCTTGGTCAAGTCACACCGGTGATACACGTTGATCAGGTCCTAGATCGCCGGATCGAGTTGATCGACGCTGACATGGCGGCGGTACGTAAAGGACAAGTCGTGCGCGGTCGCCAATCCCTGGAGATGCCGCACGGCCCGTGGCGGCCCGAGATTGCAGCCAAACGTGAAGGCGGTCGGACTCGGACTCAGAGAGCGGCCCAAAGTGGCGCACCCACTGGGTCCAAAATTTGACGGTGGCCAGGATGTCCAGCAGGCTGCGCTCGCCACACTGAAAACTCACGCCGCGTGTCGAATCGAGCCCAGTTGCTCGCGGTCTGGACCAGGGATTACAGCAGTGTATGGGTCAGGCGGTCACACCTGTTTTGGCAAGGTTATCGCCTGCCAGTAGCGGCGGCCCTCGAGGCGGACTACTTGCCCGAAGCCTGGCTCGGGAAAGTGGCGCGCAGCGACAGTCATGCCTTCGGCTTCGACGCGGTCGAGGACGGCGGCGCGGGTCGCCCGCGCGACGGCGCCGTCCATGTCGAACATCGCATTCAGGTTCGGCTCGGTCACCTGCGCCGGATGAATCGCTACGTCGCCCCAGATGAGGGCCCGCTCGTTGGCAACGCTTATAAGCGTGCTGAGGTGGCCAGGCGTGTGGCCGGGAGTGTGCCACAACCGGATCTCAGGGCTGAGCGCATGGTCGGCGACGATCAGTTCGAGGGCACCCAACTGCTGCAGCGGGGTGATCAGCTGGTCGACAAACGGAAACGGGAAATGCGCCTGCACTTCGGGCGTGTGAAACGCATCCCAGTCTGCCCGATGGACGATGTATCGCGCGCGCGGAAACGTCAGGCGGTAACCGTCGTCGTGCGGTAGCACGTTCCAGCCGACGTGGTCCGGGTGCAAGTGCCCGAGCACGACCGTGTCGACGTCCTCGGGTTGTACGCCGACCGCCGCCAGCTTGTCGAGCAGCTGCCCGCCCTGGCCGAAGAGCGCCGCCAGTGGCGCACTCGAAGGTCCCATCCCGGTATCGACCAGGATGTTCCGGTCGGGTGCTCGCAGCAGGTAACAGATATAGTCACTGCGGTAGGTGGTCGCATTGGCGAAGACTTGCGGAAAACGGGCGCTGTAGTCCGCCCACGCGCCGACCGAAACGCCAGGAAACAGCTCATCGAGCGGCCACGGGTAGTCAACCGTGGCGTCCGAGACACCCAGTACCCGGACCGGCCCGACCTGGATTTCGCCCTGGGCCATTACGGCGCACCCGCGGCCATCGCGTGCTCGATTTCGCTCGGAAAACGTTGCTCGAAATCGAGGATGCCAACCCATTCGGGCGTAATGGCCACCCGCGCCATACCCCCCATTGCTGGCAGCATGCCGGCGACATTCTGCAGCCACCCGTCTGCGCCCGGACCGAGAGTGCGCCGCGCCATCAGCGCGTATTCGTCTGGAATACGGTCCATGAGCTCGATGGCCACCGACCCACGCACCATAAGCACGTGATATGGAAAGTCATTGGTGTCGATGGTCAGCGCGACTTTCGGATTTTGTTTCAACGCCGCTAACTTCGGCGCGCGCGCTGGCGTGCCGATGACGATCTGTGCGCCGTCCCAGTGGATGCCGATGGGCACGACCCGTGGCGTCCCATCCGTCCAACTGTAGGCCAGCTTGGCCGGGCTGTTTGCGTGCAGTAACTGCTGCGCAACGGGGTCATTGAGCAGCGAGATGTCGCCTTGCTTCGTACCCATTGTTTGTGCCTTACCTTCGTACGTAGCCTGTACCCGGCACAGCATACGCTCCTCGAACCCGCCGAGCGAGACCCCCCAACAAAAGCATGATCAGTGTGACAGCCTGAGCGGTAACCACTCGCCTGAGAGGGTACCTCTGGTTCGAACACACAGTGAGGTGGGCATGACACGCATTCATCTGGAAACGCGCAGAAAGAGCGAAGCCCAGATCGGGATTGCGACCAGGGCAACCGCGAGACCGCTGCACAGCTCGTGGTGGCGGCCGTTCCTCTAGAAGCGTCTAACGTCAAAGTCCCTGGACAAGAGAGCCATGTTGTAGTCGGGTTGCAACGCACTCTCCCTGGACTCCAACGCGAAGTACGCGATCGCTGGCCGCTTGGGACCGTCGCCCAGACGTGGCAAGGTCGGTACACATGCAGGCGCCGCCCGGCCATCGCGACCAGACAGGCGCGATGTCCGCCGCCAGCCCTCCACCCCGGCTTCGTTCATTGCCGCGCGAGCTTGACGCTGCGCCGACGAGGCGTCGAGCCACAGCAGCGCCACTCGTCCTAGACGATACCGATCCGCCTGGACAAGCCCGCGCTGAAACCTCCGTCCGCAACGATCGACGCGCCGGTCACAAACGACGCATCGTCGCTGACCAGAAAAGCGGCGACCGCGGCAATCTCGGGCGGCTGTCCAATCCGCCCGATCGCGTGCAGTTTGTCGGCAAACCCGCGCGCCGCGGAGTCGGCAAAGTAGCCAGCATTGATCGGGGTGTCGATCCAGCCGGGGCAAATGCAATTGACGCGGATGCCTTCCGCGCTGTGATCGATCGCCATCGCGCGGGTGAGCTGTTGTACACCGCCCTTGGCCGCGCAGTACGCAGCGATGCCACCCTCGGCGTAGAAACTATTGACCGAAGCCATGTTGACGATCGATCCGCCATGACCCTGACGCCTGAAGCACAGGATCGCCTGCTTGGAGCACAGGAAGACACCCTTCAGGTTGACTCCCAGGACGTGGTCCCACTCCTCTTCGCTCAACTCCGGGACCGCCTTCGACACCATGACCGCGGCGTTGTTGATCAGGGCGTCCAGCTTGCCGAACACACGCACTGCCTCATCGACCATCCGCGCTGTGTCAGGAGCGCGTGACACGTCGCCAACGACAAGGTGCGCGTCTCCGCCTGCGGCGGTCACCAGGCTCAGGGTCATCTCAGCCCCAGCCTGATCGCGGTCGACCAGCACCACCCGCGCACCCTCCTCGGCGAAACGTAGCGCGGTTGCACGGCCGATGCCCGAACCAGCCCCGGTTACGATCGCAACCTTTCCCTCCAACCGCATTCGTGGACTCGAGCGCGATGGTACTGCGCTGCTTGGCTAGGTGGGGTGTATCGTTGGCTTCGGCGAAGGGACGCAAGGATGTCACTGGAGAGCTATCTCAAGGCGGGGCCGAAAGCCGAGCTGCATGTCCATCTGGAGGGCTCGATCCGCTCGGCGACCACGCTGACGCTGGCCAAACGGAACGCTGTCGCCCTGCCGTGTGCCACGCTTGAGGAGCTCCGTGACTGGTTCGCTTCCGTGACTTTGCGCACTTCGTCGAGGTGTACGGCGCGATCAGCCGTTGCCGCACTGCCGACGACTACGAGCTGGTCGCCTACGAGTTGGCTGAGGAGCTGCTCCCGCCGGCTGCCACTGGACCAAGCCGTCGAGGAGCAACGCGCGAGCCGCGTTCAGCAGGAGGTCGGCCCGGTCTCCCAGGGGCTCGTGGACTACACCGGCGGGCTATTGTTCCGAGATCTGTGGCTCCGCCCGGACCTCGCGCCTCGCGATCGAAGTCTGGTGACCGTGAGCGCGTTGATCGCCGCCGGGTAGGTCGCGCAGATCCCGATTCACCTGAATCGCGCGATGGACAACGGCCTGACGAAGGCGCAGGCGTCGGAAGTGCTGACCCGACTGGCCTTCTACGCCGGACGGCCGAACGCCATGTCAGGCATGCCAGTGGTGAAGGGCGACTTCGAAGCTCGGTCCGCCTGACCGAAACGGAGCTTTCTTCTTCATGGCTGGTGACCCCTGGGGGAGGACTCGCTTGTCTGGCGACCGTTCCGGTGCTGCTGGGGTCTCGACAGCTGACTGTCTCCAGTTCGGACCCCGGTTTGCCGGCAGCCGCGACGGCGGCGGTCGTCGCAGTGGAGTAGGCCCGGCGTTACGTGCGAATTGACTAGCTAGACCTGTGTGGTCAATCCGTCGGTAGCGATTTCAAGTGGGACCTCCCCCAGGTGCGCGAGCATCGTCGGCCCAAGATGAGTCAGGATGATCCGCTTGCAATCCAGTCGTTCACGCATGACGAGCAGGGTCTCGAGATCGAGCTCGAGCGAGCGCTGGTGCTTGACGAGGAGGCGCACGCGCTTTGGGTCCAGTCCGGGAGCCGCATGGGTCAGCGTGCCGCGCTGTTTACCTTACTTTCATTGCCTTCGAGCTCGTGGACCTTCGCCGCGCGGGTGGTGCTCTCCAGAATCGGGGGTGTTGCTCTCCAAATCGGCACGCCGGCCGCGTAGACGCGCGAGCGATCCACGCGCAGCCGTCTGGCGGCCTCGGCCACCGACAGCCAGTCCGTCGCTTCGGACGATGCCGCTGCGCCGGCCACAGGCGGCGTTTCGTGTTCGGGCACGGCCGTTGCAAGGCATCGTAGCCGAAAAAATGCGCACATAATGCACCACACAACACAACGTCCGAAAAGTGAAGGTTTTCGGACGTGGCTAGTTGCGGCTACAATCGGCGCGGCATGCTCGTCAGCGACCTCGACGATGCTTCTGACGCCTCAGCGGACGGCCTAGAGCCACTTGTCCAGGTTGAGCCGCTGGAGGCCCTGCAGGCCCGGTTTGGCAACAAGGCCCGCGCCTATCGTGACGCGGGGCGCTCGCAAGGCACGCGGCGCGTCTACCAATCGGCCTTTGCGCTCTTCCGGACTTGGTGCGAGCAGCACCAGGCCAGCCCCTTGCCCGCCGACCCGCGCACGGTTGCCTTCTACATGACCGACGTCGCCACACGCTACCGCGCCACGACGCTGGACCTGCACCTGGCGGCCATCGCCTACGCCCATCGCGCTGCAGGTCTGCCGATCCCGACCACCCATCAGGCCGTGCGCGAGGTGCGGACCGGCCTGCGCCGCACCCACGGCGCCGCCGCCCGCGGCAAGGCCGCGCTGATGACGGACGACCTGCGCCGCGTGGTAGGCCTGCTTGATCACACACCCGTTGGGCTGCGCGATCGGGCGCTCCTGCTGCTCGGTTTCGCCGGCGCTTTCCGCCGCTCGGAACTGGTGTCGCTCGACGTCGACGACCTCGGCTTCACTCCGCAGGGTATTCGCGTTGACTTGCGTCGCCCCAAAACCGATCAGGTGGCCGAGGGCCGCCCCGTCGGTATTCCCTACGGCGCGTCTGCCGAGACGTGCCCGGTGCGGGCGGTCGAGCGCTGGCTGGCCCATGTGCGCAGCGTGGTGCCCGGTTACGACGACGGCCCGCTATTCCTGCGGCTGGACGCCGGCGGTCGGCTGCGCCTAGCCCGCCTGTCTGATCGAGGCGTGGCGCGGGTCGTCCAGCGCTGCGCCGAGCGCGCCGGCCTGGATCCCGCTCGCTTCGCCGGCCATAGCCTGCGGGCCGGGCTGGCGACCTCGGCCGCGGCCCGTGGCGTGTCCGAACGCTCGATCATGAATCAGACCGGCCACCGAAGCCTGACCATGGTGCGTCGCTACATCCGCGACGGCGAGCTCTTCCGCGACGATAACGCGGCCAGAGGCGCTGGACTCTAGCGGCTTGCATGGCCACCTCAGCCGCGCCACTCGGCACAGTCCGCCACAACTTGCCAGCTTTTCTGACGAGAGTCATTGGCCGAGAGCGTGAGTTGGCCGATTTGCAGGCTCGACTTGCAGATGCACGGTTGCTGACGCTGACCGGCGTCGGCGGCTGCGGGAAGACGCGTCTGGCGCTGGAGCTCGCCCGAGTTGTCATGGACCACTATCGCGACGGCGTCTGGCTGGTGGAGTTGGCTCCGCTCGGGGATGCGGAGCTGGTGCCGCACAGCGTGGCGGCCGCGGTGGGTGTCCACGAGACCGCTGGCCAGCCAACAATCGATGCACTCGGCACCCGGCTGCGCACCCGCCGGCTACTGCTGGTTCTGGACAACTGCGAACACCTGCTGGAGGCCTGCGCGCGCCTGGTCGATGCGCTTCTGCGCACTTGCCCCGACGTGCACGTGCTGACGACCAGTCGTGAAACACTGGGGATCACGGGGGAGATCGCCTGGCGTGTGCCGTCGCTGGCGGTGCCCGATCTACAGCGGCGTCCGCCTGTCGTCGAACTCCAGCGCAACCCGGCAGTCCGTCTGTTCACCGAGCGAGCGGTGGCCGTTCAGCCACACTTCGTGCTCAGTGAACGCAACTCGGCCGCCGTTGCCGAGGTCTGTGCACGGCTGGATGGAATACCCCTTGCGCTGGAATTGGCGGCGGCGCGGATGGCCGTGCTGAGTGTTGATCAGCTCGCGACTCGGCTTGACCAGTGCTTCCGCTTGCTCACTGGCGGCAGTCGGACCGCGCTGCCACGCCACCAAACGCTGCGAGCCGCCCTGGACTGGAGCTATGAGCTGCTGACCGAGTCGGAGCGCTGCCTACTGAACCGACTGGCGGTGTTCGCTGGCGGGTCGAGCTTGGAAGCCGCTGAGGCGGTCTGCGCGGGTGAGGCCATCGAACAACAAGATGTACTGGACCTGCTCGGGCGGCTCGTCAACAAATCCCTGGTGGTTGCTCTGGAAGATCCGGACTGTGGGGGGCGACACCGACTGCTCGAGCCTGTCCGTCGCTACGCCCATGAGCAGCTAAAATCCTTCCTGATAGCTCTAACGCGGTGTGCATGAGTTCCGGTAAAGTGCGATCCCGGCCCGATAGGGGCTGGGAGCAAACTGCCAATGACGGCGCCGATACGGTTGCGCTTGGACCAAGCGACGCGGACTGCGGTGTCCGAACGTTACGAGCACACACGTGGAGCGGTGGAACGTACGAATTGCCACATCGTGCTGCTGGCCGACGAAGGGCGCAACGCGCCAGAGATCGCCTGGCTGGTCCGGCGTGGGCCACACCAGGTGCGCATAGTACTGCATCGGTTTTTGGCCGAAGGCCTGGCCGGCTTGGCTCCCCACAAGGCACCGGGACGAGCGCTGGAAGTCACCCCGGCCTGGCTGGCGGAATTGCGCCGGGTGATCGATCTGGACCCACGCAGCGTCGAGGTGCCCAGCGCGGTGTGGACGACTCGGCTGCTGTCCACCTATCTGGAACGCGTCACCGGCCACCACACTGGGATCGAAACGGTGCGGATCCATCTGCATCGACTGGGCTACGTGTGCAAACGACCGACCTGGTCGTTGAAGCGCAAGTCGACCGAACAGGCAGGGTGGGTAAAAAACGCCTGA
>DATGER010000191.1:0-3231 GCA_035309865.1 Chloroflexota bacterium
CTGGAAGACGTGGCCTTCCTCGTGGTGCATGCTGAGGATGATGACGCCAATTTTGCCGTCGGCGCGCAGCAGTTCGCGCGTCGCGGACAGGCCGTCGACGATGGGCATGTTGATGTCCATCAGCACGACATTGGCGTGCTGTTCGAGGCTGACGCGCTGGACTTCGAGCCCATCACTGGCTTCGCCGACGACGGTAATGCCGCGTTCGAGTTCGAGGAGGGCTTTCAGGCCCTGACGGAAGAGTTGATGGTCGTCGGCCAGCACGACACGAATGGCATTGGCGCTGGGGCGGGGCGTTTCGCGGTCGTGGTTGAACACGGTGGTGTCATCCTCTGTCGTACAAGGCTGTGCATCCGGGCCAGATCAGGGCGGCACATGGCCGTCAGCGCAGCGCACTTCGCCGCGGACCCTACTATGCGCATTCCGGTGTCAGAGCCGAAGAGCGGCGCAGGGTAAATATGTAACGTCTGTATAACAATACGGTGTCAAAACCCCGTACGGCCGGGTCATTCAGGCGGTCCGAGGCGTGGCGGACCACGGCGCGGTCGCGGCCGGGGTGTGCAGGACCCTCCAACTTCGCAGGCATTTGCTCTCGGAGGCTGCAAGAACTCTGCCGGACCACGCGGCAGCGGCTCTGTCCGACTTTCGAAGGACAGGTGGCAGGACCGGAGTCGCGTGGCGGCGGGGAGGCTAACGGCGAGTTAGTTAGTGCTTGAGGTTGACCAGATCCTGGAGGATCTCGTCGGACGTGGTGATGACCTTCGAGTTGGCCTGGAAACCGCGCTCAGCCATGATCATGTTGGTGAACTGCTGGGCGAGGTCGACGTTCGAGCCCTCGAGGAAGCCGGTGGCGATCGTGCCGGTGCCGTTGGTGCCCGGGATGCCGATGTTGACATTGCCCGAGTTTGGCGAAGACGCGAACAGGTTGCCGCCTGTCTTGGTCAGGCCGCTGGGGTTGGTGAAGCTGGCCATGGCGATCTGACCGAGGGCCTGCTTGAAGCCGTTGGAGTAGACGCCGGTGATGTCGCCAAACTGGCCGACGGTAAAGCTGGTCAACGTACCCGCCGACGCTCCGTCGGCGGTCGCGATCATGTCCGACGAAGAGTTCAACTGGGTCAGCTTCGACAGGTCGAGGCTCAACGTCTGCGGCGTCACCGCGCCATTACCGAGGGCGAAACTCAGAGGCGACGTGCCGCCCGTAGCGATCTTGCCGAACGCGTTGAAGGTCACGGCGATCGGGGCTGGCGGCACCGCCTGCGGTGGGACGGTGTTGACCACGACACTCCAACCGGTGAGCGCCCCGGGTACGGTTGTAGGCGTTGTCGGCACACCCGCGACAATAGGCGGGCCCCACGTGGTTTTCCACGGCGAATTCACCGGTGTCGCGGCGATCGTGAGCTGGATCGGGTTCCCGAGCGAGTCATAGGCCGTGGTGCTCAGCCCGATCGGGGCGAAGGTCGGTTGCACGCCGTCCACGGTGCCACTCGCACTGTCCTGCTTGTACGCGACCGTCGGCACTTCGTTCGCGTCGAGGTTGCCGGTGACGCCGATGCTGCTCGAGACCATGCCAACCATGCCCGCGCCAATGGGGATGCTGATGTTGCCCGGCACGGCCGCGGTGTTGACGACCGCGGGGGTCCCAGGCGTCGTTACGCCAGCCACGGTAACTGGCGCCGTCGCGGCGGTCACGCCCCAGCCCTGGACGTGGAGGCCGTTGGAGGGGTTCACGAGGGTGCCATCGAGGGCGAGGTCGAACCCGCCGTCGCGGGTGTAGAAGTTCTGTTTGCCGTCGCTCATCGCGAAGTAGCCATCGCCCTGGATGGCCATGTCGGTGGCTTTGCCCGTCGCCTGGTTGGTGCCCTGCGTCTGAATCGTGTCGATACTGGCGAGCCCGACGCCGGTGCCGATTTGCTCGGCATTGATCCCACCGCGCCCATTCTGCGGGCCGGTTGCGCCGCGGACCGTCTGGCTCAGAATGTCCGCGAACGCAACGCGCGACTGCTTGAAGCCGGTCGTGTTGACGTTGGCAATATTGTTTCCGACGACGTCCATCATGGTCTGATGGTTTTTCAGACCGGAGATGGCGGCGAACATAGATCGCATCATGTGACGGGTGCTCCTTAGGGTGTCGGTGTCTGGGTGATCGGTGAGCTGCTGACTTTCACGATGGTGCTGTAGTCGACATCCTTGCCGTCGATGACCAGCGTCGGCGAAACGACGCCAGCCGTGGTCGTGAAATTGACGCCCGTCACAGCGCCCATGGAGGAGCTGCCATCGGCCAGGTTGGCCTGGACGTACTTGCCGATCAGTGCGCCAGCCGACGCGACCGTCTGGACGTTGGCGCTCTGGGTAATCGTCGCGTTGAGTTGTTGGGTGGCCTCGAGCGCGCTGAACTGGGCCATCTGGGCGATCATCGCCGTGTCGTCCATGGGCTTCATAGGATCCTGGTTCTGAAGCTGGGCCATGAGCAGCTTGAGGAAGTCGTCCTTGCCGAGCGCGGGCTTGCCCGCCGCGGGCACCGCGGCCCTGGCGGACGTCGCGGACGTCGCTGGCACCGTGGTCTGGTTCAGAAATGTGGAGATATCGGGCATAGCGGGGAAAGATCGCCTTTCGTGCGGGTTCAGACGCGGTAGTCGATGCGAGACGGAGTGCCCGTGGCCGATGCCACGCGCGGGTTGGCGTCGGTCGACGCGACCGGCTCGAGCCCGCCGCTCCAGGTTTGCGAAGTACGTTGGGGTGCGTTGTCCTGACGTGACTGGCCCTGGCTCTGACTGTCCGGGCTGCTCAAGCTGCTCTGGCCAGCACCATAGGCGTTCGGGTCGGATCGGTCGCGGTCGCCACCCGAAAGGTCGGCCTGGCCGGCGGTGGATGGGACGGTCACGCTCATCATCAAACGGTCCGCGGTGATGCCATGGCTCGCCAACGAATCGCGGAGCTCGCTCCAACCGGCCTGCACGAGTGCGGCGGTCGCGGCGTGCTCCGCGTTGATGTGGAGTTCGACGCCCCCACCTGGGGAGTAACGCACGGTCACCTGGACTCCGCCGAGGTCGTCCGGATGGAGCTGAATGTGCAGACCGCGATTGCCGGGCAAGCGAATCACTTCAGCGTGTTGCGCGATCTGCGAAACGACCTGGCTCGGCGCGATCTGGACCGGCAGAGGACCCATGGCGACCGGTGCGGCCAGTACCGCGGCGGCAGCCACCGCTGCATCGGACGCGGGTGCGGATTGAA
>DATGER010000192.1:0-49754 GCA_035309865.1 Chloroflexota bacterium
GACCCGTGCCGAACTCGAGCATCCCACGCCGCAACGGCTGGCTGCCGTCGGACACCGACGTGACGAGTGGCAGCGGCAGCGTCGCCTGGTCGCTCCGCTCGAGCTGGGCCATCCACCCCGCCTGCTTGCGGCGCTGATGAACGGGGCAACACCGGTTGCGCGTCGGACCGATGTATCGAAGGATCTGCTGGTCGGCCAGGGCGCCAGTCCGGGTCGTGCCACGGGCCGCGTGCGGCTCGTGAGCAGCGTCGAGGACTTCGACGCGTTCGAAGCTGGCGAGGTGCTCGTTGCGCGAGCCACCGCCCCGGCCTGGACGCCGCTGTTTGAACGCGCGGCGGCGGTCGTCACCGACGGGGGCACACTGGCCGCCCACGCCTCGCTCGTCGCGCGTGAGTACGGCATCCCAGCGGTGGTCGGAACTGGAGACGCCACCCGCCGCCTGAAAACAGGCCAGCTGGTAATCGTTGATGGTGGCGCGGGCACGGTCGCGGTCGGCGGCGGCTAGTTGCATGCCGGATGTGCTGGACCTGCTGAGGCAATTGGTTGGCGAGCGACCGTCGCTGTTGTTTGCCGCGCTGCTCGTCCCGCACATTTCGGCAGGCCTGACGGGCGTGGTGGCGGGGGCAATCGCCATGCTGAGTCCGAAGCGAACCGGGCGTCACCCCAACGCAGGCAGGATCTACTTCGGGGCGCTGTGGGTAGTGTGCGCCACGGCGGCAGGCCTGGCCGCGCTCCGCGGGCCGGAGGATGCGTATCTGGTCGTGCTCGGCACGCTGTCGCTGGCCGTCGCCTCGATCGGCTTCGTCGCCAGGCATCGCCGCTGGCCGGGCTGGATCCGGCTGCACATCGTGGGCATGGGTACGTCCTACATCCTGCTCCTGACGGCGTTTTACGTGGACAACGGGCCGCGCCTGCCCGTGTGGGACCGACTGCCGGTGCTGGCGTTCTGGATCGTCCCCGGCCTGATTGGCGGCCCGCTGATCGGCCGGGCACTTGTCCGATATCGAACCGGGCTCAATGCTTCACTGTGAGCCGTCAGACAAGGCGGCGTGCCGCGGCGCGACGCAGACAACAGCCTCGGGTTACAGCTGTCGCTGCGGCCCACGGCTGTGCAAGCAAGTGTTTGCATGCTAACCTGCTGGTATCGTGGACCCGGCCATCGAGCTGCGCGGCCTCTCCAAACGCTTCGGCAAGCTCACTGCGCTCGACGACCTCAGCCTGGTCGTGCAGCGCGGCGAGATCTTCGGCTTGCTCGGCCCCAATGGATCAGGCAAGACGACCATCATCAACATCCTCAGCGGTCTGTCGCGCCCCACCGCCGGCCAGGCCCTTGTCTTCGGCTTCGACATCAATCGCGACCCGCGCGCGGTCCGCTCGCTGCTGGGTTGCGTGCCCCAGGAAACCGCGCTGTACGAAGAGCTCAGCGCTCAGGCCAACCTGGAGTTTCACGCCGATCTCTACAACGTGCCTGGCCGCGAACGGGCATCTCGCATCGCGGCCCTGCTGGACCTGGTTCAACTCACCGACCGACGTAACAGCCGCGTCAGCACCTTCTCCGGCGGCATGAAGCGCCGACTGGCACTCGCCCGCGCGCTCCTGCACGCGCCCCAGTTGCTGTATCTCGATGAACCCACGCTCGGCGTCGACGTCCAGAGTCGACGCGCGTTGTGGGACTACATCCTCGGGCTCAAAGATCAGGGCAAGACCGTGCTCCTGACCACCAACTACCTGGAGGAAGCCAACGCACTGTGCGACCGCTTGGCCATTCTCGATCGCGGCCACCTGGTGGCGATGGACACGCCTGCGGCGCTGAAGCAGCGCTATGGCGATAGCGTCATCGATCTGGAGCTCGAATCCGAACCGTCCGCCGCGTTGTTGCAGGCGCTCCGGGACTTGCCCGGCGTGACGGACCTTACGACGCATGATGGCCACCTCCAGGTGACCGCCAGTGGCGAGCGGCCGCTGGCGGGACAGGTGGTCACGCTGGTGACGAACGAAGCGCGGCTGCGGTCCATTTCGCAGCGGGAGCCGAACCTCGACGAGATCTTCCTCCACCTCACCGGTGCAGCATTGCGGGACTGAGGACGCATGCGTCACGACCTTCGCGTTATCCGCGCTGTGGCGCTCAAGGACATCCGCTCTGCGCTCACCGAGCGGTTGTTCACCATCATCAGCATCGTCTTGCCACTCAACTTCCTGCTGTTGTTTCTCCTGTTCGTATTGACCGGCGGGGAAGCGCCAACGGCAGTGGTCATGGACGACACCGGGCCGTACGGTCAGCAGTTCCTCCAGGCCTTGCAAACCAGCCACTCGTTCATCATCCAGCAGACTGACGCCGCCACCGCGCAGCGGCTGATGGCTCAGGGCCGCATCGTCGCCGTCATCACCGTGCCGGCGACGTTCGACGCGGCCCTCCAATCCGGCCAATCAGTCAGCGTGCCTGTCGCCGTCAACAACCTGGAGCTGGATTACACCAACGACATTCGTCGCGCGGTGCCCCTGGCCATCACGTCGTTCTACGCCCAGGCGTTCCCGGACCAGGTCGTCGTCCATGCTGCCGAGATCGACGTGCAACCCTACGATACGGGCTATATCGAGTACCTGTCGGTGAGCATTGTCGTGGTGAGTTTGCTCGTCGGCGGGCTGCTGCAGGCGGGCAGCAACGCCGCGCGCGAATACGAGACCGGCACGATCAAAGAGCTTTTGCTGGCTCCAGCCAGCCGATGGGCCATCGAAGCCGGCAAGGTGCTGGCGGCAGTTGCGCTCAACGTACTGTCGGCCGGACTCGTGCTGGGTGTGGTGGTGCTGGTGCTCCAGGTGCGGCCAACGCACTGGCCCGAGTTGATCGGCTTCACCCTGCTGGTGATGCTGACCTTCGTGGCTCTCGGGTTGCTCCTCGGCACGCTCGTGCGCAGCCGAAACGCGGTTGTTCCGCTCTCGCTTGGCCTGGCACTCCCGGTGTTCTTCATCAGCGGAGCGTTTGGGCCGGTACAGTGGGGCACGCCCGTGTTGGCGACCGTCGCCCAGCTGCAACCCGTGTACTACGCGATTGCGGTGTTTCAGTATGCGTTTCACGGGTTCCAGACCACTCCGTTCAGCGTGGCTACGAATGCGATCGTGCTGGCCTGCTTCACGCTCGTCATCGTCAGTGTGAGCGCCATCGCGCTGAGACTACGGGCGACGCCGTGACGGCGGAACTGGTCGCCATCTGGGCGATTGTCCGCAAGGATGTGGCGGTCTGGGCGCGTCAGCCTACGGCCATCGCGGCGACCCTTTTGCCCGCGATTAGCCTGATGGTCGTCCTGTATATCGGGGCCTCGGCGGTCGGTCGCAATCCAGTTGCGCTCGTCGTGGAGGATGACAGCACCCACGCACAGCAGCTGGCAGCGATCCTGAAGGACTCCGACGCATTCAACGTCACCCAGCTCTCGGCCGATCAAGCCGCGGTGGCACTGCAGTCGCTCCAGGTGGCTGGGGTGATCACGATACCGCCTACCTTCGACACGGCTTTCGATGCACGCCAGCCTGATCCGGTCAAGATCGAGATCAATAATCTGAACCTCGACTTCACCAACGACCTGCGCCGCTCGCTGCCCGCCGCGATCACCGACTTCTATAGCCAGCTGCCGGATCAGGTGGATCCGATCGGCGTGCAGGTCGAAGAATCGGACCTCCGCCTTCAGGACATCAGCCTGCTTCAGTTCCAGCTGATTCCAAATCTCGTGCTGCTGCTCACCATCGCCGGCGCGATCAATGCCGGATTGGCGACGGCTCGCGAGTGGGAGGACCAGACGATCAAAGAGTTGTTGCTGGCGCCGATCCAGCGCGAGTCCGTGATCATTGGCAAACTGCTCGCCGGCTGGCTGACCACGCTGGTCATCGCCGCTGTCGTACTTGCGATCGGCGCCATCAGCGGCTACCTCCGCCCGCAAGGTGGCGCGTGGGTGCCAACGCTGGTGACCGTCCTGCTGCTCGCGCTGACCAGCGCCGCTTTTGGTGTGGCCATCGGTGCGATGGCGCGCCGGTTTCAGCGTGTGGCGGCATTGACCATCCCGCTCTCCTTCTACCTCTTCTTCCTGTCCGGGGGCATCAGCGTGATCGCGTTCTTGCCGGAATGGGTCCAGACCATGGCGCAGTTTGTCCCGACCTATTACGGCATGCACGCGCTACAGATGGCGGTGTTCTACAACTCCAGCGAGGAGCTTGGTCGCGACCTGGCGGTGCTGGTCGCCACCGCCGGGGTGATGCTCGCGCTGGCGGTCGCCTCTCTGCGCCGGCAGCTCACGGCGTGACCACTCCGACCGAGGAGCGAATCCTCCGCGCGTTCCTTCGCCTCCTGGCAGAGCGAGGGATGGATGGGACCACCACACGTGTGCTGGCGGAAGAAGCGGGTGTCAACGAGGTCACGTTGTTTCGTCTCTTCGGTGACAAAGGCAACCTCGCGGCTGAAGCCTTTCGACGCTTCGCGCCGGTCGAACGGTTCGACACGTACCCGGTGGCGATCGACACGTCCAGCAATGAGCGGGCAATTGTGGGCATTCTGGACGTGCTGAACTTTCTCCACCGCGGCATGCTCGAACACCGCGAGGCGATTGAGTTCAACCTCGGCGAGTACCGGCGGGTGCCTGAACTGCGAGAGCACATGGCTGCGACCCCGCGCGCGGCCCAACGTCTGGTGGAGCGCGCACTCGACACCGCGGCGCCGCGCCTTCGGCCGGACCTGGATCGACGCGCCGCGAGTCTCGGCCTGATTGGACTCCTGCTGGTGTCCGTCATCTGGCCCGCGCGCGGCTGGATCGAGCTCTCCGAGTTGGACTGGCAGTCGACGGCAAGGCAGGCCGTTGAGTGCCTGCTTGGTTGATTGAGGTGAGGCGTCGGTCGACCTCGATCAGGCGAGCCGCAAACGTCTGCATCGGCCCAAGGCGGTCGCACAAAAGGTGGCTCATCATCCGCGCTCGCCCCAGCGGTCAGACGACGAGTTGGATACCGTGGCCGGGGTGTTCGAAAGCAGATCCGAAACGATGGTCGCGAATACACGGACCCGCGATGGCCATGACGAACCCGCCAGCAACACGGGTGAAAGTGTTGTCTGCAAAGCACCCCGCGCCGCCTCTGCTGTGTAGTTCATGGCCACCTGAAATCGGTCGAACGGTCTGCGCGCGAACGTCGAGCGCCCGATCATCGCGCGCCGGCTGCCACGGACAACTACACTGTTGAGAGCGAAGGTGTGCGGTAGGGCGCCAGAGACCACGATGCAGCCGGCAGCGCGGGCCGACCCTTCGGTACTGGCCGTGTATCACACGGGAGTAACCGTCAGCAGCCTCGAGAGGTCGCTCCAGTTCTACCGGGACCTCCTGGGACTGGAAGTGGTCGGGACGCGGACAGCGCGCGAACCTTATATCCAGCGGCTCGTCGACGCGCCAGGCGCAACCCTCGAAATCGCGCTGCTGCGCGTTCCTGGGTCCCCTCACTTCCTCGAACTGCTCGAGTACGTCGACGTTGAGCGCGCCCCCGCACAAGCGCGGCCACGAGATCCCGGTGCAGGCCACCTGTGTTTCTTCGTCCGCGACCTCGCGGGGTTGTGTGCACGGCTCCAGGCGGCTGGGTTTGTGCTCTTGAGTGAGCCACAGACAGCCACGGCGGGGCGCAACGCGGGGGCCTCGATCGTGTACGTCCGCGATCCGGACAGCTTCTGGGTCGAGTTGATGGAGGATCCAAATTACGTGTGACCGGAATTTGCCGTTGACTGCGAGACCTTCCCGCGCCGCTCGGGAGTACCCCGACATCGGTGGCCGGTTGCGCGCCGCGCGTCGGGAGCATCGGCTCACCCTGCGCGAGCTCGCGAAACGACTCGACGTCTCACCCAGCTTGATCTCCCAGATCGAGACTGGGCGAGCCCAGCCATCGGTCAGCACGCTCTACTCGATAGCAGCGGAGCTGAGCGTCTCGCTAGACGAGCTACTCTTCACTGACGGCCGCCGCGGCACAACCAACGGACGTCCCGCGCTCGAGGGACCGCCACCTGCGCCTTCGTCCGTGCCAGGCGGCCCCGTCCAACAGGCTGGCGACCGCAAGCAGATCCGCCTCGCTTCGGGAGTCGTCTGGGAGCGGCTCACCACGCATTCGGAGGTTGGAACGGAGTTTCTGTACGTGGTGTATGAGGTTGGCGGCGCATCGAGTCCGCCCAACGCGTTTCAGCACCACTCCGGCCACGAATGGGGGTTCATCCTGAGCGGCACTCTCCACGTCTCAATTGGCTTCGACGACTACGAGCTCAATCCCGGTGACGCGGTGTCCATCGACTCGGCAACCCCCCACCGTCTATACAACATCGGTAGCGAGCCCGTACATGCCGTATGGTTTGTGCGCGGCCCGAAGGGCTTCGACGCGGTCCAACCGGGCCACCGCGACCCTCAGGAAGCGTAGCGCGACAGTACGTTGAACATCGCCGAAAACTCCTGGTCGGCGTAGCCCATTGCTACGCCGTCGTCCAGTACCCGCCGCGCCTGCGCGGTTGTCGGCAGGCTCGCACCGACCGCCGACGCGGCCTCGAGCGCCAGGTCGACGTCCTTCAGCATCATGCGTACGTTGAACAGCACCTGCTCCGGCAGTCGCACGAGCATCGGTCCACGATACGCCAACATCGGCGAGGCGATCACACTCCGCAGCAGGACCTCGACGGCGCGGTCGCGCGGGATGCCGCCCCGTTCGGCCAGCAATACTGACTCGCAGAAAGCAAGGGTCTGGACCGCCACCTGCAGATTGGTGGCCAGCTTCATCAGGGCACCCTGGCCATTGCCGCCCACGTGGGTGATCTTCGGTCCGATATCCAGCAGGATGGGCCTGACCCGCTCTAGCGCCTGTTCATCGCCGCCGATCATGAACGACAGCTGGCCTTGTTGCAGCGTGGCCACGCTGCCTGACACGGGTGCATCCAGCAGCTTGCAGCCTGCTGCTTCGACCTGGGGGACGAGCTCGCGGATCGCCACCGGACTGACGGTGCTCAGGTCGATGTACACGGACCCGGTGCGCAGCCCAGCGATGATGCCATTCGGGCCTGAGTTCACGGCGCGGAGTGCGGCGCTGTCGGCGACGCTGCTGAAGATGACCTCGGCGGCTTCAGCTACCCGGCGTGGCGAGGTCTCGAGCTGCAAGCCCGCTTCCACCAGCCACGCGGCCCGGGCGACGGTGCGGTTGTCGCCAACCACATGGTGACCAGCCGCCAGCAGCCGGCGGGCGATGTTGCCGCCCATCAACCCGAGCCCGACGAACCCCAGGTCAGCCACGCGCTCCGGCAGGCAAGTCGGCGCCACGGAAATAGCGTGTGCCAGCCACCAGCAGCTCCTCGGCCGGGAACCTGAAGATGGACTCGCAGCCGGTGGCCGTTACCACCACCTCTTCCTCGATCCGTGCCGCGGAGTAACCGTCGGCGGCCGGCGCATAGGTCTCCAACGCGAAGACCATGCCCTGCTTGATCTCGACCGGATGCTCGAGCGAGTTGAGCCGGCTGATGATCGGGCGCTCCCACAACGCCAGGCCCACACCATGTCCGAACTGGAGACCGAAACACTCTTCTTCGCTCTGGAACCCGAAGTCTTGCGCCCGGGGCCACAGCAGGGCGATTTCGCGGGTGGTGAGTCCCGGTCGGACAGCCGCGATTGCCGCGTCGATCCATTCCCGGCACTGCTTGTAGGCGTCCAGTTGAGCCGGCGTGGCGCTGCCCACCACGAACGTGCGGTAATAGCAGGTGCGGTAGCCGTTGAAGGCCTGAATGATATCGAAGTAGGCCTGATCGCCCGGCCGCAACAGACGATCGGCAAAGACGTGCGGGTGTGGGCTGCAGCGCTCCCCCGAGACGGCGTTGACGGCCTCCACCTCGTCGGAACCGAGGTCGTACAGGACTTTGTTGACCAGGCCAACCAACTCGTTCTCCCGGATGCCGGGCCGCAACGCCCGGTACAACTCGTCGTAGGCGGCGTCGACCATGCCCGCGGCGTGCTTGAGCAGCGCGATCTCGTCTTCGGTCTTGACCTCGCGGGCGTTGAGCATGACCTGCTGTCCGTCGGCAACGCGGATGCCCTCGGCCTGCAAGGCCTGCAGGGTGGGCACGTCCGTGATGTCGAGCCCGAGCGGCGCGTCTTGCAGCCCGTGCTCCCGCATCTCGCCGGCGATGCGCCGCGCCAGGCTTGCCACGATGCCGGTGTCGAGCGGCATCGCCCCGCGCATGCCCGCCACTCCGGCCCGCCAGCTGGATTCGGGCAGCCACGGCGCGTACAGCCGGTGGCTCTTCGCGGCGGAGCCGAAGTCCCACAAAATGGGGTCGCCAGTCCGGGGGAGGAACACGTAACGCGACATCTTGTCGCGAGCCCACTCGCCGATATGCGTCCCCGTCACGTAGCGGATGTTGTTCATGTCGAACAGCAGCAGCGCCCCCAAATCGGATGCCTGGAGCGCCGCGCGCGCTCTGGCCAAACGCTCGGTACGCAGCCGCGCATAGTCCACCCGCTGCTCGAAGTCGACGCCCATGGTGGCGCCAGGTGAAGCGATCATTGTCCATTCCCTCCGGGTCGAGCAGAGCCCAACACCTTGACCTGCTCGCCGGCCGGATCGATCAGCCGGTCGAAGCCACCGACGATGACCTCGTCCAAAGGCAATCTGGCGGTGACGATCCGTTCGACGGGGTAGCGACCGCGCGCGATCAGCCGGATGACCCGCGGCCAGTCGGTGACGGCATAGCACCACGTTGCCTCGATGGTGATGTCCTTCGCCGACCACTGCGCCGGAAACGTCGAGGCCGGCCGCGTGTGGAGGCCGGTCTGCACGATTTTACCCTGGGGTCGCACCGCCTCGATGGCCGCATTTAGCGCCGCCTCTTTGCCGGCACATTCGATAGCCACATCAACGCCGGCTCCGCCGGTGCGGTCCTGGATGACACCGACGAGGTCGTCACCGACAGCGGTCAGGACCTCGCCGACGCCCAGGGTGGTGGCAAAGTCCGCACGCCGCGGGTTTGGCTCGGCGATGAAGATATCGCCGGCCCCGAGCGCGGATGCCGCAAGCGCGGCGAGGGCACCAATGGGTCCGCACCCCATCACGAGCACACGATCGCCCGCACGCATCCGACTCCGCTCGACGCCGTACAGCGCGACGGCGGCTGGCTCAACGACGGCGCCCTGGATGTCCGTGACGTCGTCCGTCAGTCGGGCGACCTGGTACTCCTCGACGAGCGCCCGCTCCGCAAGGCCGCCGGTCGGCGCACTCAACCCGGTGCAGGCCATGACCCGGCAGAGGTGATTGGCGCCGCGGCGGCACATGTCGCAGCGACCGCAGTAGATCAACGGCATGATCGCTACCCGATCGCCGGCAGCCACCGATCGGACCTCGGGGCCAACCTCCAGCACGCTGGCCGAGAACTCGTGCCCGAGGGTCTGTGGGATCGTGACCCCGGTCAGCGGGTGCGGTCGCGTCGCCGTGACGATCGGCCCGGCGGTGTACTCATGCAGGTCCGTGCCGCAGATTCCGCACCACAACGGTTCCAGCAGGACCTGCGCGCCGGTGACCGGTTGGGGCTCGGGAACGTCCTCGACGCGGATGTCGTGCTGTTGGTGGAAGACTACTGCGCGCATCAGTTCGAGTCCTTATCGGGAATGATCCGCTCGGTGCGGAGGCGGTTGAACAGGTCGCGGAAGGAGTGCGGCGTCTCCTGGTACTCCAGAAAACCCAGCCGGCGACTTCTGGACATGTCAGTCAACGTCTCGATCGTCCGACCGAGGTCGGCGTCGGTGTGCCACCAGGAGGCGAGTGTCTCGAGTGGCAGCGGGCGCAGTCCAAAACGGCGGACGATGTCGTCCCACAGGGGGCCCGCGTCCCGCATCTGCTCGACCAGCGGCGTCGGATGGCCGGGGTAGTCGGCTGGCGCCACTCCCAGCATCTCGGCCACGAGTCCCCACATCCGGCGCCAGCGGAATACGTCCCCATTCACGATGTTCAGCGCCTGGTTGGCGGCGGAGTCCGTCAGGGCAGCCCACTCGAGCTGGCTCGCGAGAATCCGCGCGTCCGTCACGTCAGTCACCGCGCCGTACTGCTCGGGCGAGCCGGGGAAGACGAACGGCCGTCCCGTCACCCGACAGATCGTCGCGTAGACGGCCAGCGTCACCCCCATGTTCATCGCGTTGCCGATGGCAAAGCCGATCACCGTATGCGGCCGGTGGACAGACCACGTGAAGCCGTTACGCCTCGCGCTGTCGAACAGGATGTCCTCCTGTTCGTAGTAGAAGTTCGGGTAGTCGAGCCGCGCCTGGTCTTCGCGGAACGGCGTGTCCGGCTTTATTTTCGCGTACGCCTCGAACGGACCGAGATAGTGCTTGAGACCGGTGGTGAGGGCGACGTGGCGCACGGAGTGCTGGTCCTCGAGTGCGGCGAGCAGATTGCGCAACATGGCGCCATTGGTGGCGATGTTCTCGGCTTCGGTTGCCTGGCGGAGCCACGCGGTGAAGAAAACGTGCGTGGGTTGCACATCCCGAACTGCATCGGCCAGAGACTGCGCGTCCAGGAGGTCCGCGGCGACGGGCTGGACTCCGCTCGGGATATCCGTGGGACGGCGTGCCAGGCCCGTCACCAGCCAGCCGAGGCGGACCAGACGGTCCGCCAGCGCACGACCCTGGATGCCGGTGACGCCGACAATGAGCGCATGACGGTCCATCACTGCTTCCCCTTCATGGTGTGGGATCGATGAGGAACTTCCCGGTGCCGGATTGCTGCAGGAGTGTCGCGATGCCGACCGGCACGAGCTCAGCCAGCGAGATGGTTCGGTCGACCACCAGCCGCGCGAGATCGCGCGCCTGCAGGGCGCTGAGCGCCTCCGGTAAGTTCTGATCGCACACATGGGCGAGCGTGCCCACGAGCTCGAGCTCGCGCGTGGAGACCGCGAGCAGGTCCACGGCGCGCAGGGCACTCTGAAGTCCGACCAGCACGATCCGTCCACCTCGGCGGACCGCGGCGATCGCCGCGCCGGGCGCGAGGGCGGAGCCGCTGGCTTCGATGACGACATGCGGACCCTCGCGAACCGCCGTGTGGATCACCTCCTCCAGGTCGGCTCCATGGACCGCATACGTGCTGTCGGCGCCCAACGCGGAAGCTGCCTCCAGGCGGCGCGCGTCGACGTCGATGGCCACGACGTGGCCCGCGCCACGTGCCCTTGCGGCGGCGACCACGAACGAGCCGATTCCGCCGACGCCGATCACGACGCACGTCTCGGCGCTCGTCAGTCGGCTGCGGTCGACGGCATGCAGCGCGACTGCCAGCGGCTGCGCCAGCGCGGCGGCATCGTCGTCGACGCCGTCGGGGACGCGGCGGATCGTGCGGCTCGGGACGCAAACGTATTCGGCGAGTCCGCCGTCAACGTGGAAGCCAAGGGTCTGATAGCTGGCACAGAGGTTCGGCCGGCCGGCGGCGCACCACTCGCAGCGAGCGCACCAGACTCCGGCACCCGAAACGACTCGCTGGCCAGGTGCGAGCCCGGTCGCCTGCGCCTGCGGACCACAGTCGACGACTTCGCCCATGAACTCGTGGCCGAGCACGACCGGCGGACGGGCAAGCACCGGACCGTGGTCCCATTCGGCTGCATCGGAGCCGCAGATTCCGGCGCGACGCACCCGCACCAGGACGTCGGCTGCGTCGACAATGCGCGGGACTGGACGATCCTCGATCGCGATGTCGTGCGGTCCGCGATACACGGCGGCTTTCATACGGATGTCGCGATGTGGACCTTGATGTTGCGCGCGGTGTCACGCGCGGCGGCCAATGCTTCTGTCGCCGACGCGAGCGGAATCGATGCGGTGACGATCCGCGCCGGATCGACGATGCCGCGGGCCAGGAAACGAATCGTCTGCGGCCACACACCTACGGAGCCGACCATGCCCTGCAAGCGCAGCGACTTCGACTGGATCAACCCGAGCCTGGCGGGTGCTGTCGAGCCAACGTTGATTCCAACATACGCCACCCGCGCGAAGTTGGCGGCCACCTCCAGTGCCGTTGCCATCGCGGTGGGCGCGCCGGCGGCCTCGATCACTGCATCGAAGCCCCTGCCGGCCGTTGCCGCGCTGGCGCCCTCAACGAACGCGGGCGAGGACGGGTCGAGGGCTTGCGCGGCGCCAAGCTGGAGGGCCCACTGGCGGCGGCCGGCGTCGGGTTCGATCGCGACCACGCGCGCATTGCAAGCCGCGGCGGCCATCATCGACAGCAGCCCGATCGGGCCGGCTCCAATAACGGCGACAGTGTCGCTCGGATCCACACCGCCCAGGCAGCGAATGGCGTTGTACGCGACGCTGAAGGGTTCGACGAGGGCCGCCTGACGGTACGTGAGCTCATCCGGTATCCGGTGGAGCCATTCCCTGCGCGCGGCAAAAAACTCCGCCGCGGCGCCGCTGATGCTGAATCCGAAGTGGTCACGACCGGCGGGGCCGACGACGCACTCACCGACGACGCGGTCGCCGGGCGCAAGGTCCGTCACGTTGGCGCCGACTTCGACGACCTCGCCGGCCCACTCGTGCCCTGGTGTGATCGGGTACTGGAAACCGATGATGTAGCGGCCCTCGAGCAGTTCGAAGTCCGAATGGCAGATGCCCACCACATGTGACCGGACCAGGACCTCGTCTGGTCCAATAGACGGAACCGGGACGTCCTCAACGGCGGACTGGTTCGGCCCGTGATAGATAAGCGCTTTCACAGATGGGTCGTCCTTTTCCAGGCCAGGTACAGCATCACTTTTCGGAATTCACCACTTACGTGCTCTCGCGAGCACGTCGCGCCTGCGAGTAGACACCGGCGGAGATCAGCGTCATGAGCCCGAGGAACCAGTATTGCCACGCCTGGGACAGCCCCAGGAACACCGTTGCGTTGAGAATCTGCTGGATCAAGGCCGCCCCAAACAGGGTGCCGATGAATGAACCGCGCCCCCCGAAGAGGCTCGTTCCCCCAAGAACGACGGCGGTGACGCTCCACAGCGTGTACTGAATCCCGGCGACCGGGTCACCAACCGAGATTTGCGCCATCAACAGCACACTGCCAACGAACACGCACGCGGAGCTGGCCACGTATGCCAGAACGACCGTGCGTGAGACGGGTACGCCGAGTCGGTGAGCGGCCTTCTCCGACGAGCCGACGGCCCGCAAGGCCATGCCTGCCCGGTGGCGGCGGAGCCCCCACTCGCACGCGACTGCGGTGGCGCCCGCCACCACAAAGCTGATCGGCACCGCGCCAAGCTTTGCCTGGATCAGGTCGGCTGCGTCAGGGAGAATGCTCCCACCCGGCACCGGCCGCAACAGCAGGGCGATGCCCTGGAAGGCGATGTACGTGGTAAGCGTCGCGGCAACCGCGGTGAACCGACCGAATCGGACCAGCAGTCCGTTGAGCAGGCCCGCGCCGAGCGCGACGATCAGCATGAGCGCAAACCCGGCGACGATCAGACCGGGGTCCGTGCCCGCGACCACGAAGTATGAGGCGATGCACACCAACGCGCCGGCGAGTGGTCCGATCGAGATGTCGATTCCGCCGGTCAGGATTACCGCGGTCTGGCCGAAGCTCATGAACGCCAGGGCGGCGAGCAGCGTCAGGGCCGAGCTGATATTGAACGGACTCAGCACCCGCTGGCTGACGCTGTACGTGTACGCCCCGAGGACGACCATGACCGCGGTCAGTACGGCGGTCGGAAACCAATCGTGGCGGACGAACCGCCGGAGACGCGCCCAGGTCAGCCCGATCGGCGGGGCGTCGCGGCGATGGGTGGTCGCCATGACCATCCGACGGGCAATCTCACGCTCGTTGACGTCGTCGTCCGCAAGATCGGCGACGATCGACCCGCGGGAAAAGACGTACACGCGGTCGCACAGGCCTTCGAGCTCGAGCCCGTCGGACGAGAGGACGACGATGGGGACGCCATCGTCAGCAATCCGCCGCAGGATCGAGTAGATCTCGACGCGCGCCCCCGCATCGACGCCCTGCGTCGGTTCGTCAACCAGGAACAGGCGCGGCCTGGATAACACCGATCGTGCGAGCACCACCTTCTGCTGGTTGCCGCCGGACAGCGCGCCGACCGCGGTCTGGTTCGATGGTGCGCGGATGGCGAGCTGTTGCCGCATCGAGTCGATCGCGCGCTCCTCGACCTCCCGCCGGATCAGGCCAAATCTGCGGAACCGCTCCAGCGCGCGGAGCGCGGCATTCTCGCGCACCGAGAGCGAGCCGAACACGCCCTCGCGGTGGCGATCGGCCGAGACGTATGAAATGCCCGCGGCGCGCGCCTCCGCTGGCCCGGCGAACTGGAGTGACTGACCGTCCAGCACGATCTCCCCGGTCGCGGAAACGAGCCCCGCGAGAGATCGCAAGAACTCCGTCTGTCCGTTGCCGGCGATCCCGGCCACCCCAACGATATCGCCGGGGCGCACGGCGATCGCCACATTGTCGAAGCCAGGGCCGCTTGCCCCTTTCACTTCGAGCCCGCGCGCCCGCGGTGTCCCGACGTACTTCGCCGGAAAGGTCGCCGTGAGCGCGCGGCCGACGATCGCTTCGATGAGCTCCTGATCGCTGACCTCACCGGTGTTGAAGGTGCCGCGAATTGCGCCGTCGCGCATGACGGTCACGCGATCGGCCAGCGAACGCACCTCGGGGAGCCGATGGGTGATGTAGACAACGGCACACCCGCGCCTGGCAGCCTCGCGAACGAGCTCGAACAGTTGCGCGACCCGCTCGACGCCGAGCGGTGCCGTGGGTTCATCCAGGATCAGCACGGCAGGTTCGAGGGCAAACGCCTTGGCCAGTTCGATCAGCTGACGATTGGCGACGTTGACATCCTCGACACGCACGTCCAGGCTCACTTCGGATCCCACCCGGCCGAGCGCTTCGCGTGCCCAGAGACGGTCCGCGCCGCCGGGGGATGCGCGGAACCGTCGTGGTACGCCGAGCTTCAGATTCTCCAGGACCGTCAGGTCCGGCAGGAGCGCCGGTTCCTGGTGGACGATCGCCACGCCAAGACGGAGGGCATCGACTGGCGACAGCCGTGGCACGGGCAAACCCTGAACGTAGATCGTTCCCGCGTCAGGCGTAACCGCGCCCGAGGCAACGCCGACAAGCGTCGTCTTACCGGCTCCGTTTTCGCCCAGGAGCGCATGGATCTCGCCGGCGTCGGCATCGAAGCTGACGTCCTTGAGAGCCACCACGCCGGGATAGCGTTTCCAGATCCCAGCGAGCCGCAACGGCGGAGCGCCATCGTCCTCGGCATGCCGGACGTCGACGTCGACGTCCGGCAGATCCGGTGCCCCACCTGAATCATTCGGGCCGGCGCGCATCGGCAGAACCCGTCGACTCACGTCGACTTACTCGCCGAGCGCGGCCCGCTGCTCTTCCTTCGACAGGTGAGAGGACATGATCGCATCATTCGGCATCGACTTGTCGCACACCACTTTGGGTGGACTTGCGAGGGAGTCCTCGAATTGCTCGTTCTGGACGACCGGCGATGCGGGCGGAGTCCCGCCGGTCGCCAGTGCAACCGCGAAGTCGACCGCCGTGCGACTCATCCAGTTCTGCGAGGTGACGGTCATCATCTGGAAACCGTTGGTCGGATCCTGCGACGCGCAGGCGAACGCATTCGAGTCCTCCGCCGCGATCACGCCCACCTTGCGGTTGGCCTGCTGGAAGGCCGGCAGCGAGCTGGCAAAGGCCGCCCCGAAGTCAGTGGCCCAGCCGTCGATCTGGGGGAACTTGGCCAGGTCGGCGGTGATGACCTGCTGGGTCACCGCGGGATCCCAATTGGTGACCTCGAACGGCTGCTGACCAATGAGCTTGATCTTGGTCGGATCGAGCACCTGGTGGAGGCACTGCGAGCGGGTGTTGCTCTGCGAGTTGCCCGCGGGACCACCCAGATAGACGACGTTGCCACCGTTCGGCAGTGCTTTCACGAGCCAGTTCGCCATCAGTTTCGCGTCGGCACAGAAATCCGTCGAGATGTACGCATTGAAGTCGGTGCCGGCCTTGCCGCCTGGATCGACGCGGTACGGCACGGCGATCGATCCCGCCTGATAGGCGGCGCGTATGGCCGGCAGCATGGCGGGACCGGCGTCCGGGAAGATGACCATGGCCTGGACACCCTGGGCAGCCAGACCGTTCAGGTCCGAAATCGACTTCTGCACATCGCCCTGACCGTCGGTGTAGACGTACTTCGTAACGCTCGGGCAGAGGCTGGCCTCAGCCTTCGCTTCGCCACTTGTGATCCGGCGCCAGTTGTTGCCGCCAAAGCCATCGGACACCGAGAGCGTGATTTGCTTGGGCCCGCACCACGCAGGCGCCGCCCCGGGTTTTGTCAGGGCGGCGGCACTGGCGACGGTAGGCGCTGGGGCCGCGGTGGTGGGTGCCGGAGCACTGGCGACGGTGGGCACCGCCGGCGCGGTTGTCGGCGCGGCGGGTTTTGCCACGGCCGCGGTGGGCGGCGCCGCCGGCGCGGTCGTGGGCGCCGACGGGGCGGCCGTCCCACAGGCGGAGACGACGCACGCGCAGGCGGCGGCCACCGCAAACCAGCGCCGCCCGGGGCGGCTGAGCGCGATCCTGTTGTCCTGAACCACCATTGCTCCCTCTCCTTATCCCGAGATGTTCTGGCCTTCTCGTCCAATGCGGGGCTTCGGCGTCGAACCGAAGATCCCGCCCCAGAGAACCGCGCCGCGGATGCTGTTGACCCCCACTCCGACAGCGATCGCCAGGGCCTGCACGATCAGGACAACCCCCGCATTGAGGTCGGTGGTGCGCAGCAGTTGCTGGAGTTGGGTGAGAAACAGCGCGCCGCCCGCGGTCGCGATGACACTGCCCGCTCCGCCCAGCAGCGACGTGCCCCCGAGTACAACGGCCGCGACCGACGGCAACAGGTAGTTGTTGCCCTGGAACGCGCTTGGCGTCTTCACGACCCCGGCCAGCAGGATGGAGCCGACGAAGTACAGCAGGCCCGCTCCAGCGTAGGCCCCGATCTCGTATCGAACCGAGGGGAAACCCGCGGCGCGGGCCGCCGCTCGATTGGCCCCGACGGCCTCGAACCGGCGCCCCTGCACCGTCCGCTTCACCAGCACATCCACGAGCACGATGACCAGCAGGGCGATCCAGACCACGTGTCCAAGGCCCAGAAACGTGTCGGTGACCAGACCCTGCAGCAAGGCCGTCGTATCTCGCGGTGTGCCCCCAGAGATGAAGATGACGGCGCCGAAAAGCATCGCGTTCATACCCAGCGTCGTCACGATCGGCGTGATGCCGATCCGGTTCACGATGAGCCCGCTGAGGAGCCCGGCACCGACCAGCGCCACGCCGCACAGTCCGAGTGCGACCGGCAGCTTCGACTCATCCCCGTTCGGGATGCGGGTCAGCATGACGACGCCCAGCGAGATCATGCCCGGGACCGAGAGATCAATCCCGGCCTGCTGGATGATCAACGTCTGGCCCGCGGCAACCACGGCCAGGATCGCGGCGAACGGCAGCATGCCAGCCAGTGACCCGAACGACAGACTCTGGGGTTGAACGCCTGCGCTCACCAGAAAGAGCGCCAGCGTGGCGATCCAGATGGTGGCCGAGGCGCTGGGCCGGCGAATCGAAATGCGACCTAACGGGTGCCCGGTCGACGCCGGCGGCGGGTCGGGAGTGTCCTGGGCTGGGCCAGTGGTGATCTCCATCTGAGGGGGTCACGGTGTGAAGTGAGGTTGGACAAGTGTGCAGTGACACTACACAGATGTCAAGCAGCATTGTGGCTGAGCGCTAGACACCCAGACAGGCCTCCGTCGCCTTCGGATTGCGGAGCAACGCATCCGCCGGCTCCGTCAGAATCAGGCGGCCAGTCTCAAGCACGCAGCCCCGGTGGGCGAGGCGGAGGGCGCGCATGGCGTTCTGTTCGACCAGCAGCAGCGAGATGCCCTCCTGGTTGAGGCGGGCGAGCAAGTCGAAAACCTGGGCCATGGCCCGCGGCGCCAGCCCCAGGCTCGGCTCATCCAGCAGCATGAGCCTGGGGCGAGCCATCAGCGCGCGACCGATCGCCAGCATCTGCTGGTCGCCGCCTGACAGCGAAGTCCTGGACTCGAGCGGGCCGCGCGGCGGTGGTGGGCGTAGAGGCGGGTGCGCTGCAGCCCGCCACCAGTGCCGCGATCGCGACGAATCCGAGGTAGTGAAGACGCATCGTCACTCGCCTCAATTCAGTCCACAGAATTGGCGCGTGCCTGCGCCGCCAGATACACCGGAGCATTGACCTCGCCATGGCCGTCGTACTCGGCAACGCGCTGCACGAGCTCGAAGGAAAACCGCCCCGCAAAGCTTTCCGTCGGAATGTGAAAGAACTCACCTGACGCCGTTCGGTCGTACAGCACACCGGCCGCGCGTAGCTGCTCGAGCACGACATGCCCCGGTTGGAGCCGCGCGTCGAGATCGTCGTAGTAGTTGTCGGGAATCGACAGAAACCCGACACCAGCCTCCTTCAGGTGGGCCACCGTGGCGAAAATGTCGTCGCACGCGAATGCCACGTGGTGCACGCCAGCGCCCGAGAACGTGGACAGCGAGCGGGCCATTGCCGAGTTGCGACCTTCGGAAACGTTCAGCGTGATGCGCAGTGACCGATCGGCGTCGGCGACCGCACGACTCCGCATCCAGCCGTACTGCTCCGCCATCTCGAGCTGACCGTGCGGCTCGAGGCCGAGCACCGTGCGGTAGAAGAGCAGCCACGCGTCGAGTGACTCCGCCGGCAGGGCCATCGCCAGGTGATCCACACTGCGTAGCCCGGCGCCACGGTCCGCCGTCGCGTCGAGCGCCACGGGTTCGAAGTCAATCTCGAAAAACGCACCGCGCGCCTCAGCCGCCTGGCCGATGAGATAGAACAGGCTGCCGTCAATTGCACGAACCGCGGGAATCGTCAGCTCATTTGGCCCGACCCGGCCCTCGTAATGGGTCGACAGGAGCGCCGTGGCGCGGCCGAGCGCTTGCAGCTCGTCTGTCGTCCGCAGCGCGAGCGCACACAGCGACGGTCCATGCTGATGGAAGTACTCCGCGGCAAACGAGTCCGGCTCGGCGTTCAGGATCAGATTGATCAGACCCTGGCGATACAGCGTGACCTGCTTGGAGAGATGCCGACCGGCGAGCCGGAAGCCGAGGCGTTCGAGAAGCTCGCCGAGCGCGGTGCTGGTGTCGGCGTCGACGGCGAACTCCAGGAAGGCGATGCCCAGCCAGCTCGGCTGGGGCGGCGGATCGAAGAGCTCGACGCGGCGGGGCGGCGGCGGCGCGGCGTCGGCGTGCCCGCTCCACGGGATAGACAGGCGCGCCCGCACCTGCTCTTCCAGGAACAACAACGAGCGCATGGCATCCAGTGCCGTTTGGCGGGCGTCCGCGGCGCGGAACACGTCGTTGAAGACCTCCAATGACAGGGATCCGGCGTAGCCGCTGCGCAGCACATGGACCAGGAAGCCAGCCAGATCGAACTCGCCTTGCCCGGGGAAGCAGCGGAAGTGGCGACTCCATGACAGGACATTCGTGGCCAGTCGCGGCGCATCCGCAACCTGCAGGAAGAAGATCCGCTCGCCTGGAATCGAGGCGATGCCAGCCGGATCGTCCGCGAGTGCGAGCGTGTGAAAGGTGTCGAGGGTCAGCCCGATGTGTGAATGGCAAGCGCGCTGGACGATCTGCCAGGCGTGCCCGTACGTGCGCACGTGCGTGCCCCATGCCAGTGCCTCATAGGCGATGCGCAGGCCGCGTGAAGCCGCACGCTCCGCCAGGGCATGCAATTGCGCGGCCGCCCGCTCGTCGTCGTCAATTGCCTGCGACGCGACGTTGGAGCACACGAGCATCATCGGCGCGCCGAGCTCCGCCATGACGTCGAACTTGCGCTCGGCGCGCTCCAGGTTGCGCAGGAAGACGTCGGCGGCGACGCCCTCGAAGTCGCGAAACGGCTGAAACAGGTCGATCGCCAGACCGAGATCGTCCGCGAGCTCGCGCACCTGGCGCGGAGTGCCCTCGAAGTTGATCAGGTCGTTTTCGAACAGCTCAAGCGCGTTGAAGCGGGCGCTGGCGATGGCCCGCAGCTTTTCGGGGAGGTTGCCGCTCAGCGAGACGGTGGCTATCGAGCGGCGCATACGTCCAGCACAACCTTCCCCGGCTGGCGACTCGCCGCGTCCAGCAGGTCGGCGACCGCCGTCAGTGGTGCGATGCGGCTGACCAGCGTGCCTGGCGTGAACTCGCCCGTTCGCACTAGCTCGATCGCGGTGACGAAGTCCGCCGGGTGGTCGTAGATCAGGCTGCCGATCAGCGTGAGTGCGCGGCGTACGAAATGCCGCGGGATCAGCGGCACGGACTGGGCGCCGCGGCCGACCAGGACCACCCGGCCACCGCGGGCGACCGCGGACAGCGCGAGCTCGACCGCCGCGGCCGCCCCCGCGGCCTCGAAGATCACCGTCGGCGACCAGTCCGCCTCGATCTGCGCCGCCAGCCGCACGCTAGGCCGATCAGCATCGATCTGCACGAGCCGGGCTGCACCGAGCTGGTGTGCAAGCGCGAGGCGCTCGCGATCCACGTCGGCCGCCAGCACCCGCGCGCCTCTGGAGAGCGCGAACCGGATCAGCAGTAAGCCTTCGCTGCCGCAGCCGATCACGGCCACCGCGTCGTCGGCCTGGGCCTCGGACAGGCGCCACGCGTGCAGCGCGACGGCGAGCGGCTCGATCAGGACCGCGTCGCGGAGGGCAATCTCGTCGGGGAGTGGGTGCGCAAACCCGGCCGGGATCGCGACCAGGTCGGCAAATGCACCGGGCATGCTGACGCCGAGCGAGCGTTTTTCATGACACACGCTGCCCTTGCCGTACGCGCAGACAGCGCAGGCGCCACATAGGCTGGCCAGCTCGACCCGGATCAGCATCTCGTCGCGGCCCAGCCGCGGCTCACGCACGTCACGCACGACGAGTCGGCAGGGCGCTTCGAGAACCACGGCGCGCATCAGGCGACTGCTCTACAGGCCGTGGTCGGCCAGGAACTCGCGGGTGATCGCGACATAGCGGTCAAACGCTTCGAAGTGGGCGCTATGTGCCGCGTCTTCGATCACCTTCAAGCGTGCACCTGGCAGCAGCTCGTGCAGGTATTCGGCCCACGGCCGCAGCCCATCCAGGCTGCCGACCATGATCAGCATCGGCGCGACGATGCGCGCGACTCCTTCGGCCAGCGCCCGCGGCTCCCAGGGCGGATTGGCTGCGGTCGTGTCGCGTGGAAAACGCTGGGCCTCGAGCCGGACCGCCGTCGACCGCGCCCGGACGTATCGGTCTACCAGCCGTGGTTCCGCGGCGTAGAAGGCCGGGGTAAACGACTCCGACACGCCCAGGAACAGGACTTCGTCGCCAATAGGCTGCTGGAGCGGGCTACCGCCAGTGCGCACCTCACGCGGCACGCCCATGCCCGAGATGATCAGTGCGCGGGCGGCGTCGGGGTGGCGTATGGCCCAGCGCAGAATCGTCATGCCGCCCATCGATTGGCCCGCCAGGATTGGCCTCTGCGCGCCCACGGCAGCCAGAAAGCTTTCCAGCTCGTCGGCCCGGTCCGGCTCCGGCTCGCCGCGTGGCGAATTGGACGACAGCCCGTGGTTGACGCTGTCATAGGCCAGCACGCGATAGCGCCCGCTGAAGGCCTCGACGTGGCGATACCACGTCTCGGCGCTCGAGAGCGCGCCATGGATCAGGACCAGCGGCACGCCACTGCCGCGCTCCACGTAGTGCATGTCGGTCGACCCGACTGGTGCCCATGGCATACGGTTGCAGGCCTAGCTGAACGAGGCGGCTCGCAGGTCGATGCCTTCGTGCCGAAAGAAACTGATCCCATTGACCTTCGCCGACGTCAGGACTGACGGCACCGCCGACATGATCGGCATCAGGAAGGACTGGTCCAGCAGTACGTCGTTGAGCTGGCTGTACAGCGCCTTCTGTTTGGTCGGATCGGTTTCAACGCCGATCATGTTCACGAGCTGGGTGTACTGCGCGTCGACGAACCCGGTTTGGGGCCCGGTCGGCTGGTAATAGGTGCTCAACACCGTGATCGCGCTCGGCAACAGCTGGGCGAACAGCGACTGGCCGAAATTCAAGCCCCAACCCTGTTTGCTCAACGCGGTCGTGTTGTAAGCGGCGGTTTCCAGCGGACGCAGATTGACGTTGATATCGAGCTTGCTCAGGTCGCTCTGGACGATCTGCGCCGCCGTTGCCAGATCGGCATTGCCCGACGGCAGGATGAAGTCGAACTGCGCACTCGCAACGCCGGCCGGCTGCAGGAGGGATCTGGCTTTGTCGAGATCGAAGCCGTACGCGTTCGCCTTGGCCTGGTCGTACGCCGGATTCTGGGGTGTCCACGGCAACGCCTTCGGGGCTCCGCCGATGCCCAGAAAAACCATGTCGGCGATGCGCTGGCGGTCCAGCGCGTAGTTCACCGCCTGCCGCACTGGTTTACGATCGAGCGGCGGCTGCGTCGTGTTGACGACGACGACGCTGTACGTACCGGCGGCGTCGTTTCTGACGTAGTGGTACTTCGGATCGTCTTTGAGACGGGCCGCGTCGCGGAGTGGCGGCCCGAATGCACCGTCGATGGCGCCCGATTCAAGTTGCACCACCATCGCCTGCGGGTCTTTGAAGATGACCAGCTGCTGTTCGTCCAGGGACGGCGTCGCCGGCCGCCAGTAGTTCGGGTTCTTGCGCAGCGTGACGTGGTCGCCCTGGACCCACTCGACGAACTGAAAGGGACCGGTGCCGACCACCTGTGTCTTCGAGTCTGGCCCCTGGAGTGTTTCGGGATCGGTGATGTTCAGGAACTGCAAGTAGTCGAACAGGCTCGGGCGGGGTTGCTCGGTGGTGAGCACCACCGTGTATTTGTCGGGGGTCTGGACGTCGGTAATCCAGCTGCTGATGACTGCCAGGTTGCCGATGCCGGTTTTGGGGTCGGCGGCATGGTGGATGTTGAGCGGGACGTCGGCGCTGGTGAACTCGCGACCGGTGTGGAAGCGCACGCCCTGGCGCAGCTTGAGCGTGAGCTGTTTGTGGTTGGCCGACAGCTCCCAGCTCTCGGCGAGCGACGGCACTGGCTGCAACCGCGCGTTGTAGTCGATCAGCCGGTCGTGGACCTGGTAGATGATGTTGAACGTCGGCGGCGACATTTGGTGCGACTCGAGGTTGGGCAGTTCGGAGGTCATGCCCAGTCTGAGCGTGCCGCCGCTCTTGGGCTGAGGTGTTACCGGCGCTGTCTGCGCCGCTGGCTTCGCCGCCGTAGACGTAGCTATGGGAGCGCTGGTGGGCGGGCTGGGCGCGCAGGCGGCAAGCAGCGCGAGGGCGACACCGCCGCCCAGGCGTCGGAGGGCTGCCCGCCGAGTCAGTGGTCTCAACCGCATGCCACGATCAGTGGCCAACTAATGTACGAACTAGTGAGTCCTCTGTCAACAGCATACAATTGCCGTCTTGCGTTCGACTGCCGCCGCGCCCGCCAGCCTCCCGCCCGCGGCCTTACGACTGCGTGACGCGGAACGCACGCGCGGCGAAATCCTCGACGTGGCCACCCACGAGTTCGCCGAGCGCGGCTACTCCGGCGCCCGCGTCGACGAGATCGCCGCCCGCACCCGCACGACCAAGCGCATGATCTACTACTACTGGGGCGGCAAGGAGGAGCTTTACATCGCCGTGTTGGAGCGCGCCTACGCCCAGATTCGTGCGGCCGAGCAGACCGTCGACGTCGAGCATCTCGACCCCATCTCGGCGATCCGACGGCTCGCCGAGCTCACATTCGACCATCACGAATCCCACCCCGACTTCATTCGTCTCGTCAGCATCGAGAACATCCATCACGCCGAGCACATCGTCAAATCGGCGGTGCTGGCCGGCCTGAACACGCGGGCGGTCGACGTCATCGTCCGCATTCTCGAGCTGGGCCGGGCCCAGGGTGTCTTCCAGCGCGACGATGTCGATGCGTTGGATGTGCACATGCTGATCAGCGCCTACTGCCTGTTTCGCGTCGCGAATCAGTACACCTTCGGTGCCATCTTCGGCCGCAACTTGACCGACGACACCCGCCGCGCCCACTACCGCCAGATGCTCGGTGACATCATCGTCGCCTACCTCACCCGCGCGTCCCCGCGATCTGCCTCTCTGGCGCACTGACGGACGGAACGACCTCTCGCTCAGCGACCCGAGCCTCGAGCAGATCCACGGCCACGACGACGATCTCCTCAGATCGCGGCGGGGTGCGAGGGGCTGTGAACCAGGGAGTGCATCAGGCGCTGATCCGCTGGTGCCCCGCGGCACTCCGCCATCGCCCAAACGAGTACCCGTTGGTGTAGTGCTCGCGCCTGTAGAGCATGAATGCGAGCATGCCGACGAGCATGAGCGCGTGCTGGTTGCTCGCGAGCCAGAGCTGTGCGTCGGGAAGTTCGAATCCTCGGAGCACGAAGGCTGCCGCGGTCGACAGCAGCATGGCCGCACTCATCCCACCACACTCGCGCCAGCTGCAACCGCGAAAGCGCATCCACGCCGCCATCGGAGCGACCATGAACGCGCCCATCCCGACCTGGAACTCAAGCGCCGTCGGGGCGAGCAGGGCAAGGGACCCCTGTGCATTCACGGCAATCCTCAGGATCATGAACGCTGCCATGCCCAGCATCATCGCGAACCACATTTCGGCGAAGTGAAAAATGAAGTAGCCAGCTTTCGTGGTGATCGCCTGCATAGGCGAGGCTTGCCGCGGGCCCGCGGCAGGGACAGCCTGGACCATCCCGACAGGTTGAGGGCGCCGGGCGCGCTGCAGCGCCTGCTCGCGCTGTTTTCGCCAGCCATATGGGGTCAGTCCGGCCGGCTTGTACACGTTGAGGACGGTGATCGCCAGCAACAGCAGGAGGCCGACGCCAGGATGAAAAAGGTCGCCGCCAAGGGCGCGCAGGTCGGCCCCGTCAGAGCTCCGCGCCCGGCTGGCCATCGCGCTGACGGTCGGCATGTGGAGCACGAGAACGACCGTACACAGCACCGTCAGTGCGAGGGAAATCAGTACCCAGTAGTGTCGGAACAAACCCCATGGCGTGCCGAGCGACATGACCAGCCCGGTCGCGAGCGCAGCGATCGCCAGCGGCACGATCACCCACCAGCCTGTCAAATCCATGGCGGTCCAGGCGGCGCGGACGGTTTGAGTGTCGGAACTCGTCACGGCCGCGACGCCGAGTGCCAGGTAGGCAATGACGGCGCCGATCCAGCCCACGGAGCTCGTCAGATGGACGGTGAGCGCGAACTTGCGGATCGCGGGTGGCATCGTCACGGCGCTTGCATGCCGTGCTCCGCGCCACTGGAGCCGGGCATGTGCGTCGGCGCGTTGCCGCTGAGATGCAGTCCGGCCAACGCCAGCAGGAGGACCACGAGAATGATCCCGAACGCCTTCACCCAGCGAGGGGTGCCCGGGGGCGATTCGCTCGCGGCCGCGGTGTCAGTGCCTCCGGCGTACTCCAGCCGGTCGACGGCCTCAACGGATTCAGCTGGTTGCGCGGGCGTTCCATTGGCTGAGGTTCGCGGCAACCTGGTGGGCGGTTCGGTCATGTACTAACAACCTACAGGCTTGTGGCGCGTGCGGGCAGTGTGCCGCGTCATCGTCTTGCGTGACATTTGTCACCTCTTTGCGCCGAAGCCTTCCCACTGGCCGTTGCGCGTGCCTACGCTGTGACGGCATGCCGTCGAACATGGCCTGGCTGGCCACCGTCATCAGGATCACCATCGCACCCGTTCTCATCGGTGCGCTGGCGGTGCTCGTTCGCTCGCCGCGAAGCTCGACTGACGTGGCCGCGGCGGCAGGTCTACTGCTCCTCGGCGCCGTGCACATCGTCTACTGGTGGGATCCATGGCGAAGGAGCGCGCGCCAGGCTGTTGCCGGTCTGGGAATCATGGTTGCGATCAACTCCGTCCTCCTCCTCGGGCTGGCAGAACCGCTACTCTGGCTCTACCCTGCGCTCGTCGCTGGGGCCGGATTGCGGACCCCCTTGGCCGTCCTCGCGATCGGGCTTACCGCACTGGCCGCCGCCGCGCCGCTTGCGCTCGAGGGTGGACTCGTCCACCCGATCGATCCCTTGCATCCCGTCGACGCACTTGGGCCGAGCCATTCCGTGTTGCTGTCGATCGTGCTGGCTGGTCTCGGCATGAACGCGGTGCGCCAGCTGATCGGGGTCAATGCCGACCTGCATGCCACACGTGCCGAGCTCGCCGATGTTGCCGTTGCAGCCGACCGCGAGCGCCTGGCGCGTGAGCTACACGATCTGCTGGCGCGCACACTGTCGCTCATAGCCGTCAAGGCCGAGCTGGCGAGCCGTCTCAGCGCGAAAGGCGACGCCGCCGCGGCGACCGAGCTCTCGGATGTCCAGAGGCTTGCGCGTCAGGCGGTCCGCGATGTCCGAGAGGCTGTGGCTGGTTCACATTTGCCAAGCGTCGAGGCTGAGCTGGCAGCTGCCGAAGGAGCGCTTCGTACCGCGGGCATCGCGGTCAGCATCGAGCGGAACGGCACCTACATTGATCCGTCGCATGCGAGCACGCTCGCCTGGGCAGTTCGCGAGGCGGCGACGAACGTGGTCAAGCACAGCGGTGCGCAGACGTGTCGGATCGTGCTTCGGGGCACTGAGGGCTCGACGACGTTGGACGTTGAGGACGACGGTCGGGGTGCATCCGACGGTGCCATGGGAATTGGTCTGAACGGGCTCGCCGGGCGCGTCCATGCCCTGGGAGGCACGCTCGAAGTGGCCTCATCCGATGGGCAGGGCTTCACGCTGCGGGTGCGACTCGGCGACGGAGCACCGCGTCTGCCGAACGGAGCGGTCGCCCGGTGATCCGGGTGCTACTGGCCGAGGACCAATTGATGTTCCGTACCGCCGTTCGGCGTTTGCTCCAGCTCGAAGAGGACATCGAAGTGGTCGCGGAGGTCGGTCGGGGCGACGAACTGGTGCCCACGGCGCTTGCGACCCGGCCCGACGTGGCCGTGGTGGACATCGAAATGCCAGGGCAGGACGGGATCAGCGCAGCTCTAGAGCTGCGACTGCGCCTTCCCAGCTGCCGGACCCTGATCCTGACAATGTATGGGCGACCCGGATTCGTACAACGCGCGATGCTGGGCGGCCTCGCGGGGTTCGTACTCAAGGACGCACCAGTCGAGACGCTGGCCGAGGCGATCCGTCGCTGTGCCGCCGGTGAGAATGTGGTTGACCCGGAGCTCGCGACCCGAGTGCTCAGGGCCGGCTCCAGTCCACTCTCGAACAGGGAACAAACGATTCTCATTGCGTGCGCCGAGGGACTGTCCACCGCGGAGCTGGCGTCGCGGTTGTGGCTCACTGAGGGCAGTGTCCGCAATCGAGTGTCCGAGATCCTGGGGAAGCTCGGTGTGCGCACACGTGCCGAGGCCGTCCAGATCGCGAGAGACAACGGCTGGCTGTGAGTGCGCGCGTACTTGAAGGCTCGCGTTAGGGGTTGGGCCCGGGAAGCCTTCGGCGTGCTGTTCCTCGACCAGGGCAACCGGCTGATCGCCGACAAAGCTGATGGGCGAAGGGACCGTCGACCACGCGCCGGTCTGTCCCCGCGAGGTCATGCGGCGGGCGCTGGAGGCCCCCGCCTCGGCGTGTTGCCCCGTCCAGTACGTGGCGCACCGCATACTGGAGGTCCCGCGGGTGCCGCCGTCGCTCTCGGACTGGACGGGTGGTTGTCGCGCTGGCGGCGGCGCATTCCGCTACCGGAACGCGCGGTGCGCCAAGGCCGACCTTGCCGTCAGGCCGAGGCGAGTGACAGAACACACCGGGTCCGGTAGAGATCCGTGCCCGGAACAGACGGAGCCTTCCCTCGGCGGGCCAGGCTCGGATCACCGTGTGCGGTGTTCGAGCCTGGCCACTCGGTTCGGCTAGAGCTGCAAGGGCTTCGGAAGCGCCTGCGCGATTATCTGCGGGTTGTCTCGCCAGGGCGCGTCGGTGTCGATGTACAACTCGACCATCGTGCCGTCCGGATCCTTGATCTGCACGCTCAGCTGGATCGTGAAGTCCGTGACCGCCTGGATCGGTATGCCGGCGCGCACGAGGCGGCGATGCGCGCGGCGTAAATCATCCAGGGTGTCACCGATTCGCACGGCGATGTGGTTCACCCCAAAGGCCGGCTGGACCGGTCCCGCGACGGCCTCTGGCCCGGGTTCGATCAGCGCCAGCTCGTGGTGGCTGCGGCCTGTGGTCAGAAAGACTGCCCCTGGCAGCCGGCCTGACTCGCCGAAGCCGATCAGATCCCGATAGAAGCGTACCGAAGCCTCGAGATCGCGCACGTACATCCCGACGTGGCCCAGTTCGCGAGCGTGTATCGCGCCAGCGGGGTCCGCCGCGCGCCCGAACAGGGCCAGCATCTTCGTCTGGATGTCGGCATCGGGCGGGACTTCCGGAGATGGAGCGAACATGCCGCTGCCACGCAGCATCGCTTCACGTGGTTGCCAGTCCGCGTAGACCATCGATGAGAGCTCAGGGTCCAGGCGTGCGTCCTGGCCGGTGGCGGTCGCCAGGTCCCAGCCATGAACGAACACGTCCATGACCCGGATGCTTGCCCAGAGTGCCGCCGGCCGGTCACCGTGGTCCGTCCGGCAAACGCGCTCCAGAGCGCCCGGCTCTTCCCAGGCTGCCTGGGCCAACGCGCACGCGGCATCGTATGCCGCCAGAGCGTCGTGCCCGACCAGGTCCCGTTCCGATCCGCGACCAGCTTCATCGGCGCCCTTGCCATGCAGTAGCTCAACGGTTACCAGCTGATCCCTGACCAGGTGGTTCACCAGGCCGAGCACGTCGCCCGCCGAATTACAGGTGTTCTGCCATTGCTCGGGCTTGATTCCAGCGATGATCCTCCGCGTCGATTCACAGGCGCGACGGTGAAGTTCGGCCAGGCCGAGCGCTTCGCCCGCGGTTGGTGGCTCCTGGACAACGGTTGCCATGTGGTTCTCCCTTCGTTGCGTTGATGAAACGAGCGTGCCCGAAGGAGGAACGTCGGGTATCGGGCGACTCCCCCAGTTTGGGGACTCGCGCCACCCGTATCTTTTTTCAGTCGCGTCGATCAGCGCGGGACGGTGCCGGAGGCGGTGATGGCGGCAAGCTGGGCACGGGTGCGGACCTCCAGTTTGTCCATCAGACTGGAAACATGTTTCTCGACGGTCTTCGGAGAGAGGTACAGTCGGGCGCCTATTTCGCGGTTGGACAAGCCTTCGCCGATGATCGACAGCACTTCCATTTCACGCGCGGTGACCCCACGCACGCGGAACGCCGGTGGCACGGTGAGATGCAACCGCCTGGATCTGGCCGTTGGGACACCGGCTTTCCGAAGCAGAGATCTGCACGCCGATGCGACCCGCTGCTGCCCATGCTGATCGAAGTATGTGGCCGCCTCCAGCAGCCAGACAGCGGGCTCGCCCCATCCGCCCGCCAGCGCCTCGTCTGCCACCAGTCTGCGCCCGAGATGCAGGTTCCAGAGATAGCTGACCCTCAGCAGCTCGTCGCCGGCCTGCATCGCCCGCTCCGCATCGGTGGCTCTCCCGTCCCGACCGGCCAACAGTGCCTCGGCGTAGCGCACGTATGCCTGATTGACGGGATGGATCATTGCGGACGACGTCGCTACTTCCCGGCACGCCGCCAGGCCACTTGCGCCGTCCAGGGTGGCGAGCAAGGCCCACAATCCTCGGCCTGGGCTCGGCGCGCCCGCGCCCAGGGCACGGAAGAATTCCTGGCCGGTGAACGCTTCGTATGTGGCCCGCTGCCTGTCTTCCTCGATCAGCGAGGCCATCGCTCGCGCGTCGGCCCAGGCCGCGCCGTGCGCTTCTGCTTCGAACACCGGGTCACCACGTGCAACTTCGAGCGCGAGCTCGATCGCCGCCTCCATGGCCGGTCGATCTGGCCCAAGCCGCCCGTAGGCTTCCGCCTTGAACAGCAGGGCTGCGCCACGCGTCAGGTTCAGCCCCAGTCGCTCGGCCATGTCTGCCGACCGGGATGCAAAGTCCAGCACGGAGTCGAGATTGCCCAGGGCAACGTGAAGCGCGGCGAGCTGGACGTCCACGATGGCCGCGACGGCGAGTGCGCCGCAGCGCTCGGCCAACTCACGCGCTTGCAACAGCCGCCTCGGCCCGGCGCCCGGAGTAAAGAGGTCAATCGTTCCCAGCTCGTGCACGGCCCGCAGATGCCACACGATGAGACCGTGTTCCTCGGCGGTGTGCCGAGCCTCGTCGAAAGCAGCCTCAGCCTCCCGTAAGCGATTCCGGTCGCGGGCGGCGCGGCCAATGACTTCCAGCGCCTCACAGACAACTTCCCACAGGCCAACCTTCGCGGCGCCAGCCTGTGCTGCCCGAGCCAGCGCCGCTGCATCGTCAGTCCGTCCCTGCCCGATCGCCACGTGCGCGGCCAGGGCGTCCAGGGATGGGATAAGCAGCGAGGTCTCGCCAGACGCGGCGAGCAGGCGCGCCGCATCGAGATGCTGGATCGCGGTCGTCCAGCTTGATGCCGCCACCTGGGCTCGAGCGATCCGCACATGACCCCGAGCCAAACGCTCTGGCGGGCAGCCCTGGCGGGCGAGCGCGTCGAGCAGCTGAGGCCCGTTGGCTCCTACCTGCGCGTGTTTGCCAGCCAGGGCCAGCGCGTCGATCAAGGCTTCTTCGACCTCTACGCCCAGCGCGGTGTCCCGCTCGCACAGCTCGCGCGCCTGGGTCAGCGTTTGTTCCGCCGTAGTCAGGGCCCCACGGTCGAGCGCCTGGCGCCCCGACTGCAGCAGGAGCGCCGCGGCGTGCGGCCGATCCCCAACTTCCTCAGCCAGTCGAGCGGCAAGGTCGCACCACTCCCCAGGCAGGCCGGGGTGCGCCTCCCGCACCGCTTCGAGCAGCCGGGCAGCCAGCCTGACTCGCTGGGGAGGCAGCAGGTCGGCCAGCACCGCTGCTTGCGTGAGCGCGTGGCGAAAGTGGAACGTCGCTAGATCGTGCACTTTTTCAACGCTTATCAACTGGAGCTGCACGGCGCGCTGCAGCTGATCCGTCAGTCGCTGCGCATCGAGATGGGCGGCGCCGCCCAGGATGCGCCAGTCAAAGCGACGCCCGAGGAGGGCGGCCAAACGCAGCATCTCGGTTGATTCGACGCCCAGTACCGCGAGTCGGCGGCGGACCGTTTCGGCAAACGTGACCGGCACCACCTCGGCCAGCTGGTCGTAGACGTGCCACTGGTCGCCAATCGCCGCAAGCTGACCGGCGCTGACCCACTCTGCCAGGAGGTCCTCGACCAGCAGCGGCAGTCCTTCAGCCGAGGAAGCCAGCGCCGAGATCAGCGGCTCCGGGAGGTCTGCACTGCCCAGGCAGGCGCTCCCCATCAGGCGCATCTCGGCGTCATTCAGCCGCTGCAGCTCGACGACCTGGACAAGACGGCGAGCGCGGAGTGAGTTCGCCAGCGACAGCGCCTGCGTTGGCTCGCCTGACCGTAGGGTGCCGAACAGGAGCAACGGTTCGGTTGCTACGTTGGCGCTCAGATACTCGATGAGGCTGAGCGTCTCCGGGTCGGCCCAATGCAGGTCCTCCACGATCAGCAGGCAGCCATGGTCGCCGGCCAGAACGACCAGTAAACGCAAGATGGCTTCCCCCAGCAGCACGACCGATTGGTCGATCGCGGGCCCGCCCTCCGTTCGCCAATCGGGGATCAACCGGCCCAGGATCGGTTTGAACGGACGAAGCTCGGGCACATCTGGCGGCGCCCGTCCGCGCAGCCCGCCGAGCAGCGCTTCGGCGAGCGGACGGTAGGGGCTGGTTTGCCCGCCTTCGACACAGCGACCCCACAGGACGCGCATGCGCGCGTTATCGGCGTGTGCAGCGGCCTCGCTGGCCAAACGTGACTTGCCCACGCCCGCCTCGCCCAGGACCACGATGGTGGCGCCGCGGCCATCCCGAGCTGATTCGACGCTTCCATCAATGGCGCCCATCACGTCGCCGCGGCCAATCAGGGTCGGACACAGCACCGGGCGTGCACGCATGACCACATTATTCTGGTTCGTAGGGCAACGGTGTCGGCGTTAGCGCGTATCGGTCGGGCCCATCGACCTTGCGTTACCGCAGCCCGAATGGCGCGCCATCCTCGTCAACCTGGAGGATGGCCGCCGTCGTGCGCCCTGAATTTGCTCAGTCTGGGCGGATGTTCTGGTTGAGCCGGAACACATTGCCGGGGTCGTACTCGCGCTTGAGCGCCACCAGTCGCCCGCACGCCGTCCGAGAGTAGGCTGCGCGGACGTGGCTCTGATCTTCATCGGCCATGAAGTTCACGTAGCCACTGCCGTTGGTGTGCGGGCTGATCGCGGCGTGTGCCTCACGCACCCATCTTGTATTGGCGGCTGAGTCGCTGGGGTCCGGCCAGGTGCCAACGATGTTCAGGACGAATCGAGCATCTCGATTCCCGAATGCTGTGGCATCGGCCCGGATCCGGCTCACCGCGCCTTGCAAGTGGTGGATGTGCAGCGCCGCCAGCGGAGAGCGCATCTCGGCAGCGGCCCCAATCAGGACATCGACCGCCGCGTCGCCAAGATCGTCGAGAAACGCCGACTTCCAGTAGTTCTGCAGGCCATACGGTGCAGTCTCGTCAAACATGCTCTGGAGCACCGGATACGGCATCGGTCCGATCAGGTCGGCGACGGGCGGTCCGAACGCGCGCAAGGGCAGGACGACACGTTCGCCCTCGTCTGCGCTGCCCGCGTAACACACGGCGATGGCGATTGCCGGCTTACCGTGGAGCGACTCGGGAACAAACGGCGCCGGCGGAGCCGTCAGGAAGATGGCGATGCACGTCAACTCATCTGGCGCCGTACGCACAAACTCACGGAAGAACTGCAGGACTTCTCTGGCGCGGCTCGCGGGGTGCAGCACCAGCCCGCCCAGCACCGAAGTCAGTGGATGCACGGCGTATTCGAAGGCGGTGACCACGCCGAAGTTGCCTCCGCCGCCACGCAGCGCCCACAACAAGTCCGCATTTTCGTTCTCCGACGCGTGCACCTGTCGCCCGTCCGCGGTCACGATGTCAACCCCGCGCAGGTTGTCGCAGGTGAGGCCATATTTGCGCACCAGCCAGCCGATGCCACCGCCCAGGGTGAAGCCCGCAATGCCGGTGGTTGACACCAGACCGCCGGTGGTCGCCAGACCATGCGGGTGCGTCGCCCGGTCGAAATCGGCCCATGTGCAGCCTGGCTGCGCCCTGGCTGTTCGGGCAGCCGGATCAGTATCAACGTGCTTCATGCGCGAGAGGTCGATGACAATGCCGTCATCACAGGTCGCGTTACCAGCCACGTTGTGGGCACCGCCGCGAACCGCGATCAACAAATCCTCGTCGCGAGCGAAGTTCACGCTCGCCAAAACATCCTCCGGGGTCTGACAGCGGGCGATCAACGCCGGTCGGCGGTCAATCATCCCATTCCAGACCTTGCGGGCGTCGTCGTAGGCCTCGTCGCCGGGAACGATGACCGAGCCAGTCAGCTTGTCTGCGAGTGCGTTGGTTCTGACGTCGAGCATGCCGACCAGTCTTTGCCGGGCACGGTACGGCAGGCATCAGGGAAATGACCCAGTCTGGGGACGCGCCACCCCCAGATTTGGCCGTTGGGAAAAATGGGGGATGCTGCGCGGCCCGACTGGGGGAAAGCCCGCATGTCGCGCGGCGCGCCGGCTGCGATGCTCAGCGCATGAAAGTCCTGATCACCTGCGTTCCAGGATATGGGCATCTTCACCCGCTGCTGCCACTTGCGAACGCGCTCGTCGACGCCGGCCACGATGTCGCGATCGCGACCGCAACCGACACGCGGGCACGCGCTGAGACCGCCGGCTTCGCGACCTTTTCCGCGGGAATCGGCATGTCCGAGACGTGGCAGCGACTCGTTCGGCGTTACCCGGACCAGGCCTACACCCGGCTGGCACCGGACGAAATCATGCCGTGGTACCTGCCCCATTTGTTCGGTGAGATTGTCGCGCCGGCCATGCTGGAGGATCTGGTACCGCTCGTGCGGACATGGAGCCCGGATGTCATCGTGCACGACACGTTTGAATTCGCCGCCCCGGTCGCGGCCGCAATGCACGGCGTGCCGAGTGTCAGTCATACGCTCGGGATCCGCTTCGAGGGTGAGCTTCTTGATCTGGCCGCCGCGGCCGTCGCGCCGTTGTGGCGACAGCATGGACTGGCGGCTGATGCAACGGCCGGTCTGTACCGCCATCTGTGCCTGGACATCATGCCGGCTGCCTTGCAAGCGGACGCACCAGCACGCTGCCGAGGGGTCATTCGCGGTCTGCGACCGGTCGGCCCCCCATCGATCGGAGGGGAACGACTGCCGACGTGGCTGACCAGCCGCCGCGAGCGAAGCGAATCGCTCGTCTACATGACGCTGGGCACCGAAACCAATACTGATGTGACGATGTTTCGCAGCGTGCTTGACGGGTTGGCAGACATGGATGTCGATGTGCTGGTGACGGTCGGCGCTGATGGAGATCCGAGCTTCATTGGCTCTGTCCCTGGCAATGCACATATCGAACGATATGTGCCTCAATCCTCGCTGTTGCCCCTATGCTCAGTGGTCATCTGCCACGGTGGTGCCGGCACGACGTTGGGGGCACTGGCACATGGCGTTCCCCTGCTGGTGCTCCCGCAGGGCGCGGATCAGTACATCATGAGCGAACGGGTCGCGTCCTCCGGCGCTGGGCTGCGGCTGGTACCGCCGGAGGTGAACGCTAACTCCGTTTACCGGTGCGTCCTGGATCTGCTGCATGGCACCGAGCACCGCCACGCGGCGCGGCGCATACAATCCGAGATCGCCGCGATGGCAACGCCTGATGAGACGGTGCCCGTCATTGAACACACTGGCGAGCGGGTGGGTGCACTCTCGGACTGATCTCACATTGCGGCGCAATTATCCTGGAGCGGTGCCCTCTTGCGAAATGACTCGGCGGGCAGCACTCCGACGCCTGGGCGGTCAGCGCGCAGATTCTGGGCGTTCCCGAGGCTGGTACCAGCCGGCGCTCGAGCGCTTGAAAGGCTTCCTCTCAGACTGACAGTCGGTGCGTCTGTTCGCCGAACGCGCACGCGCAGTGAACGCGGACTTCGGGCCGCGCCCCACCCGGTTGCCAGGAGGACGCGCGCGTCGGGCCAGCGGCGTTTGACCGCAGCGGCCAGCTCCTATCTGTGCATGTCGGCGCGCATGCCCATGTCGGACACCACGACGTCAAACGTCCACCAACTTTTCCAGAGCGTCTTCCCGAGATCCAGCCACCGTAACCGAATGATCTGAGGGCGTACGCATCCGGTCCACTGCGCTGGTATTTATGGGCTCGTCGTCAACGGTCAGGACCCGCAATGGTCGCGGATCAAACTGTGTCGCCGCCATGGACGACTCGGCATCGGGACACGCATCCACCAGAGGGAACGTGAGATGGACCGTCGTCCCCTCGCCGAGTGCCGAGCGCACCTCGATGTGCCCGCCGTGCTGCTCGACAATGCCGAACACCATCGCCAGACCCAGGCCGGTGCCACCCTCAGCTTTGGTGGTGAAGAAGGGCTCGAAGACACGTGCCTGCACCTCAGCGCTCATGCCCAGCCCCGAATCGGCCACCTCAATGACGCCCTGGCCGTCCTGTGCCTCAACCCGCAAGCGGATCGTTCCGCCCATGGGCAGCGCGTCGACCGCGTTGAAGATCAGATTGGTCATGAGCTCGCGCAACCGCGCCGGAGAGCCTTGAATATGTGGAGTCCCCTCTGCCTCGACGTGCAGGCTTATATGCCGCCCTTCGGCCTGCGCCGCGTCACGCCATCGGGGCGAGGTCAACTGTGCTGCGTCGCGCACCACGCTGCACAGGTCCACCTGTTTCCCGTCGTGCTCAGATGGAGCGCGCGTGAACAGCAGCAGTCGCTTGACCATCTCACCGCCATCGAGCGCAGCCTGCGTCGTCGTCATCAACAAGTCCTGGAGTCCCACCAGGTCCGGAGCAGCCTGGACCAGCGCCTGGCGAGCCAGGTCGCTGTAGCTGGCCACGCGCATGAGCGACTGATCGAGATTGTGGGCGATGCCGGTTGCCATCTGGCCCAGTGCACGCAGCTTCTCTGTTTGCGCCATTGCCTCGCGCTGTTGCTCGGCCCGCTTGAGTTCGGTCAGGTCTTCTCGATGTACCATGACGGTCTGCGGCGGTACGAATACGTAGGTCAGCACCAGATGCCGATCCTGGCCCGTGGCGGCATCGTGGTCGCGTCTCTCCCACCGGACCGTCCGCTGCTCATTCAGGCATTCGCGAAGATTCGCAAGGCTCTGCGGCCGGTCCACGAACATCTCCGATGCGCTTCTGCCAAACCAATGATGTACATCCAAGTCTGCGTTGACTTCAGCCGCGTCGTTGTACTCCTGTAGGACGAAGTCGTCTTCAACGGACAGCCAGGAGTACGTTGGGAGTGGAAACCCTTTGTACTGCCTGCGAAATCGCTCTTCACTTGTCCGCAGCGCTTCTTCAGCCTGCTTGCGCTCGGTGATGTCCAGGCAGGTACCGGTACCCCGCAGCAGGGTGCCGTCAGCGGCGAAGATGGCACGGCCTTGATTCTCGAGCCAACGCACCGCACCGTCCGGCCAGACGCTTCGGTACGTGCCGATCGAATCCCGGCGCGCGGCTTGAGCCGCCTGCATCTCGACTTCAAACGCCGGCCAGTCCTCTGGATGGACCGCGCGTTTGAAGGCCGCGTAGGTCCCTTCGAATGCCCCAGGCTCCAGTCCGTGCAGCGCTTGCATCTCGGCCGACCAGGTTTGCACATCATGGATGACGTCGTAGTCCCACGTACCCATGCGAGTTGCCTGCAGCGCCAGGCGATTGCGCTCCTCGCTCGCGAGCAGGGCTGCCTCAGCCCGCTTGCGCGCAAGGAATTCCTCCTCGGCCGTCAGACGTGAGCCGCGCCCATGCATGCGTTGTTGGCGCGCGTCCTCGGCGCGGGACTTCTCCGCGACATCCAGCCATGACTGACTGACATCGGCGATCCACGCTTCTAACTCGGCCGCGGCGATCGGCCGGCAAAGGAAGTAACCCTGAGCGGTGTCACAGCCCAGTCCGGCCAGCACGTCCCAGGTGGCTCGATCTTCGACTCCTTCGGCGACCACGCGCAATTCCAGAGCGTCGGCGAGGTCGATGATGGCCCGCACGATTGCTCGCGCACGGGCATCAGTTGCCATGGCCCGGACGAAGGACCGGTCGATCTTCAACTCATCGACGGACAGGTCCTTCAGCGAGTCCAGCGATGAGTAGCCGGTGCCGAAGTCGTCGATCGACATGCGCACGCCGAGCGCTCGCAACTCGGTCAGATTCTCACTGGCGCGCTGCGGATCGGCCATCAAGCTGCTCTCGGTGATCTCGAGGATCAGCGCGCTCGGCGGCACGGCATATTGCGCCAGCAGTTGCGCAACCAACTCGGGCACACGTGGGTCGTGCAGCGTGCGCCTTGACAGGTTGACGGCCACGGGAATGTCCAGACCCATCTCACGCCAGGTCTGGTGCTGGCGTAGCGCCGCCTCGAGCACCCATTGGGTGAGCGGATAGATCAGTCCGGTCTGCTCGGCCAGCGGGATGAACTCGTCCGGCGGCAAGAACCCGCGGAGTGGGTGCTGCCAGCGCACCAGTGCTTCGACGCCGACGAGCGTGCCAGCGCGCATGTCCAGCTTGGGTTGGAAGTGCAGGAGCAGCTCGCAATTGTCGATCGCGCGCCGCAATTCGCCGCCCAGCGCGAGTTTTTCAGCGCTGTTGTGGTCCTGTTCCTCGGTGTACACGACGATGCCGCTCTCGGCACGCTTGGCCACGTACATGGCGACATCCGCCAGGCGAAGCAGAGTCGCCGTATCGCTGCCATGTGTGGGATAGCTGGCGATGCCGATGCTCGCATCAATCTCGACCATCTGGCCGTCGAGATCGAACGGCGCTTTCAACATTTCGACCAGGTGCTGGGCAACGCCAAAGGAGTTCTGGGCATCGGTGGTAGGCAACAGAATTCCAAACTCGTCGCCGCCCAGGCGGGCTATGGTGTCCGCGGCGCGTAGTACGCCGCGGAGACGCGGCCCGATTTGCTGCAGCAACAGGTCGCCATAGTGATGCCCGAACGTGTCGTTGATCTCTTTGAAGCGGTCGAGATCGACGAGCAGCAGGCTCAGGGGAGCGTTCTCGCGTTGAGCGGCCAGGATCGCCTGCGACACCCGGTCCTGCAGCAGGGTGCGATTGGGAAGGCCAGTCAGTCCATCGTGCAGCGCCTGATGAAGCAACGCCTCCTCCGCCTCCTTGCGATCGGTGATGTCCATGGATGTGCCGGTTACGCGCACCCGGGTTCCGTCAGCGTCGTACAACGTCCGGCCTCTGGATTCGATCCAGCGCACCGTACCGTCCGGCCAGACCGTGCGGAAGATGGTGAGCGAATCACGGTGCTCGGCTTGCGCGGCCCGCTCTTCGAGCTCAATGTCCAGCCAGTCGTCCGGGTGGGTCGAGCGACGGAAGGCCTCAAATGAGCCATCGTAGGTACCCGGCGCCAGTCCGGACAGCGCCTCCGCTTCGACTGACCAGGTGTGGACGTCGTTGAGAACGTCCCAGTTCCAGGTACCCATGCTGGCTGCTTGCAGGGCCAGCCGATAATTCTCTTCGTTCGCCTGGAGCGTGGTGTGTCTGACTTCCAGGTCGTTGCGGGCGTGGCGCAGCCCCTCGCGCGCACCAGCCAGGGCGAGCGCAGCGGCGGCGACGTTCTCCTGCATGATATTGAAGCTGGCAGCCATCGCCCCGAGCTCATCCCCGGTATGTACCCGGACCGGCACCACATCCACTCGCGCGTGAGCGGCGTCGAGATCGCCCACCCCGAGCGCCTGGATGGCGCGGACCAGATCGGCCAGCGTGCCGGTGGCCAGGTGATCGGCAGCGCGGGCGACCTCCTCCGCGGCATGGGCAATCATGCCTGGGAGGACCAGGCCAACACTGACGGTGAGCAGGGCCACGGCCACGAAGATGTCTTCGAGCGCCGCGACGAGCGCCACCTGCTCGCGGTCCACGTGGTCAACCGCCAGCAGGTAGCCGGCGCCGTCCAGAGCCATCACCAGGAGCATGGCCCCGGTCAGTTTCAGATGCAGCGACGCCTTCAGGCCGGGTAGCCCCGCGCGACGACGGTCGAACAGGCGCCGCAACGCGTACAGGCCGGCGCCCGAATAGCACAGCATCAGCCCCAGAATGACCGTCGGCAGGCCAAACTGCTGGAAGCCGAGCAGGCAGGAGAGGCCCCAGGCGGCGGCGGCGAGCAAGCCGAGTTCAATCGTGCCGCGCGGTGCACGATAGGGACGTAACAGGTGGGGCGCATCGCGACGCAGCAGCCATACGGCGACGCTAGGTAGCCCGATGCCGACCAGGTAGGCCAGGTTGGCCGCGGCGATGAGCCACGTCGGGTCGCCGGCCAGCAGGAAGGCAATCGCCGGCAGAGCGGTCAAGAACGTTGCCACCCAGGGCACATCCGCCCGGGAGCGCAGGGCCAGCAAGCGTGGCAGCAGCCCGTCCTCGGCGAGTTGCATGAGCGTGCGCGAAGCACCTGCCAGCGGCTGGAGCGTCCCGTGGAACATGTTCAGCATCATGAACCCAATGGCGGCGGCGCGAGCAGTGCTGCCGAACACGGGGGCAAACGTCGGTCCGAGGATCTGCGCGAGATCCTGCTGCAGCGTTTCTGGACCGAGGACGCCCAGCCAGATCACGGGCAGCAGGACAAAGTACACCGCGGCCATCGCGCCACTGGCCAGCATGGCGCGTGGGACGTTGCGCTCGGGGTCAACGGTCTCGCCCACGTGACAGGCGGCGGCCTCGAAGGCTGGCGCCGCGAAGCCGATCAGGTACAAACCGGCCATCGCGCTGGTCACGTCACCGAACAGGCCCGAGAACGGAGACACGAGGTGGAAACTCGACGCGAGTTGCCAGTCGACGGTTCCGGCGAAGACCGGCGCCAGCCCAGACACGAGCGCCAGGCCCGCGGAGGCAAACGCAATCGGGATCGCCAGTCGCGTCACCCAGCGGACGCCCGCCAGGTTGACCAGCGTGAAGACCAGGACCAGCCCCACTGCCAAAGGCGGCACTGGCACATTCGGGAGGTACCACTGCGTGATGGCGGAGGCCGAGAGAATTGCCGTCAGGCCACAGGTCGGCACCCAGCCCCACCAGTAGCACACGCCCGTCAGCGTTGACAGCACCGGGCTATATGGTCGGAAGGCTTCAGCGCAGGAGGCGGCTATGCCGCCCACGCGGTCCGGGAACATCAGGACCAGTTCCGTCCAGCCAAACGCGGCCGCGTAGCTCAGAAGCAAGCCTACGATCAGCAAGGGAACCGCGGCGCTACCCTGACTCGCGACGAGCGCGCCGAGCAAGAACAGGCTCTGGTTGCTACCGCCCATTGCCAGGGCCGTTGTGCCGATCCAGCCGAGCGTGCGTGGATGCCGGCGGGGAGTCGCGTCGCTGGGACGTTGAGTCATTCCTGACATGTCATCGCGCGTTTCCGGACGGCTCCTGGAGCGGGGCCCACCGACCGGGAGGCCGAGCTGTGAGGACGCTACCAACCATGCGACGTCGCAACGCCACCTGCCGAAGATTGGCATGACAGACAGCCGGCGACCCCACCCCTTGAGCATCGGCACTTCCTGATCTCGGATGAGCTGAAGGTTGACGACGACTGTCGGAGCCCCGGGAGCCTTCCACCCGCGGCCGAGCTGGCGACGCCAGGCCAACGAGACTGACGAAGCCACAGATCTGTCTGGTTGAGCCGGCCGGTCGGCCGCGTATAGCCGCCGCAGACCGCCCGGCTGCCGGCGACGGCGCCCAATCCAATCGGACCGCCGGTATCGTGGGCCAGCAACATCACCTGACGCAACTCGAGCCGTTCCTTGAACTGTTCAACCAGTGCGGAGTTCTTCGACAGCCTGTGCCAAAACCCGTCGGGTCCCCCAGAGCGTCCGAAGTCGGGGACGTCCGGTGCGATGCATCAGGGTTGTTCGGGTGGCGGAGCCAGCGCGCAGCTTGTCGGGATTGGCGACGAAGCGAATTCCCTGGATTCGGGTGTCGACAACGTCCAGCGCGAGCACGCCCCCCAGCCCATAGTCTGTGGAGAAGATGAAGCCCGGTTGTCCGTTCACCATCGTCGGCTGCGGCCGGATCGTCCCCGGAAGCTTGGCGAGAACTCCGAGCATGAATGCCGCGACGCGTTGGGCACCCACTATGGGATGCGGCGCCGAAAAAGCCGCCTTGCCGCCTCCGTCGCCCCAGAAGGTCACGTCATTGGCGAGCGTTCCGAGCAGCGCGTCCAGGTCGCCAGTCGTGCACGCGGCGATGAATTGCTGGGTCAGGCGCTGATGCTGCACCGGGTTGGGATCAAAGCGGGGCCGATGGGCCTGGATGTGTTGGCGCGCCCGCCGGGCGATCTGGCGGCAGTTCGCCTCTTCCCTGCCCATGATGCGGGCGATCTCGTGAAAGTCATATACGAAAACATCGTGGAGCAGGAACACCGCGCGCTCCACTGGTGTCAACTGCTCGAGCAGCACGACGAAGGCCATCGACAGTGACTCATGCAAGAGCAGCCGATCGGCTTGGTCCGGCGCTGCCTCGGCGATGACTGGCTCGGGGAGCCACGGCCCGGGGTACGTCTCACGCCGAGCGCGCAATGTGTGCAGCTGGTTGATGCTCTGACGGATGACGATCGTCGAGAGAAACGCTTTCGGCGATGCGATCTGGACATCGCCACGCCGCTGCCATTGCAGGTATGCCTCCTGGACGATGTCTTCGGCGTCCATCACGCTGCCGAGCATGCGATAGGCGAGGGCGACCAGGAGCGGCCGCACTTTCGAACGTTTCGGCATCCTGGGGGACAATCTTGGCCATCAGACGCCCGGCTGGGGGGAGGAGAGGAAGAAGAACCACTGCTCCCCGGCGCGATTGGACCCTGCCGTGAGGCTGGCGACCACGTGGCCTGGCTGGGGTATTGAGAGCACGGCAACCACCTCGTTCCAGCCTCTGTGCGCCTGGATAGCGAACTTTTGCAAGAAATCGATGTGGGCCGCGCCAAAGGCTAGCTGGCGCTCGCAGAAGCCGCCCAGCGTCACGTCGTGGTTGGCGTAGAAGAGACCGGTCCGCGTGTCGCCGTCGGCAAAGCCGGTGAACGACGCAAAGGCCAACGATGACGCGGAGTGCGTCGCCCCGATCTGCTGGCCGTGCTGGAAAATCAGGTAGTTGCCCGTGAAGTTGGACAGCGCATCTGGATCTGAAGATTGGATCGTCGAGCATTGGTCGGTGCTCTTTGTCAGCAAGTCGACGGGGACGACCGCCGGCAACGTCACGGCGAACGAGCCGTCAGCAGCAATCGCACCCACCACGAAAATCTGCGCGGCGCCGAAGAAACCGAAGGTTGGATAGATCACGGCGTCGCCGCCCGACCAGCCCACGATCTTTCCGCGTTCAACTCGCGCAACTGAGTCGTCGGCCTCGGCGACGGGACTCAGCGAGTCAGGAGTCGCCGCGTGGCCAGTCGCGGCCCAGCCTCCTGCCCAGACCAGTGCGCCAAGCGCCGTCGCCGCGGCAGCCATCAAGACCTTGTGCATGGTGGAACTCGTCATGAACATTGTGGTTCGCCCTTTCAGATAGAAGCTGCGAGCTCGTCCGTCCGCGCGTCCGGTCTGGTCGAGGGGCACGGCGGTGCGTCTCTAGACAAGAAGTCAATTCGGGCGACCGAAATGTGACACCCGCACGCCGTGCGAACCCGCGGCTGACGCGGCCAGCCACGGCACTATGTGGCGGGCGGGTGCACACGGCCTCTGGCCCGGGGGTGCCAGAGTCGCGCGGTGCAAGAAATCCGTCTTTTGAGTGGGGCCAGCGGCCAGGTCCCATCGGGCCGCGACGCGATCTTGTTGGCCGACTCGCGCGCCGCCGTCCACTAGCATGAAGGGGGAGGCGCGCCATGAAGTACGCCCGAACGTTCGCGACGCCCGATGGCGAATCACATTTCGAGGAGATCGAGGTCGCTCCCGAGATGGTTCAGGTCGTGCCTGGGCGAGCCGCCGTCGAGTCCGGAGCTCCCATCGCGACGAGCGCCGCGAGGCTCATGCACATCGGTGCTGACTGGGATGGCTCCTGGCATCCGACCCCAAAACGTTGGTTTGTCGTGACGCTGGCCGGCGACATGGAGATCACCACAAGCGATGGTGAGACGCGCTGCTTCGGTGCCGGCAGCATGTGGTTGCTTGACGACACGACGGGTAAGGGCCACAACACCCGCGTGCTCGCTGGCACCGATTGGTACGGCTTCGGTGTGGACCTCGCTCAGCAGACCCCGGACGGAGAGTAAGCCCGCGCTACCGGGCTCATCACGGCTAAGTAGCTCGCCTCTACAGTATTTCGAGTCCAACGAATGGTGGGAATACACACATATGGCTACCGATGCGGACAAGGCGGTCGTTCGACGATTATTCGACGAGGCAATCAACCAACGCCGCTTCGATGTGTTCGACGAAGTGGTGAGCGCGGACTTCGTCCTTCACAGCGCACTGCTGGGTGAGGTCCGCGGGGGCGAGGCGTATAAGCAGAGCGTTCTGGGGTTGCTGAATCCCTGTCCAGATTTGCATGCCACGGTCGAGGACCTGATTGGGGCGGATGGCGATACCGTGGTGACGCGTTTGACGTATCGTGGGACCGACACCGGCGGATTCATCAGAGGCCACGCGGCCACCGGTAAGCCGTTCGAATTTGGTGCCATCTATATCTGGCGGCTCGCGAATGGCAAGTTGGTCGAGTTGTGGCAGGAGGCCGATCGGATGAGGCTCATGCAGCAACTGGGGGTTGCAGGCTAGTCGTACTGCTCAGGGAACAGTCGATAGGTCCGGCGCTGTCCACGCAAGTTTGTTGCAGACGCTGCAGTCCCAGCGAGACTGTGGGGTGGCGGGGTGATCGTAACCTTTCGCACCGGGGGCTGCTACCCATGCCGAATTGCATGCCGCCGCGGGTGTACAGCACGGGTCCGTCCGGACTTCGCGAAGGCCAACGGTCGACCCGATCGTCTTCGCCACCAGTGAGCCACAGTCGGAAGTCGGTTGGTTCGGAGCGCCAGGTCGTGACACGCGGTCAGTTGGTTCGGGTCTCCATGTGCGTGCCACCCATGTGTCGGCGACCGCCATGGCGATCACTGGCTCGCTCAGCGCCTTACCGCCGCAGCATCTGAGACACGACTTCGCACACGCTCGGCCAGGCGGTGGAAGTCGGATCGATCAGTTCGAAATGGCCACAATCGGCGATGCGCAGCTCGCGCGCCGGATCGCCCACGGCGAGCGCGCGCGCCGCGTAGGCCGACGACATGGCGGGCGGTACGACGCTGTCCAGATCGCCGTGGACGAGCACCTGCGGCAACCCGAGCGGTAGGAGCTCGAGCGGGGAGGTCTGCGCCAGGCGGGCAGCCAGCGAGTCTCGGCCGAGCAGCCCTGACACCGCGCCATCGCTCAGATTCAGCGCGTCGGCAAGCCGGAGGTCCGACACCGCGGCGAGTCCAATCAAGCCACGTGGACGCCACCTCGGGCTCCAGGCCGCCACGCCAGTGGTCGCCTGAGCCGCCGCGGACCATAGCGCCAGATGACCGCCCGCGGAGTGGCCAAGGATGACGACCTTTGAAAGATCGAGGGTCACCTCCTGCGCCAGCTGTTCCAGAAAGGCGATCGCGCGGGCCACATCGGTAAAGGTCGTCGGCCAGCCGCCCGAGGCTTCTCCGACGCGGCGGTACTCCACATTCCAGGTAGCCAGCCCTCGCTGAGTCAGCGCGGCGGCGGCGTGGCCGAGGTGCGCCGCGCTGTAGCGGGCTCGCCAGAAGCCACCGTGCAGCATCACTACGACTGGACAGTCCGAACGCATCGGGACGGGAAGCCGCAATTCGGCAACCTGTGACGCGGCCGGTCCGTACTGGATACGCCGATCGGGCGGCGGTGGTGCCGCGGACAGAAACGCTGGATCTGGTTCGAGCGTCACTCGTATCCGGATCCGAGGTGACCTGGTCTGAAACAGCTGTGCAGCACAGAATCCAATGTTCCAGGTGCAGGGTACCTCGGCGCGCCACGGGCGGCTGGTCGGGTGCGACGGACCGGCACTTGCGTGACGAAGGCCCCTGGCCGGCTTCTTGTGGAGCCCGAGCGAGTATCGCAGAAAAGCGTCGGGCGCCGGCGATGAGGCAGCCGGATGCGGCTAAACCAGGCTACGGCGGCCGGGGGCTAGCCGACCGCGACCGGTACAGGTGCAGTGAACTGCCCCGCTTCCGTGGAGCCACGCAGCGCGGTGGTCGACGCCGCACCGCCACTGATCGCCATGGCCACGTCGTCGAAATACCCGGCGCCCACCTCTCGCTGGTGGCGAGTGGCGGTATAGCCGCGCGCCTCGCTGCCGAACTCCGCCTGTTGAAAGTTGGCGTAGGCTGTCATCCCCGTGCGCTGGTACGCATGGGCCAGTTCGAACATGCTGTGGTTCAGCGAGTGGAACCCGGCCAGGGTGATGAACTGGAACCGATAGCCCATCTTCGCCAGGGAGCCCTGGAAGCCCGCAATGGTGGCGTCGTCGAGCTTGCGCTTCCAGTTGAAGGACGGCGAGCAGTTGTAGGCGAGCAGTTTGCCCGGGAACCTGGCGTGGATCGCGTCCGCAAATTGCTGCGCCTCCTCCAGGTCCGGCTCCGAAGTCTCCCACCACAGCAGGTCCGCGTAGGGCGCGTAGGCGAGCCCGCGCGCAATTGCCGCTTCAAGGCCATCCCGTACGCGGAAAAAACCCTCGGCAGTGCGCTCGCCGGTCAAGAACGGCCGGTCGTACGGGTCGACGTCGCTGGTAAGCAGCCCGGCGCTGTGCGCGTCGGTGCGTGCGAGCAGAATGGTTGGCACCCCGAGCACGTCGGCTGCCAACCGGCCCGCGGTGAGCGTGGCGATCATCGTCCGGGTGGGCACCAGCACCTTGCCGCCCATATGGCCGCACTTCTTTTCGGCGGAGAGCTGATCCTCGAAATGCACGCCAGCGGCGCCGGCCTCGATCATCGCTTTCATGAGCTCGAAGGCGTTGAGCGGACCGCCGAAGCCGGCCTCGGCATCGGCAACGATGGGGGCAAACCAGTCCGTATCGCCCGAGCCTTCAGCGTGCTGGATCTGGTCGGCACGCCGCAATGCGGCATTGATGCGGCGGACCACCTCGGGCACGCTGTTGACCGGGTAGAGGCTCTGGTCCGGGTACATCTGGCCGGCCAGGTTGGCGTCGGCCGCCACCTGCCAACCGCTCAGATAGACGGCCCTGAGGCCGGCCTTCACTTGCTGGACGGCCTGGTTGCCGCTAAGCGCGCCCAGCGTCGGCACGTATTCCAACGTATGCAGGAGGTCCCATAGCCGTTGGGAGCCACGCCGCGCCAGCGTGTACTCCACCAGCAGCGAGCCCTGGAGGCGCACCACCTCTTCGGCGCTGTAGCCGCGGGTGATCCCGCGCCAGCGTTCCGTAGAACGCCACTGCCGCTCGAGTTGGGTGGCGGCGGCGGTGAGATCACCGCGTGCGGTCGTCGCATTGGCCATCGTTGGAGCACACCTCCTGGGCTTGTGTTTGGAACTCTGCATGATGGCCAGATATAGCGTCAACGCCAATTCACTGATCCGTCCAATCAACATCTCTTATGGCGGCGCCTCTCCGGCCAGGAGGCTCCCAGCAGAACGACGACCACGGGCCACGCCGAGACGCCCGCCGTCACGCTGCTGGTCTTCGGTAAGCGGCCGCATGACCAGACTGCAGGTGTGTACGTCGGCCGGTCGCCCGGAGTCGGGCGGGTTGCCGTCGGTGGACGGCGGCTTACAGGTCGGTATCCTCGTACACTGCCAGCTCGTCGCGTACCAAACCGGGGCAGCAGGAATCGCGAGCGAACGCGTTCCCGGGCGGCCAGGCCGATGGATTGGGCCAGCGCGGGATTGCGCACCAGCCGCACGATCCAGTCGGCGCACTCCTCAGTACTGGTCACCAGGAAACCCGAGCGGCCATGCTCGATCTCGGCGCCCGGCTGGGCCAGGAGGTCCGTAGCGGTGGGAATGAGGTCCACTTCTAGCAAGCTCCTGCCCACCTCACGCCCCTGGGCTTCGAGGAACGTGTTCGCGATGCCCCCGCCGATCAGCAGGTGATCTACGCGGTCGAGCAGGTTGCGCAAGACGGCGAGCTTGGAAGAGACCTTGGCGCCACCGATCACCGCAACGAACGGCCGCCGCGGCTGGTGCAGGAGCGCGCTGAGTGTCACGATCTCCTTTTCCATCAGCAAGCCAGCGACTGACGGTAGGTAGTGCGCGATGCCTTCAGTGGAGGCATGGGCGCGGTGCGCGGTGGCGAACGCATCGTTGACGTAGATATCGCCGAGCGCGGCCAGCCGGGCGGCGAAAGCCGGGTCGTTCGCTTCCTCTTCCGGATGAAAGCGTACGTTTTCGAACAACGCCACCCCAGACGCTTTCAGCCCGCGTGCGGCTGTCTCAGCTGGCGCACCTACGCAATCGGAGGCGAAGAGGACCGGGCTCTTTAACAGGTCGCCGAGCCGCTCGGCGATCGGCGCCAACGAGAACTTCGGATCCGGCTGGCCGTCAGGCCGCCCAGGTGGGAGAGAAGCAGCACCCGAGCGCCGTGGGCGCGCAGATAGTCGAGCGTGGGTAGCACCGCCCGGATTCGGGTGTCGTCGGCGATCCGGCCATGGTTCATCGGCACGTTGAAGTCCACACGGACCACGGCAGTCGCATCTTCCCACTCCACCTCGCGGACAGTGGGGACGGTGAAGCTCGGCCGCGCGCTGACCTCGGCAGTCATGCGAGGGCTCCGACCGGGACCCGCGTTGCCGTCGGGCGAGCAGGCAGCCGCGCCGCCACCAGCGCCGTCAGGTCCGCCAACCGGCAGGCGTACCCGTACTCGTTGTCGTACCAGCTGACAATCTTCGCCAGGTCGCCGATCACCAGCGTGTCCAGACCACTGAAGATCGAAGATCGGGAGTCGCCCTTCAGGTCCATGGAGACCAGCGGTTCCTCCGTGTAGCCCAGAATGCCGGCCATCGGTCCCGCCGCGTAGTCCCGCATCGCGCCATTGATTTCGTCTCTGGTGGCTGACCGCCCCAGGAGAGCCGTGAAGTCGATGACGGACACCGTCGGCGTCGGCACGCGAAACGCCATGCCGCCGAACTTGCCTTGCAGCTCGGGGATGACCAGCCCGACGGCGCGCGCAGCACCGGTCTCCGACGGCACGATGTTCAGCGCCGCGGCGCGGGCATCGCGCGGATCCTTGCTTGCGACGTCCAACAGTCGCTGAGAATTCGTGTAGGCGTGGATGGTGGTCAGTAGCCCGCGCTGGATGCCGAAGCGATCGAACAGGACTTTGGCCACCGGCGCCAGGCCGTTGGTGGTGCACGAGGCGTTCGAGATGATGTGGTGGCGCTCGGGGTCGTAGCGGTCCTGATTCACGCCGAGCACGATGGTGATGTCCTCGTGCTTGGCCGGCGCCGAGATGATGACCTTGTTCGCGCCGGCATCCAGGTGGGCCCTGGCCCTGGTCGCGTCGGTGAAGCGTCCGGTCGATTCGATCACGATCTCCACACCCCAGTGTTGCCAGGGGATGGCGGCGGGGTCCTGCTCGGCAGAGACCTGGATCTCCTGGCCATCGACGACAAAGGCGTGCTCGCGAGCCTCGACCGTTCGCCCGTACACACCGTAAGTGCTGTCGTATTTGAACAGGTGTGCATTGGTCGCCGTGTCGAACAAGTCATTGACCCCCACGACCTCCACGCTGTCCGCATGTGTGTCGAGCAGCGCCTTCAAGACCTGGCGGCCAACGCGGCCGAATCCGTTAATGCCAACGCGAGTCTTCACGGGGGTTGACTCCTCTTGGTGCGCCGCACGGGCTTTGTTTATGGACACAAGCATGGCTGGCGCGGGTTGCCGCGACTGTTGCGTTCGGTCAACGCTCAGCAACGCTGGCGGCCGCCGCGACAGGGACTCTGTCGCGAGGTTGTCCGTCGCCGGCTGCGCGGCGGTGCCCGTACGAGGTCGTGCGTCACGCACAGCGGCCCGGGCTCGAGGCGCTAGCCCTTACCCCTGATCCGGCTTGGCCTGGTCATGTGGCAGCAGGCTGGACGCCCATGCCTCCCAGACCTGCGCGAAGGGGCCCGCGGCCGAAGGCGTTCCCTGGGGGATGCCCATTCCCATCCCGACGCCCAGCCCCGGCCACGGATTCCTCAACATCCGCAGGATCTGTGTGACCGCGGCAGGTGGGCCTGATTCCAGGTAGTAGTCCATGCGCTTGCCGAGCTCGGCCATCTCGTTGAGCGTTCGGCTCGAGCGCTGCAAAGCGCGCCCACCCGCCTCGTACATTTTGGCCCAGGCCACCAGGTCTTCGCCCAGCTGGCCCTGCAATCGCGCAGTGTCGGCCAGGAGATGCCAGTTGCTGTCGATCTGATTGGAGCTCGGACCAATGGTTACGTGAGCGTCCCACGCCGGGGCAACCGGCACCCCACCCCCGGGGTAGTGTCACCGAGCGATGTACTGGAGCCCAACCCCCGGTTTGCGCCCGTCGGCTAACTTGCAGTGGGCGCGAATCGCCTGTCCGAACTGAGCGACCGAGCACCAGCGAACTGATGCTCGGTCGCGGGGACCGATACCGGACCCAAACACCGGGCTATGCCG
>DATGER010000193.1:0-11161 GCA_035309865.1 Chloroflexota bacterium
AACCACGTGGTGCCGACCGAAGAGGTGGTCGAGCACGCGATCGCGATGGGCGCGCGCATCGCCGCCAATTCGCCGACGGCGATCAAGGCGCTGAAGGAGATCATCGACCAGGCGCTGCCCATCGAGACGGCGCTTGATCACGAGCGGCACGTCAATCGGGAAATGGGTCACTCCGCTGATAGCGCGTCACGCTTCCGGCGGGCTGCCGAACGCGTCATAGGCCTGGCGCCGGCGCCCACTGCCGATTCCCCAGACGAAGGAACGTGAGCGTTCCTGACTACGCGTTCCACCGGGCTTCGACGATACGTCGCTGAACGAGCACCACGAAGCGAGCGCAGCGATTTTAGTCGCGGCTAGCTCGCGGCAGCGCCTGCCGAACGGAGCGAGCGCAGCGATGCGGACGAGCGTATGCCTGCCGAACGGAGCGAGCGCAGCGATACGGACGAGCGGCTAGCTCGCGTCCGAGAGTGCATACGGCGGCGTGCTGGTCTCAAACTCATGGCACACGAAAGTGCTAACGTGCGGTCGCAATGGACCGTCCAATGCCGTGGTGGATCCGCGCGTACCTGCTGTTCGCGGCGGTCCAGGGGTTCGGGATCGGCTTGACGGGGATGATCCTGCCCGCCGAGATGCAGATCCCGCTGCGCATCACCCCGCTCAACACCCGTTTCGTCGCCGCGCTGTACCTGGGCGGCGGGATTGGCGTGCTGCTGGCGGCATTTTCGCGGCGTCGGTCGGAGGCGCGGCTGTTCGTCGTGGGTTTCGGCGTGGCGACCGGGCTCATCATGTTGATCACCGCGCTCCACTGGTCCGACTTCATGGCCGACGGTTTGCCCCATCGGCCGGTCTGGCTCTTCGACTACGTCGTCGATCCGCTGCTGGCCGTGGCGCTGGTGCTCGGTGCCGGCATGGCGCCGCCAGCCAGGGGCACGCGCCACGGCCTGACACCGTTGCTGAGCGTGCAAGCCGTGGTCTTCGGTGCGCTGGGGCTGCTGCTCGTGCTGGTGCCCGACCTCGTCGCCGCGTACTGGCCCTGGACGCTGCCGCCGGTGCTCGGCCAGGTCTATGGTTGTTTCCTGCTCACGTTCAGCGTCGGCGCCGCGCAAGCCGCCCGCGAGACGTCGCCGCGGGCCATCCGCGACTTTCTCATCGCGTCGCTCGGCTTGACGCTGCTGGTTCTGCTGGCTTCGGCGCTGCACCTGGACCGCTTCAAAGCCGAGCCGGTCACGCCAGTCTGGTTTGCGGCGTTTGGCGTCGGGGCTGCGGCCTTTGCCGTGGGTCTCGCGGCTCAGGGACGCTCGATGGCCTGGCGCCGCGGCGTCGAGACGCTCGCCCAATGAGCAGCGGCGCGCTGCCGGCGCGGCCGACTTTGCTCGAGCCGACGCGCCTGGTCCGCGTCTACGTCCTGGCGCTCGGGGGCGGGCTGCTGCTGGAGGGTGGCGCGCTACTGCTAGTCAATGCCATGGCGTTGCCGCTCCCCGTGGGCACCAACGACACCCGCCACAACCTGCTGCACGTGGTGTGGGGCATCGGCCTGCTCGCCATCGCGGCGACCCGTCCGGGTCCAGGCTCGACTCGAGTGGCCTGGGCATCCCTCGTATTCGGCGTTTTCTATATTGCACTCGGTGTGCTCGGCGTGCTCATTGACCGACCGTTCGGGCTCCTGCTCGGTCCGGGTGAGAACATCTTTCACTTCGTCGTCGGCCCCATCGCGCTGCTGCTCGGCGCGCGCGCTCTGCGCCGAGCGAACTGGCGATAGGGTGCGCGTTCGGCGAGCACCACGACCAGGAAGAAGAAGAAGAGCAACATTGCGTCGCGCGGAAAGCTGACCACGTCGCGCCAGATGGGTTCGCCCGCGGACAGGACGAACGCGCCCTGGAGCGCCAGTTGCCAGCGCAGCAACTTGCGCAGGCGAAAGCTGGCGACGGCCAGCAGGGCCGCGCACCCCTGGGCGATCAACCCCACGGCACTCGCCAGGCGGTCGTTGCCCGCAAGGTTCGAAACCGACGCGCCTGGCTCCAGGCCGAGGAGCAGACGCAGCGTCTGATACAGGCCAACCCCTGGCACAACCAGGAGTTGCCCGGCTTCGCCGGCGGGTAAGACGCCGACTCGCCACAACACGACGACCTGCCACCCCGCGAACACGGCCAGCGGCAAGCCGTAGGCCAGCGCGCGTCGCGGTCGGCGTTCGCGCAGCAGGTAGAAGGCCGCCACGCCAAGCGCGACCAGCAGCGTCGTCTCACGCGCCAGCACCGCCAGCGTGAGGGCGATGACCGCGGTCCCGTGGCGCCCGGTGAGGAGCGCCAGGATGCCAGCCGTCACGAGCGCCAGAGCCAGCGGCTCGGCGAGGTCCTGGGCCACACCCAGCAGAAACCCCGGGTTCAGACCATAGGCGAGCAGCCACCAGCGCGACGCACCGAAGTAGTCGAACAGCCGCGCGGCCGCCACGCAACCCACGCTCAGCGACAACACGTTGACGGCCAGGAGGCTCCAGCCGATGGCGGCAGCCTGCCCGAGGCCGAGTAGCCAGGCGAAGGCGGGTAGCAGGATGCGCTGGTAGCGATACGCCGGGGTGTCCAGGAACGACACATCCCCACTCAGGAGCAGCGGATCACGCGCGATGTAGTAGTAGAACTGGCCATCGTAGCCGTCGAACTGTTCGAACACCGGGTTCTGGTCCCAGAAGCGCGTCGCCCCATGCTCGCGACTCAGGCGCGCCATCACCAGCGGGTTCATCCCGGCCGGGCCGGCCAACACCAGGATGCGGCCGATGACCAGTGCGTACACCGCGAACAGAGCGAGGGCCGCGAGCACCGTCGAGGCGCTGCGCGCCGGCTGGCGGCCGAGCAAATTGAACACCGGTTGTCGAGCCGAGCTTCAGGGGGGCCCGGTGACGCAACGCAGGCCACCCGGATGGATCCGAAAGCTGGCCGGCAGGTCGCCGACCAGCTCGCCGTCGGCCTGACAGCTCACCCGCACCGTCGACTCGGCGTGGACCTCGCGGCAGCGGAGCAGTTCGACCGCTGAATGCGAGCGGTGGCCGCCCGAATAGAGTTTCGGGATCAAGCGCAGCACCGCCAACCGACTCAGGTCGCCGACCAGGCAGACGTCGAAGAGCCCGTCGTCGGGGACCGCTTCGGGCGCGATCCGCATCCCTCCGCCGTACGTCGCGCAGTTGGCGACGGCCACCAGAAACACCCGACGCTCGACGGTCCGAGTGTCCAGACCAATCCGCATGCTGGGGGCGCGGAATCGCCACAGCGTCTGCAGCACGCCGACCACGTACGGCACAGTGCCGCCGATGCGTTTCGGCAGGGCGTTGACCCGCGCGGTCACTTCGGCGTCAAAACCGAATCCGGCGACATTGACGAAGTACGTCGACCCTCGGCTGGTCTCGATTTCGCCCAGGTCAATCGCCCGGATAGGCCCGGTAAGGGCCAGACGTGCCGCCGCGATCGGCTCGTTCGGGATACCCAGATTGCGGCTGCCATCATTGCCCGTGCCGGTCGGGACGATGGCGACCGCCGTCTGGGTACGCGCCACGCCATTGGCCACCTCGCACACCGTGCCGTCGCCCCCCACCGCCACCACCCGCTCGCAACCTGCCTGCGCCGCCGCGCGTGCCAGCTCGCGCGCGTGGCCTATCCCCGCGCTCGTGACGCACTCCCAATCCGCGATCCCAGCCGCGGACAGGGCGGGTGTCACCCGCTGCCAGGCTCGCGGTCCGCCGCCGTTGCCAGCGACGGGATTGAGGACGACCAGCGATCGCATCAGGACTCCTGAGTATTACCCGTGCAGCGGGCGCCCATCCCTTACCGCCAGGTGGGCAAACCGAGTGGTACTCTCGGGGTCGCGCTCCAGCGCTGCAGGTCGGCCATCAGTCGACCGCGGAGGTTCGAGCCCGCCCGGACGTGCGCGCCGTCGACGTCCTGGAGGCCCCAGGCCCGTTCGTAGCTGTCGACCACGACCGACGGCGTGACATTGTGTGCGCTGGCCGCGTGGACGAGCAGCATGAAGGCGCTGGCCACCAGCATCGACGCCCTGAATGACGGCATTCGCTCGCTGCCGTGCATCGGTCGTGCTGTCGAAGATGCAAGAATATGACCAGCGACGCTGCGTTGGGGCGATGCACTACAGCTATCGATACCAGGTCACCAAGGACGGGCAGCGGGTCGGGTCCGTGGAAGCTGAGTACCACGGGCGGGCGGCCTGGACGATCGACCACCCTGATTTCGTCGACCCGGGCGAGCCGCGCACCATCGAACGCCTCGACGACGCGCTCTACGCCGCGGGCTTCGAGATCATGCCCGACGACTGAGTTGCGACCGTCAGCTCCTGGCGGCGTATTTACCGGTGAGCTGTGGTGTCGGGCCCTCGACGCCTTGTTGCTGACGTTCCAGCCGAGTTTCGCGTGCCCAGGTGCGCTTCAGATCGTCACGGACGCTGAAGCGCAGACGGCCGAGCCCTTCCGTCTCGAGCTCCACAGTGTCGCCGTCCTGGAATGGATTGAGTCCGCGGTGGTTGGTCCCGGTGGCCAGGATGTCGCCCGGATCGAGCGTATGGATCGACGTGACCCACTCGATGCAGCGCGGGATCTGGTGAGCCATGTCGTCGGTGTTGAAGTTCTGCATCAGCACGCCGTTGGTCCAGAGTCGGATCGCCAGTTTGTGGGGATCGGGGATTTCGTCGGCGGTCACGAGGTACGGACCGATCGGCGCGAAGGTGTCGCGCGATTTCATCTGATAGAAGGCCGGCACGCCGCGCGCCGAGCCGTCGATGAAGTTCACGTAGCCGAAGACGTAGTCCATGGCCTGGGCGGCCGGAACACCGGTCGCGCGCTTGCCGATGACCAGCGCCACCTCGGCCTCGCCTTCGAAGATCGTGGCGGCCACGTCGGGCAGGACCATCGTGTCCCCGGGCCCGACGATCGCGTTCGGCGACTTCGTGAAGGCGTTGATCGGCGCGGGTTCGGCGCGCGTGCCGTCCTCCATGTAGTTGACCGCCATGCACACGATGTTGTTCGGTCGCGGCAGCGGGGGCCGCACACGCACGCTCTCGACCGGACGGCCCGGGCCGCGCGCCGCGGCATCTGCCAGCGGTCGCCGATAGTCGTCGAAATGTTCGATCAGGCCGCTGATCAGATCGTGCGGCTCGAGGTGAGGGATGTCTTTGACGACGTCGGATACGTCGACGACCGCGTCCCCGTGCAGGACGCCGAGACGGAAGTTATCGAAGAACAACAACTTCATTGGGACACTCTCCAGGCACAATACTCGCGTGGTCTGCCAGCACACGGAAAACACGGTGATTTTTCCTGACGGGACGCACGTGCTCGCCTCCGGCTGGCTGCAGCGGACGCCAGAGGACTTGGCCCCGGACTTCGGGCTGTATCTGGATCCGCAATGGCGACCGACCGGGCCGGCGGTGCTGCTGGATTGGCCGGACTTCGGCGTGCCGAGCGATCGGTCCACCGCGGACCGGGAGATTCGCGGCGCGTTCGCGCGGGCCCGCGCCGGAGAACGGGTCGAGATCGCCTGCATTGGTGGACATGGCCGCACTGGCACCGTTCTGGCGTGCATGGCGATTCTGGCCGGCGTCCCCGCCGACGAGGCCGTCGAATGGGTGCGCGCGACGTATTGCCGGCGCGCCGTACAGGAGCCGTCTCAACAGTACTGGATCGACCGTTTTTCAGAACGCGTCGCCGACCCGGCCAGCGGCCTGGCGATGCCCTGATACGCCTCAGGCGACCTTTTCTTCGAAGATCGGTCGACGATCGCGGGTGCGCTTCAGCTCGAAGAAGCCGTCGGTGCCGGACACCAGCAGCACGCCGTCCCAGAGTCTGGCGGCCGCTTCGCCCTTAGGCATCGGTGTGACCACTGGCCCGAAGAAGGCTGCCCCGTTGACCTTGATGATCGGGGTGCCGACCTCCAGCCCGACCAGCTCGATGCCAGACGTGTGGCTCACGCGGAGCGCTTCGTCGTAGTCGGTCGAATCCCACGCCGACATGAGGTCGATCGGGAGTTCGGCGTCGCTGAGCGCGGCTTCCACCGTCGCGGCCGCGAGCGGCTGCTTGGCGAGATGAAATCGGTTGCCCATCGCGGTATACAGCGGCAATAAGACGTCGTCGCCGAAGCGCTCCTGCGCGGCGATCAGGACCCGCACCGGGCCCCACGCCTCGTCCATCCGGCGCCGGTAATCCGCCGAAAGCTCGCGGCCCTCGTTGAGCACGGAGAGACTCATCACGTGCCAGTGCACGTCCAGCTCGCGCATCGGCATTACTTCGAGCACCCAGCGTGAAGTGATCCACGCCCACGGGCAGAGCGGATCGAACCAGAAGTCGACGTCGGTCATGTCAGGTATCACAGTAACGCGCGGAGCCGCCGCGGCGCACCCGCGGTTGCGGCGCGCCTCTGCGTCCAGCCACCGTGTAGGGAGCAAAGTGGGTCGACACCGGGCTGTGCTGAATGGCAGGTTCGAGTCATGGCGTGAGCGAGGACTATGCTTTGGGAGTCCACGGTGTCGCTGCGACTGCGTTTCGCAATTCTCGCTGCGCTACTGGCCACATACGGGACGCCCGCGCTTGCGCAGGTGCTCCCAGCGCCGGCGATTGGGGGGTCGACGGCAGCGCTCGAGCAGGTGCTCGGCGGGCCGAACGACGCGAGCATCGGGGCCCAATTGCACTACCAGCGCTGCGCCGGCACCGATGTCGACCAGTTCGTCGTCCTGGCACCCAACGATCAGGTCTGGACCATCCAGCGCGCCTGGTGCGATCTCGCGAGCGTGCCGGCTGACGAGCGCTTCGCCGACGCCGCGCGGTTCCTGCCGCCCGATGCAGCGGCCGTCGCGCCGTTCACCACCGACCAGGGCGAGTCGGCGTTGACCTACCAGAGTGCGAGCCTGGGATCGGCGCTACCGGCGGCCCTGCTTCATGATTGCGCGGGGAACGCGGTCCCGCCGGGCACGGTGTCCATCATCGCCGACAGCCTGGGCGGCTGGTTCATGTGCCCGGGCACGTGTGCGTAGCAAGCTGAGCGGCCCGAGCCCGTACACCAGGTTCACCCAGAGCGGCGTGCTGTCGCGCAGGTAGTAATTCAAATACAGCGCCGGCAGCGCGAGCAGGCTATACGCGATCGTTAGCCGCGTGAACGTGGCGCGCCAGCCGAGGACGACGGCGAGGCCGACCGGCAGGCACAGATACCAGGTTTGCACTGAGGTCGAAACCACCAGGATGTAGATCAAGCAGGATCTGGATACGGCTCCGGAGACGGACAGAGTGGCAGCAGCCAAGCCTGATCGGGACCGCGACCACACCCGGCGCGACTCCCAGATCAGGTACACGCCGAACCCGGCCAGCACGAGGAACCGTTCGACGGCGCGCGCCGCGTCGTGGGCGACGGCGATCGGCAGCCCGGCCGGAACCAGGACGTTGTCCGCAACGCCGAGCGCGAGAATGTCGGGCAACGCGTTGACGTAGCCCACCCCGGCCGTCTCGGCGACCAGCGGATCCAACGAGTCAGGTAACTCCAACCATGGTCCGAGCACCGCCAGCGCGAGTAGCAGGCTGACCAGAATTACCAGGCTCACGCGCACCACCCGCCCGGCCCAGGACACCGAGCCCGCGGCCGCCGCCAGTGCGACCCAGACCAGCCCGAGCCCTGACAGGTACTTGACGAGTGCGCCAAGGGTAAAGCCCGCTCCGGCCAACACGAACCGCGCGCGATTCGAACGGCCCAGCGCGAGCAGCGCGAGCAGGCTGAAGCTGACCATGAGGGCGTCGTTGTGCGCGTTGCCGGCGACCTCGAACAGCATCAGCGGATTCCACGCCAGTGCCGCGAGCGCGGTGGTCCGTTGGGTGCGATCCAGCGGCGCCACCCTGCCGAGGACCGCCCACGCCAGGCCAAGGTTCGCCACCAACAGCGCGTTGGCCAGCACTCGATAGACCAGTGCCTCGTCGGCGACCGACTGTCCGCCGAACACTCGGGCGATGACCCATTGGACGTCGGTCCAGAGCGGGCCGTACGGGCTGGGGTAGCTCCGCCACACGTCTGCGACCCACGGCACGACCGCGTCTTTGGCGATCGCGCTGGGCGGCCACACGTACGGGTTCAGGTCGTAGACGGCGGCGAGATGACCGTATGCGATGTAGCTGAACACGTCCTGCGAGAACAGTCCCGGCAAGAACAGGAGTGTGGCCTGGAACGCGATTGCCCCGCCCAAAACGACCCAGACCGCGGCTCGAGCTGCGCCGAGGCCGCGATCGAGCGAGACCAGCGCCGCCAGGTACCAGACGGCCAGCCACGCCATCAGCGCCGCAAGCGCGCTGGCGGGCACGACGTACGCCAGTGCCCCGAGCGGCTGCGTCAAGGGCACCTCAGCGAGATCAGGCAGGACTGGCCGGGCGGCGTCCAGCAGCAGCCCGAGCACGCGTCGGGCGGGCGCGTGGTTTTCGAGGAACGCGGCGGTGAAGGCCTCGCTATGGGAGAGCGTGCTCCCGAGCGGCCAGAGCAGGAGCCAGCCTGCCTCGAGCAGCAGCGCCAGCAGCGCGAGCCACAGGATGCGCACGGTCGCCGGAGCGTAGCAGCCTCTCGCCGGCCAGCCGAGTCCTTACGGACTCCTAAGCCCTTCCGCGCCAGGTGGCGGCGGTTCGTTCGGTACGCTTCGCGCTACTCACGGTCCGCTTCGCGCTACGGGGCAGGCCTGGCGCATCGCTGCGCTCGCTCACAACCGATGACCTTGCCCTCCTCGATTCTCTGGTGTGCAAGCACCCGCGGTTCCGCCACAAGCACCTTTAGCATGCGCTCGGGTTCTGCGAATGGCATGGTGGCGCGTCAGACCAACACGCGTTGCCGTTCGCTCGTTGTGGCTGCGCTGGTTGCACTCGTGGCCGCGGCGTGTGCGCCAGACCTCGCGGCGCCGCCACGGCTCATTGCTGCCTGGCCGCAGGACGAGGCGCGGCTGCCGATCGCTCCCCACACGCTGGAGTTGACGTTCAATCGGGTGCTCCAGCCGGAGTCGACCTGGGCAGAAGTGCAGTCAGAAGACGGGCCGCCGATGCCGACCGACACGGCTGTCGAACCCGGCAACCCACGGCGACTCACGGTGCACCTGCAGCAGCCCGCCGCCGGTGAGTATCGGCTCCACTGGCACGCGGTCGCGGCCCGCACCGCCGCCATCGCCGATGGCGAGCAGGGTTTCGCGCTGCAGGACGAAGCTGAGGGCGCTCCCCGCATCGACCTCTCCCAGCCGACTGCCGACACCGGCGACAAGCTGGAAGTGAAGGGCAACGGCTTTGGCAAACGGGCGTCGGTGACGCTCACGATTGGCGACGACGCGCAAACTCTGCAGACCGTCCAGACCGACGCGCACGGCGCGTTTGGCGTCGACGTTCGCATCCCGCCGGGCATCCCGTTCGGCGTGCAGCCCGTCTCGGCGTCCGACGGCGGAGCCGAGGTGGCGGCGACTGCCGTGCAGGTCCGCTGGGGCGGTTGGCCGCCCCTGGTGGCCTTCACGGTTGGCCAACCTGGCCCTGGGGTGGGCGAGGTCACCTTCTCGGTGAGCGTGAGCAACCGGTCAGATTATTTGCTGGAACGCGTCCGCGTGCGGCTGGACGACCCGGACCCGGCCCAGGCGAGCTTCGTGGCCGCCGAGCCGAGTCCTCAGCTCCAGACGGGAACGGTGATGTGGGAGATCCCGGTCCTGGATCGCGGGGTGGCCGGTCCGTTTCGGGCCACGTATCGGGCGACCGCGCCCATTGCGACCCACGCCAGAATCGAGTTTCGCCATCGGCGCCCGCGCGGCTGCACGGCGGACGACTGCCCGCCAGCCTTCATCAGCGAGACGACCTCAGACTCGACGCGTGTGTCGCCGATGGCTGAGGACACGGTGTGAAGTAGTTCACACGCACGCTGTGGCGAGGTTCACCGACACACCGTTTCGAGACGGACGAACATTGGCCCACTACGAAAGGGGCCGAATGATGCACGCACAACTTGACTCGGGAACCTGCAGCGAGTGGGGCGAAAGTGCCACGGGGCTCGAGATGTGCTGGGTGAGGACTGCCGACGGCCTGCGCGTGCACTGGACCAGGGTGAGCACTGAGTTGGGGCCGGCAGTTGTCGAAATCGACGCGGTCCGGCAGGCAACCGCGGTCGCGGCGTAGACGTCGTCCATAACCCGCCAGATCGCGAACACCGCTTATGATGTCCGCCATGAGCGGACGCCCTTTTCTGCAGACTCCGGGACCGACAAACATCCCCGATCGCGTGTTGCGCGCGATGGATCGACCCATCGTCGACCACCGCAGCCCTGAATTCGCCCAGCTGACGGAGGACGTCCGCGGTGGGCTCCGGCGCGTGTTCGGCACCCGCGACGGTGCCCCGATGCTCTACCCGTCCTCAGGTACGGGCGCGACCGAGGCCGCCCTCGTCAACGCGCTCGCGCCGGGCGATCGCGTGCTGGTATTCAACTACGGCGTCTTCAGCGGCGGCATGGCCAACATCGCCCGCCGGTTCGGGTTCGAAGTCGACGAGGTCATGCTGCGCTGGGGTCAGGCGGTGGCTCCGGACGAAGTCGAGCGCAAGCTCCGCGCGGACAGCCCGACGCGGCCGTATCGCGCCCTGTTGATCGTGCACAACGAGACGTCGACCGGCGTCACGTGCGACATCGCGGCCATCCGACAGGCGATGGACGCGGCCAGCCACGACGCGCTGCTCATCGTCGATACGGTCAGCTCGCTGGCCAGCATCGACTTCCGCATGGACGAGTGGCGCGTCGACCTGGTGATCTGCGGCAGCCAGAAAGGCTTGATGCTCCCGCCGGGGCTGGGCATTCTGGGCGTCAGTCGACGGGCGCTGGCGCTGGCCGAGCAACATGGCGGCTCGCCGCGCCACTTCTTCGACTGGGCGCCGATCATGCGCGAAAACCGCATCGGGCTCTTCCCGTATACGCCCGCGACGCTGATGCTGTTTGGTCTGCGAGAAGCGATTTCGATGCTTGACGAAGAAGGGCTGGAGAACGTCTTCGCGCGCCACAAGCGCCTGGCTGACGGGGTGCGCGCCGCGGTGCGGGCCTGGGGGCTGCCGACGGTGTGTGAGGACCCTTCGACGGCCTCGAACACGATCACGGCGGTTCGCACGCCCGCCGGCGTCGACAGCAACGTGTT
>DATGER010000194.1:0-4512 GCA_035309865.1 Chloroflexota bacterium
CGTGCCATCGGCTGCGACGTCGCCCAGATCGTGAAGTCGCTCGTGTTCGTGGCCGGCGGCCACCCGGTGATCGCCCTGGTCAGCGGAGCCAACCGGCTCGACGAGAAGAGGCTGGGCGCGGCCGCGGGCGAGCCCGTCGTCAAGGCGGACGCCGAGAGCTCGCGCGCGGCCACGGGCTACGCCATCGGCGGCGTGCCTCCGTTCGGCCACGCCACCGAGGTGCCGGTGTACATGGACCGCGACCTGCTGGGACACAGCACGGTGTGGGCGGCGGCTGGGCGGCCCGACTCCGTTTTCGAGATCGCTCCGGAGCGCCTGATGGAGCTGAGCCGGGCCACGGTCCTCGACCTCAAGGCCCATTCAGAGTGATTGCCCCCCACCCAGCCTCCCCCCGCGGTGGGAACGTGAGTACTGCAGAGTTTCGCAATCTGTACGTCCACCTGCCCTTCTGCAGGCACAAGTGCGGGTACTGCGACTTCAACGCCTACGCCGGAATGGACCGGCTGATGCCCGACTACGTCGAGGCGCTCGAGCGCGAGCTGGCCGAGGCTGCGCGCACGCGCCCGTTCGCGCGGCTCGAAACCGTCTATCTGGGCGGCGGCACGCCGAGTCTCCTGCCGCCGGCGCTGATGACGCGGCTGCTGGCGTTCGTGCGCGAGACGTTCGACGTCGCGCCGGATGCGGAGGTGACGCTCGAGGCTAACCCCGGCAGTACCGACTCCGAGCGGCTGGCCGCGTGGCTCGAGAGCGGCGTGAACCGGTTGAGCCTTGGGGTGCAGGGCTTTGACTCGCGGGCGCTCGCGGTGCTCGAGCGGCGCACCGACGCTGCCCAGGCTGAGCATGCATTCGGGCTCGCGCGAAAAGCGGGCGTGCGCAACATCAACATCGACCTGATCTACGCGGTGCCCTACCAATCGCGCGCCACGTGGCTCGAAACCCTGCGCCGCGCCTTGGCCCTCGAGCCCGACCACGTCTCCACCTACAGCCTGACTTTCGAGGAAGGCACGCTGCTGTGGCGGCGGCGCGCCCAGGGCAAGGTGCCCGAGGTCGAGCCAGACCTGCAGTGGGATCAGCTCGACGCGGCGGGCGCCGTGCTCGAGGCGGCGGGATACCGCCGCTACGAGGTCTCGAACTGGGCCCGGCCGGGCTACGAGTCGCGGCACAACTTCGCGTACTGGCGCTGCCGGCCGGTGTACGGCGCGGGCGCGGGCGCCCACTCCTACGGCCGGGAGGGGGACGGCGCCGAGCGCTGGTGGAACGTCGCCAGGCCGCGCGACTACATCGCCGCCTGCCCGACGCCGGTCGCGGGCGGAGAGAAGCTTGACCCGAGGAAGGTGGGAGCGGAGATGCTGATGCTAGGCCTGCGGACCGCAGAGGGCGTGAGCGCGCCACCTGGCTTCCAGGCGGAGCTCGAGAGGCTCGCGGCCCAGGGCCTGATCGAGAAAGAGGACGGCCACGTGGCCCCGACCCGTCGCGGCCTCGACCTCCACAACCAGATCGCCCTGGCGGTACTCTGATTTCCCTCATGGAGACCCGGAAGCAGGCCATCCTGCGGGCGGTGGTTCACGAATTCACGACGAGCGCAGTGCCCGTCGGCTCGCAGGCGCTGCAGAGCCGCTACTTCGTGAACCTGAGCTCGGCCACGATCCGCAGCGAGCTCGCCGAGCTGGCCGAGGCGGGTTACCTGGCGCAGCCACACACCTCGGCGGGCCGGATCCCTACCGACTCGGGCTACCGCTACTTCGTGGACTTCCTGATGGACCTGGAGGCCGTGCCGGAGGGGATCAGCACCTACATCAGCGACGAGCTGCGCAAGGCGCCGTCCGATGTGCAGGGCCTCGTCGAGCGGGTCGCCATGACCGCCGCCGCCGTGACCCAGAACGCGGCCGTAGCCAGCGCGCCCCAGGGCTCGCAGGCGCGGATCAAGCACGTGGACGTGGTTTCCCTCGAGCCGACCGAGGTGCTCCTGATCCTGCTGCTCGACGGGAACCTCCTGCGCCAGCAGGTGCTGCACGTGTCGCAGGCGGCGACGCAGGTCGAGCTGACGGACCTCGCCGCCGGCCTGAACCGCGCCCTCGCCGGTCGCCTGAGCGAGGAGGTCCGCCGGCACTACGATGGCGCCGACCTGGGCCTCGAGAAGGAGGTCGTCGGCAGCATCGTAGCCGCGCTGGACCAGTACGAGAAGGGCGCCGAGAACCTGGTCGTCCACGACGGCGTGCGCAACCTCGTCCGCCAGCCGGAGTTCGCGGAGTCGTCGCGGCTCCAGCAGGTGCTCGAAGTGCTCGAGGAGACTCGCTACCTGACGGTGCTGCTGCGCGAGCTCATCGGCGAGTCCGACCTGCAGATCGTCATTGGCTCGGAGAATGCGTCGAGCCAGCTGCAGGGCTGCGCGGTCGTGCTCACCAACTATGGGCCTTCGCACCGGCTGAAGGGAGTCCTCGGCGTCATCGGGCCCACGCGCATGGCGTACAGCCAGACGGTGGCCCGCCTCCGCGCGGTCGCGCACGCCGCGAGCGACCGCATGATGGAGGTCGGCGTCTAGAAGCCCGGCCGAAAAGTAGTGAGGCGCGGTCTGCCCAAAAGGGATGACCGTTTGTAGCGCTCAAGGCTCAAATGGATGGCGGCGGAGCCTCCCGTGCCCATTGCTCGGCTGTTTTCCACGGGCTCAGACCACGCCCCGAGTGGGCATAGACCGCGGCGGGTCTAGGTGAGAAGATGCTGGCGCCCGCCAGGCCATCGTCGCAGCACGCGTCTTGGAGAACGTCAATGCTCAGCCTGCGCAGCGACCAGCGAGGGTTATTCGAATCGGACCACCTTTGGCTTGACCACGTCGGCCGGAACAGCTTCTACGGCTTTCTGGCCGGCCAGCGGGGCGAGCTCTTCAAGGACGAAGAGTTCGCTGAGCTCTACAGCCGGGACTGGGGCCGGCCCAGCGTGCCGCCGAGCCTGTTGGCGACGGCGCTGCTGCTCCAGATTCACGACCGGGTCTCCGACGAGGAGGCGCGGCAACGGGCAGCCTTTGACTTGCGCTGGAAGGTGGCGCTCGGCCTAGAGGTGGAAGAACGTCCCTTTGCCAAGTCGACGCTGCAACTGTTCCGAGCCCAGCTCATTCTGCACGAGAAGGTTCGACTGCCTTTTGAGCGCAGCCTGGAAGTGGCACGCCGGCGCGGTTTCCTGAGGGTGGAGCGAAAGCTCCGCTTGGCGTTAGACACCACCGCAGTACTCGGCCAGGGCGCGGTCAAAGACACCTTCAATCTGCTCGCCGACGGCAACACCAAGTTGATACGCGAGCTGGCGCAGCAGGATGGCCAGAAACCGCAGAGGTGGGCGGAGAAGCGGGGCTGGTCGCGCTACTTCGGCATCAGCATCAAAGGTCAAGCCGAGCTTGACTGGTCAGATCCGGAGCAGCGCAACCAGTTTTTGAAGGGTCTTGTGGAGGACGCCGAGCGACTGCTCGAGTTGGCACGCCAGGCACGTTCCCGAGTTCCAGAAGGTAGCCGAGCCGAGCGCCGCATCCTGGCGGCGAGCCAGTTACTCAGCGAATTGCTCTTGCAGGATGTGGAGCGCAAGGCAGACGGCAATACGTCGATTCGCCGGGGCACCAGCGCCGAGCGCATCCCCTCGGTGCACGACCCCGAGATGCGCCATGGTCGGAAGAGCGAGAGGGTTCGTTTCGATGGCCACAAGCTGGGGCTGGCGGTCGACACCGAAGAACAATTGATAACCGCGGTAGATGTGATGGCGGGCAGCGCCAAGGATGACCAGGATGCGATTCAGCTGGTCGAGGCGAGCAGCAAAGCGAGCGGGCTCGAAGTTGAACAGGTGCTGGCGGACAGCGCCTACGGCAGCGCCGAGAGCCGGCTTCAGTTCCAAGCGCTCGGAGTCGATCTGGTGGCGAAGGCGCCCAGGCATGGCGAGCACGGCTTCTTCAGCAAGGACCGATTTGTGATTGATCTTGAGGCCATGAGCTGTTGCTGTCCCGCCGGCGCGGTGACCGCCAACCTGGTTGGCCATCGTGCTCACCGATACTTCCAGTTTCCAGCTAAGACTTGTGCTGCTTGCCCGCTGCGCGCGGAGTGTTACGGAGCCAATTCCAAGCGTGGCCGTCAGGTCGCGCTTCATCGCAACGAGGAGGTGCTACTCAAGGCACGGGCTCGCCAGCGTAGTCCCGGCTTCCAGCAGCTCTGGCGTCGCCGCCAGGCAGTTGAACACCGAGTCGCCCGGATGGTCCAGTTGGGTATGCGTCAAGCGCGCTACCGCGGTCGGCAGAAGACCCTCTTCCAGGCGCTGCTCACGGCAGCGGTTGCCAACCTCACCCTGGTTGCGACCGGCCTTGGTCCCAGAACCGAACTCCCCAGCCCTTGGAGCCGCAACCGGTCGCTGCGCCAAGTCTCAGGAGCAGTCTCGACAGCGCTTACGCGCCTATCCCACGCCCTAACCTCCAGGCTGGGCCGCGACCTTGCTCGGCCCTCAGCATTCTTCCTGAAGCCGGCTTTTCGGCCAGGCTTCTAG
>DATGER010000195.1:0-15199 GCA_035309865.1 Chloroflexota bacterium
CTCGGCTAGCGCCTCGCCAGTGGCCGCGGCCTGGCCGCGCCGCGTGTGGACGAGGACGATGGCCGTGATCATGTGCTCAGGTAGTGCTTGAACGTCATCAGCGTATGCGTGTGAACAATGCCGGGCATGGCGGCGATGCGCCGCGGCACGACCTCGGCCATCTGCTCGTATTTCTCGACGCGCACGATGGCGACCAGGTCGTACTCGCCGGTGACCGAGTAGACCTCGGCTACGTCGGGGATCCTGGCCAGCGCCTCGCCCGCGGTGGCCGTTTCGCCCGGTTCCGTCTGGATGAGGACGATGGCGGTGATCATGCGTATTCGCTTTCGGACCTCAGGCTACCAAACACGCCCAGGCATTTACATTGCCAGGCCGCACGTGCGCGAACCTCTGGGTGGCGAGCATGCGTGCATTGCTCCGCCCGTGTTTGAACGCTAGCATGACTACCGTCACAGATTCGTTGCACCGCGATGGAGGGGTGTATGGACGAAGTAGCTGGCGCGCATTTAGCCATCCCGACAGGCCCCAGCGCCCATGTGGATACCTACGTGCGGGACAATCTGCCGCCGGTCGTCGATTGGCCACAGCTGGACTACTCGACCCTGCACACCCTGGCGAGCTATCCGGCACACATCAACGCCGCGGTGGAGTTACTCGACCGACACGTACGTGAGGGGCGCGGGGCCCGGCCGGCCATCTGGTTCGAGCGTCAGACCATCACGTACGCCGACCTCCTGGTACGTGCCAACCGGCTGGCGCGGGTGTTGGCAGAGGACCTGGCGGTAGTGCCCGGCAACCGGGTGCTGCTGCGCGGCTTTACCAGCCCCAGTATGGTCATCGCCTGGCTCGCGGTCCTGAAGGTCGGGGCGGTCGTAGTCACCACCATGCCGCTGCTGCGCGCGCGGGAGTTGGCGGAGGTGATCGACAAGGCGCGGGTCGGCGTGGCCTTGTGTGATGGCCGTCTGGTGGAAGAGCTGCGTCTCGCCGAACAACGGCTCTCCGAAGTGCCGGACGCGCCGCGGCCGCGCACGGTGCTGTTCGGGCCCGAGGCGGGCGCTGACTCGCTAGAGTCCATGATGGCGACGAAGCCTGACGACTTCCCGAACGTCGCCACGGCGGCTGACGACGCGTGTCTGATCGCCTTCACCTCCGGCACCACCGGCAAGCCCAAGGGCGCGGTGCACTTCCACCGCGACGTGCTGGCCATCTGCGACACCTTCGGGGCCGAAGTCCTCAAGCCGTCGGCCGACGACGTCTTCGCTGGCAGCCCGCCGCTCGCTTTCACTTATGGCCTGGGCGGGCTACTGACTTTCCCCTTCCGCGTTGGCGCCGCCACGGCGCTCATCGAGCAGGTCAGTCCCCAGGCACTGCTGCAGACGGTCCAGGACGCGCAGGTGACTACGCTTTTCAGTTCGCCCACCATGTATCGCTCGCTGGTGGACCTGGTCCCGCAGTTCGACCTGTCAAGGCTGAAGGACTGTGTCTCTGCAGGCGAGCCACTACCGCTGCCCACGTTTCGGGCCTGGGAGCGTGCCACTGGCCTGCAGATCATCGACGGCCTGGGCTCGACCGAGTTGCTGCACATCTTCATCACTGCTGCGCGCGACGACATCGTGCCCGGGGCCACCGGCAAGGTGGTGCCGGGTTACGAGGCGCGCGTGGTGGACGACCAGGGCAACCCCCTACCGCCCGGTGAGGTCGGCCTGCTGGCGGTGCGCGGCCCGACCGGCTGCCGCTACCTGAACGACCCCGAGCGGCAGCGCGGCTACGTCCGCGGCGGCTGGAACTACACCGGCGACGCCTACACGCAGGACGAGCGGGGCTACTTCTGGTTTCAGAGTCGCGCCGACGACATGATCATCTCGGCCGGCTACAACATCGCCGGCATCGAGATCGAGAGCGTGCTGCTCGACCACCCCAACGTCAAGGAGTGTGGAGTGGTCGGCGCGCCCGACCCGGCGCGCGGCAACATCGTCAAGGCATTCGTCGTGCTGCGCGACCCGTCGGGCGCGGGCACGGAGATGGTCCGCGAACTCCAGGACTATGTTAAGCGGCAGATCGCGCCGTACAAGTACCCGCGCGCGATCGAGTTCGTAGCGCAGCTGCCGCGCACCGAGACCGGCAAGTTGCAGCGCTACAAGCTGCGCCTTGGTGCGAGCTGATCGGCGCACATGGAGTTCGGTCTTTTTCTGCCGGTCTCGGGCCGCTCGGCCACCCGCAGGACACTCCGCGAGTACGCGCAGTTGGCTGAAAGGCTGGGCTTCGGGCAGCTGTGGGCTGCGGAGCGGCTGGTGATCCCGTGGACCATCGAGACTGCCTACCCGTATGCGGAAGGCGGCACGTTCATTGTGCCGCCCGATCGTCCGTTCTTGGAGAGCCTGACAGTGTTGGCGTTCCTGGCCGGCTGCACGGAGCAGATCAAGCTCGGGGTGTCGGTGCTGGTCCTGCCCTACCGTCACCCCCTGCACTGGGCGAAGGTGGTGGCCACCATCGACGTGCTGTCGGAGGGGCGCTTCACGCTGGGGGTGGGCGTGGGCTGGATGAAAGAGGAGTTCGACGCCCTGACTGCGCCCTTCGCCACGCGGGGCCGAGTCTCCGACGAACAGCTACAGATGCTGTGCGGCGCCCTGGCGGACGAGCACTGCACCTTCCAAGGTCAGCATTACCGCTTTCGCGACATCGCGTTCAACCCCAAGGGCTATAACCGAAACCGCCCGCAGATCTGGGTGGGCGGCGAGGGCCCGGCGGCCCAGAAGCGCGCGGCGCGGTTCGGCGACGCCTGGTTCCCCTACTTCGTGCGCATCACGCCGTCGGATCTGGCGGAGCGGTGGCGCAACGTCCAGCGTCAGGCCGAGGCGGCCGGGCGTGAGCCGTCGCGGATCGCGCTCAACCTCAACCTGCCCGTCTGGGTGACCGACGAGCCGGTGCCACAGGAGGCCGGCGTCCTGCGCGGGACGCCCGAACAACTCGAAGCCGCGATCGCGCCGTTCCGTGAGCTGGGTGTGCGGCACGTGGCGTTGCAGTTCATGGTGCCCCACTATCCCGAGCGCCTGGCTCAGATCGAGCGCTTTGCGGCGGTGGTCTTGCCTCGGTTGGCGCGGGCGGAGGATCAGCCATGAAGTCGTTGATCGTGGGCGGCGGCCCGGGTGGCCTGTACCTGGCGATCCTGCTCAAGAAGGCCAGCCCGGCAGTACAGGTGGAGGTAATCGAGCGCAATTCGTCGGACGCCACTTTCGGCTTCGGCGTGGTGTTCTCCGACGAGACGCTTGGCTACCTGCAGGAGAGCGACGAACCGACCTTCCAGGAGATCACCGGCACTTTCAATCGCTGGGACGCTATCGAGATCCGCTCGCGCGACAACGTGCGTCTCTCGCGCGGGCACGGCTTTTCTGGCATCGCCCGCAATCGCCTGTTGGATATCCTCCAGCGTCGCTGCAGCGCACTCGGGGTTGCGCTGCGCTTTCTGGAGGAGATCGAGCCTCGCGACGTGCCGGTCCTGGCCCGCCAGTATGACCTCATCGTGGCCGCCGACGGTGCCAACAGTCGCATCCGCGCGCAGTTCGCCGACGACTTCGCGCCCGAGATCGATCTGCGGCGTAACAAGTACGTCTGGTTCGGTACGACGCAGCCGTTCGAAAACTTCTTGTTTTCGTTCCGGCCCACAGAGCATGGTCTGTTCTGGTGTCACGCCTACCGCTACGACGCCGGCCACTCGACCTTCATTGTTGAGTGCGACCCCGCCACCTGGTGTGCGGCCGGGCTGGACCGAATGAGCGAGGAGGAGAGCGCCACCTTCTGCGAGCGCGTTTTCGCCGAGGACCTGGAGGGCCACCCGCTGTTACGGAACCGATCGCTGTGGAGCAACTTCCCGATGCTGCGCAACGCCAACTGGCGGCTGCGAGGCGACCTGGAGAACGTGGTGCTGTTGGGCGATGCGGCCCACACGGCCCACTTCAGCATCGGCTCGGGCACCAAGCTGGCGATGGAGGACGCCATCGCGTTGGCGCACTACGTAGCGCGCGAGCCGGAGGTGAGCCTGGCTCTGGACAAATACGAAGCGGAGCGCAAGCCGCACCTGGATCGGTTCCAGCGGGCCGCCTTCGAGAGCCTGTTCTGGTTCGAGGGCGTGGAGCGCCACGTCCGCTTCGACCCGGACCAGTTCGCTTTCAGCCTGCTCACCCGCTCGCGCCGCATCTCCTACGAGACGCTCAAGGTCCGCGACCTGGAGATCGTCGAGCGCGCGCATCGCGGCTTCGTCGAACGCAGCGGCCTCGTTGGCGCATCAGCCGGCGATGACTTTCCCCCGCCGATGTTCACGCCCTTTCAGGCGCGGGACCTGCGCCTTGAGAACCGGGTCGTCGTCTCGCCGATGTCGATGTACAGCGCCGAGGACGGGCTGCCCAACGACTGGCACCTGGTCCATCTGGGCAGCCGGGCGCTGGGCGGCGCCGGGCTGGTCATGGCCGAGATGACCGACGTCGCCCGCGAGGCGCGCATCTCGCCCGGCTGCGCCGGGATGTACAAGCCCGAGCACGTGACGGGCTGGCGGCGGGTCGTTGAATTCATTCACCGGTGGACCGGTGCGAAGATCGCTCTCCAGCTCGGCCACGCGGGACGCAAGGGCTCCACCCGCCGCCTGTGGGAAGGCGACCTGCTGCCTCTGCCGGACGGCAATTGGCCAGTCGTCTCGGCCTCGCCCATAGCCTACGACCGTATCAACCAGATCCCGCGAGAGATCACGCGCGCCGAGATGGACCAGGTGCGTGAGGACCACGTGCGCGCGGCGCACTGGGCCAACGAGGCCGGCTTCGACATGCTCGAGTTGCACTACGCCCATGGGTACTTGCTGGCCAGCTTCATCTCCCCGCTCACCAACCGTCGCACCGACGGCTACGGCGGGAGCGTCGAGGCCCGCATGCGGTACCCGCTGGAGGTATTCGACGCGGTCCGGGCCGTCTGGCCGGAGCACAAGCCGATTTCCGTACGCATCTCGGCGAGCGACTGGGCGCCTGGCGGGCTTTCCGATGGCGACCGCATCGAGGTGGCGCGGATGCTCAAGGCGCACGGCTGTGACCTGATCGACGTCTCTACCGGCCAGACCGTTGCGTACCAGCAGCCGCGCTACGGCCGCGCCTACCAGACGCCTTTCGCCGACGACATCCGCAACACGGTGGGCATCCCGACCATGACCGTCGGCGCCATCTCCACCGCCGACGAGGTCAACAGCATCCTGCTCGCTGGGCGGGCCGACCTGTGTGTCCTGGCCCGTCCCCACCTGCGCGACCCGTACTGGACGCTCCACGCCGCTCAGGCCCAGGAGTATTACGCGCCGCTCTGGCCAGCGCAGTACGCAACGGTCCAGCCCCGCAGACGCGAGGACCGCCGAGCGGTCCCGAAACCGCTCAGCGTGCGCTTCGAGGAAGACCTCCGCGGCCGCTACGACGACCTGGAGGAGCGGCTGACTCGCATGGCCCGCCGCCACTACCGGTCCCTGAACGGCGAAGTCCTGGCCGCCCTGGAGGCCTGGCTCGACCAATCTGATGACTCGCGCACGGGCCTGAAGGCCGGCCGATCGTTAGACGGGCGCACGACGTCAGGGCTCGGAGCGACGCTGCCCGCCAGGTTGAACGATGGGCTGGAGAACCCAAGGTGACTGTGCGACAGGAGATTCACAGGCACCGCGGTGTAGGCGGGTGAGCGACGCTGAGGTGGAGGTGGAGGTGCTGTTGCCGGAGGGGTGGCCGCGGCCGGTGGGGTATTCGAACGGCGTGGCGGCGCGCGGGCGGTTGGTGTTCGTCGCGGGGCAGGTGGGTTGGGATACCGCGGGTACCTTTGCCGACGGGCTGGTAGCGCAGGTGCGACAGGCGCTGGAGAACATCGTGGCGGTGCTGAAGGCCGGCGGGGCCGAGCCACGACACCTGGTGCGGCTGACGTGGTACGTGCTGGACCGCGCGGCGTATCGCTCGGCGCGGCCGGAGATCGGGCGGGTGTACCGCGAGGTAATCGGGCCGAGCTACCCAGCCATAGCGCTCGTGGAGGTGTCGGGCCTCCTCGAGGACCGCGCGCTGGTGGAGATCGAGGCCACCGCCGTCGTGCCGGATGCCCAGGCATGAGCGCTCGACCACTGGCGGGGCGGCACGCGGTGGTGACCGGGGGTGGCCGGGGAATCGGGGCCGCGGTGGCGCTGGAGCTCGGCCACCTCGGAGCGGACCTCACGCTCATGGGACGCACTCTTGGAGCGCTCGAGGCAGTGGCGTCGAACGTCCGCGACGGGTGCGGCGTTCGCGCCCAGACGCTCGTCGTGGACGTAACGGATGAGGCGGGGGTCATGGCTCTGCTTACCATCGTCGGCCAGCATCACCGGCCAGGCGATCGCCGTCGCCGGCGGGGAGGTCACGTAGTGGCGAGTGCTTATGCCTTCAACTGAGCTTACGCCGCCTCGGCATGTGCGGCTGGTGGTGCGGGAGCGGGTGGCGACGATCACCCTGAGCGAGCACCCGGAGCGGAAGAATCCGCTCACCTTCGAGAGTTACGTCGAGCTCCGCGACCTGTTCCGGGCGCTGGCAGATGCAGACGATGTGAAGGCAGTGGTACTGACTGGCGCCGGCGAGGACTTCTGCTCCGGCGGCGACGTCCATGACATCATCGGAGCGCTAGTGCGCATGGACTTCCCAGGCAAGCTGCGGTTCACGCGCCTGACGGGCGAGTTGCTGAAGGCGATGCGCCATTGCCCGCAACCGATCGTCGCCGCGGTGGACGGGGCGTGCGCCGGGGCTGGGGCGATCCTGGCAATGGGGTCGGACCTGCGACTGGGGACGCCGCGGGCCAGGGTGTCGTTCCTCTTCGCGCGCGTGGGACTGTCCGGGGCCGACATGGGCGCATGCGCCATCCTGCCGCGGATCGTGGGCCAGGGCCGCGCCGCGGAGCTGCTGTACACCGGGCGGACCATGGCCGCCGACGAGGCCGAGCGGTGGGGCTTCTTCAACCGATTGGTCGAACCGCCGTCGCTGCACGCGGAGGCGCAGGCGCTGGGGGCAGCGATCGCCGCCGGCCCGACATTCGCCCACGCCATGACGAAGCGGATGCTCCACCAGGAGTGGGACATGTCGGTCGACGAGGCGATTGAGGCGGAGGCCCAGGCGCAGGCGAGCTGTATGGAGACCAATGACTTCCGCCGGGCATACGAGGCGTTCTCGGCCACTCCCCGCCAGCGGCCCGTGTTCCAGGGTGATTAGCGACCGAGTCACAACGGCCCGGCCAAGATCCCAGATCCTGTATATCTACGGTGGGTTCGTCAGGCGCCTCGGCGGTTGGCTGCGGGTGTCCACGTTGCTCGACTTGATGGCGGACCTGGGCGTGGAGCCGCAACCGGTCCGCGCAGCCGTCACCCGGATGAAGCGCGGCGGGCTGTTGGCCCCCAGTCGGCACGGCGGGGTAGCCGGCTATGCGCTCACGCCGCAGGCGTGGCACATCCTTGAACAGGGCGATCGCCGCATCCTGACCGCCCGCGAACCCGCGAGCCTGGCCGACGGGTGGACGATCGTCATCTTCTCAGTCCCCGAGTCCCAGCGAGACAAACGCCACCAGTTGCGCAGCCAGCTCAGCTGGCTCGGGTTCGGGACCGTCGCTTCCGGCGCCTGGATCGCGCCCCGGCGGCTGCGACCGGAGGTCGAGTCGGCACTCACCAGCTCGGGGTTGCTCGACTTCACCGAGCGCTTCGACGCGTCGTACGGCGACGTTGAAGCCTCGCGCCTGCTCGCGCGGAAATGCTGGGACCTCCCGGAGCTCGGCAGGATGTACCAGCGCTTCGCTGCACACTGGGAGCCGGTGCTCGAGCGCTGGTTCAAGAGCGGCACTGATGGTCCCCAGCAGGCGGCCTTCCGGGACTACATCAGTCTCGTCGCCGAGTGGCGGCGGCTCCCGTTCCTCGATCCGGGTCTGCCGACGGAGATCCTCCCGGATGACTGGGAGGGCGAAAAAGCGAAGTGGATCTACTTCGCGTTGCTCGGCCACATCGACGAGCTCGCCATGGGGTACGTCAAGTCCAGGACGCCTCGGGGCGCACCGTGACCAGGGCGATATCGTGCGCCGCCGGCAGCAGACTCGCCAGAAGCAGCCGCCATCTGGCTGCGCCCGGCGTTGTGGACGCACACGAACAGAACCTCAGGGACCTCTTTGACGATGCTTCCCTGCGCCTGGGCCCGCGGGCATTCACATGCCTGAGATCGAAGGTGCGACGGATGGTGCACCACTTACGACGCCGAGGAACTCTGGATACAGCACGACGGCGCAACCGAGCACCGCCACAGCGGTCCCGACCACGCGGTTGAACGTGACACCGTGCTGCCAGTTCTTTTCCGCCAGGAACACCAGCGCCAGCGCCGCCATCCACACGAGATTCATCAGGCCAACGACAACCAGCACCGTCATCAGTCCCCAGCAGCAGCCCAGGCAGTACGCGCCGTGCGACAACCCTGCCCTGAACGCGCCGGGCGCCCGGCTGCCAAAGTCGTGGGTCATGATGAAGCTCAATGGCGTGCGGCACGCGCGCAGGCAAGCGCGCTTCCAGGGAGTGAACTGGTAAAGCCCCACGCTGATCAGTACCAGGCCAGATGTGCGCGGCAACCAGGCCGTCACCGGCTGATCCTCGGTGAGATCACGGAATGCCAGAAAGATGGCAAGGGGCACCAGGCCGATCACCGTCCAGACGACGATATAACCGACTACGAACGCCACGGACGAGAATGTCCCCTCGCCGCGGTGCTGAACGACAAGCCGATGCGCCAACACCATGGGCGCGATGGTGGGAAACATCATCGCGACCATCATGGTCAGCCACATGAGCAGGAACACCGGAGCCGTCATCGGATTGGGCATCCGGCTCCCAACCTGGCCCAACCCGGTCACCATGTCGGCCATCCCCAGCGCTTGCTGGACCGTCAGCGCCCATGCGCCGACCGCCAGACCGACCAGCGCGACAATCGTGCCGAAGGTCACCCGCCGCTCCAGCATGCCCAGGACGGCGCCCGGGGTGTCCTGACCCGGTGTCAATTGGAAGGTCGGCGATGCGGTCATCGGGGTTGCCGGGGTGAACGCCACCTAGCCTTCGTAGGCGAATTCGGCCAGGAAGGCGTTGGTTCCGCTCAGGTCGGTTTGCCAGTGGTCGTCATAGTGCACGTGCTCCGAGTGTCCCTGACGCACGGGCTGCGGCAGTGCCCCGAACGGTGCATTGGTGATAACTGGCGCCGTTTTGCCGTCGCCTCCTGGCACTTCCGAGATCTCGCCCTCGATGACCGTGCCCACCGCCAGGCGGCGCTTCCCATTGTGGCTCTCGAAGGTGATCGGCGCGTTGGTGACACCAGCCACTTTACCGATGAGTGGCCCGAGCGCGGCCAGATGTCCGCCCGCCTGGCCTGAAAAGATGGCGCCCAGGGCTTCGGCTTGCGGCTGATCCGCTCGGTCGTCCAGGTACAGGGCGACCTGCCAGTTGCCGTCGAGCATCCGCTTGGGTGAGCGAATGACCATCGCCGCGTTCAAACCGCGCAGATCTACCTGGTCCCGCCGGCCATCGGTGATATGCCAGCCGATCACCACATCACAGTGATCTTGAGTCGCCAGGCCGAGAAAGATGCAATTGCAGCTGACATCGCACGTGCAGGATTCGAAGTAGTCGCCAGCAACACGAAACGACACCGTGAGCTACCCCCTTTCAGTCTGGCAACACTATGTGGCGCGTTCCGTCATGTCAACAGCGGCAGGAACTGAAACTCGCTCTGCGAGTCGGCGCGATCTGCTCCGCATCGCGCTGGGCACTGCATGTCGGCGATATTGCCTCACGCGTGCCCCTCAGCCGGCCGACCGTCTCGCACCACGTGCTGGTGCTCAAGCGCGCCGGCCTGGTCAGAACCCCAAGCAAGGCCACGAGGTGTACTACCGCGACAACAAAAGGCACCTATGCTCGCCCAGGGTAGACGAGCACTTTGCAGCCTGTCCCGGCGCGCGCGGTCGCGAACGCTTCGGCAAGTTCGGCGAGCCCGAAACGGTGGGAGATCATGGGCTGGAGTTGAAGCTGGCCCAGCCAGCCGGCGGCGGCCCGGAAACCGCCGCGACCTGTTCCGCCGTAGCTGCCGATCAAGCGCAGTTCCCTGAAGTGGAAATCATGTAGCTCCAGCTCGAAGCGCGCCGCTCGCCCGTTGACGCCCACCAGCACCACCGCGCCGCCGTGGGTCGCGGCGGCGACGCAGTCCGCCAGCGGCCGGGGGTCACCTGCCGTCTCGAACGCCGCGTCAACGCCGCGCCCGCCCGTGAGCTCGCGGACCTGCGCCGCAACGTCGACGCTGGACGGGTCGATGACCTCGTCTGCGCCGAGTCGCTTTGCCAGCTCGCGCCGACTCGCCCTGGGCTCGGAGACAATTGCCCGCGCGGCTCCGCCGCGACGCACGAGCTGCAGCAGAATGAGCCCCATCGGTCCGGCGCCCGTGACGAGCACGTCAGCAGCCATCGGCAGATCGGCATTCTGGATGGCCGTCGTGCAGCACAGGACCGGCTCGACGAACCCCGCCTCGTCGACCCTGGCGCCAGCGGGCAGCGGAAAGGCGCGGTCAGCGGGCAATACGACGTACTCGGCGAAGCCGCCCCGGGCGGCGCACGTGACCGGCATGCCGACAGCGACGCTGGTCACGTCGGGCCCGAGCTGGTCGATCACGCCGCCAAACTCATGACCGAGCACACGTGGCGGCTCGGCCGGACCGAACGCACCCTGAATACTGTGGACGTCGGTCAGGCAGACACCACACGCTTCGACACGCACCCGCACTTCGCCCCTGCCAGCGACCGGTTTGGCGTGGTCCTGGACTTCGAAGCGGTCTTCGCCAACCCAGACCCCGCAACGCATGAGTTCCATCACACCACTCCCATACCACGTGGCGCGTCGTCATCCGGGTGCGCGCTCTTGCCGTGCGATGTCGATGATCATGGGGACCAGAACGACATCCTTAAGCGCCTCGGCCGCTTCCGGATGTTGGTCCTCGAGGATCGCCCAGAACTCGTCCACGTCGCCGGCAGCCGCGGCCCACGCCTCAGAGATCATCGATCTGAAGTCCAGGTCGTCTGGCGGCTGGGCCCGCATGACGGTGGCAACGATCTCCTGCAGCGTCACCTCCGGGTGCAGGCGCAAGTACGCCCGGATTTCGGCGCGCGCAGCATCGTCAGGTGGTTCTGAGCGCATATTGATTGCCTCCGAGAGAGATACGGGGACCACTGCAGGATAGACGTTCAGCCCGGGCCGTTGCCGTGGTCGGGATCGTGGTTGACATCTGGTCCAGTGCAGAAATAGGCTTTGGTCTAGCCGAGCATGTCCGGCGACCAGCGTATGCCAGAGCTGACGGTCGGACTCATCGGGTGTGGCAGCATTGCCCAGAGCGCGCATGTGCCCGCGCTGCTGCGCTTGTCGGCGCTGGTGCGAGTGCTCAACGTGTGCGACATCCGGCCGGCGGTGGCCGAACAGGTCGCGCACACACTCGGCGCCGCCTGGACGTCCGACTACCACCAGCTGCTGGAGGATCCGCGGCTCGACGCCGTCGTCATCACCACGCCTGAGTTCTTGCACGCGGAGCAGGCGATTGCCGCGCCCACGCCTGCCGATCCTGATCGAGGCGCCCGTCATCGTCGACGGGTCGTTGGGCGGGGTCATCGTGGATCTGGCAGGGGACGCCGACAGTGTGGTGGTTGCCAATCCGCTGCGCTACGCCCTCCACACCCGGCGCCTGCTGGAGGCGGTGACGCGTGAACCCGTGCAGAGTTTCTTTGCCGCGTGGCGTTTCCGATCGGCGTCGAATACCGAACACGCGCTGCCGCAACTCCTCGACTATCTCGGCGCACTGTGCCCGGAACCGCCGGTTCGCATCTCGGCAATGCAGCACCGTGAACAACCAATCGTGATCGTCTCCTTGCGCTGCGCGTCGGATGTCCTGGGGAACATCGAGGTGGGTGGCCATCTTCCGCGCAGCTTTCCCACCTCGTCTGAGCTGGTCCTCGAGTGCTTCTGCGAAGCGAGTGCGTTGGTGTGCGAACCGGGGCATCAGGCTGTCGAAGTCTACGGTGCTGAGCGCGGCGCGCACGCCTGGCAGCCAGAGCCCGGGGATGCGATCGTGACCGCGTTTGCCGGCTGGCTGCGCGGTGGGCCACGTCCACCCGGGAGCCTCGCCGACAACGTCGCCAACCTGCGACTGGTGGACCGCGTCAGCGCGGCACTCCACACAGGCGCGGTGCTCGCATAGAGTAGATGACGTGACTGATGAGCGGCTCGAGCAGGCCATAGACAGCTTCACGAAAGCGAGACTGGACGGGGTTTACTTTCCGCCGGAGTGGTACGACCGGCTGTCGCTCGACGAGGCCTGCCGGGTGCAGCTGGGGGTCCTGCGACGGCTAGTCGCCGACGGCGCGAAGCATATTGGCTGGAAGGTTGGGCTGACTTCCGAGGCGATTCAGCGCCAGTTTGGAGTTCCCGAGCCAGTCTTCGGGTTTCTTCTGGCGGAGGGCGTGCACCAGAGCCCGGCGGTCCTCGAGGTGGATGCGCTCATCCAGCCCGGGATCGAAAATGAAATGTGCGTGACACTCGGACACGATCTGCGCGGGCCGGGCGTGGACGAACCGCACGCACGGGCCTCCGTCCGCTCGGTTCAGTCGGCCATGGAACTGGTCGAAACCCGAGGGCCGTTTACCGAGCAGCTCGCCGTCGCGATTGGCGAAAACGTTCAGCAGAAAGGGGTGATTTTGAGTGAGGAAGTGCTCGTGCTGCCGGACGATTTTGATCTCGCCGCGGTCGGAGTGGAGGTCCAGCTCCGCGGGGAGACGATCGCCCGGGCAACCGGCGAGGCTGTTCTGGGGAATCCCCTTCGGTCGATCGCCTGGTTGGCCAACAAGCTGTCGCAGTTCAATCTGGGGCTGGCACGCGGTCAACTCGTGATGACGGGCTCACTGACGCGTCAGTTTCAAGCCCAGCGGGGCGATACGTTTCGAGCGATCTGGCAGCCTCTGGGAGTCGTGACCGCGGAGTTCCAGTGACGGTGACGGCAGGCTACCTGGACTACTCCGGCCGGGACGACGTGTTGACCGGTGGCGTGAAGCTGATCACCGTGGACACAGCGAAGGGGCCGTTCCGTGTCTGGACAAAGCGGATCGGCAACAACCCGTCGATCAAGGTGCTGCTCCTGCATGGCGGGCCGGGCGTCACCCACGAGTATCTGGAGGCATTTGACAGCTACTTCCCGGCAGCTGGCTTCGAGTACTACTACTACGATCAGCTTGGCTCCGCGTACAGCGATCAGCCCGACGAACCTGAGCTGTGGAACCTGCCGCGCTTCGTGGAGGAGGTGGAGCAGGTGCGCCAGACGCTCGGGTTGAGTCGCGAAAACTTCTTTCTGTTTGGTCAATCCTGGGGCGGCGTCCTCGCCATCGAATACGCGTTGCGCTATCAGGAGCACCTCGCCGGACTCGTCGTGTCCAATATGATGGCCAGCATCCCGGCGTACAACCAGTACGCGCAGAACGTGCTCATGCCGGGCATGGATCAGGCCGCGCTGGCAGAGATCAAGCGGCTCGAAACGGATGGGGAATTCGAGAACCCGCGCTATATGGAGCTCTTGATCCCGCAGCACTACGTCCACCATGTCCTCCGCATGCCATACGAGCAGTGGCCGGACCCGGTGAACCGCGCGTTCAAACACCTCAACCCGGCGATCTATGTGCCAATGCAGGGACCGAGCGAGCTTGGTGCCAGCGGTAAGCTGCTGCACTGGGACCGCACCAACGACCTCGCCAGGATCACGGTGCCGACCCTGGTCATCGGGGCCCGGCACGACACGATGGATCCCGACCACCTGGCCTGGATGGCGGAGGCACTCCCGCACGGGCGATACCTTTTCTGCCCGGACGGCAGCCACCTCGCGCTCTACGACGACCAGCCGGTTTACTTCGAAGGCCTCATCCAGTTCATTCGGGACGTGGCCGCGGGTGGCGCCTGAGCGCCCGGCGCTTTCAGTGGCGCTGGAGGTTCCCCATGCCGTGGAAACTTCCCGATGTCACCACCGTCTCGACTGAAGTTCTGCACCGGGTCGCATCCCACCATGGACTTGATGCAGACGGTCCGTTGTCCGGCTCCCGGAGACCGGCATCTTCTACTCGAGGCTGGCGACATCGCGCCGTCCAGAACTGACTAGCAGCAGCATCGCGGCGATCAGGACCGCTGAGCCGACCACGATAGGGGTGGTGCCCCATACCGTCGCCAGGCTGCCGACGATGAACACGCCCGCGTACTCCAGGCCTTGCCACGCAAGCGTGTAGACGCCCATGACGCGCCCGCGGAACTCATCGGGCGCGAGCAACTGGAGCAACGCCGAGGCGGTCGTCGAGAACACGATCAGGGTGAGGCCAGTAATGAACAGCAGAACGGCCGAGCCAAAGACCGAGCGCGACAGGGCGAAGAGCACCAGCGCCGCGGCGAACGCTAGACCCGAGGTGATGGTCATCAGCCCCTTGCGGTGCGGGTTGTGGACGGCCAGTAAGGCCGCCAGACCGACCAGCGTGCCAGCCCCCGGCCGCGGTGTACAGCAAGCTCATTCCGGACACGCCCAGCCCCAGGAAATCCCTGGCAAAGATCGGCATCAGCTGCGCGTACGAGCGACCGAGCAGGCTGACGACGCCCGCCATAAGCACCAGCGACAGGATGGCCGGTGCGCGGCGAACGTAGCGCAGGCCTTCGACGAGAGTCTGGCGCGAGGTGCCAAGTGGTTTGATCGCACCCCTGGAGCGCATCAATGCAAGCGCGACGATGACGGCGCCGAAACTGGCCGCATTCAGATAGAACACACCGCCGATACCGATAAACGGCAGCGCCGCGGCCGCGAGGGCTGGTCCGACGAGCGTCGCCCCACTGAAGGCCCAGTTGTTGAGCGTTGCCGCGTTCACCAGATCGTCGCGCTCGACGAGCTCGGGCACCAGGGCCTGGCGGGCCGGGTTGTCGAAGGCGAGCACGGCGGCGTTCAGGAACGAGAAGAGCAGGATGTGCCCTGGCTGCACGACGCCGGCTACCGTCATCGTCCCGAGCAAGGCGGCCAGGAGCAGCGCCGCGATCTGGGTCATGTACAGGATGCGGACACGTGAGGCCCGATCGGCAACGACGCCGCCCCACAGCGGAAAG
>DATGER010000196.1:0-94378 GCA_035309865.1 Chloroflexota bacterium
CATCTAATGGCGACCACTGTCATCCAGAACGGTGCCGGCCGCCCGCTTCGCTGCGCTCGCTCCCTGGCGGGAACCAGGTTGTCGGTTTCTGCGGGCTTGCCAGCGCCCCGCCTCGCTGCGCACGCTTCGTGGCGGGAACCAGGTTGTCGGTTTCTCGTGGTTTGCCAGCGGCCCGCAGCCGCGCGTCTGACGGCTGCGGCGGCCGGAGGTCGAACTCGTGACTGAGTACGAAACCCACGAGTGTGACGTGCTCGTCGTCGGCGCGGGTGGTGCTGGCCTGCGCGCGGCCGTCGAGGCATCGGCACAAGGTGCGCGGACCACGCTCGTCTGTAAATCGCTCCTTGGCAAAGCGCACACCGTAATGGCCGAAGGCGGCATCGCGGCGGCCCTGGGCAATGTCTGGCCTGAGGACAACTGGAAGGTCCACTTCCGCGACACGATGCGTGGCGGCAAACTGCTCAACAACTGGCGCATGGCGCAGATCCACGCCCAGGAAGCCCCCGCCCGGGTGCTGGAGTTGGAGGAGTGGGGCGCCCTCTTCGATCGCACCAAAGAGGGCCTGATCCTCCAGCGCGACTTCGGCGGCCACCGCTACGCTCGCCTCGCCCACGTCGGCGACCGTACCGGCCTGGAGATGATCCGCACGCTCCAGCAACACGCCGTCCACCGCGGCATCGACGTGTTCATGGAGTGCACGCTCCAACGCTTGCTCAAGGATGGCGAGCGCGTCTCAGGCGCGATTGGTTATCGCCGCGAGAACGGACGGTTCATCGTTTTCAAGGCCAGGGCGGTTGTGCTGGCCACTGGCGGCATCGGCAAGGCGTACAAAATCACTTCCAACTCCTGGGAATACACCGGCGACGGCATCGTGCTGGCCCTGGAGGCCGGCGCGGACCTGCTGGACATGGAGATGGTCCAGTTCCATCCCACCGGGATGGTCTGGCCGCCCAGCGTCCGCGGCATCCTGGTCACCGAAAGCGTGCGCGGTGACGGCGGCACGTTGAAGAACTCCGTTGGCGACCGCTTCATGTTCAAGTACGTGCCGGACTTTTTTCGGGCGGAGACCGCCGAGACCGAGGCGGAGGCCGACGCGTGGTACCAGGACAAGAAGAACCGCCGAACGCCGGACCTGCTGCCGCGCGACGAAGTCGCGCGGGCCATCAATGCCGAAGTCAAGGCCGGCCGCGGCACCGAACACGGCGGCGTGTTCCTGGATATCGCCAGCCGGCGGCCGGAGGACTACATCAAGAAGCGTCTGCCGTCGATGTACCAGCAGTTCCGCGAGCTGGCCGACGTGGATATCACCAAGCAGCCAATGGAGGTCGGGCCGACCTGTCACTACATGATGGGCGGTGTCCGAGTCGAAGCCGATACGACCGCCACTTCGGTGCCGGGCCTGTTCGCGGCCGGCGAAGTGGCGGCCGGTCTACACGGCGCCAACCGGCTCGGTGGCAACTCGCTGTCAGACCTGCTAGTGTTCGGCCGACGGGCTGGACTCCACGCCGCCGAGTACGCCCGCGGATGCGCCGACCAACCCGCGATCGACGCCGCGGACATCGACGCCGCGACGCGCGACATGCTCGCCCCGTTCGACCAACCCGGAGCCGTGGGTGAGAATCCGTTCGCGGTCCACGCCGACCTCGAAGACTGTATGCACAATCTGGTTGGCATCATCCGGGTGGAGTCCGAGCTCCAGCAAGCCCTGGCAGAACTCGAGAAGCTGAGGCACCGCGCCCAGCACGTACGGGTCGAGGGCAACCGCTACTTCAATCCGGGCTGGCACATGGCGCTCGATTTGCAGACCATGTTGACCGTCTCAGAAGCTATCACCCGCTCGGCGCTGCTGCGCAAGGAGAGTCGGGGTGGCCACACCCGTTCGGACTTTCCAGGGACTGACCCGCACTTCGCCAGGGTCAACCTGGTCGCGCGGCGGGACGGTGAACGGATGACGCTGTGCGAAGAGCCTTTGCCGGTTATGCCCGACGAGCTCAAAGAGCTAGCGGAAGGGGACCACTGAGAGCTATATGGCGAACACGCAGGTGACGATGCGCGTCTGGCGCGGCGACGCGAGCGGCGGAGACTTTCGCAACTATGACGTGGCCGCCGAAGAAGGCATGGTGGTGCTCGACGTCATTCATCGCATCCAGGCCACGCACTCGCCGGACCTGGCGGTCCGCTGGAACTGCAAGGCCGGCCGCTGCGGTTCGTGCAGCGCCGAGGTCAACGGCCGGCCGCGCCTGATGTGCATGACGCGCATGAATACGTTCGAGCCCGGCCAACCGATCACCGTGGCGCCCATGCGGACTTTCCCGTTGATGAAAGATCTGGTCGCCGACGTCTCGTACAACTACGAGAAGGCCAAAACGATCCCGGCGTTCAAGCCACGCGCCACCGAAGCAGACGGTACGCGGCGGATGTTCCAGGAGGACGTCGACCGCGTCCAGGAATTCCACAAGTGCATCGAGTGCTTCCTGTGCCAGGACGTGTGCCACGTCATTCGTGACCACGACGCCAACAAAACCAGCTTCGCGGGACCGCGGTTCTTCGTGCGCCTGGCGGCGCTCGAGATGCACCCGCTGGATACCAACGATCGACTCGAGTTGATCAAGGCGCGCGCCGGCATCGGGCTATGCAATATCACCAAGTGCTGCACCGAGGTGTGCCCCGAGTCGATCAAGATCACGGACAACGCGATCATCCCGCTGAAGGAACGGGTCGTGACCGAGTACTACGACCCGCTCGCCTGGGCCTGGCGTAAGCTGACCGGTCGGGGGACATGATGCTGAGACTGATTCACAGCTTTGACGTCAAGCCTGGTGTGCCGGTCGAGTCGTTCATCGAGTGGTTGGATCACGAACTGTGGGCGCGGTCCGAGCCGTTCGGCTGCACGGAGCGCAAGACGTGGATCTACCTGGACGGGATTGACGGCACGTACGAGCATGGCAAACCATCGAAGCGCCCGCGCTACCTCAATGAAGCCTTCTGGCCGCACCACCAGGCGGCCGAGAACTTTCGCAAATGGCTCCTGTCCGAAGAAGCCGCGAGCTTTCGTCGCCGCTGGTTCGACGGCATCGTCAACCACACCGTCCTGCGCTACGTCGACTACGGCACGCATGACACCGTCGGAGAGGAATAGGTCTCTTGCCTTGATGTCGTGCGGGTCGGGGGACCCCATGAGGTTGCGTGTTGCGAACTCGTCCGGGTCTGGGGAGCCCATGAGGTTGCGTGTGGCGAACTCGTCCGGGTCGGGGGAGCCCATGAGGTTGTGTGTTGCGAACTCGTCCGGGTCGGGGAGCCCATGAGGTTGTGTGTTGCGAACTCGTCCGGGTCGGGGGAGGCTGCGCCCCCCCGCCGCCAGTCGCTGCTCCGCTCGCAAGCTCGCTGCGCGCTCCTTCCCGCGGCGACCCCCCGCTTAAGAACATCGTGGCGGGTACGCCGATGCGCACAGGTACGCCTCTGCAAGCGGAAGCGCCGATCGCAAGGAACAACACGCGTGCCGCTGGATGCCGTTGCCTCGGGCGGTGTGCGAAGGCCGGTGGCAACGGCATCCAGCCTCCGCGTCCGGCCGGATGCACAGGCTCCCAGCTTCTGCGGGCGGGCGGAACGGCAGGCTCCCAGCCTCGGCGTACCGCTGGACAGGCAAATGCCACCACTGAAAGTCTCAGACGCGGGACCCCCGCGGCGGAGTACCCGCTTCGATGTTCTTAAGCGGGGGGTCGCCGCGGGAAGGAGCGCGCAGCGAGCTTGCGAGCGGAGCAGCGACTGGCGGCGGGGGGCCCGCAGGGCTCCCCCGACCCGCACAAGTTCGCAACACGCAATTGCGCAGGCTCCCCCGACCCGTATACGTGCAACGCTGGATACATCGCGGTGATCCATCGGCATGACGCCGTGATCGTTGGCGCGGGCGGGGCAGGGCTCATGGCTGCTCTGCAGAGCTCGCGTTTAGGCAACGTGGCGGTGCTGAGCAAGCTGTACCCGGCGCGCTCGCATACGGGCGCCGCGCAGGGCGGGATCTGCGCCGCGCTGGGCAATATGGAGGAGGACCACTGGGAGTGGCACATGTATGACACCGTCAAGGGCGGCGACTATCTCGTCGACCAGGACGCTGCCGAGGTCATGTGCCGCGAAGCGGTCGAGACGATCATCGAGCTCGAGCACATGGGCCTGCCCTTTTCGCGGACCCCCGAAGGCAAGATCGCCCAGCGCAGATTCGGCGGCCACTCCAAGAACTACGGCGCGGCGCCCGTCATGCGCGCCTGTTACGCCGCCGACCGCACCGGCCACATGATCCTGCAGACGCTCTACCAGCAGGGCATCAAGAACGAGGTCCAGTTCTACAACGAGTACATGGTCATCGACCTGCTGGTGAACTCCGACGGTCAGTGCTGCGGCGTGGTGGCCTTCGATTTGATGGACTCCGAGATCCACATCTTCCATGCACGAGCGGTGTTCTTCGCCACCGGGGGCTTCGGCCGCATCTTCAAGATCACGTCGAATGCGCTGGCCCTGACCGGTGACGGCGTCATCGTGCCCGCGCGACGCGGCATCCCGATGGAGGACATGGAGTTCTTCCAGTTCCACCCCACCGGCATCTACCGCCTGGGCATCCTGATCTCCGAGGCCGCGCGCGGCGAAGGCGGCATCCTGCTCAACGGGGCGGGCGAGCGCTTCATGGAGCGGTATGCGCCGACGATGAAAGACCTCGCACCACGCGACATCGTGTCGCGCTGCATCTTTCAAGAGATCAAAGAGGGCCGCGGCATCGACGGCAAGGACTTCGTCCACCTCGACCTGCGCCACCTTGGCCGCAAGGTCCTGGACGAGAAGATCCCCGACATCACCGACTTCATGCGGGTGTACCAGGGCCTCGAGCCGGAGTTCGACCTGATCCCCACCCATCCGACCGCCCACTACGCCATGGGCGGGATCCCGACGAATTACGACGCCGAGGTCATCCTCGACGACCGCAACACCCGTATGCCCGGCCTCTTTGCCGCCGGCGAGTGCGCTTGCGTCAGCATCCATGGCGCCAACCGACTCGGCACCAACAGCCTGGTCGACATCGTCACGTTCGGGCGGCGGGGTGGCAAGAAGATGGCCGAGTACATGCAGCAGAACGACCTGCCGGCGTTGCCGCCGAACCCGGACGCCTTCGCACGCGACATGGTCGATCGTCTCCTCAGAGGTTCAGGTACCGAGAGCCCGGCCGCCATCCGGTCGGAAATGCAGACGCTGATGTTCGACGACGCATTTGTCGTCCGCAACGGTCCGGGCCTGAAAAAAGCCTCCGAAGGAATCCGCGCGTTAAAAGAGCGATACGCCCGGGTTGGGATCCAGGACCACGGGCGCACGTTCAATACCGATCTCATGGAGACCATCGAGCTCGGCTTCATGCTCGATTGCGCCGAGCTGGTGATCGCCGGCGCGCTGGCCCGCGAAGAGAGCCGCGGCGGCCACTACCGCGAGGACTTTCCCGATCGTGACGACGTCAACTGGCTCAAGCACACCCTGGCATATCTCGAGCCCGAGGGTGTGCGGATGTCGTCCAAGCCCGTGACAATCACGCGGTTTCAACCCAAGGAGCGCGTCTACTAAAAGTGGCTACGTATACCTTCAAGATTCAGCGCTTCCTCCCCGACACAGACAAGCGGCCGCGCTATCAGGAGTACCAGGTCGACCTGGACGGCACCGATCGTGTGCTCGACGGTCTGAACGAGATCAAGTGGCGCCAGGATGGGACGCTGACGTATCGGCGCAGCTGTGCGCACGGCGTGTGCGGCTCGGACGCGATGCGCATCAACGGCCGCAATCGGCTCGCGTGCAAGCTGCTGATCAAAGATCTGCCCAACCACATCACCATCGAGCCGATGCTGGGCTTCACGATCATCAAAGACCTGGTGGTCGATCTCGAGCCGTTCTTTGAGAAGTACCGCTCGATTGCGCCCTACCTGATCAACGACGACAGCCCGCCCGCCGATAGCGAGCGCCTGCAGAGCCCTGCCGACCGCGCGCGGTACGACGATGGCACCAAGTGCATCCTGTGCGCGGCGTGTACGACGTCCTGTCCGCCGTTCTGGGCCAACAAGGAATTTGTGGGGCCGGCCGCGATCGTCAACGCCCACCGCTTCATCTTCGACAGCCGCGACCAGGGCGCCGCCGAGCGCCTGGCCGTCCTGAACACCCGCAACGGTGTCTGGCGCTGCCGCACGGTCTTCAACTGCACCGACGCGTGCCCACGGGACATCGAGATCACGCGCGCCATCGAAGACGTCAAGCGCACGCTCCTGTTCGGCGAGAAATAAGTATGGCATCCTGCTATTCGTCTGAGCGGGCGATCAGTCGGAGCGCGATCTCCCAGACCAGCAAGTACAGCGCGATCAGGACCAGCGCGACGGCAAAGACCAGCAGGTTCTGGATCTGGCCAAAGGTGCGCACATCGGCCAGTTTCGTGTAGACGGCCAGACCAAGCACGACGATCGCTCCCGCTAGAAACACACCGCTGAGCAGCATGGTCGCCCCGCCTTCGGCGGTCGTGCGTGCCGGCTTGAAGTCGGCGTAGTCCGGCGGGCGCTCCAGCTTTGGATCTTCCTGGCTGACTGACAGCGACACGTTGTCGCTGCATGGTACTCGTTCCATTATCCTGCGACCGGGATGCGGCTCTCAGTTGCGCTTGGCTGCCTGCTGCTGGTGGGCTGTACCGGGCCGCACTCGACGGGCGCGCTCTGGGCGCAGCGCGACATCGAGCAGGAGACGATCCTGTACCGGCTGAGCGACGCGCAGCGCGTCGACCGCGTGCGCGCACTCGAGCTTGCCCTGGCGGATGACGTCCTGGCCGCCGAACGGGCGCGCATCACAGCCGGCCTGTCGGATTGCCCAGGACCGGGGGACAGTCAATCGCTGGCGCCGTCGATCGGCGACAAGCCGCGCGACACCGTGCGTATTCAGGCCGGCGACGATCCGGCCCGCCTGGCGAGTGTGGCGCAGATCGCGCTGGCGGATTGGCGCCTGCGCCGCGCCCGCGGCACCGGTGAGGTCCATTTTTGCGACCAGGCGCGCCAGGCGCTCGCCGCGGTGGTCAGTGCTCAGCGATCAGGGGACTTGCTGGGCGCACCTGGCACGGCGACCGTCACGCGAGATCCGTCGCACGCGCTCGCTGGCGCCGTCGAGACGTGGCCCGGAGACACGGCGCTCAGCAACTATGCGCTTGGCTACGTCGACACCGTGCAGGCGCTGACGCCCTTGCCGCAGTATCTGGCCGCGGTCTATGGCGGCGTCTTGCTGGAACCCCCGAAGGCCCCACCCTTGAACGGCGCAACGCCTGAGTCGCTGGTGGATCAATTCGCGCCCGCATACCCGGAGTGGGAGCCGGACGCGCTCTACGCCGCGCTGACCACGACGCAGTGAGGATTTTCTATGCTGTCCCGCGCTCGGCGTGGGTCGATCTCAATCTGCGCCGATCGCTCGAGGACATGGGCCACGAGCTGGTGCGCTTCGATTTTCCTGGCTGGCCAGACGAGGCTGATGCAGACTGGCAGCGCTTCGGCAAACCGCGCACCAACGAGCGCCTGCTGTCGACGTTCCGGGCGGCCCTGCGGCAGGGACCCCTTGATCTCTTTTTCGGCTATTTCTACAGCTCGGTCGTCTTCCCCGAGACGATCGACCTGATCCACCGGTCCGGCGTGCCGACGGTCAATTTCTCGTGCAACAACGTGCACCAGTTCGGCCTGGTCCGCGACATCGCGCCTCGCTTCGACGTCTGCGTGGTTCCCGAGCTCGCGGCCCTCGCCGACTTCAAGGCCGCTGGCGCGGTCCCCGTGCGCATTCAGCTGGCGGCGAATCCGCGCGTGTACCGTCCGTACCCCGAGCCGCGGCTGTACGACGTGACGTTTGTCGGCCAGCGGTACGCCGACCGCGCCGACTTCCTCGATTTCTTGAAAGGCGCGGGCGTCGACGTCCGCGCCTGGGGCGCGGGCTGGCAGACACACAAGCGCTTGGACCTCGCGCACGCCCGAGCCGCCCTGGCGCTGTTCGAAGACGAGCGCCTCGACGGCATCCGGAGACTTGTTCGTCGCCGCCTCACCCCGACACGAGCCGCAGCCGCCCGCATCGCTTCGCTCGCTCCCGTGCCAGAGCGGGCTCCCGGGTTCCGGCATGACCGGTCCGCGACGCATCGCCCGGAAGCCCGCGTCGAGTCATCGACCCCTGCCGAAGGCACAGGGTTGGCTCCTTCAGCCGAGGCAGAAGTCATCCGAAGCGACGCTGTCCGCGGTCCCACGGACCCGCGGCTTGGGCAGGCCTCGAGCCCACGGAGCACGATCCCACCCTCCCTGGGGGTCGCTGCGGAGCGAGCGCAGCGATACGGGCCGCCGGGTGCTCGCGAGGATCCGGGATACACGAGCGCGCGGTTAGACACGGTCGACACGTCGTCGTACGGCGGCCCGCGGCTGCTGCAGACGGATCTGATCAAGACCTTCTCGCAAAGCCGCATTAGCCTCGGGTTCGCGACAGCCGGCGCCTCGCATCTGATCGGGCAGCGGCTGACGCACCTGCGGCTGCGAGAATTCGAGGCGCCGATGTCGGGCGCGCTGTATTTGACAGAAGATCAGCCGGAGCTGGCCGAGTACTTCGAACCGGGCACGGAAGTCCTGACGTACGTCGATCGTCAGGACTTGCTGGACAAGGCCAGGTACTACCTGGCCCACCAGGAAGCAGCCGAGCGCATTCGTCGCGCCGGCCTCTGCCGCGCGCGGCAAGAGCACACCTGGCAGCACCGTTTTCGTGAGTTGTTCGGTGTGCTCGGCCTTCGAGCGCGGCCGTGAGCGCCGCCGAGGAACGCCTCGCCAACGATCCGTCCTCGGCGCTCTGGGGCGAGCACCGCAGCCGCTACCGCTTCGCGGCCGGCGCTTCGGGGCCACGCACCGGCAGTTCCGGCGGGCTCGTCGTCGATGGTCGCGATGCGCTGGCGGGCCTGACGGTGCTGGACGTGGCTTGCGGCGCTGGCTTCGGGCTGTCGATGCTGTGCCACGCGGGTGCTGCCGCCGTAGGGGTCGACTACGATGCGGGCGCCGTGTTTGACGTGCGTCGACACCAACGCACCGCCCGCCTGCTCCGGGCGGATGCGGCATGCTTGCCGCTGCAGGACGCCTCGGTTGACATGGTCGTCTCGTTCGAAACCATCGAGCACGTCCCGGACGCAACGGGCCTGGTCCTCGAGCTCCGCCGCGTGCTCAAACCCGGTGGTCGCCTCGTCCTGTCGACGCCGAATCGTGCGTTTGGTCCGCCCGCACGCCACGTCAACAACCCGTTTCACATCCGCGAGTTCACGGCCGACGAGTTGCGCGTCGTGCTGCGCGCCGCGTTCGACCAGGTACAGCTCTACGGCCAGCGACCGTCCGCGGCGTACCGGTACGTACCGTTCCTGATGCTCGCACCCCACTTTGAGCCGGCCGCGCTTGCCTGGAAACTGCTCGTGAGACTGCCGTTCGGGCTGAAGAACCGACTCGCCCTGGCCTTCAGTGGTCGGCCGTTCTACCCGGGCGAAGACGACTACCGCTTCGACCTCGATCGGACCGAGGGCGCCCACGCGCTTGTGGCGGTGGCATGCTGAGCAGACGCGCGCCGGCCGCGGCGGTCACCGCCCGCCGACTGGGCGCTGCTCTTCAGCCGAGCCGCTTCCAGGGGCTTGTACGCGGGTGACGGTCCTCTTCAGCGCGATTATCCCGGCCTACAACCAGGCCGCGTTCTTGCGCCGCGCGGTGGACAGCGCGCTCGCGCAGGCCGTGCCAGGTGATATTGAAGTCATCGTCGTCGACGACGAATCCACCGACGCCACGCCCGACGTCGCCGCCGAGTTTGGCGCGCGAATTCGTTACGTACGCCAGGCCAATCGCCGCGAGGGGGCCGCGCGCAACACGGGGGCGGCGCAGGCGACCGGCGTCTACTTCGCCTTCCTCGATTCCGACGACTACTGGCTGCCGGGCAAGTTGGCCGGCGACCTGGCCCGCTTCGAACAGGCCGACCACCCGGCGCTGGTCTATTCGCGCGGCCGCAACGTCGACCCGGCGGACCGGCGCATTGGCGAGCGCCGGCTGTCCAATCCGCAGGGGGACGTGTTCTGGCACCTCGCCCGCGAGGCGTTCATTCCTATGAGCACCGTCGCCGTGCGCGCCGACGCCTTTCGGGCCTGCGGCGGCTTCGTCGAGGACCGCGACCTCTCGGGCACCGCGGACTGGGAGCTCTGGCTGCGTCTTGCCGCACGCTGGCCGGTTGGTTTCGTGCCGCAGACCGCCACGTGCATTCGCGTCCATGAGCGCAACATGTCGGCAGATCCGGGCTACATGGCGCGGGCAATGTTGTCTGGAGTGCGGTACGCGCTATCCGATCCGGTCATCGCCCAGCGCGCGAGCGGCCGCGAGCAGTTCATTCGCGCCTGCATGTACGTCACGATCGCGCTGAACGCCTACGCCAACGGCCGTCGCGCCCAGAGCTGGCCATGGCTGGGGCGGGCGCTGGCGACCTGGCCGCCCCAGCTATTTGACTCGCGTTTTTGTGGCGCCTTCGTGCGCGCCTGTATCGGCCCGGATGTGTTGGGCTTGCTCGCCAGGAGGCGGCATGCCGCGCGGGCCTGACTCGATTCTGTTTGCCAGAAACCTGTTTCTGCCCGACGACCTGGGCGGCAACCGCTACCCGTACGAGACGATGCGTCGTCTGGCGGAGCGCGGCCATCCGGTGACCGTCGCCACGCCGCGGTTGCACGGCCGTTTCCCCGCGCTGCCGGGCGTGCGCTATGAGCTCTACCCGGTGCTGCGCCCCCACCCGGCCATCAGCCACTTCACGAACTTGCTCGGCGCCACGCTGGCGCTGCGGCGCGTGCCGCGGCACGCCGTGGCCATCGCCGGGTCGTACGATTCGGCGCTGGCGCTCGGCCTGGCGGGTGCCGTCCGGCGCACGCCGCTGGTCTTTCTGTTCCACTCGGAGTTTTATTCAGAGTGGGTGCAGTCACGCGGGCTGGCGCGCCGACTGCTGCATCGGTACATGGCGGCCGTCGAACGGCGCGTCTTTGGTCTGGCCGCGCGAATCGTCGCCGTGAGTGAGTTTTCCGCCCTTCAGATTCAATCCCGCGCGGCAAGGGCGAGTGACCGCGTGCGCGTCGTTCCAACCGGTGTCGACACACGGTACTTCGCACCGCCAGTGAGTCAGGCGGCGGCGCGCGCGGACCTCGGCCTGAGCAACGACGAGCCGCTGGTCCTGGGGGTCGGCCGCCTGGCCGGCGTCAAGCAGTTCGACCGGCTGATCACCGCTTTCGCGGTCGCGTCGGCACGCGGTTTGAAGGGGCGGCTCGTGATCGCCGGTGGTGGCCCGGAACGTGGGCGGTTGGAAGGACTCATCGCGACGTACGGCATGTCGGAGCGTGTCCAGCTAGCGGGGTACTGCGATCCACCCCGCTTGCGGGCGCTCATGCAGGCGGCCGACCTGCAGGTCTGCACCAGCCTGTTCGAAAACCTGAGCCTGGCAATTCTCGAAGGCATGGCATGCGGCACGCCGGTGCTCGGGACCCCCGGCGGGGGCACGCCGGAGTTGCTGACGCCCATCGACCCCGAGCTGGTGCTCCAGGACGACCACGCGCACACCCTCGCCGACGCCTTGCCGGCCTGGCTCTGCGATCGCGATCGCCTGAAAACGCTCGGTCGGCGCGCTCGCGAGCTGGCGGTCGAGCGGTACGATTGGGAGCGCGTGGTGGACGGACTGGAGGCAGTCTGCGCGGAGGTGGTGGCGCCAGGATGGCAGTGACACCGGTACGCGTGGCCGCGGTCGGCTGCGGCTACTGGGGGCCGAACACCATTCGGAACCTGGACTCCATAGTCGGCTTTCAACTGTGTTGTATCTGCGACTCCGATCCGGAGCGATTGCGACCGGTCGCCGCCCGCTATCCGGCCGCGCGGCCCACCACCGACGTCAACAACCTCTTCGACGACGCGTCGATCGACGCGGTGTACCTGTCCACACCGGTGAGTACCCACTATGCGTTGGTGAAGCGGGCGCTGGCCTCCGGTAAGCACGTGCTGGTCGAAAAACCCCTGGCGACGACCGTCGAGCAAGCGGAGGAACTGGCCGCGCTGGCGACCGCGAGGAGTCTGACGCTGATGGTCGGCCACACATTTGTGTTCAGTCCACCGGTTCGCAAAGTTAAAGAGTTGATCGACTCGGGCGTGATCGGTCCGATTTACTACGTCGAGACAACCCGCGTAAACCTGGGGCTGTTTCAAAAGGACGTCAGCGTCCTGTGGGATCTCGGACCGCACGACCTCTCGATTCTCAATTACTGGCTTGGTGAAGTCCCGATCCGGGTCAGCGCGCGCGGTCGTTCCTTTCTGGGCGAGGCGCTGGAGGACGTCGCCTTCGTGACGCTGGAGTTCCCAAGCGGCATCCTGGCACAGGTCCAGATCAGTTGGCTGGCGCCGTCCAAACTCCGCCGCACCAGCGTGGTGGGCCGCGAGCGGATGGTCGTCTACGACGACCTGGAACCGGTCGAGAAGGTCAAAGTCTACGATCGCGGCGTCGATCGCCAGCCGGCCTCATTTGGCGAGTACCAGCTCACCTATCGGTCCGGCGACATTCTGAGCCCACGGTTGGACACCACCGAGCCACTGTACCTGGAGTGCGCGCACTTCCTGGAGTGCATCCAGACCGGCCGCGAGCCCGATACCAGCCCGCGCAGTGGAGTGGAGGTGGTCAGGGTGATCCAGGCCGCGGAAAGCTCGCTCCGTGAGGGAGGCGCGCCACAGACGATTGGTCAGGGTGCCTCGGCGGCGATCGACCGCACCCCGTAGAAGCGCGCCACACAGACGTTGAAGTAGTCGGTGCGGTCGGGGCCGACGAAGTTTTCACCGAGATACGCCGGCACCGGCAGCACCGTGACGTCGGTTTGCCCCGCGTCGCGACTGGCGCGGATGTGCTGGTCGGTCGTGTCCCAGAGCGCCGCGGCGTGTTGCGCCGCAATGGCTTGCTCCGAGATCCCCGCGACGGCCTGGCCGACTTGCACGAGCGCCAGCATGATCACTACCGCGAACCGGCCAAACTCCGGAACCTTCCTCCTAGCGAGCGCTAACGTCCTTTGCTCCGCGGCCGAAATCCTTTGCTCCGCGGCCGAAATCCTTCCCCCCTCTCCTCGGGAGGAGAGGGGGGCCAGGGGGGTGAGGTGCGAACTTGCGACGCGCGAACTTGCGACGCGCGAACTTGCGAGGCCGGCCAGCGAGTATCCGGCAAAAATCAGATACCCGATCAGCATGGTGCCCGGCACAATGAGCGATCGCGCCGGTGGATTGCCGTTCTGCGCGTAGAACGACGGGAAATAGCAAAACGGCAGGGTGATCGCGACACCCGCGGTGACCAGCGCGAACCACCGCGGGTTGACGCGGCCCGGGCCGGTGGCCAGCAGCGCCGGCAGTCCCAGACAGAGCAGCACCGCTGGCCCGAAGAAGCGCACCAGCCGCAGCACCTGGTAGGCGGCCGTGGCGATCGCCGCCGAGCTCGCCAGCCAGAGATCCGCCGGCGAGCCGCCAACCCGTGACGCCGTCGACGGGGCAACGACGATCGTCAGCAGCGCCAGCACGCCACCTCCGAGCGCCACCGCCAGATGGGCCGCGGCTACCCGCCGCGGCGCACCGCGCGGCGCGACGAGAACGCAGACCAACAGCGCCAGCGTGAGCGCGACGTTCTGCGGAATCAGGTACGTCTCAGACAGTCCGCCAGCGACGAACGTGACCAGGCCGCTGACGCCGACCGCCCGCGCGCCGAGCCGCGGCTGGTCGAGCGCGCGGCGCAGCCAGCCGATGAGAAAGGTCGCCAGGACGAGTGGCAGGAGGTACGTCAGCATGGCGGTCTGCCAGTACAGCGACTGGGCCAGGTCTGGAGCGGACTGCAAGCAGCCGAGGGCGGTTGCTTCGGCCAACAGGAACGCGGACGTTGTCGTCTTCAGGCGCCCGAGCCGGACTTTGAACTGAACAAACGTCCACGTGAGCGTCGCCAACCACGCGACCAGCGCCGCCGCCGGCAGTGCCGGCACAATCGCTGGCCCGGCTAGCTCGACCAGGTTGACCAGGAACGTGAACGCGTACCGCGGCGAATAGCCCGTGTACCACAACATCTGCGCCCTGAGAAACCCCTCGGTGCGCAGCACCCCCGCCCAGCAGTAGTCATCAGCCGCATAGCGCGCGAAACTGCCGACAAATGCATACCCCAGCAGCGGCACCGCCAACGCCGCCCCGAGGGCAGCGGGCAGCCGCCAGTTCCCGGCCGGGTTACCCGCCGGCGCGGAGTCTGCTACCGCCGCCGTCACGCCGGCGAGTGGCACGCCGTTGCCAACACGCTTGCACCGTGGGTCGCCTTATCCGACGCTTCAGGGCTTGCCGCCGGGAGCTGCGCGGTATCCGACGCTTCACCGCCAACCGCTCCCAGGAGGAGGTTCGCCTCATCTGGCGCGACAGCGCTCGTTGCCCTCCCGAGGACGCCTGCTTTTCTCTCCCTGCAAGGGAGCGCTCGCGGCGAGAGGGGACGTCGGACACGCGTCCAGTGCGCCGGTTCGGTCATCGTCTCAGCCCGTGAGCTGCGGGCCAAAGCCGCTGGCGGCCCAGCGGCGACGGGTGGCGGTGTAGTTCTGCCGACACCACTCAACATCCAAGGGTGGCGCCGCCGAGAGCAGCGCCTCGAGGCCATTTGTCGCTGCCCGCCAGGGCGAGTACTTGAGCGTGTCCCCCGCCGCGTCGCTGGTCAGCCAATCCAGCAGCCGCTTCGCCGCGGCCGGATGCGGTGAGTTGGCCGCCAGCCCGACCGCGTGCGGAATTGGCGCCAGGCCAGGCACCGGCGCCGCCGTTTCCGCAACGGTCAGCGCGTGCGACGCGCCCCCGTCGCTGACGATCGCCAGTGCATCCGGATCCTCCTCGGCCAGCACCAGGCCACGCGCCGCGCGCTGCACCCACCACGTCCACGCCCGTTCCACGTCGCCATCGCGCTGCCGCGCGCGGTCGAGCGTCGCCAGGAGGATGCTCAACCCGACCTCAGAGCGCTCGGGGTCCGCCATCGCGACACCCGGCACGCCCGCGAGGTCCTGCAGGTTCTGCACCCCCGTCGGACCAACCACGCCAATCGGACGATAGTCCAGGGTGGTCCAGTACCACTTTGGATCGTGCAGTGCCGCGGCCGCGACGCTGGCCGGCTGGTACGGCTGAAGCAGACCGTCGAGGCCAGCCGATTGGGCGGCGAATGGTCCGAGCCACAGCACCACGTCGGGCAATGGCGGCGCGTGCCGGGGCCCGAGGCGCTGGTACAGGCTTCCGGAGCCGTATAACTCGAGCCGAACGCCGATGTCCGTGGCCCGACACGCCGCCCCGAGCAGCGCTCGCGCCGTCTGTGCGCGTGAGGCCGTGGCGTACACGAGGACCTCCGTCACGACTTACCCCGCCGCACCACGGCGGATACTAGCATCGTGAGCCGTCGGTAGTGGACCGCGTACCCTGTTTCCTGATGGAGGCCCTGCGCGCGCGAACCCGCCGCGGCGCTGGCGTCGCGGCGGGGCTGGGGCTGTTGCTGGCGTTGCTGGCGTCGGCGCCCACCGCGCTCGGCCAGCCGGCCGGGCCAACGACCCGGGCCGCGGGACGCGTGGCGCGGGTTGCCGTCCGCATCACCAGCGATCCGACCGCGCCGACCGTGTCGGGCGTCCTGGTGGCGCTCGATGCGAGCGGTCAGGCAATCGCGGACATCACCCCCGGGGACCTTCAGACCACGCTGGACGGGCGTCCCGTCGACCTGTCGCTGGCGACTGCTCGGCCGCCGATTGCGCTCGCGGCAGCGTTTCTGCTGGATTCCTCCGCGTCGCCTCAAGTGCGCGACGCCCTGGCCAAGGCCCTCGCGATAGCCGTCCAGGCCCTCGATCTCCAGCGCGACGCCGTCGCCATCGTCAGCACCGCCAACCGCACGCCATGGGATGCGGCGAGCTTCTCGACGTCGGCCGACGAGCTGACAGCCGCGCTGAGCGAGATCATCCAGGCTGATCCGAGCGACAGCATGGTCTCGCTCGAGCAAGTGTCTGGCGCGTTGAAGTCGCTGAGTGGTCAACCGCGCGCTGGCCGGGTGTTGCTCCTGTTGACGAACCGTCCGCTGGCCAGCGCCGCCACGGCCGCCGCGACACTGGGATCCCTCCGCGCCTTCGCGGTGGAAAATGGGGTCCAGATCGCCGTCGTGGCGCTCTCGGGCGCGGGTGGGCAGGGCGTTGCCGAAAGTCTCGTCGAAGCCACCCCGGGCGGCGGGGTCGAATACGTTTTGAATGCCACCAACCTGGCCGATATCAGCCATCGCATCGGTCTGCTGCTCGCGCCCGCGCTCGGCGCCCGACACTTCGAGGTGCCGGCGCCGGCCGACGAGGGCACCCACGTGCTGAGCGTCGGCGCGCCGGGTGGCGCGTTTCAGGTCACCCAGAGATTCGCCGTGACCGGCCGCCCGATCCAGGTGGATTCGCTGGTTATCGGGGGCCGCAGCGTCAAGGCTTTCAGCGAGCTCAAGGAACCGCTCTGGGTCCAGGTCCGGCCGGCGAGTGCCGGGCCTATCGACAATGTCGAGTGGAACGTCGACGGCCGTGTCACGCAGGTCGCGAGCGAACCGTGGGCAGTGTGGCTCGACCCCGAGCAGTTGGGGGACGGGCGGCACGAACTGACCGCGCGGATCATCTCGCAGGGCCGAGCCGGTCCGTCACTGACCAGCACGCTCTACGTTCCGGCCGACTTCGTGCGCACCGCGCGCGGCGCTGTCCGCGCCTGGGGCCTGATCGCGGCGCTGCTGCTGGCCAACACGGTGGTGGTCGTCCTGCTGGTCCGAATGCGTGCGCGTCCGTGGCTCGGTGGCATGACGGAGTTCCCGCCCGCGCTGCGGCTCAACCAGCTCGGCGGACGGTACGTCGCGCCCGAAGTACTCCACTTCCCCACCCGGGGCAAGCTGCGCATCGGCTATCACCCGCCGTATATGGACAACCACGTCGGGAGTCGCGAGTTCTCCAGGTTGCCGTTTCAGGATATTCGCGGTGACGAGGACACGGTCGCCGACCTCAGCCGCCACGTGGGCTGCCTCTGGCGGGAGCCGAAGACCAACGACTGCTACGTCCAGCTCGGGTGGCCGGGGCCCGGCGAGGCCGTCGTGCCGAAGCCGCAGAGTCAGGTGTTCCACCTGGGTCGTCCCCAGGACGCGACCTCGAGGCCATTCCGGCTGGCTCACCATGACGTCCTGCGGCTGGCCACCGGCGTGGAGTTCGTCTTTTACCAGGTCGGGTTGCGCGATAAACCGACCCCCGAGGGCAAGAAGCTGGAAACGTTTGAGGGCCGCGCACTGCCGCCACCAATCCAGTTGGCCCAGGAGCGCCAGCGCCGCGCCGCCGCCGAGGGAGCGACGGCCGAGGAGAGTTAAGCGGTGGATGCCGCCCGGTCAATCAGCAGAGTGCGAGCGGTCGGGGATGCTGATGTGCGCGGAGTCGAGCGTCTTTGGTGATCAGGCGCCAGCCGGATTCGATCGCGGTGGCATGAATGAGACGGTCCGCCGAGTCGCCTGGGAAAGACGCTGGCAGCCCGACGGCTGTGTCGGCTATTGCGGCGGCGATGCCAACCGTACGAACCTGTGCGCCAGGCGGTCCAGCCACCAACGGATCGGTACGGTCAAGACGATGCGTTCATGGCGGGCGCGCCACGCCAGTTCAAACCACGAGATTGTCTATCGAACATCTCGATATCCTCCAGTCATTGCGGGCGGCACGCTCGGGCTGCGATGCTCTGGCAGCTCATGCGATCCCGCGAACGCGCTGCCAGGTTGTTGCTGCTTGCCGCGTGGATGGCGCTGATCACCTTCTGGTCCGGACAGGCCCACCTGCCCATCGACCAGCCCGCCATCGCCGATCTGTTCCACGGGTTCCAGCACCGGCTTGCCCATCTGGCCGCGTTCGGGCTGGTCGGTTTGCTCGCCTGGCGGGCCTTCGCGGGTGTGCCGCGGGCCGCGTTGTGGGCCGTGCTGCTGACGTCGCTGTTCGGCGCCACCGACGAATGGCACCAGTCGTTCACGTTCGGTCGCCATTCGGGGATCGACGATTGGGCCTGGGACACGGCCTGCGCCGCCATCGCCATTTTCGTCTGGACGCGAGTACGCATGACGCGCTGGCACGCGTACCTGCGTCCGCTGGCGCCGCTGGCAGTCGCGGCAATGTTCGCCCTCGGGATCGGCCTGGCGCTAGGACCTGGGCTGTGGGGACCTGCGGCCGACGGTGGCGCGACGCTGCGCAGCGTGACGCTCCAGGTCACCCGCGGCGCGATCCAGTTCGCGCGCTCAACGCGCAACGTCGCCCGCCAGCTGCGCTCGACCGTCGCCGGCTAGCGCTATCTAGGCGGAGCGCTCGCGGCAGGCCAGGGACTCGTCCTTGGGCGGCTCGACCGTTGGCACCCTGGGTGGGCCGTAGACCAGGAACGCGTCGTCCGCGCGCGGCACGCGGCCCAGTAACGGCGCTCCGGCGGCGGCGAGCACTTCGGCGGCCGGCGTGTGCTCGCTGTTCAACAGGTACACCGCCGACGGCTCGAGCGGAATGGCGCCACAATCGTCGAACACCCGCGACGGGATGGCATACCCGAGGCTGAAGCGAAGAATTTCGACTTCGAAGACGCGGCCGCCGACCAGCACCTCGCCGCCCGGTTGGAGTACCGCGCGGGCGGCGTCCGCGGCCGCCATGTTGAGCCCGAGTGGCTTGCCGAGGCCCGGATACAGCCCGGTGCGATCGACGTGATCCAGCACCACCCAGAGTATCGCCGCGGACACCGCCACGTACGCGGCCAGCGCGCTGGCGACCGCCAGACGTGCCAGTCGGCGCATTCGCAAGCATGCGAACTCGACGAGTGCGCCCACCACGAGGGCCATGCCTGGCAGGCCCGCGTACAGGTAGTGAAAGAGGATCCCGAGCGTGTGCCGCGCCAACCCGACGATGGGAATCAGCACCCAGGCGGCGATCAGCCAGCCACGCCAACCCTTTGGCCAGCCAGCGACGGCAGCCAGGAGTCCGAACCCGACCAGCGGGACCGCGCTGAAGCTGAGGCTCGCCCACCGACCGAGCGCCAATCGCAGACCTTCGGCGTCGGGTCCACCCAGACCCGCGACGCCACCGTTAGTGACCAGCGTCCATGACAGCAACGCGCTTTCGAGGTCCCAGTGCGCGCCGGGCCCACCCGCGTCGCCGAGCAACGGGCCCAGATCGCGGAACCGGATCGACGGGTTGAGCTCGTAGAGCAACACGGGGGTCAGCAGCGTCGTGGCCGTCAGGGCAGCCGCCACGAGATGCACCGGGCGCAGGGCGCGCCGCGCCGGAAACGCCGCCAGCGGCACCATGAGCGCGAAGACGAGCGCGATGTAGTGCAACTGCGCCATCAACGCGAGCCAGCCGCACGCGATGACCAGCGCCCATGGCCAGCGCCGCAGCGCCAGCACCAGCAGCGCATCGAGGCACAGAATGACGGGCACCTGCAGGAACGCCGGCTGCCAGCCGCTGCGGCCCAGGAAGGCCGCCCAGAATCCACCCGCGTAGAAGACGGCCGCGGCGAGGGCACCCCACGGGCCGAGCCAGCGGCGGCCGACCCACCACGTCAGGACGACCGAGAGCAGGCCGACCGCGATCCCCAGGCCGACCAGCGCGTACGGCGAATCGATTGGCAGGAGCGCCAGCGCCAGCAGGTACGGCCAGGCCGGGGGGTTGGGGATGCCAACAGACGAGATGATCCCGGTCAGCGGAAACAGGCCCTGCACGTGCCACGCCGCCACGAGTGAGGCCGCCGAAGCTTCGTCGAACTCCACCTGGGCCAGGTCAACCCGCCACGCGCGTTCGATCAGCGCAGCAGCCAGCACCAGACCGAGCCAGCCGATTTCGCGGCGTTCGACGGATGTGCCGCGCCAATCCCGCGCCTGCCAGGCAGCGAGGCCGGCCAGGGTTCCAAGGAAGATCGCCCAGGTGGCGGCCGACGCGGCGCCGGGCCAGACGATGCACACGGTGGCGCCATCCGCGCCGCAGGTGGCCAGCGGTCCGAGCCAGCCCGCGTAGCCCGCGACCAGAATTCCACCCAGCGCCAGTGTCAGCGACCCCAGAATGCACCACGGCGAGCGGGCGCGCATGCGACGGGGCGGCTCAATTCGGACGAGAACTAACGCGGCGTGCCTCGCGGAGCGGAGCGGAGCGATGGGTGCCCCATTCCTGACCCGCGGTCGTCGACGAGCTCGCGATACAGCAGTTCGGTATCGCCGACCATCTTCTCCAGCGAAAAGTGCTGTCGTACACGTTCGCGGCCAGCCTCGCCGAGGCGACTGGCCAGCGCCGGCTGATCGGCCAGTCGAGTCAGCGCTTCGGCCAGGGCGAGCGGGTCGCCGGCCGGGACGAGCAGTCCGGTCTGTCCGTCCAGCACGACTTCTGGAATCGTCGCGACCCGCGACGCGACAATTGGCCGCCCGGCGGCCATCGCCTCGAGCAGCACCAGACCGAAACCTTCCCAGATCGACGGCATCGCAAACACGTCGATGGCGTGCATCAGGGCGGGGACGTCCTTGCGTGGCCCGAGCACGTGGACTCGATCGGCCACGCCCATCTCGTCGGCGAGGTCGCGCAGATAGTCCTCGAGGTCGCCTGCGCCGGCGATGACGGCGTGCGCTCGTGGCACGCGTTCGATCAGCAGCGGCATCGCAGCGATCAGGTGCCGCTGGCCCTTCTGCAACGCGAGGCGGCCGACGTTGCCGACCAGGAACGCGTCGGGATCAATGCCGAGCTCGGCGCGGATGCGCTGCCCGTCACGTTGGAGCGCTCGGGTGACCGGCGGCTCCACGCCGTGATAGACGCGCCGCACTCGGGCAGGGTGGCGCACGCCCCGCGCGACGGTGAAGTGCGCGATGTGGTCCGAGATGGCAATGATCAGGTCCTGTCTCGCCGAGACCACGTAGTGGACGATCCCGACGAACGGGTTCAGGAAAAAGCGATCGTCGTTGTGGCGTGTCGACACGAGCAGCGGCCGGCGCTCGCCGAGTTGGGCCACGGCCAATCCGGCGTAGATGTCGGCCCGGAACAGGTGCGAGTGCACGATGTCGAAGTGGCCATCGCGGATCAGGCGGACGAGCCGACCCAGCGCCAGCGGATCGACGTGCCCGCGGGCCTTGAGCAGGTGCACGGGAATGCCTGCCTGGCGGAACACGGGCACCAGCTCGCCGTCACCGCACAGCACGGCGGTCTCGATGGCGAACGCCTGTTGGTCGGCGTGGGTGAGCAGTGCCAGCAGGTGGTTTTCGGCGCCGCCACGTTCGAGCGACGTGATCAATTGCAGGACACGAATCGGCCGCGGCGTCTCGGCCGCTGCGACTTGCTCAGCGAGCACCGCCTCCACGCCGCGCTATTCTACGGCTGAGTAGCGTCTTCACGTGAGGTCGGCGATCCAGGCCTCGATCTGCGCGCGATCCTTTGCCGCAGGGGAGATCGAGAGATAGGCCGTGTAATCGGCCACCGCCCCGTCAGTCTGTCCCAGGCTGGCGCGTGCCAGGCCGCGGGCCCGGTAGGCCCAGGCGGTGATCTCGTCAGGCGTCGGGGGCGTCGCATCAATCGAAACCGACAGGTCATCGATAGCCCCCTGAGCGTCGCCGACCCACAGACGGGATACCCCCCGCCCGACCCAGCTCGCACGATCCTTGGGCATCAACTCGATGGCGCGGCTGAAGTCCGTCACCGCGGCATCATATTCATCCAGTCGCACGCGCGTGTCGCCACGCCAGTAGTAATAATTCCCTGTCTGCGGCGCGTCCTGGATAGCCGCTGAGAGCTCGTCGTCGGCGAGGACGTAGTTGCTGTCGAGCCTGGCCGCCATGGCTTTTTCGAAGGCCACGCGCCCCGGCCACGGCCCCATGTCGATGGGATTGGTCGACACCCAGGCGACCATCTTTTGCTCTGACTTGAACAGCCCGGCGACCAGCGTTAACGAGTGAACGTCTGGCTTGAGCGTGTAGTCGATGTCGAGCACCATCTGACCGCTGCCGCGTGCGACGGGGATGCCATTGCCAGTCTGCTGAGTGGAGTCGCTCGCGCTGTTCTCAAACAAGAACAGCAAGACAAAGCCCGTCTCGGCGGATTGCAGCCGGTAGTTGACCGTGGTGTGAAACCGCACTTGACTCGGCGGGCTGTCGGGGGTGGGCTGGAGCGTGGTCAGGCCCACCAGGTCCATGCGGTCGGAAGCTGGTGCGGGCGGCTGGCTCTGGGCAGCCGCCGGCGTGGCGCCAGCCAGAACCAGAAGCATCGCCCCCAGCAGGCCGCGCAGCGGGTCTTTCAGGAAACGCTTTCCGGTTCCGGCCAACGCTGGCCGCCGAGGTAGCTGCTGCGTGTTCATCGAGTTGAAGACCTCCTGTGGTTACCAGAGACGGAGAATTCCGAGCGTAAGGCGAATCACCGCCAGCGCGCGCTGAGTCTGTCGACTGAGCACCACCGACCAGCGTGGCCAGGGCACCGACACGCCGGATACATCCGGCCAGGTCGGAAGACGCAGCCAGCGCACTCGCCGCAGGACGCTCATCAGCCGCCCGCGGCGAAGTCCCGCCAGAGCGCCCACCGCGGCGAGCAGACCCGCCAGCCCAACCTGCATCGGTGTTGCACCAGAATCGTCGGGCTCGACCGGAGCGACTGACGCAATCGTGTTGTCCAGCGGCGCGCTCGCGAATGCGGGCACCACTTGACCGGGCATGGGAAGCGCTTCGAGGTTCGGGCCAGGCCCCCACGGATCCACCGCGGCGAGCTCCAACACGGGGAACGCGTCGGTGTCGTCAGCCGATCCGTCCTGCAGGCTAGCCGCGGGGCGGCGGCTCAGCCCGCGCGCAGCTATCGGCGGCGGCGCGGTGCCCGCGGTCAAGTCCGGCAGCGGCAGTTCAGCCTCGCCCGGCCAGCCGTCAAGTGAGGCCGTGACGTGCGTGATCGTCGGCTTGTTGCTGAGCGCATTGGGCATCGGCGGCAGACGCCTTCCTGGCCACTGATCCCACAGATCGACCTTCACCATGTGACCGTTGGCGGGAAGCTCGGCGGTGAACGTGGAACTGCCGCTGCTGCGTGCGCTCCGCGGGCGGCGGGACGAAGCCGATGACGATGACGATGACGATTGACCGGCGGTGCTCGCCCCGGACTTCGACCTGGCGGTCGGCGTTGGGGTCGGCGTCACGTTGGCGAAGCTGCCACCCGACACTGCACTCACGTCACCAGGTCCGGGGTTACCGTTCGCGTCCTGGATGGCAGGGTTCGACGGACCGTCCTGTGAGACGACGGACAGGCCAGCCAGGTTGCGCGCAACGCACACGACCTTTGGATCCTTGCATGCGACCAGCTGGTTGTTCGTGATGTCGATCTGGCTCTGAAGCCCGCTTGCGCCGGTGTCGCCGGAGCTCGACGATAGACCGGACTGCGGTGCTGGAGCCGAGTCGGCTGGCAGGTTCTGCTTGACGAACGGGTTCCAGGTCGCCTCCGACAGGTTCTGGGCCATCTGAGCGATCGTCGCCGCGGCGATCGACTTGCTGCCGTTGGCGCTGGACAACTGGTTCGAGGTGATGTTTGCGACCACCGAGTTGCTCACCGCAACGGCGTTCCCGCTCCGCGCCGTGCTCGATGATCCGACCGAGCCAGATGCCGTGGTCTGCCCAGAGCCAGTCGTGGTTTGTGCCGCCCGGACCTGAGGGCTCCCGCCAGTCGTACCTGGCGAGCCCGCGGCCACGTTGCCGCTGCTAGCCTGGGCGACGCCTCGGTTGTCGATAGTCGTGGTGAACGTGATGTGCACGAAGATCGGTGCGTAGTTGTTGCCGTCGATGTCGATCGAAGCGTCGGCCCACATGTTGACCAGGTTCATCACTTGCATGCCGCTTGCGGAGACGGCGCCGCTGACGGCGGCTCCGTTGCCGGTGCCGGTTGCCTGCGCATCCCCGGAGCGGGCCCACGCCGCGCCCCAGTTCCAAAGATTGGTGGCGAGGTCCATGACGATGCTGATCGGGTTGTAGTTGTCGCCGGTGACGCGCACCGCGGCCGAGGAACCCATGCTGACGGTGTTGAGGACCTGACCACCCGCTGCCTGGGCGCTCCCACTCCGCGTCGCCTGGCCTGCCGCACCGCCACCGCCGGCAGCGCCAGCCCCTGCGCCGGCAACCGCGTCGCCCGAGGTAGCCGACGCGACGCCAAGATTGAAGATTTGGGTGACTGAATCGAGAATCACCTGGATCGGGGAGAAGTTCTGCCCGCCGACGCGGACTGCCACGTTGGCGGTGGTGTTCACGGTGTTCTGGGCAGTCAGGCCCTGGGCACTGGCCGAGCCACTCGCTGCCTGGGCACCCGGTGCGCCGGCCGGTACCGCGGCGACGGCACCACCGCCGGGTCCGCAGGGAGCGCCGGTACAGGCTGCGTCCGAGGCCGCAGCCGCCAGCGAGACGACGCCGACGTTGGCAGTTTGCGAGCCGCCGAGTGCGATCGCACGCGCCCCGGCCGGGCCACCTGCCGTGGTCAGGGTCGCGGTTACCGTGCTGCTGAGATTGTTCTGCGTCGTGGTACCAAGCGACGTGACGGTTCCGGTGATCGCCGCGCCACCCGCTTCCGCGACGGGCATGGCCACGCCCGCCGGACTGCCGGCTGCGCCGGGGGCGACGGCCCACGCTTGCCCCGATGCCGCTCCACTGGCCGCGGTATCACGCATGTCGGCGCTCGATGCGGAGGTGAGGCGAACGCTGGAGTTGTTGGCGCCGCCGACCTGGACGATACCCGCCGAGGTATTCGAAACGCTGTTCTGGGCCAGCAGACCGGTGGCCGAAACGTTACCTGAACTGGCGGTGGTGATGCCTGGCGGCGCCGGTGTGCCGGGCAGAACCGTGGGGGCCAGCGCGACCGAAATTCCGGATTGCGCGCTGGCGCTGCTGGTGTCGGTGACGTTGCTGGTGTGGATGTTGGTGACGGTCAGGGGACCAGTCCCACCGCCTGCTGTACCGGCGGCCAGTTGACTATTGCGCGTAGTGGTCTGCGCCTGGCCGGCGGCGGCATCCGCGCTGCCACTGGTGGAGTTGATCGCCGAAACGGGCAGAGGCGGAGCGCTTGCGGCCGCGACCGTAGCGACGACCGTCGGCGACGCCGCGGCCGAGCCCGCCGCCATGACCGAAGACGCCGCTGCCGGGGAAGCCACGGCGGCCGCCGAAGCCGCAACCGCGGTGCCAGTACTGGCTGTATCTGGAGTGCCTGCAGTGGCCGATGCGTGACCGGCCGCGACTGCCGTAGCCGGCGTGCCCGCGATTGCCGTACCTGGCTTGCCGGCGACTGCCGTACCTGGCGTGCCGGCGATTGCCGTAGCCGGCGTGCCGGCGATTGCTGTACCTGGCGTGCGCGCGTGCGTCGTGGCTGGAGTGCCGGGGTTGGCCGAAGCCGGAGTGGCCGCGATTGCCGTAGCTGGAGCGCCAGTAATTGCCGCGGCCGCGATGTCCGTGGTGGCTGTGCCTGAAGTGCCGGTTGTTGCCGCAGCCGGAGTGCTCATGGCGGTGGACGCGGAGGAGGTGTGCGAAGTGGACGGCGACGAGGCATTGCTCGTGGATGTGGCTGAGGTAACTGCCGTCCCCTTCTGCGTCGCGACGGACCCGCCGGCCGTGTCCGCTTTCGTGGCGGCGCCGCCCGAGCCTTTCGAACTGGCGGCGGCGGTCGCCGGCACCGGTGTTGCGGACTTCCCCGGGACGGGCGTCGCGGACTTCGCCGGCGGTCGCGTCGCCTTCTTGTCCGCGGCCGATGCCGTCGTCGCCGCAGGCACCGCCGTGGCCGATTTGACCGGCGGCGAAGGTGCCGCCCCGGCGGCATTCTTTGCAGTTGCTGCGCCGTCGGTGGCAACCGATCCCGTTGTGCTGGAGTTAGCCGCCGTCGCATGGCTCGACGAGCTGGTCTTGGTCGACGAAGTGGTCGTACCTTGCGACGCCTGCGAGACCGGCAGCAACCACACCGGACCAAAGACGATCATCACCGACAGCACCGCCGCGGCGAAGGCGTGCAGCAGACGCTGCTGCCCCAGAAGCCCTTTGCCCGCGCGATGTCCAGCGTTCATGAGCAGTCTCCGTCAGCGAACCGTAATGTTGGCGTGGGTCGCGCCCTGTTCGGAAACGATTCGGATCGACAAGTTCCGTCCTCCGCCGAGCGACACACCCACATTCGACGTAGAGCTCCCGCCGCTGACTCCGGAAGTGGGGCGAATGGTGAGATCGGCGCAGCCATCACCGCTGCTCGTCAACGTGGCGCTGAACCCGCGACCACCGATGAGTTGGGCGATGTCGCTTTCGATGTTGGGATCGGCGCCGCAGATGTGGAAGGTGCCAGGTCCTCCCGCTGGCGCCGCGGGTATCACCGGCGTTGGCGGAATGAGCTGCGCAATGGCCGGGGGCAGCGCTGCGCACGGCGCGCTCTGTATACCGCCATCGTTGGTCGCAACCGTCGTATCTCCTGCTTGCATGTCACCGGTCGTTATCGTCGTGTTCGAGTTGTCGTCTGCGGCCTGCGCGAGGAGAATGCTCGCCCCCGCGGCAACCTGGCCCCAGGTCACCTGGGCGCTGGAAGCCCACAGCGCAAGCGAGGCTACGGCCACGCTCCACGCTAACCGGTTGCTTTTGAGGGGACTCATCGCGTGCCTCCTGAGAGAACAAGAAGAAGGTGGAAGGGACGGCCGGTCCCGCCTCACTCGAGGCCGACCGCACGCTTCCGGTTTGCAGGTAACGCTTTAGCGAGACCTAGGGATTCGTGGTATTGGAATTGGACTGCGACGGAGCGGTAGCGGTGTTCGGGCCGCCATTCGCCGTTTGCGTCGTCGTACCCAGCGCACGGTTGACCGCGTCCTGAGCGTTCTTTGCCTTCTGGTTCGACTGGGCATTCTGGTCGACAGAATTCGCGCCCGTGGTGCCAGTCAGCGCCGGCTGCTGATTTTGCGATTGGGTGTTCGTCCCAGTCGCGGTTGCGGTCGTGAACGGCATCGACGTCGCGCTGCCGGTGTTGCTCGTGCTGCCACCCACAGCAGTCGCACTCCCTTGCTGGTTGAACCCAACCGACAGGGTATTGAACGACGTCCCGCCCGTAATGGCGGCATCCGTGCGGTTACCGCCGGAGACGTTCCCACCACCGACAGCCGCGGTATTGCCGTTGCTGCCCCCGCCATTGGCACTTCCACCGTTGCCGCTGGCCGTGGCGTTGCCATTGGAGCCTCCGCCGGTCGCGCTCGCGTCACCATTGGTGTTGTTGGCCGTTGGCGTGGAGGTGCTGGTGTTGCTATTGGCGTTCCCGCCGGTGCCTCCAGTCGAACCCGGGTCGCCACTCGTGGCATCACCCGAACCGCCCGCGCCGCCCGCGCCGCCAGTGGACCCGCCACTGTTGGCTGAGGTCGCCGCGGAGTCAGAAGTGGCCGAGCCACTCCGTGCCCGCGCCGGGTCATCGTCGGACAGCGCCGCGGCAATGCTGGCCGCGATGCTCGCCGCAGTGGCGTCGTTCCCGTTGCCACCGCTGCTGGCGTTGCCACCGCCGCCACCACCGCCGCCGCCACCGGTGGCGTCGCCGCTGGTCGCGCGCGAGTTGCCGCCGTCGCCTGCCGAGGCGTCGGTTGAGGCAACGCCGTTGCCGCTCTTGCTCTGCTTGGCGACGTCAACGGCTTTGGCGTTGCCGTTGCCATTGCCACCTTCGGCTGACGAATTGCTGCTGGCATCGCCGCCGCTGGCGTCGATGTTGCCGCTGGCGGTTGCTGTGCCACCGAAGGCATCGCCGGTGCTGCTCGTGGCATTCGCGCTACCGTGAATGCTCGCGTCAGATTCCTGCGACAGGTCGAAGCGGACGATGGCATTTGGTCCGATAGCGGTTGTGTCGCCGCCGGTCGTGCTGACCGTGGCCGTGGAGTCGACGTTCTGCGTGTTGGTGAGGTCATTCGACTGGTCCCCACCCACCTGAACGTTCTTCTGTGCCTGCTTCAGCAGGTTGTCGATCGAGGCCCTGTTCGTGTTCTCGGCCGACTGATCGCTCGAATTGGACTGGTCGGAACTCGCCGACGGCGTAATGGTCGCCGCCTGAGTTGCGGTCTGAGCCGCCATGGGCGTGGCGATCTGGACGCTCGACAGGCAATTCGATTCATCGATGCCACACCTACGCAGCGTGATCGACTGCCCCATCACCGTGCTCGGCGCGACCAGGGCCACCACAAGTGCAGTGGCCGATAGGCCCGCGGCCGTGCGTCGTGCAAGCTTGCCCTTTAACAAGGACATCTTGTCAAATCCTCCTGTTCTGGGAATGCGAATGGCTCGACGTCGAGCAAGTGCGCGACGCCTTTTCATTTGCGGTCTGACTCCAATCAGACCAGGTTCCTTGGACGCCAAGCGGCAGGGGGCTCATGGTGAGGCCAGCGACCCCCTGTCGCCTCGACTTCGTTCGGGTGGTCCCCGAATCGAGCGCGGCCGCTCATCCACACGCCGACCGGCGCACAGCCCCTGGCGGACGGGGCCTCGACTTGTTCGATGCGCCGTTAGCAACCAGGACATGCCCGCAATCTCCACAGACCAACCCGTGCGCTCTCTTCTGGGACAGTCCGCAATGCCGCAGCCTCCCAGCCGCGGCAGTCGTCCTGTCGTGCGTTAGTTCTGCAAAGCCACCTTCCCTCGCGCGGGGTAGTGCACCATCACAGACTGCCTCCACAGCCGCCTGTGGTCGGGGAGCGTCAGGGTTGTTACACCGCTGTGTCGCGGGCAATCCGCTCCCCGACCACAATACGCCTGCCGCGCCTCAACGAACCGGCAGCTCGGTTGAGGATTCGTTACGGTTTGGTTGAGTCAAACTCAACCCTCGCTGAGCCGAATGACACTCGTGCGATGCACGGTATAGTGCCTGTTTTCCGGGCAAATTGGCGAAGGCAACCCGTCATGGCAGAACTTTCCGGATCCCTTCTCAGCTTCGAGCTAACGGCGCTCGTCCGGTTCCTCTGCGGACTCGGCAAGAGCGGCGACTTGCTGGTCTCGCACGGTCACTGGATCGGACAACTGTCGGTGGAAAGCGGGCGGCTCAGTGCCGCCGCGGTTGAAGATGAGCAAGGCCCAGCCGCGCTGGAGTTCATGTCGGCGATCATGCGCGGTGGCGACTTCGAATTCTCAGAAGGGCCACCTAGCCTGTCGCCGAACCTCGACGCCGGCGCCGATCCGCTGGGTTTGCTCGAGCGTGTCGCGGCCGCGGCGCCCCAGGCGTGGCTCAGTCTGGTGCCCGCACCGACCGACATCCCTGGCGTCGTGCCAGCGCGCACACCCGATGACTCGGAATTGGCGCTCGGTCGGACCGCGATCTATGTGCTGCTCGACGTCGACGGTGCACGCACCGTCCGCGACCTCGCCGGGCGTCACGGACTGCTGCGCGCGCTCAGGTCCCTGGTGCGTCTGCGGGAACTGGGCCTGGTCAGCTTCGAGCCGCACGTGGGTCAGGTGCACTCCCCCCTTTCCCTGGGACAGGGAGAGGAGGGCCGGGGGGGTGAGGGTCGATCTCCTTCGGGAGCTGGTTGGCGGGATCGCTTCACCCGCGGACGCCCCTTCGCCATCGGCGTCGAGCTCGCCCAGGCCGCCGTGTTCACCGGCGTCCTGCTGCTCGGGATTCGCAGCGTGGTCCAGAACTTCCGGGTCGAGGGCACCAGCATGCAGCCCACCTTCCAGGGCGGCCAGGCGCTGGTCGTCAACCGCGCCGCGTATCTGCACGTCGAGCGCACCCCGTTGGCCCAGATTCTGCCGACGACCTTTCAGGGCTCGACGCAGTACGTCTTTGGCGGCCCGCAACGGGGCGACGTGGTGATCTTTCGCGCGCCGCCCCAGCCGGATACGGACTACATCAAGCGCATCATCGGCCTGCCGGGTGAGACGATCCAGATCACCCAGGGCCGTGTTTTTATCGACGGCGACGAGCTCGTCGAGCCGTACGTCGACTATCCGGCGAGCTACAACTTCCCCGGCGATGGCCAGCCAACGGTCGTTCCAGACGGCAATTACTTCGTCCTCGGCGACAATCGCCCCGAGAGCTTCGACTCGCACCAGTGGGGATTCGTGCCCGTCGACAACCTGATCGGCCGCGCCTGGCTGCGCTACTGGCCCCCCAATGAGCTGGGTACGGTGGAGCCCAGCCCACCCGCCCAGGCCTCGTCCGCCACCGCCTCCCGTTAGCCCGTTCGCATCAGGGAGTCGTGAGCCCGACCAGCTGGAAGGCGGCGACGCCATCGGCGGTCGCGGTAAAGATCTGGCCGCCACCGTAGGCGAGGGTGGCGAAGTGGCCAGGTTGGCCTGGGATCTTCACCTGGAACCGCTGGGCGCCGGTGGCCGCGTCGAGGGCGAACAGGCGCCCGTCCAGGTCGACGTCCCAGACGGCGCCGGCGGCAACGATCGGCGAGCCGACCGTCGGCCGACCCGTCTCGTCCGGACCACGCCAGGCGAGCGTAAAGCCCGGCGGACTGCCACTGACACGCAATGCGACGACCCGGTTCCCACACGGCACGTACAGCAGCGGCGGCGCGTACGCCGTACCTCCGAAGACACCGCCGCAATTGGCCGGCACGCGACCAGACGCGGCCTCCCCGCCCACGCCACCGAGCGCGCCGAGCCGCAGCAAGTACCCGTTGCCGTTCTTGCCGGTCTGGAAGACCAGCCCCAGGTCAGTGAGCAGCGCCGGCGGCACCGAGCCAACGTCGGTGTCGCCGCGATCCAACGCCAGCCAGTCGCTGGGCTGCCAGGAGTCCACCTCATCCAGTGTCGGCGAGAGCGCGACAACGGCCTCAGTGCGCCCCTCCGGCCCCGACGCGTCGCCGTTGCCGGTGGCGGCGTACAGCGTGCCGTCACCGGCGATCGCGACCCCGCCCGGTGCCCACATGCCGGCCCGCCGGGCCGGGGTCGTGTAGGTCAGCAGTGGCGCGGCGGGGTCGCTCACCGAGGCCGCGACAACCTGCCCGTGATAGTTGCCGCAGTCTCCGTAGCGACCGCCAAACGGCACGTACACCTGGCCCTGCTCGAGCGCCAGCGCGCCGCGTTGTCCCGCGGCCGCGGCATCCAGGCCGGGTTGATCGAGTGGCCGGTGGAAGATCACCAGGCCCGTGCCAATATCCAACGCATACAGCTCGTAGCTGGTCCGGCCGACCATGGCCGCCGCGTAGAGCACCCCCGAGCCCGTATCCACCGCCGGCGTGCCCGTCACGCCGACACTGGGTCGGATGTTGCCGCACGGCAGCGCACTGGCCGCCACGGGGTCGGCAAAGTGCGTCTGCCACACCGTGGCGCCACTCACCGCGTCGATGGCGTATACGGAGTTGTTCTCGGTGGCCACCAGCACATGTCCGCCGACGTAGAGCGGTTCGGCAAACACGGCGCCATCCAGCCCACCCGTCGCCCAGGCCGGCTGCGCGCCCGTAAAGGTGGCGCCGGCGCCGCCAACGCCGGCCCGATCGAACGAGTGGTGGTACGTCGGCCAGTCGTCGTCCGCGGCGGCGGCCGGCGTCGCCGAAATCATCAGGGCCACCCCGAGAATCAATCCGAACACCCGTCGCATTGTTCGGATGGTAACCAGAGAACATGGTCGCGGCACGCTATGCTAGGTCGCGATGCCAGCCCCTGCAGACGCGCGCCGGTGAAGCGCGGCCTGCTCGCGTGGCTGCGGTGCCCCGAGTGCCAGGCAGGGTTGGAATCTCAGCCAACCACCGATGACTTTGAGACCGGGACCTTGACCTGCGCGCAGGGCCACCAGTTTCCCGTGGTGCGCGGCGTGCCGAGGTTCGTCCAGCAGGACGCCTACACCGAGAGCTTCAGCTACGAGTGGCAGCGCTTTCGACAGACCCAGCTCGACAGTTTCACCGGCCGCCACGACACGCGCGACCGCTTGCAAGCCAGCCTCAACTTTCCGCTCGACGAGCTGCGTGGCAAACGTGTTCTGGACGCTGGCTGCGGGATGGGCCGCTTCGCCGAGATCGTCCACGCGTTCGGTGGCGAATACGTCGGACTCGACTACAGCTTCGCGATCGACGCCGCCCAGCAAAACGTCGGCCACCTGGCCGGCGTGCACCTGGTCCAGGCCGACATCTTTCGCCTCCCGTTTGCGGATGCCGCGTTCGACCTGGTGATGAGCCTGGGCGTGCTGCACCACACGCCCGATCCAGCCCGTGCCTTCGCGCGCCTGCCGCGGGTGATCAAGCCCGGGGGCCGGCTGACGATCACCGTCTACGACGCCGGCAACAAGGTGTACGTGCTGAATTCGCGGTTCTGGCGACGTTTCTCGACCCGGATGCCCAGGCGCGCCCTGCACCTCGTCAGCTACGCCGCGGCGCCGCTGTACTACCTGTGGACGCTGCCCGTCCTGGGCTGGCTCCTGCGCAGCGCGATGTTCATCAGCCTGGAACGGGACTGGCGCTGGCGCGTGCTGGACACCTTCGACTGGTATTCGCCGCGCTATCAGTCGTGGCACAACCACCACGAAGTGTTCGGCTGGTTCAAAGCCAACGGCCTGGAGCAGATCGAAGTGCTGGCGCCCAGCGTGTCGCAAATCGGCGTCAAGCCCGTTGGTGGAGTGCAAGATGTGCGGAATTAGCGGCGTCGCGGGCTCGCTGCGCACCGATCGCGCTACTCTGCTGCGGATGAACGACACGTTGCACCACCGCGGCCCGGACGGCGAAGGCGTGTACTGGTCGGACGACGTCGGACTGGCGATGCGGCGGTTGGCCATCATCGACGTCGCCGGTGGCGACCAGCCCATCTACAACGAAGACCGCAGCGTCTGCGTCGTCAACAACGGCGAGATCTACAACTTCGTCGACCTGCGCCAGGAGCTGCAGAGTCGCGGTCATCGATTCGCGACGCAATCGGACACCGAAGTCATCGTCCATGCCTACGAGGAGTACGGCGTCGAGTGCGTCGAGCGCCTGTGGGGCATGTTCTCGATGGCGCTGTGGGATACGCGACGGCACCTGCTGCTGCTGGCGCGCGATCGGCTGGGCAAGAAGCCGCTGGTCTATTACGCCGATGCCCACGGCGGGCTGGCGTTCGCGTCCGAGATCCAGGCGGTGCTCGCGCATCCGTCCGTACCTCGCGACGTTGATCCGCGCGCGATCGACGATTACCTGACGTACCTGTACGTGCCGGCACCCACCACGGCGTACCGCGACCTTCGAAAACTGCCGGCCGGCCATCGCCTCGTCTGGCAGCCCGGCAACATCACGGTCGAACCGTACTGGCGGGTGCGGTACTCCGAGAAACTTCGCCTTTCCGAGGACGACGCGGTCGATCAGTTCGGCGGCCTGCTGCGCGACGCGGTCCGCCGGCGGATGATCGCCGACGTGCCGCTCGGCGCTTTCCTGAGCGGCGGCATGGATTCCAGCTCGGTGGTGGCCGAGATGGCCGAGCTCAGCACGGGTCCAGTGAAGACCTTCTCCATCGGTTTCGGCGAGCGCGACTTCGACGAGTTGCGCTATGCCCGCCAGGTCGCCGAGCGCTTCGGCACCGAGCACCACGAGCTGGTCGTCGAGCCGAATGCGTTGGCGACGTTGCCCACGCTGGTGCGGCACTACGGTGAGCCCTACGGCGATTCGTCGGCGATCCCGACGTACTACGTCGCCCAGCTCACTCGCCAGCACGTCACCGTGGCGCTGAATGGCGACGGCGGTGATGAACTGCTTGCGGGCTACGAACGCCACTGGGCGGCGCGCGTCGCCGCGCGCTACGACACGATCCCGCGCTTCCTGCGGCATGGGCTGATCCGCCCGTTGATTCCGCTGGTGCCCGAGCCGCGGCAGCGACGCGCCTTCTTGCGACGCGCCAAGCGGTTCATGACCGCGGCGCACCTGCCGGTGCTCGACCGGTACCTGCACTGGGTCGGCGCGTACACCCCGGCGCAGAAGCTGTCGCTGTATACGTCCGATTTCGTCCACCACCTGGGCGGCAATGACTCCGGCCACTGGCTGCGCGAAGCCCTCGCGCCAGAGCCGCACCTGGACCCGGTGGACGCCGTCGTGCGGGGCGACACGCTGATGTATCTGCCGCAGGATTGCCTGGTCAAAGTCGATATTGTCAGCATGGCCAACTCGCTCGAAGCGCGTTCGCCGTTTCTGGATCATCGCCTGGTGGAGTTCTGCGCGGCGCTGCCGTCGGACTACAAGTTGCGCGGCCGAACCTCCAAGTGGCTGCTGCGTCGGCTGATGCGTGAACGTCTGCCAGCGGAGATTCTCACTCGGCCGAAGATGGGTTTTGGCGTACCGGTCGGCGAATGGCTGCGGGGCGACCTGCGGCCGCTGCTCGAGGACACCCTGCTGTCGTCGCGCGCCCAGAGCCGCGGCTATTTCCGCGCCCCGGCGGTGCGCGCCCTGGTCGACGAGCACCTGTCGCGCCGTGCCGACCGCACCTCCCACATCTGGGGCCTGCTCATGCTGGAGCTGTGGTTCCGCGAGTTCATCGACGCCCCGCTCACATCGCCAGCCGCCGGGTCGCCCAACCTGGGCGCCCACTCCTGTTAGGTCATCTCACCATGAAGTGCCGGCCGTTCCTCGTCGCCCTCAGCGTCGTTGCGCTGCTGATGAGCGCGTGCGCGCAGTCATCTGCAAACACGGGCAGTGCGAGTGCGCCAACCGCGGCGCCGCTGCCGCCAACCGCCGCGCCGTCGCCGACGGCCGTGCCGTCACCCACCCCGGCGCCGTCGCCCACGCCCGATCTCGTCGCGTTGTGCGGCCCGCCGACGTTCCTGGCGACCTACGACGACCGCGAGGCCGCGCGCAGTGACCTGCGCACAAAGTACGCCACCGCCTTTCGTGAAGCCGACTTCAACAACGCGCTGGGCAACGGACAGTCCGTCCAACGCGCCCGCCAACTCGCGGGCGTGCCGCCCTGTTAGCTGGCGCCCGCCCGGGTACACACGAGCACGGTCACACACGCCGTCTTTGTCCTTGAAGATTGGGAGCGCGCCGCCGAAACGCTCCTGACTCGATTCGCTGACCAGGACGTGAGCTACGTCGATGCAACGTCGTTTGTAGCCATGCGCGCGATCCGCCTGCGCACTGCCTTCGCGCTGGACCATCACTTCCTCGTCGTCGGCTTTCTCGTGGTCGGCGACGACTAGTTACGCCAAATCAGACTAAGTCTGATAGACTAAGCTCAATGTCCGAGACAGTGAACGTCCATGTCGCCAAGACCCGGTTGTCAAGCTTGCTCGACCGCGTGGCGCGCGGCGAGGAGATCATCATTGCCAAGGCAGGCAAGCCGATCGCGCGACTGGTGCCCCTCGCCCCGGTCAAGCGACCCCTTGGCTTTGTCCAGGCCGCCATCGACGCCGCATTCTTCGATCCCCTGCCCGAGGAGGAGCTCGCCGCCTGGGGCGAGACCAGCGGGTGAGACTGTTGCTGGACACCAGCACGCTCCTCTGGGCGCTCGCCGACCCCGCGCGTTTGTCGGCACGCGCCACGCACCTGATCGAAGCGCCGACCAACGTGGTGCTCGTGTCCGCGGCCAGCGCCTGGGAGATCGCCACCAAACACCGGCTTGGCAAGCTTCCAGGTGCCGGTCCGATCGTTGTCGGCTTCACGGCACACCTCGCGACGCTGCGCGCCGAGGAGCTGCCGGTCCGCTCAGTTCACGCACTGCGTGCAGGTAGCTTCGTCACGGAGCACCGCGATCCGTTCGACCGCATGCTCGCGGCTCAGGCCGTGGTTGAGGGCGTGCCGCTGCTCACGAACGATCCTGCATTTGCCGCGTTCGTCGAGCTCGAGACGGTCTGGTAGAACCGCCGCGGCCGATCTCAGCTCGCACACACGATCGACTCGGACCGGCTCGTGCCCCAGCGCGCCGCGGCCGCGTCGAACTGGCGCCACGCCCTGTCGAGCAGCCCGAGCGCGCTCGATGCATCCCCTGGCGGCAGCGCCCCGAGGCGGTCGCTGTACGCTGCCAGTGCGTCGGCCAGATCGAGCAAATCGTGCGCGGCGTCTGCGACCGCGCGCTGCTCGCGCCACAGCGCCGGGTCGACCGTGGCCAGCGTAATGGCCTGAAAGAGTTGTTCGGCACGGCCATGCGCGCCGCGCGCCACGTGCGTGGCCTCGTCCCAGGCGGCGCCGGTCGGCGGATCCCAGGCGAGCTCGTTGACCAGCCGCGAGCCAGAGGTCGCCGCGGTGCTCACGCGAAACGCCTGGAAGACGTCGAACGTGCGCAGCGACTGCAGCACGTCGGAGAGGATGCCGTGCGCCTCCTGGTTCCAGGGGTCGAAGTCGGCCGGCGGAGGGACCGCCACGGGGGCAGGCGGCGGCGAAACCCGCGCGCAGGCCGCCAAACCGAGCGAAACGACGCCGAGCAGCAGTCCTCGCCGTCCCAGTCGCACCGAGCTCAATCGCTTTCCGACGACAGCACGCGCCCGGCCAGCTGATCGTCCAGCAACTGGATGTCAGCATCGACCATCAGGTCGACCAGGTCCGCGAACGTGGGGTCGCGATAAATCGCATCGAGCCGCTGCGTGTTGAATGACGAGCTGCGCCGCAGCAGTCCGTGCACGGTATGGCCGCGGTTCAACAGCAATTCGGCCAGGTACGAGCCATCCTGCCCCGTAACCCCGGTGATGAAGGCGCAGTTCACGGGTTGCGCACCAACGTGCAGGGACGATAGCAAATGGGCGTCAGCGCTCGTCCGCGTAAGCGCTGGAATACCGACTACTCACAATCCAGGCATCATCAGCGCGTGCAGAATCGCGACCCTGCCGCGCCAACCAGCACACGGCTGACTGCAGGGGATCGTCGACTGGTGGGGCCCGCGGCCGTGCTCGCGCTCGGAGCGTACCTGCTCGCGGTTGGGCTGCTGTTTGCCAGTCGGGTCCGCGAGTTCGCGGATGAAACCGACAACCTGCTCGGCGGTCTCCTCATCACGCGCGGCGATCGGCTGTACGTCGACTTCTTCTCATCGCACATGCCGCTCGCCTACTACGTGGCCGCGATACCCGCGCTGCTCGGTGCCGTCACCCTCGAACAATTCCGTGTGTTCACGGATCTCCTGCTGATCCTCGCGACACTCGGCGTTGTCTGGGCGTTTCGAGCCACCCTGCCAACGCCGGTGCTCGCCATCTGGGCGACCCTGACGGTCTTCGCCCACACCCTGCAGTGGGGCGAGATGCTGACCGCCAGCACCTGCGCTGGCTACGGCGTCCTGGTGGCCGGCCTGCTGTTTTTCACCACCCCCACGCTCCGTTTCACCCTGCGGCAGCAACTCTTGCTCTCGGCCGCGGTCTTCCTGGCCGTGCAGTCGGAACTGGTCGCGTTCTTTCCCCTCCTGCTGCTCGGCGCGTGCTATGTCGCGCGTCGGTGGCGAGACGTGCGGTCGATGCTGCGCTTGTCGCTCGTCGTCGCCGCGCCGCACGTCGCCATGCTGCTGGCGTTGTGGCTGAGCGGCGAGCTCCCCGACTTCGTGTACTACGCGTACCAGTTCAATCAGCTCTACTACGCCCAATTCGTGATGAACCCGAGCGTGCTCGGCATCCTGCACGACTGGGAAGCGCAGTACCGCACCTATGTGCAGCTGAGCCTGCAGAGCCCGCTCGGCGTGCACGCCGCGCTGGTGGTCGCTAATCTGGCCGCGGCGTGCCTCGTGGCCCGCTCGCGCGGCGTGTGGATCGCCCTCGTCTGCTACCTGTTCATCGCTCTGACGCGGGTGCGCGACGAAGGCGCGTACTACCTGTGCTCGTACTTCAGTCTGGCGCTGGTCGCTGCCTGGGCGTTTGGCGCGCTGAAGGTGCGCAGCCCGTGGTGGCGCCTCGCCCTGCCGGCCCTGAGCCTGGCAGTGGGCGTCAATTTCGTCGTCCAGGTTGCTCTGAGCTACGACCTGTCCGTGCGCCCCGCCAGAAACGAGCCCGACGTGGCCATCGTCGCCGCGATCACCTCGCCGGGCGAGCGGATCTTCGTCGTGCCGTACGACCCCTACGTGTATCTGGCAACGCAACGAATGCCGGCCAGCGTCTTTCCCTACTACTTTCCCTGGCAGGCCATCGATCCACGCAGCGAGGCCAGGCTGCGCGACGATCTGCACGCCGCGCCGCCGCCGGTGATCATCTTTCGTGGCGACGAGCTGGTGAACGGACAGTGGATGCCGAAGGTGTACGGAAAACCGCTGTACGATTTCTTATCGACCGAAGGGTACGTGCCCCTACTGGGCGACGTACTGGTGCGTCAGGATCGTCTGGGAACGGCGCGCGATGACCTGGCGAACCAACCACTCCAGACCGCCGCAGCCCAGCAGCAGCAGCGCGGGGTCCAACAGCAAACGGTGCCGTAGCAGGTTGCCGAGGTTCCCCTCGCTCGCGGCCAGGACGAGCCAGTTGGCGACCACGAAGATCACCAGGCAGATGACAAACAAGCGCTGGCGTGGTTGGGCCAGCCAGCTGAGACACGTGCCTACCAGCAGCGCGTACCACCCCAGCATCTCGGCGCCCGCGGCGAGCTCTGTGAGTGTGTGCGCCTGCCATGGCGCCGGCGCGAGCAGTGCGAACGCGAGCGGCTCGACGACATCGCTCGTCACGCTGAACGGCTGGGCGTCGCTGGCCGCCTCAGCCAGTGGAAGCTGGGAGCCAGTGGCCGACAGGACCTCTTGCTCGGGTCGCAGCTGCGAACGCGCGCTGGCTGCCTCCTGGGCGCGCCGATGCCGGATCTGGAGCACCACATCCTCGACCACCCCCGTCAGCGGACGATTGCTGGTGCGGCTGCGGGCGACCCACAGGCCGCCGCCGACGATGAGCACGAGCGCGAGCGTGGCGAAGCCGAACTGCCACGAGCGGAGACGGCGGCGGAACGGGGACCTGGCGCCCCAGACGACGACCAGCAAGCCCACCAGCATGACCGCCAGCGTTGGTCGCAGGTCGACCAGCAGCGCCAGCAGCGCCGCCATGAGCACCAGTGCGTCGCCGATACGGCTCGAGTGCGCGGGAGCGGTACTCAGAAACTGCACGAGTCGCAACGCCACGAGCGCCAGGAACAGGACCAGGGTTTCTTTGAGCGACACGATGCTCCAGATCACCATCGTCGGCACGACCGCCGCGCCCACGCCCGCGAGCAGTGCGGCGCGTTGGCTGAATACCCGGCGGGTCAGTTCGAAGACGAGGACCGCGCTGAGGGCGGCGAGCCCGATGTTGATCAGCTTGGGCAGCAGAGGCGTATATCCGAACAGCGTGTAGAGGCCCATCAGCAGGTACGGATACAACCCGTCGAGCAGATGCTGGTGCCCCGCGAAGATGGAAACGGTGCCGTCGCCGCTGGCGATGCGCACGAGCCACTCGCCCACCAGGTCGTTGGTGTAGTCGTCCTGGAACAGCGAGCCGTTGCCGTTGCCGAGTCTGGCCACGACGTGGGTCGGTAACGCGATGGCGATCCGCAAGCCGTACGCGCCGAGGAAGAGTCGGGCGCAGAGCGCACGCTGGCACGCCTCGGTGAGTCGCCCGACCAGCCACAGGCACCCCTCCTGGATCAGCACCGCCCCGACCAGTGCCGGCCAGCCCTCAATGATCAGCGCGCCAAGCGGCGCCAGCACCCGAATGGCCACCATCCATCCGCCCGCCCGCAGCCACGCGACCACCGCCGGATATTACCGCCAGCTTCTCACGAGACCCGCCGTCGCCCAACTACACGCTCGCGCTGTGTCCGCGGCTCGGTAGTCGTGGCAGGTCAACCGGACTTGAGTCCCAACACAGCTCGACATGGGGAGGCGGGTTATTCTTCGGCGGTGCCGCGCCCCCAACCCCAACGTCACATCGTGGTCGACATGACCCCGCTCGAACCGAACGGGCAGAATGGCGGCGCGGGACACGTGGCAACTTCCCTGGTGCGGCACCTCAGCGCACTGGCTCCAGACATACGCCTCACGCTCCTGACTGCGCAGGCCAGCCATGCTGAGCTAGCGTCATTGGAGGCACCCAACGTGCGGCGGCAATGCGTCGTGGCCCGCCCGAGTGCTCGCTCCGTGTTGCGCAGACTGGCAGCCAGGTTGCTTCCGCCACGGGCACACGTTCTCGTCTCGCGCGCGTACCGGTCAGGAACGAGTTCGCGGAGCTACGGCCGCGTGACGGAGGAGTTGCGGCCTGATCTGCTGCTCTGCCCATTTACGGTGCCCTACTTCTGGCGCCCAGGCGTGCCATGTGTGTCGATCGTGTATGACCTGCAGGACGTAACGTATCCCGAGTTTTTTACTGCCGAACAGCGCCTCAATCGTCAACGCCATATCGCCGACGCCTGTGCGCGCTCGGCTCGAGTGGTCTGCATCTCGGATTATGTTCGCGGCACACTGCTGGCGAGCGCCGATGTGCGGTCTGAGCAGGTTGTCACGATTCGGTTGGGGCTGCTCGACGACTTCCGCACGTCGGACACAGAGGTTTGTGAAAAGCTTGGCGTGGACCCGGGCGATTTCCTGCTGTACCCCGCCAATTACTGGCAACACAAGAATCATCTGACACTCTTTCAAGCACTCCGGATACACCGCCAGCGCTACCCCGCTTCGCGCCTGAAGCTGGTCTGCACCGGTGCGCCGAATGCGCGCACCCGAACCCTGCAAACCGAAGCTGCCTCGATGCTGCCGTCGGGGGCGGTCATCTTCGCCGGCTACCTGAGCCGAGCGGAGCTCCATGCGCTGTTCGACAGTTGCCGCGCGCTGATTTATCCATCCCTGTACGAAGGTTTCGGCCTGCCCATCCTGGAGGCGATGGCACGTGCCAGGCCGGTGCTGTGCAGCAATGTCACCAGCCTGTCGGAGGTTGCCGGCGATGCCGCGATCTACTTCGATCCGAATGACGCCGAGCAGATTGCGGTGGCCATTACCGCGTTGGACGATGAAACGCGAATTGCTGGGTTGGTCGAGCGCGGGCTCAGGCGCGCGGCGGCGCTGGGCACGGGGCGTGACATGGCGCAGCGTTACCTGGCCCTGTTCCAGCAGGTCATGGCGCCAGCCGCTGCCTGAGCCGTGCCCAGCATCTCGATTGTGACGCCGTCGTTGAACCAGGGGCGGTTCATCGAGCGGACCATCCGGAGTGTGCTTGACCAGCGTGATTCGGCGCTCGAGTACATCGTGTGTGACGGTGGGAGCACGGACGACACACTCCAGATCGTCGAGCGCTTTGCCGAGCAACTCACCGTCGTGAGCGAACCCGATCGCGGACAGGCCGACGCCTTGAACAAGGGTATTCGGGCAACCTCGGGAGAGGTGATTGGCTGGCTCAACTCGGATGACATGTACCTGCCCGGGGCACTGTGCAGAGTCGCCGAGTTCCTCGCCGCCCGTCCAGAGGTTGACGTTCTGTACGGTGACGCGCACCTCATCGACGCCGAGGACGCAGTCGTCGGTGTGTATTACACCGAGCCCTGGAGCGCCCAGCGTCTCGTCGAGCGCTGCATCCTGTGTCAGCCGGCGGTTTTCTTCCGCCGCCGCGTCGTCGAGCAGTACGGCTTCCTCGACGCGGGGTTGCAACTCTGTATGGACTATGAATACTGGCTCCGGCTGGCAGCGGGTGGCGCGAGGTTCGCCTACGTGCCAGGTGCGCTCGCGGCTTCACGTCTGCACCCGCAGACCAAGACACTCGGCGCGCGTCTGGCCGTCCACATGGAAATCAACTCCATGCTTCGTGAGCGTCTTGGTCGGGTGCCCGACACGTGGCTGCTGAACCACGCCCACACGCTCGTCGAGCTTCGTCGAGCCGACCCGACCAAGCGTGCCTACTGGTTCCCCTACGCCCTGGAAGTCGTGATGCAAACGGCCCGCCTGTCGGTGCACTGGAACCGGTCGATCTCCACCGGGCTCGTCGCGATGGCAGTTGCGCCCCTCGTGTATGGCGCACGGCGTCGCCTGGCTGAGTCGGCTTCCATGTTGTCCAGAAGCTCACCCCGATGACGCAGCAGGCTCATCATGTTCACGGCGACGCGCTCCATTTCTCTGGACGACAGGGGGCACGAGCTGCTGGGCATCGGGCGTGCCGACCTGCCGATACAATGGCTTCGAGTCTCACTTCCGAATGGCGGTTGCATCGTTAGTATCAGGGCGTCCCACGCCGTCCTGGTCACAACTGCCATACTGCCTCCGCGGCGCCCTTTGACGGGTTCCCTCGGGCCTCACGCCGGATCACTGAGCCGAATTGGCGGCTGATACAGAAACCAGGAAATCGTGGGCACGGATCCCGGTGCTCGGCTGGCTGATCTTTGTCGTGCTTCTGGCGGTGGTGTTGCTGGTGGCTTCCGCCCTACCGAATACCACGCTTGTGGGGCGTTTGCTCGGTGCGGCCGGCGAGCAACGCGCAGGCACCGTGACCCCGGAGCTCGTCGCGCACCTGGGCGAGCGCTTGCGGTTCGCGGCGGGTTTGCTGCTGGTCCTGAGCGTCGGGCTGACCGTCTTGCGAGCGCCGTTCGAAGATCTGATCGATGCGGCCGTTCACGACCTCACCTGGCCGCGCTGGCCCGCGCGCGCTGACGCCCTGGCCGTCGGCGCAGCCGCGTTGCTGGCGATCGGTCTACGCCTGGCGTTCCTCAACCAGCCGATGCGCTACGACGAGGCGACGACCTTCAACGAGTTCGCCTCACGCCCGCTGTACTACGGCTTGAGCTTCTATCCCGACCCCAACAACCACCTGCTCAACACGCTGCTCGTCCACTTCGCCTTCGTCGGCCTCGGCAATCAGCCGTGGGTGCTCAGGCTGCCCGCGCTGCTGGCCGGGGTGCTGCTCGTGCCCGCGACGTACGCGCTGGCGCGGTTGCTGCACGACCGCCGCACCGCGTTCCTGAGCGCGATGTTCGTCGCGGCGTCCTCGTACCTGGTCGAATACTCGACCAATGCGCGCGGCTACATGCTCCAGGCGCTGTGCTTTGTCGTCTTGCTGAGCCTGATCGTCATCGCCGTGCGGCGTGACGGCCTGTCGGCGCTGTTCCTGGCAGCTTTGGTAGCCGCTCTGGGCGCGTACGCCGTGCCGACGATGCTGTACGGCGTCGTGGTCGCGGGCGCGTGGTTCTGGATTCAGGCGCGCCGGGTGCGACTGTCGCGCATCGCGCCACGGCACCTCGCGGTCAGTGGACTCGTTCTGGGGCTCGTTGTCAGCCTGGTGTACCTGCCGGTGCTGTTGGTCTCCGGCCCGGACAAGCTCGTCGCCAACCGCTTCGTCGCGCCCCTCGACTTGTCCGAGCTCGCGCTCGAATTGCCCACTTCGCTGGCTCACACCTGGGCCGTCTGGAATCGCGACATCGCGCTGCCGATCAGTGCGCTGCTGCTCCTCGGCTTCGTCATCACGACGGTTGCCGACGTACAGCGAAAAACCATGCCCCTTGGCGTCCTGGCCGCGACCGTGTGCCTCGCCATTGCCCTGCTGCAGCGTGTGGCGCCCTACGAGCGTGTGTGGCTGTTCTTGCTGCCCCTGTACTTCGTGCTGTCGAGCGGCGGGCTCGTGAGACTCAGCCAGGGCCGCTGGCCAGGTCTGGTAGTCTACGCCGCCGGACTTGTCGGCGCCGGGGTGATCGCGGTGACCACCTTTACCAGTGGGTCAGTCCTCGCCTCACCCGAGACCGGGCGATTCGTCGACGCCGAAGCCGTGGCGCGGACGCTCAGCGGCCGCCTGGCGCCTGGCGACGCGGTCCTGACCCTTGTGCCCGCGTCTCAGCCCGAGCTGCAGTACTACTTCCCGCGCTTCGGCCTGCCGATCGACACGCTGGTCCGCCCGCCGGAAGAGGCGACGCGCCTCTACGTCGTGGCTCTCCCCGACACCACACCGGCCGTGGTCGGCTGGGACCATCCCGAGCCGATCCAGCGCTTTCCTGGCGCTGTGCTCCTGGCGCTGCAACGAGCTCCGGGGTGACCTACGGGACGGCGGAGTTGAGCTCGCACGTCTTGAGCGGGCCGAGCGTTACTGGCAATCGGGGCGGCGCCGCGAGGTTGCCGCCCGCATCCGTGGCCGGAAGACCCTCTGGCGGTGAGGAAAACGTGTCGATGAGCTCGATGCGCAGGGCGTATTTCCCCGGAGGACGCTCGCCCGGCGCAACCTCGCGCCGCGCGTCAATCGAAAACCAGGACACGAGCGCCCGTCCGCGGAGGTTGGTCGGAATGACACTATCGCCGGAGTCCAGTTGCACAGTCTGGCCATCGGCGGACTCCAGCGCGATTTGCCACACCACTGGCCGGCTGGACGTCGTCGCCGATTCGACGGACCAGTTGACCGCCAGTTGCACGCGCTGGTTGAGCCCCGATTGCGGCGAGAAGCTGGCGTTGTGCAACACCACGCCATTCGGGTAGCGGATCTCGGCCGCTGCCGTTGCTGTCAGGACTGCTGGCCGGTCCGCCAATGTGTGCTTCACCGGAGTCACTGGCGCGGCCGAGCCCAGACCAACATCGCCGAGCAACTTTGGCGTCTGGCTCGACGCGACCGGGTGCGGCAGGTACACGTCGGCGAAGTTGGCGCGCAGCAAGTACGCCATTGGTTTGGAGTCCACGTCGTCGAGCTCGACCACGGCGGCCGTGCTGCCGGCGGTCTGGCCGAACTGGGCGACCTCGGTTTCGATGTCCTGGGCCATGTCGACCGACGTCAGAAAACACGGATCCGTGCCGACCAGCGCCGCCTGGTACGCCATCCCGTCCACCGTAGCCGCGGTCTGGATCGAGGCGACGACCACCACCGCGGACAGTGCCACTGCTCGGCCCAGGCGGGCGAGACCCGGCGACGGATGCAGATTGCCGGCGCACAGCACCGCCAAGCAAAAGGAATGCCGCCGGCAGGGACGCGAAGAAGTAGTGCAGAAAGAGCGGTTGCCAGTGACGAATCGTGAAGGCGACCGGCAGCGCGATTGACAGCAGGAGGCCGGCCAGACGAACGCGTGTGGCCAGGCTGGAACGTGAGGTGCCGCGCACGACCCCGGCCAGGGCCACCACCGCGGCTGCCACGAACAAGGCGAGTGCGAGGTCGGCCCCCGCATTGATCACGCCCTGGGGTAGGACCCGCTGCGCCGGTGGAATGACGCCGTCATTGGGCAGCATCCAACCCGTGGCGGTCGCCAGCACCCAGCGCAGCGAATCAAGGTCCACGAACGCATGGAGCGAGGAGTAGTAGCGAAAATTCGGATAGTCCTGCCAGTTGGTTTGGGCCTCGTACAGCACGAATGGCGCGACGAGCACCAGCGCCGCACCCATCCCGATGGCGAGCTGCGGCCAGCGTCGCGCCCGCGCCAGCACCACGGCCGGCGCCAGCAGCAACGGGAGCAACGGTGCAAATGAGGAGTGGACGAGCGTCGCCAGGGCGGCGATCGGGAAGCTCGCGACCGCCCACCCGGTGCGATGACCGACGACCGCGAGGTCCAGCGCCAGGAGGAACAACGCCGCGAGCGCCGGCAGCAGATCGGGCTGCCAGATGCGCCGGCTGTAGGCCACGGCCAGCGGATTGACCGCGAACAGGAAGCCCGCGATCACACCGGACACCGGGCCAAACGCCCGCCAGCCCAGGATCATGGTCATGCCGACGCCGACGGCGCCGACGATCGCCATGCAGCCGGCGACAAACGCCGGATCGCGCGACACGGCGACCACCGGCGCGAGGAGATAAATGAAGTCGGCGGGCGTGCTCAGGCCGACCGACGACAGCGGGCCGCTCAACGGGATCCGGCCCTGGCGCACGATGTCTTCGGCGAAATGGACCAGGACCGCTTCATCTGCGCCGAACGTCGTGAGGTCGAGATGCCAGACGCGCAGACCGACGGCCAGCAGCAGGACGCCGACAAATGCCGCACGGAAGCCAACTGCATCCCGTGCCAGTCGCGCGAGGGGTCGCCGATTCATCGGGCGCGCTGATACTAAGGGCTGGAGGTCCGCGCGACCGACTAATTCCGAAAGCCTGGTCGGTTACTCGGCCGCCTGGACGGGCGTCCGAGAGCGCACCGCCTGGCGACCGACCCGGCTGGCGGCGGCGAGCGCACGCGCCGCGGGAACTCCGCCGAAAACCGCGAAGATGGGGAGCACAGGCAGCAGATAGCGAACCTGCGTGTCGACCACAATCGATGCTCCGACGTACGCCCCGAGTAGGCCCAGCACCAGCCAGTGCGGGCTGCCGAGGCGACGTGAGGCGAACATGCCGAACATGCCGATCAGCCCCAGCCAGACCAGTCCGTTGTGTTCGAGCGCTTGCGGCCCTGGCAGCGGCGCAAACAGCAGCAGGACCAGCGCGAAAAAGGACTGCACCGCGTAGCCGATCGGGTACGCCTGCACAAATGCGAGCCCGATCTCGGCATAACAGGCGTCGGTGTCTGGCCTGGCCTGACACACCGGTTCGTACCGCCCGATATAGCGGACCTGGTCGTTGACGTGAAAATCCCAGATCAGGTTGTCCTCATTTTCGGGGCCCCACTGGAACCGGCTGATCGGGTAGACGAGGTTGCTCAGCGGGTTGGTCGCCATCCACACGGACGCCGCCAGCCAGGCCGGATACGCGTCGAGCGGCTCGGCGGCTCGGGCTGCACGTCGGATCAGGTTCCCGCCCAGGCGGCTGCTGAACGTCACCTGCCCGAATGTGTCGAGATTGCGCCCGACCCACGGCGCGATGACCACGCTGAAGCCGATCACCAGCAACCCGATCTGCTGCGCTCGCTGGCGTCGTGATCTGCCAGTGGCGCTCAATACGAGCCCCAGGCTGAGCGGAATGACCAGCGCACCCGCGATCACGCGCATCATCGTGGCCAGCCCTAACCCGATGCCGCAGGCCACAAAGTCGGCCTGGCGCTGACCTGACTGGCAGCGCAACGCGAGCACGAGCACTGCCAGCAGCAGAAACGTGAACGGCACCTCGCTGAGCAACCAGTGGGCATAGTGCGCCGACTCCGAATTGATGCCGAACAGCGCTCCGCCGATCATACCCGGCACCGGGCCAAACAGCCGCATCCCCAGCGTCGCGGTGAGTCCGGCGGCTAGCCCGAGCAGGATTGCCTGCAGCACGACTACCACGTCTACGGATGCGCCGCTGATCCGGTAGACGGCGGCACCAGTAGCGGGTAGCCGGGTTCTCGAAACAGAGTTGGCAGATACGGCGGCTGGTCCGCGAGCGTGAACCCCCGGTCCGACGCGAGTTGCTTCGCCATCAGATCGTACTGCGGCGAATCGGTTCCAGAGACGATCCGGTCCGGGTTGACCTTCGCAAAAGCGAGCGCATTTACCATGACCGCCAGCATCAGCGCGAAGAGCAGGACGCGTCCCCGATCGAATCGAAAAAAGCTCACCGTACCGCAGCCTGGGCGTACTGGCGCATGACGCCGCTCGGCGCAGGAACGCCCATCGCGGCGCTCGAGGAAGGCGCGATAATCGACGCGCGCGGCATCTAGCTGGCCATGTCGCTCGGCGAGCCAGCCCAGCAAGTACCAGGCATCAGCCGATGGAAAGGTCCCCTCATCGGCGGCCACGGCTGAGAGCCGCTGCTGGTCGTCTTCCGCGGCGGCTTGCAGCGCATCGATGGTACGTTCGAACAGCTGTCGGTCATCGGCTTGAAGCCACGCCGACCGGTGCTCGCCGGCCAACCGGGCGCGAGCCTGGCGCGCGGCGGCAGCCGCGCCGGCCAGGTCGCCGGCGAACAGCCGCGCCTCGGTGAGATCCCGCAGGTACAGCGTTGCGTCGGTGAGGTCGTTCAGCGGCGCATTGGCAACCTGCTCGAGATACGGTCGCGCCCCGACGGCATCGTCGAGGCTCAGCAAATACGCCCCATAGCGCCAGGTCGACTCGGGCGTCGGGGCGAGCGGCGGCGGCTGCCGGGCAGCGCCCTGTGGCGTGCACGCGACCAGCGCCGCGGCCAGCGCAGCGAAACCCGCCGCGACGGTGATAGCTGGCAGAGAGTGGCGTACGCACGCTGTGCAGAAGCTGGAGAACAACAGCGAAGGCGAGCTCTTCAACGCGCGGGCGGTTTCAGCAGCAGTGCCCACGTCGCCCACATCGCGAATGCAACCAGGGCGGGCAGGTAGAAGAGGTAGAGCACGGGCGTGTCCCAGCGTGAGCCGCCCAGCTGCAGGCGCGCCTCGTCGAGAGCGACGACTCGCGCCTGAACCAGCTGTGGATCGGCGCTCGTGCGAAGCGCGTAGGTCATCTCACCCGTCTGCCACGTCAGGCTGTTGTCGGCCGCGGTGCTGCCGCCTTGCTGACCACTGATCGTGATGTCACCCAGGGTGGCCGCGCGAATCGACAGCGCGTACCCGTTCGCGAACAGTTGGACCCGCGGGTCACTCGCCCCGACGAAGCCGACGACTTCGACGGGCACCGGTGCATGTTCGAGTTGGGCGTAAGCGGCGCGCAGGTCGGCGTCGGCCGTCAGCGGCCAGGCAAGCCACACGAGTGCTGCCAGGGAGATCACGCCGAGCACTGCTGGGACCAGCGCGGTACGCCAGACAGGCACGGCGATCGCAGTAGTCACCGCTGGAGCTCCCGGGCAACCAGCGTACCATTAGGCCTGTGCGCCTGGTAAAACCGCTGGCCTGCGTGTTCGTGCTCGCGTTTGTCGCCCGCGTTGGCGCGCAGCTGGTGCTCGGCGCGTATGTCACCCCCGAGACCTGGGAATACGAGGACATTGCCAACAGCCTGCTGTCCGGGCACGGCTACACCTACGCCACCGGCGGCATCGCTTACGTCGCGGCGGTGTCGAGTCCGCTGTACATCCTGCTCACGGCCGGCGTGTATTTCGTCACGGGTCACAGTCACGCGGTGATGCTCGTGCTCCAGGCCCTGTTTGGCGCGGCCACGGCGGTGCTGGCCGGCTGGTTGGCGGCCCGCACATTTCAACCTGAGGCCGCCTGGACAGCGGGTGGCCTGGTGGCGGTCGATCCGGGCATGGCGGTCTATGCGGCCAAGTTGCATCCCTTGAGCCTCGACGCGCTGGCATTCCTGGTGGTCGTGTGCGCGTGCGTCGGCTTGCCCACCCGACCCAGCTGGCAGCGCATGAGCGTGCTTGGCGCACTGATCGGCGTCGCGGCTCTGACGCGCACGACGATCCTGAGCTTTGTGCCGGTGCTGCTGGTGTGGGCGAACCGAGTCCGGTTGATGCCGCTACTCTCCGCGTCGGCCCTGGCGATGCTGCTGACGACCGCGCTGGTGTACAGCCCCTGGCCAGTCCGCAATTCGATCCTGCTCGGCCAGGTCGTCGCCGGCTCGTCCGAGTCGATGGAGTGGTTGTGGCGGGGCACGAACCCGAATGCCACCGGCTCCAGTTTCACACCCGATGGCCGGACGATGCTCGAAGTTGCGCCGTCGGCGTTTCAGGCCCAGATTTCCGCGGCATCCGAAGTCGAACGCATGGGCTTGTACCGCGACGCCGCGGCGCAGTTCATTCGCACGCACCCTGGCGATGCCGCCCGCCTGTACCTGACCAAGCTGAAAGCGTTCTGGTTGGGGTCAGATTCGACGGGCTGGCTCTATCCACCAGCCTGGACGGTGTTCTACGACGCGTGGTACGGCGCTATCGCGGCGCTCGCGACACTGGGCGTCTGGTGGAGCTGGAAGGTCCGCACGGCGCGGCCGACGGTCGTCCTGATCGTGGTGAGCCTGTTGCTGGTTTCCGCCAGCCAGGCGGTCTTCTACGTGGAGGGTCGCCACCGCCTGGCGGTTGAGCCGCTGCTGCTGGTGTTGTCGGGCGCCGGGCTGGTCAACCTGGCGCGCTTACCTTCGTTGCAGGTGTTGCGGTTGCACGCCGCCAGGCGCACCCAGGCCTGACTGGATTCGCGTCGTGAAGCGTCGCGGGACGTTCTGGGCGTCGGTCGTTGCCGTGAACCTGATTCTCGCCGCCGCGGGTGCTTTCGCGGCCCCCGCCAAGGTCGGCACGACCGCCGATCGGCTCGGGTACGAGTACGTTGGCGCACATCCCTTGGCGCCGAACTGTCCGCACACCATCTTCTGCTACCGCGTGCTGGTGCCGGTCGCGCTCGAGCGCGTGGCCCTGCCAGCGCCGCTCCGTTGGCGTGTCTTCGCTGCCGCCGCCAACGCCACGACAGGTGTGCTTCTGGCGGCCGTTGCCGTCACCGCGGGCGCGGGTGGCGTCGGTGCGCTTATCGCGTCGGTGCTGTTCCAGACGTCGTTCGGGGCGACGTTTGCGCTCTTCGATCCGTTCACCCCGGATCCGGCCGTGTTTCTGGCCGCTGCGCTGATTGCCCTGGCGTGGTTGCGGAGCTGGCCGCTTATGGCGCTCGTCGTCGGACTGGTTGGCGTCTTCGCCAAGGAGACCGTCGCCGTGGTCCTGACGGCCGCCGCGCTTGCCGCGTGGTTCCATCGGCGGCATGCCAGCCCCGTCGAGTGGTTCGTCGCTGCCGGCCTCACCTGGTTGGTCGTGCTGGGCTGGCACCTGGGACTGGATCGTCTGGCCGGCGATAGCGCAGCCGGCAGCGGGTCAGCTGATCTCGCCGGGGGCGCCTGGCTCGGTCGCTGGCTCGCCGATACGACGCTGACGCCGTCGACGCGCTTGCTGTACGTGTTCATCCCGTTCGCGTTCGCCTGGCTGTACGCACCGCTGGCCATTCCCCACGCCCCGATGCGGCTGCGCTATCTCGCCCTCGGCGCGCTCATCGCCCTGCCCGGGCTGATCTACGTGCAGACCATGGAACGTGCTCTCAGTACGGCCGCGTTCGTCGTCGTGCCGCTGGCGGCGATTTTTCTGGGGCGTCTGCCGCCGGCGCTCGGCATCGCCGCGGCGGTCACCAATGGGTTGCTCACCGCGCGCGTCGGGTTGTCGACGGCCTGGTTACCGCCCGTCCCTTACTTGCTAGCTCTGGCGGCGATCGTCGCCGTGGTCGCCATCGCACGTGGGCTGGCTGGGGCGCGATTGGCCTCGACGGCCACCTTCTCCGCGTCGCGCGTTGCGTCCAGCAAATAGAACAACGCCATCGGGATAAGCACGGCCAGGATGGGCAGGTAGTAGCGCGCCTCTCGAACCGTGCCGTACATCAGGTACGGCAGCACGAAGACTGGCGTCATGAGCGCGGTGCGGCGCAAAAACTCGGGCCGCCGCCGCCAGCCCAGCCAGCCGCCCCACAGGGCAATGTTGAGCACGCCCAGGGCGTCCACGTAGGCCCGCCAATCAGTGAAATTCGTCACCAGATGCTCGAGCGGGTTCGTCGAGCAGCACGGCGGTTTCGGACCGTACGCGAAGCGAATGCCGAAGTAGATGCCGACCGCGAGCAGCCCCGTCGCGACCAGCAGAGGTACCCACTCGCGCCACGGACGACCCCAGCGCACCGCGGCGTAGAACAGGGGTATCAGTAGCGGTGACTCGCGGTTAAACATGCCGATGCCGACGAGCGGGACGAGCCAGCGGTCACGCTGGTCGCGCATGGCCCAGAAGGCCAGGAAGAAGACCAGCATGTTCAGTGGGTCGCTCACCTGCATCATGTAGTAGACGTACGTGAGCGGGATGGCCGCGGCGAGCATGAACATGCCCATCAGCGCCACCATCGGTGCGAACCAGCCGCGGGCGAACCGGTAGAACACCAACAATGACGCGCTGGTGAAGATGACCCGCCACACTTCGTGAGCGGAATGGATCGGCAGCCCGAGGCGAACCAGTCCCTCCGCGAGGGCGTAGGTCAGAATACGGTACTGGTCGGGCGAATAAAACGTCCCGGCGATGATGCGCAGATGCTCGTCGGTCTGATAGTCGCGCCACGAGCGATCGACGGCCTGCCAGTGGAGCATGCCGTTGCCGATCCCGAGCAAGACCGCGACGAGCCCAACCTGCCAGTCCAGCGTGAACCGTCGTGCCGCCAGGGCTCTCACGGGGTTCGAGTGTAGCCGTCCACGGGACGACTGCTAGTATCCGGAGCGTCCTGCGCAATGCGACTCGAACGTGTCGGCAGCGTGCTGCTGGTGGCTGTCACCCTGTGTGTGCTGGGCGTGGTCGGGGTTTCGGCAGCCTTGAAGCTGGCGGCCGATGACCTCTCGACGGCCGTTGGCATAGCTGACGGCTCGAATCCCGGCCCGCGCACGCAACCCGGGATCTGGTTGTCCGCGCCACTCTCCACCGATCTCTCGATCAGCGATAGAGTCGCAGTTCGAGCGCGCGTCGGTCAGTTGAGCGCGCGGAGCGATCGGCTGCGCGAAGTGGCCGGCGCGGGTGCCCTGGCGGGTTTGCTGGTCGCGGTCCTGACCGGCCAGGCCGGTGCCGGCACGGGCCGCGATCGCGATCCGAGCAGTCCGGCGGCGAATACCGCGAGCAACGGCACCGTCTGAGAGGCGCGGTGGCGGTCGTCGTTGCCCGGCGCGCCCGGCACGGCGACCAGTGCGGCGACGGTCCCGAGCAGGACGCAGGCTGGAAAAAGCCACTCACGGAGTGGCGGACGCATCCGCAAGCCGCCGACCAGCGCCAGCACCAGCACCAGCAGCACATCCCAGCCCAACGCCTCGGCGATCCAGACCAGACTGCTCGAATCACCGTCGACGCCTGCGCCACTGAAAAACGCCAGCGCGCCGGGCCCGACGTTGACCAGCATTTGCTGCGGCGATAGGGGAGCACTCTGCAGGTGCCACAGGCCATCAATTGGCACAGTCTGCCGCGAGCCATCGGTGAAGGCCACCTCGACAACGTCATGGCCGACGGGCTTTTGAACGAGGCCCGCGAGCAGCCAGCCCGACCCCGGGTCGACCAGCGCCACGGGTGCGCCGGGTCCAAAGCTCGGGTCGGACAGTTGCGGGCTGGGGCTCGGGTTCAACGGCTGGTCCCGATACAGCTGACCCAGCGTCTCCATCCGCGTTGTCATCTGGCGGTACACGAGCTCGTGTGCGCCCTCGTCGATGTGCCGCGCTTCGAGAACCCCGACCCCCGCGATACCGACCACGACCACCGCGGCGACGAGGGCAACGGTCAGCCTGGTTTGCCGGGCCAGCCAGGGAAAAACGGCCCACCCGAGGACGCCGAGCGCCACGGCACCAGCCAGATAGGGTCGCAAGCCGGCGAGCAGCACGATCGCGAGCGTGACGACCGCCAGCACGCGTGGGTGGCTTGGGCGCCGGTAGTGCACCAGGGTCCACCACACGGCGACAACCGTGAACGACCCCAGGGTATCTCGCAGGAACGTCGCCGACCACAGGATGAGCGTCGGCCAGAGCGCGACCACAAGGCCGGCCGCCAGCCCGGCGCGTCGGCCAACCAGGCGCGCTGCCACGCTCGAGGTCAGCACGGCCACGAACGTACCGAGCAGGGCGTTGGTCAGACGGAACGCGACCGTGTCCATGCGCCCCAGCGCGACCGAGATGATGGTCAGCAATCCGAGATAGCCGTTGTCGGCCAGGTGCGACAGCCCCACGGGCAGGTTTTTGTCCCACGGATTGGGGAGCAGCGACTCGGCCGCCAGGTAGAAGCTCGCCTCGTCGTTCAACCACGTTCCTTCGCCATGCGTGCGGATGGCGATGAAATAGATCACGGTGACGGCCAGCAGTCGGATGCCCAGCGCAACCCCGGCGACGATAATGATCGGTCGCCAGGCGTTAGCCGTCGATGCCTGGCGGATCACGAGGGCGGCGACCAGCCCCGCCACGATCGCCAGAACCACGGCCGTATTCTAAGGGCGTCCGGATTCGCTGCCCGTGATCGGTCAGTCTTCTGCAGCAGGAGCGCAGTTGGAGTCGGCCCGCGGGACGTAGATGTAGCGACCCGCCACCCGGTCGACAAGCACCATCTTTTGTCGCAGCGCATCCTGCAGCGGGGCCGGCCAGATGCTGTACTCCTGGTAGGCAACCACCGTGTCGTCGAGCGCGTGCGCCAGCACGGCAAGCTGAACGTCGCCGTCGCACACCCGGTCGACCAGTGGATCGATGTCCCAGACGCCGCTTCGATACAGCGCGTCTGACTCCCACGGCTCGACGAGGGTGGGCTTGCCGGCCAGAGCCAGCGCGTCGAGTGGCTCGGCGACGATCGCCCCCGACGTGCTGCGGACACGTTCGACCAGTGAGTCGAGCTGGGCGCTCGCGACGGCCACCTCATCGTAGGGGGCCAGCGCCGGCAGCCAGATCAAGGCCAGCCGACCCGCGACGACGAGGTTGACCCACGGCACGACTGCGAGAGCTGCCCCGACGAGGCGGCTGCGCATGTCGGGACCCCGCAACCAGGTGAAGATTTCCGTGGTTGCCAGCACCGCCGACGAGGCGGCGAGCTCGATCCAGTAGTTCTGCGCCGAGCCCGGGCTGGCGAGGCCGGCCACCGAGAGCAGCGTCGCCAGCCAGTACAGCGGCAGCAGCGTATCTTCGAATGACCGTCGCTGCGCCAGGCGCCGCACCGCGCCGAATGCCGCGACCGCCAGCGGACCTGCTTGATAGGCCTTGAGCGTCGCGAGATTGGTAAGCAGGATGTCCGTTCGGAACGGCAGCACGTTGGCGAATACGGCATTGGTGAAAAACGCGTGCGTCGTGAGCTCAAAAGCCAGCACGACGGCCAGCACCGGCCCGGCACTGAGCGCCGCGAACTGCAGCGCCGCGCGCCGATTGTGCAGGCCAAGCGCGACAAACCCGGCCAGCCCGGCGGCGAACATCGTCTGCTTTGTCAGGACGGCCAGGGCGGCGAGGATTGCCGCCCCGCCCACGCGGCACTTCGACTGGCCACGCGACAGGACCGCCACGCTGGCCACGCCCAGTGCCACGCCGAGCGTGTCCTCCTTGCCGAGGGCAAACGATGGCAGCGGGGTCGGAAATCCCAGGCCGATAAACAGGAGCGCGGCCAGCAATCCCGCGGCCGGTCCCTGGCCGTGCCGTGCGGCCATCCTGGCCAACAGGGCGACGATGACCATCGCGGCGAGTACCGAGATGACGCGCGCAAGCAACAAGCTCGGCCCGACGACCGCCTGCCCCAGCGCGATCAGCCCATAGAACAGCGGCGTATACGCCACGACCGTGAACGACGGCAGGCCAAGCGGCTGATAGAGCGCTTCGCCGCGGAGCAGCCGCGCGGCGTGATCCTGAATGAGCGCTTCCCCGTACACGATCTCGGTCGGCCGGCGCAGAAAGGCGAAGGCCCAGCGGAGTTGAATCGCCACCAGGCCGGCCAAACCCGCCGACAGTACGGCCACCGTGAGGTACGTGGCCCACCGCGCCCAGTCAGGAAAAGCCCTCGCCGGTTTCTGCGCCCATCGGGTGGCGGACCCGTACAGGATCATTGCGCTAGTAGGTTTCGCACCGTTGGTGTGTGTACAAAACGTTAAGAGACTCTTAACGAGGCGCCCGCGCCATTCTAGGCGTATCTTGGCGCGCGTCGACACTGTTCCCTGAGTTCAGCGCAAGTACGCTTCGGGAGCGCGGCCGAAAACGCCATAACATCCTGAGCCTGCCCGCCGTCTATCATCCAGGCCATCTCATCCGATATGGCCCGACCGCGCGAAGCCGTTCAACCGCATCCGGCAGGTAGCGTGGGTCTGGCGCGGCCGCCGCTGACCTGGTCAGTGTCGCGGCCGCCCATGCGAGTCGGCCTGACCATCTTGAGTTGGCTCGTGCCGTTGGCCTTCCTGGCCTGGGCGGCGCGGCTGGCCTTCCTCGAGGGCTATTACTACGAGATCGACAAGGACTTCCTGGGCGACTTCACCCGCACCGCCGCCCTCGGAGCTCCGACCTGGTGGACCGGTCACGGCCTGTTCTACGGCCCGATCTTCGTCCTCGAGTACAGGTTCCTGCTCGATCCGCAGGTCATGTCCGGCGGCGACTTCGCCCGCCTCGACTTCGCGCTGTTCGGGATCGCCTTCGCCTGCGTCTGGCTGGCCCTATTCGGGCTCCAGCGTCTCAGACTGGCCATCTTCGTCCTGGCCGCCTGGCTGGCGCACCACATGTCGATAGAAGCATTTGCCAATACCGCGCATCTGGAAGTACTCGAACTGGCGCTCATCTCGGTCGCGCTGTTACTTGCAGTCCGGTCGCACGCGCAGAGCGCTGGCGCGGCACTCGGCCTGTCGATCGCCACCAAGACCGTGCCCGGCGTGTTCCTGGTCTACCTGGCGCTCACCCGGCGCTGGCGCATGCTGGCGTCAGCGACGGCGGTGGCTGGCGGCTTTTTTCTGGCCGTCTGCTGGCTGCAGGGCATCTCACCCTGGGACGGGATGATCGCGTTGATCTACCAGGGCGGCAACCTGACCAAACTCGAGTACACCGAGTACGAGTACACACCCCGCGCCGAGATCGCGCGGATGCTGGCTGGCCCCGGTGGGCTGGTGACCCCCGAACAGGCTGAGCTCGCCATCGGCTTGCACTGGGCTTTGGCGGTCATCGCGCTCGTGTTTGCGGCGTGGGTCCTGGTTCGGGCACGGATCGGGCCGCCCACGTACGGACTCATGTTTGGCTTGATCCTGGCCGTGCTGTTGATCGTCGCGCCTTCGGCCCACGCCCCGTATTACATCTTCTTACTGCCAGCGTGGACGGCGATTCTGGCCGCGCTCGTCGGCCGGCCGCTGTCGGCGCTCGAACTGGGCCTGTGGGTCGGCCTGACCGTCGCGTACACGTTCACGGGTTTCGATCAACCGTTCTTCCTCGCCCAGCGCCTGTTCGGCTTTGGCATCGTCGTGCCCCAGAACTGGCTGGCCTGGCACCTCCCGTCGATCGGCCTGCTCCTCACCCTGGCGTGCCTCGCGGTGCTGCTACTTCAAAGCAACGCGACGCCGACGCGCGCGATTGATTCGCGCTGAGCGGTGCCGGCCGCTAAGCGCGTCCGACGGGCTTCCTGGCAACTGCGACGCAGCGGATTCCGAACGGCCAGTTGACGTATCGGCCAAGCCGCAGCTCGAGCCCGAGCAGCGCGGCAAGCAGCGGATTGGATCGAGTTGACCGTATCTCCCTGGCAACAACGCGACGCTGCTCAGCCTGCGCTCGCGAGAGGTGGCGCTTGTTCCACTGTTTGACCACGTAAAACGGGGGATAGATGAACGTGCCCAGATGCGAAAACCGAGCGATCTCCAACCCGCTCGCTCGCAGAAGGTGGCGCAGGCCCTTAGCCGAATAGCGCCGGTGATGCATTAGCAGCTCGTCGTATACGTCGTACAGGTCTGGTCCAGCAGGCACCTCAATGACTGCCAGGCCTCCCGGCCGCAAAATTCGGTGCACGTGCCGCATGGCTTTCGCATCGTCATCGATGTGCTCGAGGACGTTGAGGAGCAGCACGGCATCGACGCTGTTGTCCGGCAGCGGGCACTCTCTGAGATCAAAGTGCAGCAGAGGTACGTTCGGTAGTTCGCCGGCAAGCTTTTCGAGTGGCCCGCGTACGTAGTCCGAGCCGATCCACCTCGCCGCGGGCAGACGGTGGCGGGCCAACATCAGCATGTACCCGGACGAACAGCCTATCTCAAGGATCAACGGTTCGCTCGACGGCGCCATTGCCAGGCCGGACAGTGCCAACTCGCGCGAGGCACGATCGATCGGGTGATCTGACCCGGCAGTTTCCTCGTGGAAGACGGTCAGGTCGTCGGTCCAGCCTGATCCAGCTGCTTCGTAGGACAGAACTGCTTGGGTGACAGCACCCAGCCGAAAACCGCCGCCAGTCCAGACCGGTGCATCCTGCGCGCCGGGAGTTTTCGGCCAGGGATAGTTCAGCAGCGGTCCGTGCCCTGGATCCTAGACGTCCGTTTGGGACTGAACTCTTGACGCTTGCCGAGAGGTCATCGCCGGGCGTGTTTTGGGCAAGTCGGTGCCGAAACGTATGCGCAGCAGGTCCATCACGTTGCGCAGATTCCCGCGCACGAGTTCGAGACGGCTGTCGCCATCATCGCTCCAGCGAATACCGACTTCCTTGACGCGGTAGCCGAGGTGACTGGCCAAACACAAGATTTCGATATCACACATGTAGCCGTCAATTCGTGTCCGGGCGAAGATGTCCCTGGCCGCGCGACGCGTAAAAAACTTGAAGCCACACTGCGTATCCCGAACATCGGGCAGACCCACGATCCCGTGCATCAAAACTGCGAATCCACGCGAGCCGATTCGCCGATACCACGGCTGGCGGCGTTCGATGTGTGACTCTGCCAGTGCGCGTGAGCCGATCACGAGATCGAAGCCGTCCGACAGCCAGGGCAAGATCGTCGTTACTTCTTCGATGGGTGTCTTGTAGTCCGCGTCGACGAAGCCGATGACTTCGCCGGTCGCAAGGGCTACCCCTCGCCGTACGCCGTGGCCCTTGCCGTGCCGGCCGGCATGTAGACTCAAGATCAGATTTGGCCATTGTCGCGCGAGCTCGTAGGCGATTGTGGGTGTCTCGTCATTCCCGTCGGAGGCGAGGATCACCTCGTAGTGGTAGCGCTGGGCATCCAGGAATGCCCGCATTGCGGACAGCGCTCCGCGGATTGCGCCAGCCTCGTTGTAGGCAGGCACGATAACGCTCAAGTATGGATCCGCAGGTGAGTGGTTCACGCCATCGTCTGGCCGGTGCACTCGACCAGTATCCGCCATTGCGAGAGCCGGGCATCCCTTCGCGGATTCTGGTGACGGGGGGTGCCGGGTTCATCGCCAGCCATCTCGTCGATCGACTTCTGTCCCTGGGCCATCACGTCACGGTCTACGATAACTTCTCTACGGGGCAAATGGCGTTTCTGCATAATGCTGTAACGCAAGATCGGTTCAAATTGGTACGCGCAGATTTGCTGGACACCAACGCCCTCGACGAAGTGGTGCCCGGCCATGACGTCGTATTCCATTTAGCGGCGAATGCGGACGTGCGCTTCGGCGTGGAGCATCCGGATCGCGATCTCAAACAGAACATCTTAGCGACTCATAACTTGCTCGAAGCCATGCGTCGAGGGCAGGTTCACCGCATCGTTTTTTCGTCAACCGGCTCAATATACGGTGAGCCTACTGTTTTTCCAACACCCGAAGACTGTCCATTACCGATTCAAACGTCATTGTATGGAGCTTCCAAACTGGCTGCGGAAGGGCTTATTACCGCGTACTGCGAAGGGTTTGGGTTTCGCGCCCAGATCTTTCGCTTCGTGTCCATCCTGGGTGAGCGCTACTCACACGGACACATCTTTGACTTCTTTCGCAAACTTGAAGTAGACCCAATACGTATCGAAGTGTTAGGTAACGGTAGGCAGCGAAAATCGTATCTGTACGTTCAGGATTGTATCGACGCGATACTGCTAGCTGTGGATTCCGATCCTGGGCCTGTCGGTATCTTCAACCTGGGGACGAACGAATATTGCGCCGTCGACGAATCGCTTGGGTGGATCTGTGACGAGCTCGGCCTCAGGCCCGAGCGTGTCTACGCTGGCGGCAATCGAGGCTGGGTCGGCGACAGCCCGTTCATCTATCTGGATTGCTCTCGTATTCGCGCTCTCGGGTGGCGGCCGACGCTATCGATCGAGGCGGGTGTGCGGCGCACGCTTGCCTACCTGCGCGAATCCAGGTGGCTGCTGGAAGCGCGCGCGTGAGCGGCCGCGTATGCGTGTTCGGGCTGTGGCATCTCGGATGCGTAACAGCCGCCTGCCTTGCCGAGCAGGGCTTGACGGTGGTCGGCCTGGATCTGGATGCTGCGCGGGTCGATGAGTTGAGGCGAGGTCGTCCGCCGGTGGCGGAGCCCGGTCTGGCGGAACTTATTCAAGCCGAGCTCGACCGAGGCACGCTCTCCTTCGCCGCCGATCCTGCCTCCGCACTCTCGAACGCCACCACGGTGTGGGTGGCCTTTGATACGCCAGTCGGCGACCACGACGAGGCTGACGTCGGATGGGTTCGGGCGCAGCTCGAAGCGATCCGAGCCCACCTGGTCCCTGGCACACTCGTGATCATTTCGGCCCAGGTGCCGGTCGGCTTCGGAGCCGAATTGGAGCGCGATTGGCGTCGCAGCGATGGGTCGTTGCGGTTCGCGAGTGTGCCTGAGAACCTGCGGTTGGGCGCGGCCCTGGAGGCCTTCCGCGGCCCCGAACGCGTCATTGTTGGACTCGGGCAGGATGTTGATCGACAGGCGATTCGGGGCCTTTTTCCGGTCTGCGATGAGCGAATCGAGTGGATGTCCCTGGAATCCGCCGAAATGACCAAACATGCGCTGAATGGGTTTCTGGCCCTATCAGTCGCCTACGCGAATGAGGTCGCGCGCATCTGTGAGCAGGTGGGTGCAGACGCGACGCAAGTCGAACGCGGGCTGCGCACTGATTCGCGTATTGGACCTCGCGCCTACGTGTCGGCTGGCGCACCGATCGCAGGTGGCACGCTCATGCGTGACGTCACCTTCATGCTCGAGCTGGCCGCCCGGCATGGTCTGGAGAGTCCAGTCCTGCGCGGTATCCAGGAGAGCAACAAACTCCATACGGGTTGGATCCTGGATCGGCTCGTGGAGTTGCTCGCACATATCGCCGAACCGCGAGTGGCTTTGCTGGGGCTCACGTACAAAGTCGGCACCGATACGCTCCGCCGCTCGGCGAGTGTTGAGCTGGCCCGCCGGTTGAGCGCCGATGGCGTCCTGGTGCACGCGTACGACCCGGCGATTCGACAGCTGGTCGGTGGTCTGCCGGTCAGGTTGATGGGTGGGATTGACGAGGCTCTGTGGGGGGTCGACGTCGCCGTGCTGGCGACCCCGTGGCCGGAGTTCAAGGCGGTCGACGCCGATCGCCTGGTCCGCGCCATGCGCCGGCCGCAATTGATCGACCAGGCTGGATTTCTGTCACATCTGGCCGCGGATGACCGTATTCGTTACGTGCGGGTCGGTAGGCCACTGGCGGCCACGACCAGTGTGTAGATGAGCTTGCTGTCCCAGGTCGTCCTCATCACGGGCGCGAGTCGTGGGTTGGGCCGCGCGGTTGCCAGACGCCTCGCAGATGATGGCGCGAGCCTCGTGCTCGCTGCTCGCAACGAGCCCGAGCTGGCCGCGGCGGGCCGCGACCTGGTCGAATCCGGGCTCGCACCTGGCCAGCAGGTCATCTGTATGCAGGTCGACGTCACCTGCGGCGAGGATGTGGAACGGCTCGTGGACCGTGCTCTCGGGCTCACCGGCCGTCTCGATGTTCTCGTCTGTAACGCCGGCGTGTATGGCCCGCTGGGTCTCCTCGAAGATGTGGCCTGGGAAGAGTGGGTCGATGCCATCCACATCAACCTCATGGGCACTGTCTTGTGCTGCCGGGGGGTTGTGCCTGCAATGCGTCGTCAGGGGGCCGGCAAAATCATCCTTCTGTCAGGCGGAGGCGCCACGCAGCCGTTGCCACGATTGAGCGCCTACGCGGCTTCCAAAGCGGCCGTGGTCCGCTTCGGCGAGACACTGGCCGAAGAAGTAAAAGACGCCGGCATCGCAGTGAACGTCGTGGCGCCCGGTTCGCTGAATACGCGGCTCCTGGCACAGGTGCTTGAGGCCGGGCCAGAGCGCGTGGGCCGCGAGTTCTACGACCGCGCCGTTCGGCAGAGCGAAACCGGTGGTACCCCGTTGGACATTCCAGCCGACCTGATCGCCTTCCTGGCATCGACAGCCAGCGACGGTGTCACAGGACGTCTGCTGAGCGCCGTTTGGGACGACTGGCGTGGCCTGCCGGCGCTGCGTGACCAGTTGGCAGGCAGCGATGTTTACACGTTGCGTCGTATCGTGCCGGAAGATCGAGGGTGGAGCATGCCGTGAGGGTCGGCATCGTCGGGTGCGGGCTGGTCGGACGCAAACGCGCCAGCGTTCTTGGGGACCACCAGCTGGTAAGGTGCGCCGATGTCGATTTGGCTCGAGCCGAAGCGCTGGCGGCGGAGCATCCTGGAGCGCTTCCAACCTCCGAGCCGCGCATGATATTCGAGGACGGCAGCATCGGCGCCGTCATCGTCGCCACCCCGCACCACATGCTCGCATCGTCGACTCTTCAAGCGGTTCAAGCCGGCAAGCATGTGCTGGTCGAAAAGCCCGGCGGCCGATCGACCGCAGAGTTACGGCCAGTGGACGCGGCAGCGGCGCGTTGCGGAGTTATCGTGAAGGTTGGATTCAATCATCGATTCCACCCGGCATTGCAACGCGCCCACGAGATTTTTGAATCGGGCGGGATCAGCGACCTGATGTATATCCGCGGCCGGTACGGCCACGGTGGACGCCTCGGCTACGAGCGCGAGTGGCGCGCCGATCCACACCTCAGCGGTGGTGGCGAGCTGCTCGACCAGGGTTCGCATCTGATCGACCTGTCCCGCTGGTTCGCGGGAGAAATCGCGGAGGTTGCCGGCCACGTAGCGACGTTCTTCTGGCCGATGTCGGTCGAGGACAACGCCTTCGCATGCCTCAAGACTGCTGGCGGCGTGGTGGCCTGGCTCCACGCGAGCTGGACGGAGTGGAAGAACATTTTCTCGTTCGAAATCTTTGGACGAACGGGGAAGCTCCAGATCGACGGTCTTGGTGGCAGCTATGGGACCGAACGCTTGACGCACTACCGCATGTCGCCCGAGATGGGACCGCCAGCAATGACGACGTGGGAGTTCCCGGGCGAGGACCGATCGTGGAATCACGAATTTGAGAACTTCGTCGCCTGTACCGAAGGCAAGACTGCGGGATCCAGCTGCGCGTCCCTGGCCGACGCCCTGTCAGGTCTACAGATTGTCGAAGAGCTCTACCGGTTGAGCAAGCGTGATTATCACGCGTAGTCCACTCCGAGTGACGCTGGGCGGCGGAGGCACAGACCTGGCGTCGTACTACGAGCGGCACGGCGGATTTCTTATCGCCGCCGCGATTGACAAGTACGTATACATCACCGTCCACGAAACATTCGTGGACGACCTCATCGTCAAGTACTCGCGGCTGGAACGCGTGCCGTCCGCGGAGCACATCGAGCATCCTATCTTTCGCGAGGCGTTCCAACTCCTCGGCATGCACGGCAAGTCTCTCGAAGTTTCCAGCATGGCCGACATACCCGCGGGCACCGGGTTGGGGTCTTCGGGCAGTTTCACGACTGCTCTGCTGAAGGCACTGCACGCTCAGAAAAAGGACATCGTGCATCCGCGGCAGCTTGCCGAAGAAGCGTGCCACATCGAGATCGATCTGCTCAAAGAGCAGATCGGCAAGCAGGACCAGTACATCTCCGCATTCGGCGGTGTGACGGGTTTCGCGTTTCACCCGGATGGCAGTGTGGACGCCCAGGGGTTAGAGGTAGACACAGACACGCTCTATGCTCTCGAGGACAACCTGGTGTTGTTCTTTACGGGGTACTCGCGTTCTGCCTCGGAAGTGCTAGCTGAGCAGAACCAACGCACCCTGAGGCGCGAGTCGCCGATCGAAGACAACCTGACAGAAGTCAAACGCATAGCTGGGCTTACTGCCGATGCACTCGCCGCGGGTGACTTGCGTTGTTTTGCTGAATTGCTCAACGCCCAATGGGAGCAAAAAAGACGGCGCACGGGTGCCGCCACGAACGCGGACATTGACGCCTGGTACGCACTCGGCCTTGCAAACGGCGCCCTCGGGGGAAAGCTCGTCGGTGCCGGCGGAGGCGGCTTCTTGATGTTCTACGCCGAGGACAAGATGCAACTGCGAAAAGCGATGACCGAGTCCAGGCTGCGCGAGGTTCGTTTCCGATTCGATTTCGAGGGGACAAAGGTCGTCGTCTAAGCGTGACGTCTGGCGTTCTTCCAGTCGTAATCCTGGCGGGTGGGTTGGCGACGCGCCTACAACCGATCACCACGGCTGTTCCCAAGGCGCTGGTCGACGTTGCCGGCGAGCCATTCATCCGACATCAGCTCCGGCTGTTGCGTAGCAACGGGGTCAGTGAGGTCATCGTCTGCGTCGGGCACCTCGGACATCTCATTGACGATGCCGTACGCACATTTCCCCTTGAAGGCCTCGAGGTCAGGGTTCGATCCGACGGTCGGCAGCTTCTCGGGACCGCGGGTGCGATACGGGCAGTGCTGCCGCTACTCGGCGAAGCATTCTTTGTGCTGTACGGCGACTCGTACCTGACCTGCAACTTTGTTGACGTGCAGAAGGCATTTGAGGCCAGCGGTCAAGCGGGGCTCATGACCGTCTTTCGAAATGCGGGACGCTGGGATCGGTCGAACGTCGAGTTTCGGGACGGCCGAATCCACACCTATGACAAGTCCGTACCCGCGCCGCAAATGCTGCACATCGACTATGGCCTCGGTGTTTTGACCGCTGCGGCCGTGCGCAGGGTCCCCGAAAATACTCCGTACGATCTTGCCCACCTCTACAACGACCTGCTGCGACATGAGCAACTCGCCGGCTATGAGGTCGACGAGCGATTCTATGAGATCGGCTCGCTCGATGGTCTGCGAGATACGCGCGCCTACTTTGCGTCGCGAATCGGCGCGTCTGGAGGAGGCCAGTGACGTTCAGTCCGGGTAGCCACGCCGTTCACCGTGAGCGTTCGCAGACTACCCTGGCCGATGCCGCTACGGCGTCTCCTCGCACTGGGGCAGTCATACCAGGAGGTCGCTGAACCCAGAAGGGACAAGCCGCTCGAACAGTGCGAGATACCGGCGCGCCATGTCTGCAGCCGAGCCAAACGTTCGCGCACGGGCTGGACCGCGCAGCGAGACGGTGGCAAGGAAGTCTTGTCGGTCTTCTACCGCACTGATGGCGGCGGCGATTTCTTCAATCGAATTCGGATCGAACAGCACGGCGGCGTCACCGGCTACCTCGGGCAGGCTTGTTGCATTGCTGCAGAGCACTGGCTTCCCGGCTGCCATTGCCTCGAGGACCGGCATTCCAAAACCCTCGTACAGCGACGGATAAATCAGTGCCGCGCTTGCCCCGACCAACGACGCGAGCTCCACATCGGTCACGTACCCGGCGAAGACGAAGCCTCCGGGCGAATTGGTCTCAGCATGTGCTGCCAGCTCGCGCATGGCGTCGGTGGGTGCGCCTGTACAGACAACCTTCAGGTCCGAGTCGAGATGAGCCTGACGGAACTGGCGGTGCGCTTCGATCAGCGCGCGGTGATTTTTGTGCGGCCAGAAGTTCGCCGGGTAGATGAGGAATCGCCTGTCGCGCACACGTAGTCGCGCTAGCAGCGCGGCGGCCTCCTGTTGCGCGAGGCCATGGGTTGTCTGCATCAGGCCTAGATGAATGGTGACCACGCGCTCCGGCGGGATTGCGAAACTGGCCAACAGGGTTTCGCGAACATGGTCCGAGATACAAACGACCCGTGCCGCCCGGTGGCAGGCATCCGCGACGTGCTGGTCGCGGTAGCGCCTCTGGTCAGACTGGAAGAACTCAGGATATGCCTGGTGCTGCAGGTCGTACACGATCGATACCAGCGGGGTCCCAGCGTTGAAAAAGTACGGCGCCGTAAAAGGGCAGAAAGTAAGGTCTGCTGGCACGCTCCGCGCCACCCGCGCGCGTTGTCGGTGCTTGACGATCGCCCAAATCGCGTCTTTGCAGCGCGCTCGGGCCCTCGTCGGCAGGGCCCGGTCGACCACTGCCTTGCCCAGTCGCCAGAGGTGGGCTCGCGCCGCGGCGTTCGCGTGGCCACGGTCAGTCGGCACGACGACGCACTCCCGCCGAATATTGGGTGCGTCCAGATACGCCAGATCGGTATGCGTCCTGTCGTTCGTCAGCAACGTAAACTCGATAGACGGTGCCAGTGCGCCGAGTTCTCGGGCCAGGCTGACTGCAACCAGCCCTGCACCACCATTTTCGCCGTCAGGCATGAGTGGCGTCAGGTCGATTGTGACGCGTTTGAGGTTGGATTCACGCCGCCCAATCACAGCGCTCGTGCTCGAGGCCACAACCGGCATTATGGCCGATCTCGAGCCTGCCGCCCGCGGAGAAGTGAGTAGGGCGATTTCGCAACCGGAATTACGACGAATCTGTCGATTTCTGTCCAAACGGTAGCGCCGTGAATTTAGGGGTTACATACGCATATTATCGCGCTTCTACGCCGATACGACGCGGCCATGCCGTTAACCGTGAAGCTTTTTACCGCCCATCCGGGCGAGATGATACCGAGCTGAGCTTATACCGGCCGACTTTGGTGATTACGAACAACTGGATATCAAGATGATCGACTGTCCCTGGCAAAGCTGAGGTAGTGATACGGGGCGCCCCAGAGCTGCCGCAGCAACGCCGACTCACGGTAGGTGTCTAACAGTTCCTGCAGCTTCGCCGTGGCCGCCGCCGCGTAGACCTGCTGCATCTGTCGCGAGAAACGAGCGAGTTCGGGACTTCCGGTAGAGAGAAGGTAGCGGTGGAGTGGTTCGGGGTAGATACCCACATTGCCGCTCACGGTCGAGCCGCTCGTGAACGTCGAGACCTGGTCGACGAGATCGGTGACCGAACGCAGCACCCCCTCGTCCGGTGGCCGCGGTCTCGAACTCGAGAACGGAAACTGCCGACCAGTGAGGAAGAACGGCAATGTCTCAGCCCACTGGTCGGCCAGCAATCGCGACCGTCCGGCGGAAGATGGCACATTCTTGTACCAATCGAAGTGATCTGGCGTGGCCCACGCTGGCGACGATCCGAGAAACTCGCATCCAATTCCTTCAACGAGAGGCAGCAGTTCCTGGAAACTCCACAGGTACTGCGAGACGACCAGGGGGTTCACGAGCGTGTCTCGCCACCACGCCTCAAAGGTGCGAGAGGTTTGCAACACAGAAAAATCTTCCCCGAAGAGTGTTCTGGCCAGGGCGAGGCCTTCATTGCCGACGGGGTCTACGCCGGCTAGTTGGCAGGCTCGCCACAGAACGGCTCGGCGCGTGAATTCAATCGCGCTGCCGAAACGGTCGGTAAAGGAAATGACTCCGAGCCCGGCGGGCCCCATAAAACGCCCGAGTTTTCCGACCAACTCGTCTCGGCCAGGCAACGTCGACAGAAATCCCTCCGCCAGCACGACATCGAAGCTATGCGGGGAAGTGAACGAATCGATATCCATCGAGACCAGGGCGCGAATCCGATCCGCCAGGCCAAAGCGTTCGAACAGCCAATGCAAACGCGGCCAAACCTGTTGATTCGGCTCAACTAAGGTCAACTCTGCGCCAAATGAGGCGAGCACCAGGGCGTTCTCGCCCGAATTGCAGCCAAACTCGAGTATTGACTTGCCCGCCAACAGGCCGAGTGGAATGCCGAGGTGGCGCTGGTAGAGGTTGACGCGTTTATCGACATGCGACTTCCATGCCGCGGAGCTTTCCTCGATCCCGATCGCGACCGGGTTGAACTTGTTGGCCTGGTAGTAGGTCAGCAGCGACGGGGCCGACATGGTGCCGCCGCAAGAGTAGCATGTCCAATCGCGACCTCCGCAGGCTGCGCAGCCCATGGTGCCTGTTGAGCACCCTTCTAAAGGGGACGTACGATCAGGAGGCCGATGCCAGTGGAACAGCAGCCTGTCTCGCACGCGTCCACGCGCGAAGCAGGAGGCGGAGTTCAGGAAGCGTCAGCTCTCGAGGCGGTCGACGATCAAGTTCTCGTTGTGACAACGCCGCGCAGGGCCGATTGGAGCCGGGCGGCAATGCTGGGAATCACCATCGGCAGCGCCCTGGCTGCACTTTGCGTTTGGGTGTTCGGCGGTCAGGGCATATTTCACGATGCCTACAACTACTACTTGCTCGGCAAACTAATCGGCGCAAACGGTCTCTTTGGATATTCGGTGGCTCCGGAAGCTGCCACCGGGTTTTTCCCGATATTGCTCAAAGCGAAACCCAACGGCTACCCGCTCGTCGTGGCGGTATCGGGAGTGTTCAGCACCTTTGACCTGCAATCAATTCGCGGAGTACTCTTCTTTGTTCAACTCGCCGCGCTGATCGGTGCTTGCTGGTTCGCCGCCAAACGATTGGCCGGGATCTTTCGCTCAACCGGCGTTGGGCTCGCGATCTACGCCGTGACCGTGCTTAACCCATTGCTGCTTTTCTTCGTCGTCGAGTTGATGTCGGATCTGCTGTCGGCGGTGCTTGTGTATGTGGCCGTTGTCCTGGCACTAAAGCAACCCTTTCTACATAGCACCGTCAATGTGCGTCGGGACTTCATCGCGTCTTTCGTGATTGCCAGTTTTGCGACTACGGTGCGGTCCGGGAACTTCGTCATTCTCGGCGCGTTGGTGTTGATCTGGGCGCTTCGTTGGCTATGGTATCGCGATTTCAGCGTGCGGGTGGTACCGATGGCCATGATCTGTGCAACGATCCCCTTCGTGCCGCAATTGGTTGCCAACTACCTGGCCTTTGGTGTCATTTCGCCCTTCCTGGCTGAAAGCGGATACGCTGGCGATCTCGACTTCGGGGCGCGCATCCTCAAATATGTCACTGCGGTTATCCCTGACGCGCCGGTGCAGTGGGTGTACACCAATCCGCTGCTCCCGCCGGGCGTGATGACCGCCGCCGATTTCATACAGGCGAGCGCGCTCGGGTATGTCGGCACGCTCGGCTTGCATCTGTTCACGCTGCTCGACCAGGACGTGGCATTCGTCTTTGTGACGGACTTCAACCCCTGGTACCGCTGGCCGGTGGCTATTTTCGGCTATGCGTTCATCGCGGCCGCCTGCGTCGGATTCGTCGTGGCCCTCGGGAGAGAGCTGAAAGCGCGGACGAACGATGCACGATCCTTTGCTCTGGTGGCCACCCTGGTCGCGGGCCTTGCCTGTCTGGTCCTGTACGTCCCACCCCATGTAGAGAACCGCTACTCGCTGCCCGTGTACCCCCTTTGGTCCGCGGCAGCGGTGTTTGGGCTCATTTGGGCGTGGAGTCCCTTCCGCAACCGTCGGTGGCGAATGGCCGGGTTGGTCGCTGTCGGTGGGGTTGTTTTCATCGGCGCCTGTGTCGGGCTGTCTGCCTGGTTGGAGACCCTTCGCCACCCGCTCTACTGACCCGCGCGACTGCGACGGGCTGAGGTGACCGTTGACCCGGCTCAACTTGACAGGTTCCGGGTGCCCGTGCACACTTCACCTGCCGGCACGCGGTCGAAGCCTGGCGAAAAATGTGCGGCTTCCCTCAATAGCTGTGGCAGGTGAAGGTGAATGACATTGCGCCGGACGGTGACGATTCTTGCGCCAGCGTACAACGAGGCTGAGAACATCGAGGGCTCGGTGCGTGACGCCGTCGAGGCAGCCGCCGGACTGGATGATTTCGAGATCATCGTCGTTGACGATGGCAGCACCGATGGTACTGGCGAGATCATCGACCGCTTGACGGATGAGATACCCCAGCTACGCGCGATCCACCATGGGCGCAACCTCGGCATCGGCGCTGCCTATCGCACCGCCCTCGAGCACGCGCGAATGGAGTACTTTGCCTGGACCGCAGGCGATCGCGAGCTGCATCGGGATTCTTTACGGGACATCCTTGACGCCGTAGGTTCGGCGGCGATCGTTATCCCGTATCACGGGACCCCCGAGCGCCGTGAGTTTCACCGCCGCGTGCTGACCTTGATCAGCACGACACAATTGAATCTCATGTTTGGGCTGCGGTTGCACTATTACCAGGGTCCGGCGATCTACCCGACGCAGTTGGCTCGGGCGTTGCCAATGACGTCGACCGGGTTTTATTTCGCAACCGAGCGTCTGGTGCATGCGCTGCTGGCCGGGCATTCATGGGTACAGGTGCCGCTGCGTTACCAGAACCGGACGTACGGCCGTTCCAAAGCGGTCAGCGTACCAAATGTGTTCAAAGCCGAATGGGTGATCTGGCGTCTGTGGTGGCGAGTACGCGTTCGCGGTAAGCTCGCCATCCCCCGCGTGACCGCACCGGCGAATACCGTCTTAGAAGGCGCTGAATGAGCGGAACAGTCCTGGTGACCGGCGGGGCGGGCTATGTTGGCGCGGTGCTGATCCCCAAGCTTCTCGCCCTGGGTTGGCGAGTCCGTGTGGTCGATCTCCTCTTGTTCGGAGACGATACGTTGCCTCGCGACCCGGCCCTCGAATGTGTCAGAGGCGACATACGAGATCAAGACCTGCTTAAGAGACTGCTTCCGGGCTCTGACGCGGTCATACATCTCGCGTGCATCTCAAATGATCCTAGCTTCGAATTGAACCCGGAGCTGAGCAAGTCGATCAATTTCGATGCGTTCGAGCCGCTGGTCGCGATTTCAAAAAGCAGTGGCGTTCGACGGTTTGTTTATGCGTCTACCTCCAGTGTCTACGGTGTGAGCGATGCTCCCGACGTGACCGAAGAGCACCCGCTGGTTCCACTTACCGACTACAACAAGTACAAAGGCCTCTGCGAACCGATTCTCCGAAACTACCAGGCGCCTGACTTCACGACGGTGATCATTCGGCCGGCTACTGTGTGCGGCTACTCGCCCCGACAGCGACTCGATCTGACCGTGAATATTCTGACCAACCTGGCCGTTAACAAGCGCAAGATCACCATCTTCGGCGGCAGCCAGAAGCGTCCGAATATTCACATCGACGATATCGCGGATCTGTACGTAGATCTCCTCACACGTCCCAGCGAGCAGATTGCCGGCGAGACTTTCAACGCCGCATACGAAAATCACACCGTCGCCGAGCTCGGCGAGATGGTACGGGATGTCGTCAGCCGATATATGCCGGCCGGGCCCCCGATCGAGCTCGAGCGGACCCCGAGCAACGACTTGCGCTCATATCACGTTTCGTCAGCCAAAATCAAGCGGCAGCTCGGCTGGGCGCCCCGGCATTCCGTCGAAGATGCGATCCGTGATTTGTGCGATGCCTTCAAGGCGGGGAGCTTGCCAGACTCGCTGACGGACCCGCGCTACTTCAACGTGCGAGCCGTGCAGGACGCTGGACTGGTCTAAGCTGGACCGTGACAACCTGGGCGATCGTCACCGGTGGCGCCGGATTCATCGGTAGCCATATGGTGGATTTGCTGATCGAGCAGGGTTATCAGGTGCGCGTTCTCGACAATCTCGAGCGGGGGCGCCTGGGGAATCTCGAACAGCACCGCGGCAATCCGGCATGCGAAGTCCACCAGATAGACGTGACACAGCTTGGGTCGAGTTCGGAGCTGTTTCGCGATGCCCGCTACGTCTTTCATTTCGCGGGTATAGGAGATATCGTTCCGTCGATTGAACGACCGCTCGACTACATGGTGGCTAACGTACACGGGACCCTGGCCGTGCTCGAGGCCGCGCGCGCCGCGGGTGTTGAGAAGCTCGTATATGCCGGCTCTTCGTCGTGCTACGGAGCCACTCCACCACTACCCACTGATGAGCGGGCGCCGATCAACACCGAGTACCCGTACGCCTTGTCAAAATATCTGGGAGAGTGCGCGGTGTTGCACTGGCAGCAGGTGTACCGGCTGCCGGTGAACTCGATTCGAATCTTCAACGCGTATGGCCCGCGGGTGAGGACTACTGGCGCCTACGGCGCGGTGTTCGGAGTGTTTTTGGCCCAGAAGCTCAATGGCAAGCCGCTCACAGTGGTCGGCGACGGGACACAGCGGCGCGACTTCGTGTATGTCACCGACGTGGCGCGAGCGTTTCTCGCCGCGGCCGAGAGCGACCGCTGCGGCGAAGTCTTCAACCTCGGCACTGGTGCGCCACAAACTGTCAATCATCTGGTCGAACTCATCGGGGGCGAGGTCACGCACGTCCCAAAGCGCCCCGGCGAGCCTGATACCACGTGGGCAGAAACGCGCAAGATTCGCGAACTGCTCGACTGGGCGCCGCGGGTGTCATTCGAGGAGGGTGTTGCGACGATGCTGGCGGGGATTGATCAGTGGGCCGGCGCGCCAGTTTGGAACGCTCAATCGATTGCTGTGGCGACACGGTCATGGTTTGAGCTGTTGTCCCGATGAAGCACAGCTACACCCGCAAGATCAAAACACTGGACGAACTCCGCGAAGCGATCGGCCCACGTCCGCGCACACAAACGGTGATCATGTGCCACGGGGCGTTCGACATCGTTCATCCGGGTCATATCAGGCACCTGATGTATGCCAAGGAAAAGGCCGACATCCTGATCGCCAGCCTTACGGCTGACGAGCACATTATCAAGGCCAATCATCGGCCCTATGTGCCTCAAGAGCTGCGTGCTGCCAATCTCGCCGCGCTCGAGGTAGTCGACTACGTGATCGTTGATCCAAATCCGACACCGATCGAGAACATGCGCGTGCTCCAGCCGGACTATTACGCGAAGGGCTACGAGTACTTCACCAACGGCATTCCTCCGCGGACGCAGGAAGAGATGGACACTCTCGATGTCTATGGGGGTGAGATGGTGTTCACGCCTGGTGACGTCGTCTATTCGTCTTCGGCGCTCATCGAGTCATCGCCACCCCGCATCGGTATGGAAAAGCTGTTAGCACTCATGGAATCCGAGCGGATCGACTTTGACGATTTGCGTGCGGCTGTCGAGAACTTATCGGGTATCCGGGTGCACGTGATTGGCGATACCATTGTCGATAGCTACTCGTATTGCTCATTGCTCGGCGCAGGCACCAAGTCGCCGACTTTCAGTGTCAAGCACGACGTGTCTGAGCGGTATTCCGGCGGTGCCGCGGTCGTCGCCAAGCACATGAAGTCGGCGGGCGCCGACGTGACTTTCTCGACCGTCCTCGGCGACGATGACCTCAAGGACTTCGTGCTCAATGACCTGTCCACATCTGGGGTGGAGTGTAGGTCGTTCATCGATCATACCCGACCGACCACGCATAAAGAACGCTTCATCACCGATGGCTACAAGTTGCTGCAGGTGGACCGCGTCGACAACGGCCCCATCAGCGACAAAGCCATCGAAATGCTGGCCAATAGTCTGCGACACACCGCGGCTGACCTGGTCGTCTTCAGTGATTTCCGCCACGGGCTGTTCAACCGGCACACCATCGATCGACTCAAAGAAGCCGTCCCAGCCGCCGCGCTCAAGACGGCGGACAGCCAGGTGTCCAGCCGGTGGGGAAACATCCTCGACTTCACCGACTTCGATCTGATCACACCCAACGAACGCGAGGCACGCTTCGCGTTGGGCGATCAGGATTCGCAGGTCAGACCGTTGGCGCTCGACCTGTTCCGACGCGCCCGCTGCCGTTATCTCATCCTCAAACTCGGCGAGCGTGGGCTGCTGGCGTACCGAAGTCCTGGCCACAACCCGCGCGAGTTCTTCCCGGTGGACAGCTTTGTAGAACACCTGGTCGACCCCATTGGCGCCGGCGATGCGCTGCTTTCGCACGCTTCACTCGCGCTGGTTGCCACGGGAAATCTGGTCGTCGCGGCAGTCCTGGGCTCGCTGGGCGGCGCGGTGGCCTGCGAACGTCAGGGCAACGCCCCAGTGACACCAGCGGAGCTTGCCGGCAAGATCGCGGCAATCGAAAAACTTGCGCGCTATGAGGCCGTCAGCCTGGCGTGAGATACCTGGTCGTCGGGCTCGGCAACATCGGGCGGCGGCGCCAGGCACTCCTGGGCGAGCGGTGCGTGGCAACCATTGACCCGTTCAGCAACTCGGCCGACCATGCCACGCCCGACGAATGCCCAGACCACCGCTACGATGCTGCCGTGCTCGCCGTGCCAAACGGGACCAAACTGGGTCTCGTCGAGTACTTCCTGGCTCGTGGAAAGCACGTACTTGTCGAGAAACCGCTGCTGTTTGGCGATTTGCAAACCGCTGAGCGGTTGGCAGCGCTCGCTGCGGAACGTGGCGCTGCGTGCTATACGTCCTACAACCATCGCTTCGAGCCATTGATCGAACGCATGCGGTCGCGTTTGAAGGCGGGCGCTGTCGGGAAGCTCTATCGTGGGCGCTTCTTCTACGGCAATGGAACCGTTCGCCATGTTGCTGGATCCTGGCGGGAACAAGGCCTCGGCGTCGTCGAAGATCTGGGTAGTCACCTCCTGGACCTCGCGGCCTATCTGCTTGACTGTCGCGGCGATCGCTTCGTGCCGTGGAGTCTCGGTCGGCACGAGTCCACGAACTTCGACCATGCGGTACTCGCATCTGAAGACGGCCGGCTGGTGCTGGAAATGTCGTACCTCTCGTGGAAGAACACGTTTTCGATCGACCTGTTAGGCGAGCTTGGCTCGCTGCACGTCTGGGGGTTACCCAAATGGGGTGCGGCGCAGTTCGTCGAGCGTCGCCGCGTGCTGCCGAGCGGCGCGCCGATCGAAACGGTGCAGTCGGCCCAGCCAGGCGTGGATGTCACCTGGGAACGCGATCTCGCTCAGTTCGAGGCCCATGTTGGCCGCGGCGAAACATCTTTTGACAACGACTACTGGATCTCGTCTACGCTGCAGGGCGTGGTCGGGGTAGCCGCTTGACGGATGGCCGAGATCAACCTGCTGCACCGCTACCCGCGGGCAAAGCGCAACATCGCGGCGCGGAACGCCGCCCAGGTACAGCAGCGCGATGTGGCAATGCAATTCGGCCGAGAGTATTTTGACGGCGACCGCTCCCAGGGTTACGGCGGTTACCGCTACGATGGTCGGTGGGTTCCAATTGCCGAGACACTGCGCGATCATTGGAATCTCAAGCCAGGTGACCGTGTCCTGGACATCGGCTGCGCCAAGGGTTTCCTTGTGCGAGATCTCATGACCGTTTGCGCTGGCCTCGAGGTCGTCGGTCTCGACATCTCGGACTACGCGTTGGTCAACGCGGAAACCGAAGCACGTGGGCATCTCGTGCGTGGCAATGCGGCCTGCCTGCCATTTCAAACCAACAGCTTCCGCGCCGCCATCTCGATCAACACGATCCACAACCTTGAGCGCCCACTCTGTGTTGAGGCGGTTCGCGAAATGGGCCGCGTCGCTCCCGAGGGTGGCTATATCCAGGTCGATTCGTACCGCACCCCGGATGAGCGCGAAGAGTTCATGAAATGGGTACTCACCGCCAGGACACACGACTACCCCGAAGGTTGGAAAGCGTTGTTCCAGGAGGCGGGCTACACCGGAGACTACTATTGGACAATCATCGAATGACCGCGCCAACCTTCGATCTTGTTGCATCGCGGCGTCGGGCGCGCATGTTCAGGGAGCGCATCCTCGAGATGTCGCAGAACGTGTCCGCGTTGCACATTGGGGGCGCGTTTTCGTGCTTGGAGATTGTCGACACGATCTACTTTTCGCTGATGCGCAACGAAAACGGACAGTTGCAGGACACGTTTCTAATGTCCAAGGGCCACGGCAGCCTCGCGCAATACGTGATCCTCGAACATCTTGGGATCCTGTCCAGGCAAGATCTCGACTCCTACTGCCAACCCGGGGGAAGACTGGGCACGCACCCGGATTTCGGCACGCCCGGAATCGAGGCTTCGACTGGGTCGCTCGGGCATGGCCTCGCCATGGCGATGGGCATGGCACTCGACGACAAGGTCGCAGGGGTCGATCGGGTGGTCTATGTCGTCATGAGTGATGGCGAATTGCAGGAGGGCTCCGTCTGGGAGGCGCTGATGCTGGCGCCCTCGCTTCGCCTGACGAACGTGATTGCCTTCATCGATCTCAACGACATGCAATCCTTCGGTCACACCAGCGTGACCCATCCGAACTTCTACCCGGTCGTTGACAAGCTGCGCGCATTTGGATGGGAGACAGTCGATGTAGACGGCCACGACGCTCAGGCGTTGAATGCAGCCGTGCTGGGTCGCACTGGAGGCGCGCCCATGGCGATCGTTGCCCGAACGGTGAAAGGCAAGGGCGTCAGTTACATGGAGAACGTCCCGATGTGGCATTACCGATCGCCCTCGGCGGATGAGTACCAGCAGGCCCTGCAGGACCTCGCCAGGGCCGCCACATGAGAGACACGTTCGCCCGCACGGTGTACGAGGTAGCCTGCGCCCAACCCAAGGTCTTCATGGTGGTCGCCGACATTTCGCCGGCCGGCAGCATGGGACCGTTCAGGAAGGACTTCCCGGACCAGTTCGTCAACGTCGGTGTGGCGGAACAGAGCATGATTGGCCTGTGCGCTGGCCTGGCCATGCGTGGCGCGACGCCATTTGCGTACACCATCGCCACGTTCGCGATTTATCGCACGTTCGAAATCGTCCGCGACGATCTGTGCTACCAGAATCTGCCGGTGACGGTCGTCGGGATCGGGGGAGGCCTCACTTATTCGACGCTGGGTGGCACGCACCACGCGCAGGAAGACATTGCGGTCATGAGTGCACTCCCGAATATGTCCATCCTGGCCCCATGCGACCCGTTGGAAACGCAAGCAGCGACCTGGGCGAGCGCTCACTCCGGTGGGCCGGTCTATCTCAGGCTTGGCAAGTCGGGTGAGCCGAACTTGACCGAGCACGCGGTGGACCCGTTCGAATTCGGCAAGATACGGTACATCCGTAGGGGTGGAGATACCTGCGTCGTCTCGTACGGCCCCATTCTTAAAATGGCGGCCCAAGTTGCAAACGAGCTGGAGGCGCTTGGGCGCAGCGTGTCGCTGGTCTCCTGCCACACCCTCAAGCCGCTGGACCGCGAGGGCCTCGCTCACCTGATGGCCACACACTCGGAAGTAGTCGTGGTGGAGGAGCACTCCGAGGTCGGCGGCCTGGCAGCGCAGATGAAGGTGCTCGGTTTCGACCGCGGCATTCGTTCCGACCTGTTGACGTTTTCCTTAAGAGATGAGTTCATACATGTGTTTGGTTCGCACGAAGACATTCTGGCAGCGCACGGTTTGGAAGCGCGCCGTATCGTCGAGGTGGTTCGCAGCGGCCAGGCTCAGTCGTCTCTCGTGCGCCGGTAATCGCATCTGACGACCGGTATTGCGATATGACGAGTCAAACATGGCAGGATGTGCGCGATTCGATGGGTCAGGTGACTTTTACGCTTGGTCCATACTTCGCCGATCAGCTTCTAAGCAAACCTCGACACCTGCTCTTCAGCTTATCGCGCTATAAGTTTGCTGCGCGTCTGCTTCCAACGGACACCCCAGTAGAGGTCCTTGAGCTCGGCTGCGCCGAAGGCATCGGCACCCTGTTATTAGCCGAGAACGGGCACGAAATTACTGGGATCGACTTCGACAAAAACGCGATCACGTATGCGCAACAAAGCATTCATTCCGAGCGCATCAAGTTTCTCGCAGACGATTTCGTAGGCAAACACTACGGCAACTTCAAGGCCATCGTCAGCCTGGACGTAATCGAGCATATTGCGCCCGACCAGGAACAGCGTTTCCTCGATACGGTCGTCGGTAACCTGGCGCCTGACGGTTTTTGTGTCATCGGCACGCCGAACGAGACTGCCTCGCCCTACGCCTCAACGCAAAGCCAGATCGGACACGTAAACTTGTACACGGCTGAGCGGCTTTCTCAGAGTCTGCGCCGTTACTTCCACAATGTATTCATGTTTGGTATGAACGACGAAGTCGTGCATACCGGCTTTTATCCGATGTGCCACTATCTGTTCGCGCTCGGCTGCGGAAAACGGGCATAGCGGCGGATTGGAGAGGCGCGCGGGTGCTTGAACGCTGGGCTGAGCAGTGCCTGCTGTGCGGCGCTGAAGCACTGGCACCGGTGCCTGGCTACGAACAATTCCAGCGAGTCACCTCTGACTGCAAGCCCTGGCCGGCGGGTGGACAGCTGGTTGTGTGCCAGACGTGCTGTGGTGTCCAGAACCTGACCAGCGACCGATGGCATGCCGAGGCTGCACGCATCTACGGCGATTACACGATCTACTATCAGTCCAATGGCGTCGAACAGCTTGTTTGCGATCCTGACTCGGGCCAATTGGCGGAGCGGTCCGCACGCGTTCTGGAACGCTTCCAAGCGCTCGAGCGCCTGCCTCGCGATGGCCGATTGCTGGACGTCGGATGCGGAAACGGAGCATTGCTGCGCGCCTTTGCTCGCTTGCAGCCGGGCTGGACGATCGCGGGGTCAGATCTCAGCGATCGATTCCGAGACACAATCGAGAGCATTCCGGGCGTCGAACGTCTCTACACTTGTCCGCCCGTCGACATTCCCGGCACATTCGATGTCATTGCCCTGATGCACGCGCTGGAGCACGTGCCGTCACCGCTCAACCTGCTGGCTGAACTGCGCGGCAAACTCGGCCCGAATGGCGTGCTGCTGGTGCAAGTCCCGAATGCGGACCGGAACGCGTTCGATTTGATGGTGGCAGATCACTGTTCGCATTTTTCACCGACCACGCTGCCCCGTCTGATCTCCAGGGCCGGTTTCGACGTAACGACCGTTGCGGTCGATTGGGTGTCCAAGGAGGTGTCGCTTGTTGGGCGACCGCGACGCTCGATTCCAGCGTCGACCACGGACCTTGTTGGCGACGACTGTGGGCAAGTTCTGAACGCTACGCGCAATCGGCTGGGATGGCTGCGCACCGTGGTTGAGGATGCGCGCGCCGTCGCTCGACATCGGCCGTTTGGGGTCTTCGGCACCTCCATCGCGGCTGTCTGGCTCTACGGTGAGCTGCAGGACGTCACCGACTTTTTCGTCGATGAAGATCCGAACCGAGCCGGCGGACTGTACATGGGTCTGCCGATTTATCACCCGCGCGACGTACCGCGCGGCAGCCACGTATACCTCGGAGTCGCCCCAGAACTGGCGGAGCGCATTCGTGCCCGGCTGATCGATGACCCCTCGCTGGATTTTGCGCTCTACGCTCCGCCAGGCGTGACGGTCTGAAACAGCGATGGCCTGGGTAGCGCTCACGCTTGTCTATGTGTTGCTCCACTTCCTGTGCTACGCACTCGTCCTGCGGCACCAGCCCAGGTTTACCCGCGAGCGGGTAATCTTTGCCTACCACGCCTCATCAGAGCTTGGCTGGGCTCTCGTACTACCGATCGGTGGGATACTGGGCGTGTGGACGAACGAGGGACTTGCGGCGTGGATCGCCGCGGTCGCGCTCCACGGCATCTACAGCCTGACATTCCTGACGTTGTGGTCGCTCGCGAGTGGCGGCTACTCAATCGGCATCCTGGCTCAAATCGACGCAGTCGGCCACGGACAGGCGGTCGAGCGCGCTGACCTGGAGCTCATCGGTTCGGACAAAAAAGATGCTCGCCTCCGCGGCGTGCAAGCCCTGGGGCTGATCCGTTCGCGAGATGGATACCTCGAACACACGCACCGCGGCGCCTGGGCCGCTTCGGTCCTGGCATCCATCGCGGGAGTCTTCGCCGTTCGCGAAAGTGGCTAGCGCTATGTGGCTGGGCATCACTGTCGTAATCTTCGTGCTCGCTCTCGCCTCGACGGCGGCGGTGGGGCGACTTCGGCCGTCCGGCAATTTCCTGGTGCGCTTTGTCACGTGTGGCGGCCTGGCCTGGGCAACTCTCATTGGGATCGAGGTGGCCATTGGTGGCATGTCGGTGGAAACCATCGCGGCCCTGGTGCTGTTCGCGTTCGCGTGGGAGCTGTCGATCTTCCTGTTCGCGTTTGTCACCACGAGCGTCTCTGTCGGCTTGCTGGTGCGGCTCAGGGCAGGCCCTCGAAGTGAGGTGGATCTGGCCAAGGCATACACCACGGACTTCATGGTCGAGACTCGACTCGAGCGCTTGATCCGGGATGGTTTTCTCGTCCCGGTTGGGTCTGGTTACGGCCTGACGCGCAAATCTCGGGTGGTGCTGCGCGCTTTCAATACGCTCAGCAGTTTCTTCCGGCACACCCCGCCCGCTTCAACGGGAGTTGCCAGACACGCCAGGACACATGCAAGCTAGAGCGCCACTCGGGCAAATCGGCTTTCTTGGCCTATCGCACCTCGGAATCGTGAGCAGTGCCGCCTGGGCTTCGTTTGGCGATCCGGTGGTGGCATTCGACCCGCGGCCCGATGTTGTCCAGCGCTTGTCGCGTGGCGATCCGCCGGTCCAGGAGCCTGGCCTGACCGAGCTGCTGGGCGGGCAACGGTCGAATCTCACGTTCTCATCTGATCCCGCCGTCCTGTCCGCGTGCGAAATGGTGGTCGTGGCCCAGGACGTCCCAACAGATGCCGGCAATGTGAGCGATCTTGGCTCGGTGACCCAGCTTCTCGATGCGGCCCTGCCACATGTCGCGTCGGACACAGTCTTTGTGATCATGAGCCAGGTCCCACCGGGGTTCACGCGGACGATGCGCGATCGGCTCGCCGATCTGCGGCCTGGTGTCACGATCGAGATGTACTACCTGGTCGAAACCTTGATCTTCGGAGAGGCGGTGAAGCGAGCGCTTAAGCCTGAGCGGATGATCGTCGGCTGCGAAGATCCTGAACATCCAATCAACCCCCGCCTGCGGAAGGCGCTGAGTCGGTTTGGCTGCCCGATTTTGCCGATGCGCTACGAGAGCGCCGAGCTCACCAAGACCGCAATTAATCTGTACCTGATCGGTTCGGTAACCTACGCCAATAGCCTGTCTGACCTGTGCGAGCGCCTGGGCGCCGATTGGCTTGAAGTGGTTCCCGCTTTACGGCTCGATCAGCGAATCGGCCCGTCGGCCTACCTGCGCCCCGGCCTGGGGATTGCCGGCGGCAACCTGGAACGAGACCTGGCGACCCTCACACGGTTGGCGACTGACGTGGGCGTCGACACCACCTATTTCGACGCGCTTGGCCAGCACAATGCGCATCGGTTCGACTGGCTCCACCGGCAACTCGAGGATCGCGTATTCGCCCGGGCAGCGATGCCGCGCATTGGCGTGTGGGGGCTTGCGTACAAGAAGAATACACAGTCAACCAAGAACTCCCCTGGCTTGCGCCTCATTCAGGAGATCGGCCCACGCGCGATTGTGTCGGCGTGGGACCCGGCCGTGAAGCAGGCCGACGTGCCCGTGTCGGTGGCCGTAGCGCCTGACCGTGACAGCGTGCTGGATGCGGCCGAGGGACTGGTTGTAGCCGCTGACTGGGACGCCTTCGCCACCGCCGACCTCGACACCATACGGCAGCGAATGCGCCATGCGCTGATCGTCGATTGCGTTGGCGTCCTGGCCTCGCGGCGCAAAGAAATGGTCGGCATCGAGTACGTGTCGATGGGCCGATGACGCGCGGCGTATTCCTCGACCGTGATGGCGTGCTCGTCAAGGAAATCGTGCGTGGTGGGCGAGCATATGCGCCAACGCGGCTCGAGGACTTTCGTCTCGTGCCCGAGGCGCCTGCGCAGGTCAATCGGTTGCGCGCCGCGGGATTGGTGTGCATCGTGTTTACCAACCAACCCGAGGTCTCGAGCGGGGCGCTCAGCCGCGACCTGCTGGACACGATGCACGCGCAATTGCGAGAGTCGGTGGCCGTCGAGGACATCCTGGTCTGCCCACACGGTGCCGCCGACGGGTGCGACTGCCGCAAGCCTTTGCCAGGGATGCTCCACACCGGTGCGGCGAAGTGGTCGTTGAACCTCACCGAGTCGTTCGTCGTCGGCGATCGATGGCGTGATATCGATGCTGGCCGAGCCGCCGGGTGCTTCACGCTGCTACTGCAGCGGTCGTACAGCGCCTCTGATAACGCCGACGTGACCTGCCAACATCTAACCGAAGCAGTCGACCTGATTCTCGCGCGCGTCACAGACGCATGACCACAGACTTCATTGCGGACTACCTTGACGAGGTGCGCTGGATCGCCGATCACCTGGATCGCCGGCGCATTCAGCAACTCGTCGAACTGCTGGCAGATGTCCGTGCGAGCGGAGGCCGCCTGTTCATTATTGGGGTCGGCGGGAGCGCCGGCAATGCTTCGCATGCCGTCAACGATTTCCGCAAGCTGGCCGGATTCGAAGCGTACGCACCAACTGACAACGTCTCCGAACTCACCGCTCGAATCAACGATGAGGGCTGGGATACCTGCCTGGCCAACTGGCTCACGGCGAGCCGACTCCACTCGCGCGATGCCTTGTGTGTGCTGTCCGTCGGTGGCGGAGACGTGGAACGCGGCGTTAGCGTGAGTCTCGTGCGTGCGATCGACCTGGCGCGGGGCGTGGGCGCCCGGGTGTGCGGCATCGTCGGACGCGACGGCGGGTACACCGCTCAGGCGGCCGATGTGTGCTTGATCGTGCCGCCGCTGCGTCCATCCACAATAACCGCGCACGCCGAATCCTTTCAGGCTGTCATCTGGCATCTGGTGGTCTGCCACCCACTACTCAAGATCGCGGAGACGAAGTGGGAGCAACTCGAGAAGTGAGCGCTGAGACCAGGCCGGTGGTCATCCTTGGACATACCGGCTTCGTCGGCCGCGGTCTCTTTCAACGCTACGCCAGTTCGGGTACAGCGCTCACCGGCTATTCGTCTGCCACGCTCGATCTACGCGATGCCGCGGCTTTGGCTGCTCTCGATGAGGCCGTAAGCCCCGAGACGCTGCTCTACGTCGCGGCCGCGCTCACACCTGACCGAGGTGCAACGCTCGACGTGCTCTCGAGCAACTTTACGATGCTGGTGAACCTCGGGCGCTATCTCGAGAGGCACCCGGTGTACAAGTGCGTGTACATCAGCTCCGATGCCGTGTACCCGATGGGAAGCCAGGCCGTGACCGAAAACTCCGCAGTCGAACCGTCCAACTTCTATGCGCTCGCCAAATACACCGGTGAGCGGATTTTGCAATCAGTGGCGGACAAAAGCGGGTTCCCGCTGCTAATCGTGCGCCCGACGGCAATCTATGGCCCCGGCGATACACACAATTCCTACGGGCCGAATCGTTTCATTCGAAGCATCGTGGCGGAACAAAGCGTACGGCTCTTCGGCGGCGGGGAAGAGAACCGCGATCACCTGTACATTGATGACCTGCTCGAGATTCTGGTTGGGCTGAGCGCTTCGGATTACGTCGGCGTATTCAACGCCGCAACCGGCAACAGTCGCAGTTTTGGGTCCATCGTCGAAGACCTGCAACCGCTCGTGCCGACCGACTTTGAAGTGGTCAACCTGCCGCGTCAATCTGCCGTCACACACCGTCATTTCGATATCCGGCGACTTACCGACGCGCTACCTGGGCTCACTTTTACGCCCTTCGAGGACGGCCTCCAGAGAACGCTAAGCGCGGCGTTAGCCTGAGTTTACAGACGGCTTGCGACGAGCGCGCCGAATGCTTCAGCCGCGATGCCAATGAGGCGAGCGAGAACGCTGATCGTCACCGCGGCCGGTAATGGCATCATCGTCGAGAGCAACAACGCCGTAGCGCCTTCGCGTGCGCCGAGGCCAGCCGGAGCAAACGGGACGGCTAAGCCGAACAGGTAGCTCAAGGCCATGATGCCAGCCATCTGGACGAGGGCGGAGGGCTCGATGGGGTAGACAATCTGGGCTGCCTGGAACAGCGAAAGTCCGAGAATCAGCCATGACACGGCATACATGCACAGCAGGCCGAGCGTCTTGCGGTATGAGAGCAGTTGATGGTCGTCAAACTGGCCCGCGGCGCCAGGGACGAAGCGGGACCCAAGACGCAACAGGCGGCCGAGCACCGCAGGATGCATCACCAGCAGTGCCCCCAACAAGCCCGCACTTGCGAGCGGAATCAGGATGGCGCGCTGCTGCTCGAGCAGCAACGGCAGCCCGAGCAGACTGACCAGTCCGGCACCTGTCAGTGACAGAGCCAGTTCAACCAGGACGCTCGTCACACCGATTGTTCCCGGCACGCCGAGATCACGGGCCATGACTACCAGGCCTACGGCGTGCAGGACTTTACCGGGAAGGTATTTACCCAGGTTCGACATGAGGTGGATGCGCATCCCCTGGCGCATGCGGATGCTCCCACCGAGGCCGCGGCAGATGGTGACCCACAGCGGCGCGACCCACACCGTGGCCAGCAGCCACAGCAGGAATGTCCCAATCGCTGGCTGTGGGCGCAGATTCCACGCCGAGCTGTCGAGTTCAGCCCAACTGCGCGCCAAGGCATACGCGACGCCCATGAGGACGACCGCGACAATGATCACTTTGACCCAGGCGCGCAGTGGCCAGCGCTGTGCGCGAATCAGCATGAGTGCATCCTAGCGGACGCACCATTGACGTGGCTGCACCACGCGGCTTATACAATGCCGTCCACCGGCTTCTGGCTACCACGCGGCTTATACAATGCCGTGCATCGGCTTCTGGCTTTGGAGCTGCATGGCTGGACTTAGCCAACAGGGGTGATCGATGAAGATCTTCGTAGACAGTGCAAACCTCTTCGAGATCGAAGAATCGCTCAAGCGCGGCCTTGCTAGCGGGATCACGACCAATCCGTCAATTCTTTCGAAAGAAGAACCGCGCGGGTTATCCACGCACATTCGTGATGTCATTTCACTGCTGCGTAAGTACGATGCGCAAATTCCGCTCAGTGTCGAATTGTTCACTACGGACCCAGAGGAGATGCTCGTTCAGGCGGAACGGTTCTTGACTGAGTTTGGCGATTACGAACAGTTGAACGTCAAGGTACCGATCGGCTGGGACGAGCTACGCGTGATTCACGCGATTCGCCAGATGGGTGGTCGGGTGAACTGTACGTGCTGTATGTCTTACAACCAGGCCGTGATCGCGGCTCAGGCAGGCGCGAATTATGTCAGTCTGTTCTGGGGGCGTATTCGGGACGTTGGCTACGATGCTGCAACGATCGTCCGGCAGGTCCACCAGAGTCTGAAAGAAGCTGGCTCCTCGACCGAGATCATCGTTGGCAGCATCCGACAGATGATCGACGTTAATGAAGCCTTGCAGGCTGGTGCTGACATTGTGACTGTGCCGCCCAAGTTCTTTCCCCAGATGTGTGCCCATCCGAAGACGGACGAAGCGGTGCAGCAGTTTATGCGCGACTATTCGGCGTGGTCGCAGCAAGATGTTAGCAACGACGAACGGGCCTTGGCGGCAGTTTCGGGCCACTGAGGCCGGCGCACGCGGACATTTGGAGCACCGTCGGCTCCGACGCCCGTAAGCTGATCGCCGAGCACCGCTGGAGCCAGCGACTCAGGGTTGCCGCGAGGCGATGATTGCTCTCGGCCGCGCGGTCCCTCATGTGCCCGCAAAGCTAGGGATTGATGAACCAGAAGACGACCTACTACCTACCACAGCTGGACGGACTACGTCTGGTCGCGTTTCTGCTCGTGTTCGTTGTTCACTCTCCGTGGCCGTCGCTGTCAGATCCAACGAGCCTCGGCGGGCTGATCGGGACGACGTACGTGCAGGTGTCGCAGGCGCTCGGTAACTTTGGGGTCGACCTATTTTTCTGCCTTTCGGCTTTCCTCATCACCCGCATTCTGCTCTTGGAGTTCGACACCTACGGAAGCTTCTCAATACCCCGTTTTATCTTAAGACGCATCCTGAGAATCTGGCCGCTCTACTATTTGATCCTTGCTTTAGGCATACTCGTCATACCGGCGGTCGTAACCGTTCTGCCGGGACTGCTGAGGGACCCTTCATTTGTAATACCCATAGATTCGCCGGGTGAAGTGACCGTTCTCAAGCTTATGCTAGCTCCATATCTGCTGTTCATTGCCAACAACCAAGCGCTCATCGTTGGCTCACCTGGCGAGTTCCTGGCGCCATTGTGGAGCATTTCGCTTGAAGAACAATTCTACGTACTCTGGCCGTTTGTGTTGTTCTACTTTCTCACTCGCGGAACAACGTTAAAGGGTTTCATTGCGATCCCTCTCATGGTTATCGTATTTACTACACTCGTGAAGCTCTATTTCATCGTAGCTGGCTTCACACATCCCTATATCTGGCTGAGCAGCATGACTCGGCTTGACGCCTTCGCTACAGGCGCCATCGTCGCATTCAAAGACCGTAGCAAGCCAGGGACGCTCCTGTTTGGAATCGCACAACCGGTCGTTGGCGCTGCCATATTCGGACTAAATATCGTGCTGCCGTCACCATTCCTTAACCCCCCGCACTTTCTTATTCCCGTTAGCTACCTGTCCGCCGCGATCGGATTCGCGTTGATCCTTGACTATCTCGTGACCGAGCGGCGGAGCCTCTTGAGCCGTGTGCTTGCCACCCGTCCAATTGTTTTCCTGGGGAGGATCTCGTACGGTCTGTACGTGTTCCACATGCTGGGGATCTATGTTGTCCAGCTGCTGTTTGACGCGGTTGGTGTCGCCCCCTATGGGGATGCAATGTGGATCTTATTTACCCTGTCGAGCTTTAGTCTGACGGCTGCCGTGGCCGCGGCTTCGTATTACCTTTACGAACGACGTTTCCTGGCGCTGAAGGACCGTCTCGGACGCGTTCTTAAACTGGAGCCCCCCGGTCAGAACCCGCACATTCAGGAGCCCGTGACGGTGGACGGGCCGATGCCAAGTCGCATCCCACAGACCGGGTGACGCTCACCGCGCCATCGACTCACTCCCTGCCCGGCTGAACGAGCTCGAAGTGATAGATCAGATTGCCGTTCTTGGTGTCGATCGCGGTCTCCACGAAGCCTTCCGATTCGTACAGCGCACGCGCCGCGCGATTGCTCGGATGTACCTTCAGCATGATTCGCGACACCCCCATCAGCCGGCACATCGATTTACTGGCAATGACCGTGAGCCTCCCGATCCCCAGACCGCGCGAGCCCGCGTCGACCACCACGCCGTAGCTCGGCGTTGCGTAGCCTTCGTCGAATCCTCGCAACATGAAAAAGGCGATCATCGTCGCGGAACCCCAAACCCCCATCCAGCAATCGCGGCGACGCTCGGTCAGCAGCCGCTCGAGTGTGTCCAGGTCAAATCTGAATGGATCGAAGAACTTCAGGTAGCCCTCTGGCTGCGAACGCAGGAACTGGCCGAGTTCGGCTGCATCCGCAACGGTGAGCGATCGAAGCAGTAGCACCGCCGCGAGCCTGATTAAATCTGCAGTTGGCTTTGTTTCAACTGCCTGGCCACCGATTCCCGCAGCACGCGTGAAATGATCCCAACGTGCTCGTCGGTCAAGGTCGCGGACGACGGCAGGCTTACGCCGCTACGCCCGAGCGCGGCGCTCACCGGATAGTCGACGTCGCCGTCGGTCTCGAGGTACGGCGGGCTCGCATGCATGGGCACAAAGAAGGGACGCGTTTCGATGCCTGCCAGGGCCATATCGTGCATCACCAGGTCCCGGTCGACTCCCTCTGGAACACAGACGCCGTAGAGCCAGAATACGCTACGCGCCCATTCCTCCTGATGCGGCAGAACGAGGCCCGCGCCCGTCAAGTGATGACGATAGGCGGCCGCCACCTCGCGCCTGCGGGCGATGAACCAGTCAACACGCTCGAGTTGCGCTAAGCCGATCGCCGCCTGAACGTTGGTCATCCGATAGTTGAAGCCAACAACCGGGAACCAGTACCGCCGCTTCGGATCCATTCCCTGACCCTTCAGCATCCGAATGCGCGCCGCGAGGTCGTCGCTATTGGTCGTGATCATTCCACCTTCGCCGGTGGTGATAATTTTGTTTCCGTAAAAACTGAAGGTGCCCACGCCGCCAAGGCCGCCTACCCGCCGACTCTTGTACTCGGCCCCATGCGCCTCCGCCGCGTCTTCAACGACGTGCAACTTGTGGCGGACCGCCAACTCATCTAGCCGATCCATATCCACCGGGTGACCGTACATGTGTACCGCGATAACCGCGCGGGTAGCGGGCGTCACCTTGCGCGCTGCGTCTTTGAGGTCAAGACACCAGGTGTCTGGGGTGACATCTGCCAGAACAACCCTGGCCCCGCAATAGGTCACCGCGTTGGCTGAGGCGATGTACGTGAAATCGGGGACGATCACCTCGTCGCCTGGTCCGATTCCAAGAGCGACCAGGACGACATGTAACGCGACCGTACCGTTCGCCACTGAAATCGCATGACGAACGCCGCAAAAGCGCGCGAACTCGCGCTCAAACTCGTCTACGAAGCGCCCGCTGCCTGAAATCCAGCCCGTGTCAAGGCACTCGAGCACATACTCGCGTTCACGCTGCCCCAGTATCGGTTCAGCCACCGGAATCATCGTGCCGATGGGGACGGTCACGAACCCTCCCCGCCCAGGACACCAATCGGCTTTTTCACCTTCAAGACGGCCTCAAACACATCAACGTAGGCGGTTGCGACCTGTGACCACACTGGTGGGCCGCCGCTCGCGCAGCCTCACTGTACACGGGCGGGTCCGTGTCAAAAGTTAGCGGCACGCCCAGCAGCGTGCCCCATACAGAACGTCCGTGCCGGCGCAGTCGAGCAGAATCTGTCCTGGAGCCGGTTCCGAGTTGAAGCCAGGGGCGCAGGCCGAGTCTCCAGACCAGCAATCTCAACGCGCCGCGGCTTCCTCGGGTTCGTACGGACGCGTACCGGTTGCCCTGCCTACCCCGCTCACGTCGGACACTTCCTGTGCAACGCGATCCAGAAGGTCTACGTCACCGATCGTCACTCCCAGTTCCTGCAACCTGGCAGCGGCAAAATCAGCCAGCGCTAGCGCGGGGGCGTTGTACCGCGCCTGGTCTGCGAACTGCACCAGACGGCGGACGTAGTCCGCGGTGACAAACGTCCGCCGGGCATAAGCCAGAGCGAGCTGCCCGCGTTGTAAGCGCTCGGCGTCCGAAAGGCACAGTCGTTCCAGTGTCTCTTTCAACTCGTCAAGACTCGAGACCTTCGCGACTGTGTCGTCCGGGAACTCGTCGTAAAAGCCGTGTCGCCAAACGACCGTTGCCTTCGCGGCGAACGACGTCTCCAATAGACTCCAGGATCCCTCACCAAAATGGGGATTGCGCAGGTTGATGACGACATCAGCTCCACTCAGGCACTGCAGCAGGGCTGGATCGCTCTGGTATCCAAGTAACTGAACGACACTCTCAAGTTGCAGCTCCCGGATCGCGTTGACGATTCGTTCGTGGTAGCTGACGTTCCTGACTGAATCCCCGGCGATCTGATACACCACCCGATCCCGGAGCACCCGGCTACTCCCGATGACTCGGATCACCTCTTCGACCATCTTGTTGCGGTTCACCATGCCGAAGGTCAGTAGCCTGAGTCGGTCATCATCGGGCCGACTCGCCCCGGGTAACTCAGACAGATCCAGGCTCGGGGTGGGAAATGCGAAGTGCACGACGGGAACAGCCGCGACAGCAGCAACCGCCTGTTGGGCGTACCGGGAGTGCACGATGACGCCGACACTGCCACGCACTGCCGAGCGGGCCATGTGGTACTCGAGCATGGTCGGGCTGTCCCAGACGAGCGCCCCTGCTCCGCCGCTCAGTATCAGTTCGCCCATCCGCCTGCCGGCGTCACCGTGCGCATATTCGAGCTCGCCGAGGTAGCCCGAAAAGTTCTGCACTTTTCCAAGGTATCGGCCGGCGAACATGTGGTGCATGACCAGGTCGTGAAGAATGACTAACCCTGGCCTTCGCAGCGCCACCTCGTAGCTCCGATGATGCATCTCGTAATGATTCCCCAGGTTGTAGACCACGCACTCGAACCCGGCGATGCTCGCCGCAACCGCGGCCGGATCCTTGCCCCACAAGACCTGCAGATCGAAGGCGTCAGAGCGCGCATCCCGTGCGGCGGCGATATCGGAGGCGAACAACGTCACCTCCGCCTCGGCCCGAAGTTCGCGCAAGACAATTTCGCTAAAATGCCCGATGGCGCTCTCGTGCGAGAACGGTGTGAACCACGCGACCCTCATGCGATCAATCGATCCAGAACGTGCTCCCACGCGATCCCACGGGTGGACAGACTCTGAAAGGCGTTCTCGCCCAGCTCACGAGTACGCGATTTCGCGCTCCAGAGCGACTCCATGTGTTCGGCAAGACTATCCGCCGTTGGGTCGGCCACGAGCCCGTTCAAGCCGTGCTCGATCAACTCTTCGGTACCCCCTGAGTCGCTCAGCGTGATAACTGGTTTGTGACTCTGGAAGGCCTCCAGGGTTACGTACCCGTATGAGTCTTCGTCGTACGGCAAGTAGAGTGCCGCGAATGCGCGCGCCATGAGGTGCGCCTTCTCGTCGTCGGTGATCCATCCCAGCCACTTGATCCGATCCTGAAGGCCGTACCGCTGGATGCGTTCTTTGAGGTCGCGGCCGTACGCCTCCGCGTCGGGATTGCCCGCCAGCACCAGCTTGAAGTCGGACTTCACAAGGCGCATTGCTTCGATCGCCAGCTCTTGCCGTTTGGTCGACGTGATTCGGCTTGGGTAGAAGAAGAAGTCGCCGTACTCGACGCAGCTGAACAGCTCCGCGTTTGGAAGCGGTGGATAAAGTACTTCTGTCGCATCAATTCCGTTGTACGTCTTCAGGCGCCTGGCCACTATTTGTGAATTGGTGTAGATAGCGGTCGCTTCGCGCAGAAATTGATTGTCGGCGCCAATAATGGCGTCGCGAACCCGTGCTCCTTCGGGTGTATCGGGAAGCTCTTGAAAAGGGCTACCCCACAACTCATACACTTGCCGAAACTGATGCAGAAGCCACAGTTTCTTGTTCGGAAATGGGACCATATACGCTGGGAATTTAAGGCAAATCGCGAGGTCTATTCGGTCCCTGGGTAAATCGATCAGCCTGCACGCCAGCATGTGCCGCAAGATCGCATCCGGCGGGTACCACTTGAATGGGATGCGCACCACCTCGACGCTGTGCCCGCGCCCCCGAAGTCTCGACTGCAGACTATCAGCGAGGACCTCAGCGCCGCCGCTGATGTAGGGCGCCTGCACGGTGACAATGACGATCCTCATGCAACCCGCATCGCGATGCCGGCTCGATAGGGCAGGCTCGCACAACTCAGGAATTTGAAGTTCGGGTGCAGTAGCTGCATGTGAGACCAGACATCCATCAACGACGTCGTACCAACAGGTAAGGGCGGGCGTGCGAAGCGGCTGCTCGTGCTGGAGACGCTCTCAGGGTCGCCTGCGTATTCAAGGTCGTCGAAGACGAGCGCACCACCGAGCGCGACCCGCGGCAGCAGGTCATAGAGATCCCACCATGCCCCGAGGCGCGAATGATCGCCATCGACGGTGATCAGGTCGAATTCCAGCGAGCGTCCACGCCCACCCGGCTCTTCGAAAAAGCCTGGCAGCGTGTCGTGACTGTTGCCCTCGATGAATTCGATCTGCGGTGCACCCCGTTCGCCAACGATGGATTGCATCTTGGCCCTGATGAAGTCTGGGAAGCCCTGCTCGGCACTGCCATAGTTCGGCTCCCAGAGTTCGAACACGAATGCGTGCGCTGTGGGCGCCTCGGCAAATACCTGGGCCAACGACCAGCCGCGTCTTGTTCCGACTTCAAGATACGTGCGCGGAGCCAGGCATTGGCTGAGGGCTCGAACGGCTGCGCGCACGTCCCAATACGGGACGAACTGAGCCTCGGCCTGATCGTAGATGGCCAGGAGTCGGGCCAGGTTGGGGTCGTCCTCATCGATATAGTGGGTGAGCAGCAGATTGCGCACGAGCGGCAGGATTCTGCGTGACACCAGCAATCTGCGCACTTCGTCGAACTTCTTCAACGCGTCCTCGGACGACTTCGGCCAATCGCTGCTTTGCCCCACCAGACGGTGCAGCGCCAACTCGATCAGTTCAAGTGACGAGTGAATCGGAGTCAAGAATGGCCCGAGTCCAGCGATTGCGTCGTGCTGCGACCGCAGTTCCCGAAGTTCCACCTCCAGACGTTCGCGCGCCGCGGTGGCCGCTGCGAGGTCTTCCAGCAACTGGTCGCGGCTGGCGGCTAGCGAGGCTAGCTCACTCGCCGCCACGGCGGCGTCCTGCGCGCGCGTATCGATCTCCCGGGTCGCCGTTTCCAGGAGGGCGCGCACGCTATCGCGCTCAGCGGACGCTTCTTCGAGCTCGCGGCGTAGATGATCCCGCTGACCCGCCAGCATGGCAGCGTCAGCCGCTAGTCGGTCACGTTCCAAGCTCGTGCGTTCCCATTTAGAGAGAGCACGCAAGAGACTCTGATACGAAGTCAGGTTGACCCGTGGTAAGTACCGCTCGACTACCTGCGTTTTCAGGCGCAACCCAAGGCCGGGCTGAACAGGCGCCGCGAAAGGTGACGCCGCGACGATGACTTCGCCATTCGACTCGGCCGAGCGTGTCTTCGGCAAAGCCGAATCGATTCTGCGTCGAATGTGGTTGGCCGTGAGTCGCCCGTCAGATCCGTGCATCGGTTCCACGGCTCAACTCAGAAGAGTGCGGCTAACGGTGGCCCAATCGATCCCGCGCCGATCGAGCGTCGCATTGGCCGCGGTGCCCAGTCGCGTCGCCACGTCCCGCGCGGTTAACCGCTGTAGTGCTCGGCTCACGTCATCCTGTCGGGGCTCTACAATCAGCGCGTTTTCGCCATCCCGCAACAACTCGAGGGGCGCTCCCACCCACGTCAGCGCGAGCGTGGGCGTACGGGCGCGCATCGCCGCCAACAGACGCTGTCCGCACACGGGTTCGTCTCGTGTCGCGAGGATGAGTCCTCGCGCGTTCGAAATCAACCTGACTTCGTCACGTCGGGTCGTTTCCTGCTGGACCTCCACCCGTGCCGCTCCATGGCTGGTTTGCACCAACGCGCGGAGCTCCGCGGCGCGCGGCGAATCCTGCGCTCCAAACAAGACCAGCTTGAATTTGCCGGCTATCCCTCGCATGGCGTCCATGATCATCCGCAAATCCTCCTCGACAACTCCGTCGATCGGACAAACGAAGTAGTCACCGACTGTGCCGCCCGTCTCTGACTCCGAGCATAGAAGCGGAGGATACAGGACACCGTCAGGGGCCAATCCGTTGAGACGCCCGAGTACCGTCTCGAGAGCGTTTGAGGCCACAAAAACACGCCGACACTCGCGCAAGAACCGCGTGTCCGCGCGCAGCACGACGTGCTGCTTTTCGCGGTCCGCCGCCGCATCGTCCAGGCCGCGGACTGGCGATTCGCACCACGGTGCGCAGCTTTCGGCAAGGCATTTTGTGAGCCAGGCGACCTTGTTCGGGTGCGGGATAGCGTAGGCCGGATAGCCCAACGCAATAAGGCGATCGACGGGGGCTCCGCCGGCCTCACTCAAGTCAAGACAAGACAGTGCCAACACCTGTTGGTCGAGGCGCGCACATTCGGGCGTGAACGGCAGATCAATCGTGTCCACTTCGTGGCCGTCCGCTAGCAGTGCCTGCCGCAGGCACTGTTGCAGCTGCGAACTTTCGCCAGTGGTAAACACCACATGCGTCGTGACCATCAGGACGCGCATGCTCAGGCCTGAATTACGTTCTGGGCACGCGCGTCGGTTGAGGCAGTCCGGAGCAAAGATGGCAAGAGCTGCGCGAACTGACGCGCGAATTCGCGACGATCTGGGAATCGATAGGCGCGCTCCAGAGGCAAGTCGCTGCGCAGGCCGTGACCGGCCTGTCCCGCCGGTTGCTTGGCGCTCTCGAGCGACGAGTTCGCCGGGTACGGGACAAAGTCACTGCGACGGAGGCCCACCGCCGGAGGCCTGATGTGCCGGACAGCGCTGAAGCCCGAGCTGGTGCGTGCACCTGGGGCAGCGCGATGGCAATAACCCGATCGCGTGAAACCGGGATGGCCTCCAGGAGTCGCTGCCGAAACGGCCGCTGAGACACAGACCATCCGAGTCGCGACTGCACAGGCCGCCGCGCACTGTTGCTCGCGCATAGAGCGCTGGTCGCGAATAGAGCGCTGCGCGGCACTGAAGAACGGCGGAAGGTCGGGATGCCGAAGGTCATAAGCGATTGACACGAAGGCGAGCGAGGAATCGGTTACGAACGGTACGGTCGACGGGCACAGGATGAGATCGCGATTGAGCCTGGCCAGCGGTTCGCCGCGCGGATAAACCCGCAGCGATCGCCCGCGGCGAGCGGCGTGCAGTCGAACGCAACCCCGAGGCGGGCGCCGATTCAGGCGCAGGGCGGTGTCGCCAGGTCGCACCCGATCAGGTGCCGTTTGAGCCTGTGGCGGGCCTGAGCTGCAATGTGTCGAGTGCCACCGCGAGCGTTCGATCGCCGCCCGCTGGCACGATGGTCCGGGGCGCCTCAAGGCGGAGCACGTGCTCACCGTTGGCCGACCTCATTGCCTGTTCGGAGACGACGCCCGTGAACACGGTTGCACCCTGCGCATCGTTGACCCTGGTAAGGCTGATGCGCTCGCCATCGACCTCGAGGCCCAGCTGATCCAGGATGTCGCTAGACATGGCCTGCACGACCCGAAACGTCACCGAGGTAGGACGATCACACGGTAACTTCGCGTTCAGGGTTGCGACGTCGGCGGCCATCCAGGTGAACGCGATCCGTCCATCCGGGGTGCGCTCGGGCACGCTCCACCCGACGCCTGACAACGGCTCGGTGAAGTCTGCGGCATAGGTACACAGCGGCGCTCGCGGAGCGGCCTGTGCGGCCGCCGCGGCTTGAGCGCCCTGGTGGATTGGCTCCGGCCGGTCAAATCCGACACGGAAACCAACCAGATCGGACGGAGCGACAGAGCCCATGAGCACCACGTTATCGCCGTCGAATGACACAATGCGCACCTGAGAATACGGAATCGTGAGTGGCGCAGTTCCGCCCGAATCCGACATCTGCACGCCCTTGTCATCCGGACCGAATATCACGGTGGAGTAGTCCTCCCACTTTGTCACGGGCGCGCCAGGCTGTAGCACCCGCATGTTGACCAACCTCGAGCCGTAGAAGGTTTGCACGTAGATGTCGCTGAGGCTGTCGCTGTTGTGCCAGACTCCGGGCGCCATGCGCACGATGAACTTGGTGCGCTCCACCGGCTGAGGTACGATCGCCTTCAGACCGGCCTCGAATCGCTCCTCGATGGCCGTGGCGCGGTTCAGATCCCGGTTGTACTGGAAG
>DATGER010000197.1:0-3735 GCA_035309865.1 Chloroflexota bacterium
GGGGGACGGTGGGCCCCCGATGGAGCGGCGGGGGCGGGGTGGGAGACGCTGGGCCCCCGATGGGGCGGCGGGGACGGGGTGGGAGACGCTGGGCCCCGCGGCGGGCCTGTGGGGAGCGGCAGCATGCTTCAGCATGTGCGGTGGCGGCAAGCGTCCGCTGACGGCGCGTGCTGCCCGTTGCTCGCCACTCGACGCCAGCGGTCGGAACGTGAGCATCCTGTGGAACGGGGCGGTCCTCGCCTTCGGGCGAGCGGATACCGCAGGCACCGTGGCGGGCGGTCGCGCCGCACGTGGCCTCGCGAGCAAATCCGCCGCTCAGGATTACGCTCGACCTGCGCGGGTCGCCGGGTGGCATCCGCCGGTCCAGGCACCGTGGCGGGCGGTCGCGCCGCTGGTGGCCTCGCGAGCAAATCCGCCGCTCAGGATTACGTTCGACCTGCGCGAGTCGCCGGGTGCCATCCGCCGGTCCCGCTGCGCCGGGACTCGGCGCAGGACGCGACGAAACGGCGGGCGATCTCGGGTGCTCCGGCCAGGTTCAGGTGCACGTATGACCCGAGCGTCGCTCCTTTGCAGAACCCTTCGAGACGATCGTCAGCGACGATCCGGTACGCGGCCATCGAGGCCGGCGGCGGATCGGCGACCGACCAGTGGAACTCGTGTCCACGGACGTGCGCTCCGGCCGGCATGAGCGGTGTCGGACGCAACGCTTCAACCTCGCGGTAACCGATCGTCAGCTTCTCGCGCTGCATCCGCGAGTCCAGCGGCAGGAGTCCAAACATCGACAGGGTTTCGCCCTCGAAGGTCGTCAGACTCTGCCCCAGCGCCATCAGGCCGCCGCATTCGGCATAGATGGGACGCCGCTGTCGGGCGTGTTCCCGCAGGGCCGCGCGCAGGCCCGCATTCGTCCCCAACTCTGCGGCGTAGAGCTCGGGGAACCCGCCGCCGAGGTAGAGCCCGTCGGTGTCGGCGGGCAGCTGCTCGTCGCCCAGCGGCGAGAACGGCACGATCTCGGCGCCGCACTCACGCAGCACGTCGATCGTGTCCTGGTAATAGAAGCCGAAGGCGCGGTCCTGGGCCACGCCGATCCGCACCTCCGGCGGCACGGCATCGACGTCGCCTGCAGGCACCTCTGGTAGCCCGCGAGCAGACTGGGCGATGCGATGGATTGCCGCGAGGTCGAAGCGTTGCGCCACCAGGTCGGCCAGACGGTCCACGGTCTCAGCCGACACACCGCCTTCGATGGCCGGCACGAGGCCCAGATGGCGCTCCGGCACGGCCAATGCCGGGTCAGCCGGCAGGCTGCCGAGCACGGGCAGACCGGTCGTCGCGTGAATGGCCTCGGCAGTTGACTGGAGGTGGCCCTCGCTGCCAACGCGATTGAGCACCACGCCCGCCAGCTGGACGCCCGGCTGCATGCGCTGGCACCCGAGCACCAGCGCGGCGGCCGTGCCGCTCATGGCGGCCACGTCGAGCACCAGAATCACCGGGCACTCCAGCGTGCGAGCCAACGCGGCCGTGCTCGCGTCCTGTGTGGCGCCGATGCCATCGAACAGCCCCATGACACCTTCGATCACCGCCAGATCGGCGTCGCGCATGCCGCGACGGAAAACGCCGCGGAGGGCGACCTCGTCCAGCAGCCACACGTCCAGGTTGCGCGACGGGCGACCAGCCGCCTCGGCGTGCAGACCTGGATCGATATAGTCCGGGCCGGCCTTGAACGGCGCTGGGCGGAGGCCCTGCCGTTGCCAGGCCGCGAGCAGGCCGAGGGCGACGGTCGTCTTGCCGACCGAGCTATGCGTGCCTGCCAGAAGGATGCGCGCACTCACGGCGGCTACTCCGCGGGCGCGGCCGACTGCTCGACCAGACCGTCCGCGGTCAAGCCGAGCGGCTCCGTGCCAGATCGACGCGCTGGCGCGCGAATCCGTTCGGCCTGGCAGCGAAGCGCGGTCGTTGGGTCCGACTAGCCATCGCTCCTCTCGCTCGGAGGCGCACCGCGCAGCTGCGACGGGCGGGGGATTCTGGCTTGGCGGTGCTGACCGGGGTCCAGAATCGATTTACGGCCGCTGGACAGCGCCGGCGGCGCACCGAACTTTCCCCAACTCGTCGCGCCATTCGGTTGCGCTGCCAGTATAGGCCGCCGCCTACACTGTGCAGGCGTGCGCATCGTCTCGCTGCTCCCCTCCGCCACCGAAATCGTGTGTCGGCTCGGTCTGGAAGACCAGCTCGTCGGCGTCTCAGCCGACTCCGACTGGCCGATCGACGTCGTGACGCGCCGGCCCGTCCTGAACACCGTCTCGATTGATACCAGCCAGCTGACAAGCCGCGAGATCGACGCGGCTGCGGGCGGCGACGGGCATCGGGGCGCGAGCCTGTATCACGTCAACCCGGAGCTGCTGCGCGATTTGCAGCCCGAGGTCATCCTGACCCAGGAGATCTGTGAGGTGTGCGCCGTCTCGCGTCGCGACGTCGAGCTCGCCACGCGCACGCTGGGCTACACACCGCTGGTCCTGTCGCTCAGCCCGGTCACGCTCGACCAGGTCCTCGACGACGTCGAGCTCATCGCCCGAACCGCGGGCGTTGCGGAGCGCGGCGCGCACGAAGTGAACGGGCTCCGCGCGCGACGGGATTCGGTGCGCAGGCGCGCTGCTGGAGTCGCACGCCCGCGGGTGTTCTGTATGGAGTGGCTGGATCCACCGTATACCGCCGGGCACTGGGTGCCAGAGATGGTCGCCCTGGCGGGCGGCCGCGAAGAGCTCGGCACGCCGGCGGGTCCATCCCGTCGCATCGCATGGCAGGACGTGGTTGCCTACGCGCCCGAGGTCGTGGTGCTGATGCCATGCAGCCTGGAACTCGAGCGCGTGGCAGCCGAGTTCGAGTGCCTGCGTACGCTGCCAGGTTGGGACCAGCTGCCGGCCGTGCAGTCGCGCCGGGTGTTTGCGGGCAACACCCACCTGTTCAGTCGCTCCGGTCCCCGCCTGGTCGACGGCGTGGAGACGTTGGCGCGCATGCTCCATCCAGATCGCTTCCAACAACCAGTTCCCGCCAACCAGGCGCTCAAGGTCACTCCCGATGGTCAGCGACTCGAGGCCTACCAGTAGCACCGTCGCTCCGGCGACGGTGGTGATCGAGCATGGCGCGGCTGAGCGGCGCAAACGCCACGGGCTGACCATTGTCTACACCGGCAACGGCAAGGGCAAGACAACCGCGGCCATCGGACTGGTGGTCCGAGCCGTCGGCAACCGGATGCGGGTTTTCTTTCTCCAGTTCATCAAGGGTGCCTGGAAGAGTGGCGAGCGCGCTGTCTTGCGCGGCTTGCCCGGCGTCGACCTGGAAGTGACCGGCCGGGGCTTCACCATCGAAGCCCTGCGCGATCCCCGCATTCCGATGGACGACCACGTCGCCGCGGCCGCCCACGGCTGGCGGGTGGCGCAGACGATCGTGGGCAGCGGCGACTACGACGTGGTGGTGCTGGACGAGGTCCTCGGAGCCGTCACCGCCGGACTGGTCCCGCTGGACGAGCTGATCGAGATGGTGCGCGCGAAGCCACCGGCGCTGCACCTGGTGCTGACTGGCCGCAACGCACCCGCCGAGCTGATCGAAGTGGCGGACCTGGTCTCAGAGGTTCAACCGATCAAACACCCGTTCGACAAAGGCATCAAGGCGCAGCGCGGCATCGAGTTCTGAACCTGGAGCAGACACGCGCACGCCGGACGGCCTGGGTGAAGCGCTGCGCTT
>DATGER010000198.1:0-7071 GCA_035309865.1 Chloroflexota bacterium
CCAGGCGTACTACTTCATCGCGGATGGACAACGCTTCAACCTGACTGAGGCCGAAGTCGTCGACGTGATGTCCGCCAGCCCACTCACCCCGCTCTTCAGCGCCGCCCGCGACCGCATCGCCCAGTACCCCGAAGCCGCCCCTCCCAGCCAGGGCACCCTGGGCCTCCTCGAGGGCCTGGACACCCTGCCCAGCCCGCTCCCCGCCGACGACCAGTAAGCCGCGTCCTCTCCGCATCGCTTCGCTCGCTCCCTTCGGCGGGCGCACGTCGGCGGGGCTCCCACGAGCGGCGTGAGCCGAGACGGTTCAGGCGACTCAGGGAACGACGTGCTCTCATGGCCTTCGGTGCGGCGCGCTTCGCGATGACATGCCATTCCGTCTCTCCACATGCGGCACTGAACGAAGCGAGCGAAGCAATGCGAGCGGCGGCGACGGAGCGCGCTCTGTCCCGTGCGATCCCCGAAGGGAGCGAGCGAAGCGATGTGGGCAGCTGGCTTTCAGGCGAAGACGATCGTTTTGTTGCCGTGGAGCAGGACGCGATCTTCGGCGTGCCAGTTTACGGCGCGGGCGAGGACGACGCGTTCGATGTAGCGGCCCAGGCGGCGGCGGTCTTCGGTGTCGTGGCGGTGGTCGATGCGCAGGACATCCTGTTCGATGATCGGCCCAGCGTCGAGGTCTTCGGTGACATAGTGGGCGGTGGCGCCGATGAGTTTGACGCCGCGGTCGTACGCGGCCTGGTACGGGTTGGCGCCGACGAAGGCAGGCAGAAAGCCGTGGTGGATGTTGATGATTCTGCCCGGGAATCGCGAGAGAAAGTCGGCGCTCAGCACCTGCATGTAGCGCGCGAGCACAATCGTGTCCACCGCCTGCTCGGCCAACAGGCGAAGCGCCTCGGCTTCTGCCCGGGGCTTGGTCTCGGGGGTGACCGGCACGTGAAAGAACGGGACGCCAAGGTCGGTCACCAGCGCACGGTTGTTGTCATGGTTCGAGATGACCACCACGATCTCGGCCGCCAGGTCGCCCGCGCGGCGCTGCCACAGGAGCTCGAGGAGCGCGTGCTCGGCCCGCGAGACGAACACCCCGAGGCGCTTGCGATGCGCCGCAAGCGCGAGTTGCCACCGCATCCCGAACCGTCCCGCGATGGGCTTGAACGCCTGCTCCAACGCGGGTGCGGCCGCGCCCAGGTCGTGGAGCCGGAACTCGATTCGCAGGAAAAACACACCCTCACCGCGTTCGGTGGAGTGCTGGTCGGAGTGGATGACGTTGGCGCCGTGATCGAACAGAAAGTGCGAGACGGCCGAGACGATCCCCGGCCGGTCCCGGCAGGCGATCAGCAGGCGGCCAACGTCAGCCTCGAGACTCACACCCGGGCGGCAGTCGCGCCCAGAGCGGCCTTGAGCTGCTCCACATGGTCAGTCCGCTCCCAGGGCACATCCAGGTCGGTCCGCCCGAAGTGGCCATAGGCCGCGGTCTGCTCGAAGATCGGCCGCCGCAGGTCGAGCGCCTTGATGATTCCCGCCGGGCGCAGATCGAACGTCTGCGCAATCGCCCGCTCGATCTGTTCGACCGGCACGGTCTCGGTGCCGAACGTCTCGACGGTCACGCTCACCGGCCGCGCCACGCCGATGGCATACGCCAGGTTCAACTCGCACCGCTTCGCCAGCCCGGCCGCGACCACGTTCTTGGCCGCCCAGCGCGCCGCATAGGCCGCCGAGCGATCGACCTTGGTCGGATCCTTGCCCGAAAAGGCGCCACCGCCATGCCGCGCCATGCCACCGTACGTGTCGACGATGATCTTGCGCCCCGTCAGTCCTGAATCGCCGAACGGCCCACCAATCACGAAGCGCCCGGTCGGATTGATGAAGTATTTGGTCTCTTCGTCGAGCAGGTGCGGCTCGATCACCGGGATGATGACGTGCTTTTTGATCTGCGTCGCGATCTCTTCCTGGTCGATCTCGGACGCGTGCTGCGTGGAGATCACCACCGCATCCACTCGAGCGGGCACGCCAAAGCGGTACTCCACCGTCACCTGGCTCTTGCCGTCAGGCCGCAGCCAGGGCAACGTGCCATCTTTGCGCACCTGAGCCAGGCGCCGGGTCAGACGGTGCGCCAGCGCGATCGGCAACGGCATCAGCTCGGGTGATTCGTCGCACGCGTAGCCGAACATCATCCCCTGGTCGCCGGCGCCGGTGTCCAGGTCGTCGGTCATGTCCCCCTGCTTGAACTCCAGCGCCTGATCGACACCCATCGCGATGTCGGTCGACTGTCGCGACAGGACCGAAACGATCTGCGCGTTGGAGAGGTCGAACCCGCTATCTGGAGTGGTGTAGCCGATCCGGGTGATGACCCGGCGCACGATTTCGTCGACCACGTCATCTGGCACCGATGGCGTGACTTCGCCGAAGACGGCAACCCAATTGCGGTCGCTGTCGCTCTTGATGCCGGCCTCGCACGCCACGCGAGCCGACGGTGTTTTGGCCAACGCCCAGTCCAGGATGGCATCCGAGATCTGATCGCACATCTTGTCGGGATGGCCTTCGGTGACGCTCTCACTGCTGAACAGCAGATGGGCGTGGGTCTGGAACGTGTTGCTCAAGGCTGAATCTCTCCTCAAATAGTCTTCGGACTCTAGACCGCGACGGTCGGACGGGCGACACCGAGCACCTCGGCTCGGACGATGGCGGCGCCTTCACTCATGACGCGCAGTTTGGCTCGCGCGACATCCGCGGGCAGATGCCGCAGGCCGCAGTCAGGGTTGATCATGAGACGATCGGGCGGCAGGACCTCGAGCGCCTGACGGACCCGCGACACAATCAACTCGGTCGACTCCGTCACGGGGTTCTTGACGTCGATGACGCCGAGGCCAAGGGTCAGTGACTGGGTGGGGTATTTCTTGAAGAGGTCCAGGTCGTGGTAGCCCTTGCGGGCAAATTCGAGGACCAGCTGATCGACCTGCGCATCCAGAATCGTCGGGAATAAGAATTCGTAGTGGCCTTCCCAGACCGGGCGCGCGTAGCGATTGCCGTAGCACACGTGGAGCGCGCGCGTCGGACCCTCGACACCCTCGTACACCATGTTGATCGCCCGGGCCGCCAAGCCGACCTCTTCAGGGTAACCAGCGAGGAAGGGCTCATCGATCTGCAGGATCGCGGCGCCCGCCCGGGCCAGGGCTCTGGCCTCGAGGTTCAGCACCCGGGCGAACGCCAGCACCAGGTCGTCGACGTTGCCATATGCCTCGTTGTGGACGCGCCGCGCCAGCGAAAACGGCCCCGTGAACGAGAACTTCACCGGGCGGTCGGTATACGCCAGGGTGAAATTGAGGTCGTCGACCAGGCCCAGCGTGGCCGTCAGATCGTCGACCGGGATCGGGTGGCGGACGTAGGCATCGTAGTAGTCGTAGTAGAACGTTTTGGCGACGTGCGGGATCTCGACGCCAGGCATGCGCGCGAGCAGATAGTCGACGTCGTTGTCGCGCCGCAACTCGCCGTCGGAGACCACGTCGACCCCCGCCCGCTCCTGGTCCTTGAGCGCTGCCTTGATGGCGACTTCGTGGATGTCATCCAGGTACTGACCGCTGATCCGGCGCTGATAGAAGTCCGTCTTCAAGCGTTCCAGCCACTCGGGCACAGAGTACGAACCGACGACCGACGTCGCCATGACCGGCTTTTCAGTCACGGGCACGCGCGGTCATGGTCACCACGTTCGCACCAGTGCGGTAGGCGAACGGGGCGAAACTCACATCGAAGCCGCGCCGCGAGCCGATCGCGGCCAGCAAGCGGCCGTTGACCCAGTTGACGACCGAACCGTCGTATTTGCCGGGTCCTCGGAAACCGTTCAGGTACTGATGCATGTCCGTCACGAACAGATCGTGGCACTGCAGCACACCATGCGGGTGGAGCAGTGGCAAGGTGTCTGCGAAACTGGTTGCCGCGCCGTTGCTGATGTGCATGCGCAGGTCGCCATTGGCTTCGACGATTGGCCGCAGCAGTTCGCCACCCACCTCGGGTGCAATCTCATACGTGTCCAATTCGACCAGCGGCACGTACCGCTCGTCCAGCCGCAACCCGTCCCAGGCGGCCCGCCAGAAAGTCACCGCCTCGGCCGTCGTGGGAAAGTGCTCGGGCAGCACTTCCGACAGCAGTTCCGGCCCCAGCCGCAGCAACCTCGCGACCAGCTCCGGCAACTCTTCGGGTTTCGCCTTGACGCTGGCAGCCAGGCGCTCCGCATCGGACCGCGCCAGACCGGCGCGTATTTCAACCTGGAACAGGTGGCCCCCAATCCGCACGACCTCGTCGGTGGGTAAGTTGTCGTAGACGTTGGAGATGTAGACCAGGAATGCTTTGTACCGCAGGAACCCGAGCGTCTCGGTCGGTCGCAACGCGTCGAGCACCAGACTGCTCACGTGCTCCGCATGGTGCGCCACATTCTTCCGCGCCAGATCGAGCACGTGGGGCGAGTAGTCGCCCATCAGATAGTGCAGCCGCCGATAGTAGTCACCGTGGCCCTGCTCGCGGTCGAGGCGGCGGAGCTCATCCAGAAAGACGCGCGCCTGGTTGCCGTTGCCTACGCCGAGCTCGAGCACGTACAGCTCTTCGGGTAGCGCGCGGCGCGTGGCCAGACTGTCCCACAGAGTGAACAGCTGCAGGATGAGCTCCCGCGCCGCCTCCACGTTGCGGGCATCACTTTCACCGCCGGGCAGGGCCGACTCGTAGCCCTTGCCGGTGGCCTGCTCCCAGAGCGACAGGGCCTTCCAGTAGAGGCTGTTGAAGCCCCAGATCAGGCTGCGACTGCCCGGTCGCCAGTCTTCCAGCGCGACTCGGCCACACGCGTCGTCCGGCGCCAGGGCGCTCTGGACGGCGCCACCGATGGCGTCTGGTTTGGCCCGCCTGAGGTCGATCGCAATCTCGTAGGTCTGGTCTTCCACTCTGCCGTCGGCGCCCGCGCCGATGTCCCAGGGCTCGACGCGCCGCAGCGCAACCGGGTCGCGGAAGTTCTGGCGGTACTGGATGAAGTCGCACACCACGCGTAGCCGGGTGAGGTCCAGGGGACTGTCGGTCGCCGCCTTGAGCGCGGCGGTGATAATCGGCGCGGCATCGACCGCCTTCGGTCCGCGCAAGCGGTCATCCGACGCACGCAGTTCAATAAACATCTTGCTCAGCTACCCCAACACCGATTCGTCGAACGGCCCGCCCGCGCTCCGCGCCAGAAGGTCGCCCGGGCTAACCCGGCGCGTTAGCCCGGCTCGCTCCAGGATTTCAGGAATGGCATCCTCCCACCCAAAGGCCATCACGTGGACGCCGGCGACGCCGGGGATGGTCCGGACCTCAGCAATGAGCTCTGAACACAACTTCAGACCTTCCGCGGCAACGCGATCGCCCGGTACGCCCCGCAATCTGCGTACCACGTCGTCCGGGACGTACATGCCGGGCACTTCCTGGCGCATGTGTTCCAACGCACGCAGCGACTTGACAGGCCCGACCCCGGCCAGCACGAAGCATTTGCGATCCAGCCCCAGGTTGCGGACCTGCTCCATCCAGCGCGTAAACACGCCGATGTCGTAGATGAACTGCGTTTGGACGAACTGCGCCCCGGCGGCGACTTTCTTGCCCAGTCGCTCCGCTCGCCAATTCAACGGTGGCGCAAAGGGATTCTCGACGGCGCCGATGAACCAATCCGGCGCGGGCTTCAGCTCCCGACCCGACAGGAGCTTGCGCTGCTCGCGCATCATGCGCGCGGTCCAGATGAGCTGGATCGAATCCAGATCGAAGACCGGCTTGGCGTCCGGATGGTCGCCGAAGCGGGGGTGATCGCCGGTCAGCAGCAACACATTGGGAATACCGAGCGCGGCGGCCCCGAGCAGGTCGCTCTGCAGCGCGATGCGATTGCGATCGCGACACTGCAGTTGCATGACGGGCTCAACGCCCTCCTGCATGACGACCAGACAGCCGGCCCAGCTGGGCATGCGCACGACGGCGCTCTGGCTGTCGGTGACGTTGGCGGCGTCGATCCAGTCGCGCAGCAGCCTGGCCTTCCGTCTGATCGGCGAGATGTTCGCTCCGCGGGGCGGGCCGATTTCAGCGGTCACCGCGAACCTGCCTCGCTGGAGGACGGCTTGCAGGTGGCTGGCGGCCGAACGGTAGGTCTCTGAAGCCGCAGGGACGACGCCGTTGACGGAGTCCGTCACTTGCTGCTCAAGACGGGCAGCAGGGGTGGCGCGTTGTCGAAGTCTTCTTCGGCCGTCCAGAGTCCTTCGTCGTCACCATGCCAGTAGTTGACCCAGGAGCTCTGGCCCCATTTGCGCTGGTCGATTGGCCGCTGCAAGCGCCTCAGATCGCCTTGGCGGCCTTCTTCCGTTGCACGCTCGTAGGCGATCAGCCAGACGCACCGCATCCCGGGATAAACCTCGCAGCTCCCATCCGGGCTGACCCCGCCGCACGGCCCATTCCGGAGTTGCTTGGGACAGGTCATCGGGCATGCATACGCGGTCACCGGGAGCGCGCACTGGCCGCACATGCGGCAGCCGAACAGGCGGTACTTGACGAGGCGCTCGAGCAGTGTGAACACGCCGTACAGCGGCGGCATCTTCATCAGGAGCACCGACACGGCGTACCACAGCGGGTTCCTGTCGAGCACCACGTGGAGCGCGTTCATCGCCGCCGCCGCGGTGCGCGGTTTGAACGGCCGCGGCAAATCTGTCGTCACACAGTTCCTGAGGCTTTCAATATGACTGGCTGAAAGGGCTCATTTACATCTACAGCCTGCCACAAAGTTTCGCACTACGTGTTGTGGGACATCCACAACAAGTTACGGTTTTTCGAAAAAGTGTTGTGGGCTGATGAGGTCCTGCCGTTCGGCACCACGGGCGGGGTCGTCCGTGGGGCGGGGCTCTCTCCATCAAACCACTCAACGCGCGGGCCGGCTCGATAACAAGAGAACGGTTTTTTAAAAAGTTGTTGTGGGGTCGTAAGGGCAGGCCGTTCGGCACCGCGGGCGGGGTCGTCCGTGGGGCGGGCCTCGCCATCAAACCACTCAACGCGCGGGCCTTCCGCGCAGCGACCGTCCGTGCGAGGCCC
>DATGER010000199.1:0-25562 GCA_035309865.1 Chloroflexota bacterium
GATACCCGCCGCAATATCGCGGTCGACATCCTGTTCGCGAATCCGCGCAACAAGCCGTCCGCAAGCCTGCATGAATCACTGGGCCTCGCCACGGTGGATACGCCCGTCGGCATCGTCCTCAAGGTCGACGAGCGCCGCCAAACCAGCATGCCCGGCATCTACGCCGCCGGCGACCTCGCCACGCCCTTCTTGCCCTCGGTCACCCTGGCATCATCGCAGGGCGCGATGGCGGGTATCTTCGCCCAGCAATCGATGCTGGTTTGAGAGCACAGATTCCCTTCTCCGGTTGCGTCGTCGCCTTCGAAGAGATTGGCGTAGATCGGCGCGGTGAAGGACGGATCGTCGAGTTTGACGGAATGTTAGGAGCGGTTGTCCTTCGAGGGCCAGCGCCAGGCGGCACCGATCTCGACGCATGAGACGATCACACGCAGGTCTGGCGCCTTATCGCTGGTGGAGGCGGGTTTGCTCGAGACGATACAGGCCAGTGGCTGCCCATGACGCGCACCGAGCGCGTGGCCGGCAGAGCGCGCCAGATTCCACTTTTGGACCTGAGCTGGGTGCCCGATGGCTGGTGGCGGCTCCTGACGGGCGAGTCTCGGCGGGACCGGTTTCCGGACTGCCACCAACAAGAGCGAATCCTTCAACGACTTCGTCAAATGGCTGGCGTTCGGTGGCGGCGGAGTTATCGCTGAGAATAACCGCGGCGAGCAGCGCAAGATCATCAAGTACAACCACCTCCTGGCCAACTGCCTGATCTTCCACAACGCCTGCATGATGATGCGCGCCTTGCACGGGCTCCGCGCAGATGGTGTGCAGATCGACCGTGAGGCGGTCGCGGCCCTCAGTCCCTACATCCGTTCCCACATCAGCCGCTTCGGCCAGTACACGCTCGATCTGAGCCGCACGCCGCCGCCGGTCGATTACGAGCTGCCGATCCTCGGCTCGATCGGTTCAGATGATCAGCTCGCCATCGGCGCTGCTGCGGACGACTGAACCGACCTAGCGTCACAAATGGCCCCAAAATGCAGCAATCGTTGCCGGACCCCCAGGTGGCCGAGCGGCAACACGTTCTCGACCGGATCTGCACGCGGATGACTCGCCCGGGTACGGATGCTCGAGCCCGAGTCTGGCGCCTGGTGGATCCTCGGAAGGGGGGCGATCGGTAGGGATGCCAAAGCGGTGGTTGAGAGTTGGGCTGCTCGCGACGACGGTGGGGTTGGGCCTGGTGATCGTGCTGGCGCAGGCCGTGCTGGCCGACCCGCGCGACTTCACGTTTGAAAATGACTCGCTGTCGTACATCACGCACCTGTACGTGTCGCCGTCGAGCTCGACGGAGTGGGGCGATGATGTGCTGGGGGTGGACGTGCTGCCGCCCGGGGAGAGCGTGGACGTGACCTTTGACGCGAGCGTCGGCCGAACGTGCATCTACGATCTGCTGGTGGTGACCGAGGACGGGTCGCGCACGCGCAAGAACCGCGAGAATCTGTGCACGACGACGACGGAGTACTACTCGGAAGACTGAGTTGGCGCTGGCGCGCCGGAGTCCGAGAATCTTGGTAGACCTAATTGCCATTAGATCTACCAAACAGTGCAACCGTGGGTGGCCCGACGCTCGTCCCGCCCGGCGTGGCTTCCCACCGCCGTTACGTACGATCTCCGCTCGAGGGCCTGGAGTAATTGCGGGACCATGCGCCGGTAGTGCGCCGAGTCGGGCCTCTCCGTATTCGTTGGTAGCCTGGAACGGCCTGCTGCGATAGTGCGCCATGTGCCAGAGAACTACTTCGACGAACGGATAGCGAGAAGCTATGAGGCCAAGTGGCCGGAGTTGTTCGAACCTGCAGTCGTCAATCCGACGGTGAACTTCCTCAGCGATCTCGCAGGGACTGGTTGTGCCCTTGAACTCGGCATCGGTACCGGTCGGATCGCATTACCGCTCAGCCGCCGCGGTCTCCACGTCCACGGCATTGAACTATCGCCGGCGATGGTTGCTGAGATGCGAACGAAGCCGGGCGGGGACAACATTGGAGTGACGATCGGCGACTTCGCGACTACGACCGTCGATGGAAGGTTCACACTCGCCTACCTTATCCGCAACACGATCATGAACCTGACCACTCAAGATCAGCAGGTTGCGTGCTTCCGCAATGTCGCCGCTCATCTGGAGCCGGGAGGCTGCTTCGTGATCGAGGTCATGGTCCCCGAGCTTCAACGTCTCCCACCTGGCGAAACTGTCCACGCGTTCGCGGTAACGCCATCGCATCTCGGCTTTGAAGAATATGACGTCGCGACGCAAATTGCGGTCTCGCACCACTACTGGGTGGTCGATGGCCGACTTGAAACGCTTTCGGCGCCGTTTCGCTACGTATGGCCGTCTGAGCTCGACCTGATGGCCCTACTCGCCGGAATGACCTTGCGCGAGCGCTGGAGCAACTGGGACCGTGAACCCTTCACCCGTGATAGCCGGCAACACGTCTCGGTTTGGCGGAAAGCCGCGTAGCCGCCACTGGAAGCACCACATACCCCCGCCGACCTGCGCGGAGATGTGATACCCACCGGACAGGGCCACAGAGCGAGCGAAGCGATGCGGGCCGCCGGCGGGTGAGCGTCCGCCGGCAAGCGAGCGCACCTTGGCGAAGCGGCGCACTAGGGGTAGAAGCCACGGGTCAACGTCGCCTCGGCGACGCGGCTCACCGACAGCATGTACGCCGCCAGCCGCAGATCGATGTCGTGCTCGATCGCCGTGCGGTGGACGTCCTCGAACGCGCGCACCATGATGCGCCTGAGGCGCGCGTTGATCTCTTCGATGCTCCAGAAAAACTCTTCGCGGTCCTGGACCCACTCGAAGTAACTCACCGTCACGCCGCCCGCGTTGCACAGCACGTCCGGGATCACCATCACGCCGCGCTCGCGCAGAATGTCGTCCGCCTGGGGATTCGTCGGCCCGTTGGCCGCCTCGGCGACGATGCGGGCATGGATCCGCGGCGCGTTGCGCTCGGTGATCACGCCCTCCAGCGCGGCCGGAATCAGAATGTCGCACTCCAGCTCCAGCAGCTCGGCGTTGCTCACCGGCCGCGTCCGCGGCGTCCCGATCACCGAACCCGTCTCTTGCTTATGTCGAGTCACCAGCGGCAGGTCCAGCCCGTCACCGTTGAACACGCCGCCCTGCGAGTCGCTGACCGCGATCACCCGCGCGCCCAGCTCGCTGATGAACCGCGCCGCCGACTCGCCCGCGTTGCCGTACCCTTGGACGACCACGCGCGCGCCGGTGAGATCCAGGTCGACCGCTTTGGCCGCCTCCTGGATGGTGTAAATCACGCCCCGCCCGGTCGCCTCCTGACGCCCCTCGCTGCCGCCGATGCTGACTGGTTTGCCGGTGACCACGCCGGTCACCGAGTAGCCGCGGTGCATCGAGTACGTGTCCATCATCCACGCCATGACCTGGGCGTTGGTGTTCACGTCCGGCGCGGGGATGTCGCTGTCGGGACCGATCATGTCGCTGATCTCGGTCGTGAACCGGCGTGTCAACCGCTCCAGCTCGCGCGTGCTCAGCGCTTTGGGGTCGCACGTCACGCCGCCTTTGGCGCCGCCGTACGGAATCTTCACGCAGGCGCACTTCCAGGTCATCAACATGGCCAGGGCGCGGATCTCTTCGAGGTCGGAGTGCGGGTGAAAGCGAATCCCGCCCTTGGCCGGACCGCGCGCCAGGTTGTGCCAGACGCGATAGCCCGTATACACGCGGCTCGAGCCGTCGTCCAGCTGGACCGGAAAGTGGACTGTTACCTCGCGCTTGGCGTACCGCAGCACGTCGCGCACGGCGGCGCCAAGGTTGAGCTTGTCGGCGGCCCGGTCGTACTGCTCGAGTGCGACTTTCCAGGCCGACTGCATGCCGGGCTGGACCGACGTGTCCGCTGGACCCGACGCACCCGATTCAAGATCCTGCTGAGTCATCCTCGTGCGGCGCTCCTCTCCGTTGAGGCTCGGCGGATTTTAGAAGAAAGCGAAGTTGGCGGTGCTAGCGCACCGCAAAGCGGCGGAATGGGGCCGCAAACCGCACCGGCAGCGAACCGGTGATCAGCGTGCCCTTGTCGGTGTGGCGCTCGGTGGCGACGGTGCCCTTGCGATGAAACAGGTCGACGAGCGCCGCCTGGTCGTACGGGATGCGCACCCGCACGCGCTCGTACCGCCGTTCCAGCATGGCTTCGATCCGTTCCAGCAGCTCGGGAATGTTCCAGCCGAGCTCTGCCGAGACGACGACGCTGTTCGACACCCGCGCCTCGGGCAGCGTCCGCTCCAGCTCTTCGGGTGACGTCGCCAGCAGGTCGGCCTTGTTGACCACCATCAACAGCGGCTGTTCGCTGACGCCGAGCTCGGCGAGCACCTGCTGGACGATGCTCGCGCGTTCGGGCGCGCGCTCGGACGACACATCCAGGACGTGCAGCAGCAGGTCAGCGGATTCGAGCTCTTCGAGCGTGGCGCGGAACGCCGCGACCAGCCCGGTCGGTAGCTTGGCAATGAAGCCGACGGTGTCGGTCAGCAACACGTCGTGGCCTCCCGGCAGGACCAGCCGCCGCGTCACCGGGTCCAGCGTGGCGAAGAGCTTGTCTTCGGCCAGCGATCCCGCCTGGGTCAGGCGGTTGAACAGCGTGCTTTTGCCCGCGTTGGTGTAGCCGATCAGGGCGACCACGGGCACGCCCACCCGTTCGCGGTTCGAGCGCTGGCTCGCGCGGTGGACGCGGATGCCCTCGATCTCCTTTTTGAGCGCGACGATGCGGGTGCGGGTCAGGCGGCGGTCGATCTCGATCTGCGTCTCACCAGGCCCGCCGCGCACGCCGATGCCGCCGACCTGGCGCTCGAGGTGGCTCCAGGCCCGCGTGAGCCGCGGCAGCAGGTACTCGAGGCGGGCGAGCTCGACCTGGACGCGGCCCTCATGGGTGCGGGCCCGCTGCGCAAAGATGTCGAGGATCAGCAGCGAGCGATCGACGATGCGGCGGCCCAGGATCTCTTCCATGGACCGCTGCGTATTGGCCGCCAGCTCATCGTCGACGATGATCAGGTCAGCCTCGTGCTCGACCGCCAGGTCGCGGGCCTCGTTCAGCTTGCCGCGTCCGAGGTAGGTCTTGGGATCGGGATGTTCGAGGCGCTGCGCGACGCGCCCGACGACCTCGGCCCCGGCGGTCCGCGCGAGCTCTTCGAGCTCATCCAGCGACTCGGAAATCGACCAGGGGGCGCTGCCCGTATCGACCGCCAGCAGCAGCGCTCGTTCCGGTCGGGTGCGAGCGAGTCGGTGTTGTGCCTGCTCCTCGGGCCCGCTCCCCACGCGGCCGTCGACGCTCATGTTGCCGAACAGTGTAGCCCCGGGCCCGCGCGGTTCCGGGTTTTTAGGACGCCGCTCAGGTGCTCAATCCGAAGTCGCGCAGCGCCTGGTTGAGCGACGTTTTGCGATCGGTCGAGGGGGTGCGCTGGCCCACGATCAGCGCGCAGCCCACCTGGAACTCGCCGGCCGGGTAGGTGCGCGAGCGCGTCCCGGGCACGACCACCGAGCGCGCCGGGACGCGGCCGTGGTAGGTCGTCGCCTCGGCGCCGGTGACGTCGATGATCGGCGTGCTGCCGGTGATCGTCACGTTGGCGCCCAGGACCGCGCCCTCTTCAATGATCACGCCCTCGGTCACGATGCAGCGGGACCCGATGAATGCCCCGTCCTCGACGATGACTGGCCGCGCCCCGGGCGGCTCGAGCACGCCGCCGATACCCACGCCGCCGGCCAGGTGCACGTCCCGTCCGATCTGCGCGCCGCTGCCCACCGTGGCCCACGTGTCGACCATCGTGCCCGAGCCGACGTGCGCGCCGATGTTCACGTAGCTCGGCATCATGATCACGCCGGACTCGAGATAGCTGCCGTAGCGGGCCACGGCCGGCGGCACCACACGCACGCCGAGACGCGCGTAGTCGTGCTTCAGTGGGATCTTGTCGTGGTACTCGAACTGACCGATCTGCCACGTCTCGAGCTGGCGCAAGCGGAAGTACAGCAGGATCGCTTGCTGCACCCAGGCGTGGACGCGCCATTCGCCCGTCGACTTCTCGGCCAGGCGGACTTCGCCTCGGTCAAGCGCCGCGATCGTCGCCTCGACCGCCTCGCGGCTGGCCGGCTCGTCGAGTCGCCGCGGCTCGGCAAAAGCCAGTTCGACGAGCGTCTGCAGATCAGTGCTGACAACGAGGCTCACGGGCTCATCCTTTCCCAGACCGCGATGGCGCGCTCGATTTCGGGCAGGCTGGGCACCAGCGCCAGTCGAAAATAGCCCTCACCACCAGCGCCGAACGACTCGCCCGGACTGACGACGATGCCGTGTTCGAGCAGTCGGGCGAAAAACCCACGCTCCGCTGCGCTCCGCGGGGCGGGTCCGTCGCGGTCGCCGGTCGGCACCTTGACCCACAGGTAGATCGCGCCGTCGCTGCCCGAGACGACGTAGCCGCGCGCGACCAGAAACGCCATCAGCCGATCGCGCTTGGCGCGAAAGATGGCGCGCCGCTCGGCCACGTGGACATCGTCCGACCAGGCCACCGTGGCCGCGGCCTGGACGAAGTTTTGGGAGGCGACGCCGAAGTTGGGCCGGGCCCGCTTGAGCGCGGCGATGGCGCGGCTATCGCCAGCCACGTAACCGCTGCGATAGCCCGTCATACCCGACCGTTTGGAGAGCGACCCGAAACTCAGGACCCCGGTCTGAGTGACCTGGAGGATGCCAGGCGGTGGGGCGTGCTCGTCGAAGTACAGGTCGAGATAGCAGTCGTCGGCGCACAGCAGGATGTTGTACTCGCGGGCGACCTCAACCTGGCGGCGGAGATAGTCGAGGTCGACGCTCGCGCCGGTCGGATTGTGGGGATAGTTGATCCAGGCGATGCAGGTCTGCTCGAGCAGATCACGGCCGAGGGCATCGAGTTCGAGCCGGTAGCCGTTGGCCTCAGACAGCGCCACCGGGTGCGGGATGCACTTCGCGTAGCGGGCCGAGCCGTCGTAGACGGGGTAACTCGGCGACGGGTACACGATCCGGCGCCGCTGGTCGTCCTCAGCCGGCACCACCGCCAGGGGCAGGTGGAAGATGGCTTCCTTCGAGCCGGCGGCGGGCAGCACCTGCGTCTCGGGGTCCAGCGTTACGTCTAGTCGACGTTTTGCCCAGCCCGCGATCGCCTGCCGCAGCAGGCGCTGGCCCACGACGGTCGGGTAGTTCGAGACCGGGTCGAGCGCGTCGATCAGCGCCTGGCGAATGAACGCTGGCGTCGGCTCATTCGGGTCGCCAACGCCGAAGTCGTAGATCGGCACGCCGCGTTTGGCCAGGTCTTCTTTGGCCTGGTCGAGTGCCAGGGTGAAATACGCGGTCGCCATCGCGGCTATGGTAGCGCCTGCAGTCGCGCGATCAGCTCGGAACTGAGCGTGATGTGCGCCACCTCTTCGACGGGCCCGCGGAGGAAGAGGCTCCCACTCGCGTCGACGCGGATGTGCAGCTCGCCGCCGGGCATCGCGGCAGTCACGTCCGCGTCGACGAGCCCGCGCCGATGGCAGGCCGCGACGACGGCGCACGCGGACGAACCAGACGCCCGCGTTTCGCCGGCGCCACGCTCCCAGATCAGCAGCTCGACGCGGTCGCGGGCGGCTACCCGGGCGAGCTGCACGTTGGTGCGATGGGGAAACGCGGGATTGCGCTCGACCAGCGGCCCCAACCGCCTCAGGTCAGTTACGTCAAGTCGCTCGCGCATGATCACGCAGTGCGGGTTGCCCAACGACAGCGCGACCACCCCGAAGCGCAGGCCGCCGACCTCGATCGTCGTCAGGTCGGCGCGGAAGACGGGCTGGCCCATCTCGACGGTCACCTCTACGGCGCGCCCGCCCACGGTATCTATCTCGACCGCCGCGCTGCCGTCCCGCAGTTGCACGACGAACTGCCGCCCGGGCGCTCGCCCCGTGTCGAACAGCCACTTCGCGAAGATCCGCAGCCCGTTGCCGCTCTTTTCGGCCTCCGACCCGTCGGGGTTGAAGATGCGCACGCCGAGCGGGCCGTCGAGCACGAGCACGCCGTCCGAGCCAACGCCGACGTGTCGATCGCACAGCAGCCGCACGCGCTCGGGCGTGAGCTCGCAGGGCAACTCCGCCGGGTCCGCCACCAGGTAGTCGTTGCCCAGGCCGTGACTCTTCGTCAGCATCGTGAGGCGCGCATCGGTCCGAGACAGGCTAATCCACTGTCACATTGGTCATGTCCCGCGTGTCATACGCAGTGACAGGAGAACAACACATGCAACCTCGAATCACCAACCCCGCGCTCAGCGACACGACGGTCGCGGTCGTCTGATGCTTATTGCTTTCGGCGTCGTCAATGTTTTGCTCGCGCTGGGCATGGCCTGGTGCGGTTTTGCCGAGTTCACCCTGTTTGACGGGCTCCCCGCGCAGATGACCAGGGCGGGCGTGCCGCTGTCGTGGATGCCGTGGCTGGCCGCGGTCAAAGTCGTGGCCCTGGTGGGGATCGTGGTCGGGTTTGCCGTACCGGTGATCGGCACGGCGACTGCACTCGGCGTGGCCGTCTATTTCGTCGCGGCATTCGTCAAGCACCTGATGGCGCGTGATCCCAACGTCGGCGGCGCGGTGTTCTTCTTCGTCCTGGCGTCCGCCGCACTGACGCTTCGGGTGGTCGCATCCGCGGCGTTCGGGCTGGGTGTGCTCGCAGCCTAGCTCGGCGCGGGCAACTTTACGCTGACAGGACGACTTTGCCGAACTGGTCGCCCGCTTCGAGGTGGGCGAAGGCGGCGGAGCCGTCGGCCAGTGGAAAGACGCGATCGACCGGTGGCCGCAGCTGGTAGGCATTGACGTCCTCGAGCATGCCGCGAAACTCGCTGTGGTTGCCCATGGTCGAGGTGATCAGCGACAGGTGGCGGAACCACATGCGCGGCAGCAGCAGGTCGACTTTCGGACCGCTGGTCGCGCCGACCGTCAGAATCATCCCTTCGCGGCCGAGCGAGCGCAGTGACTCGTCGAGCGTCGCCGGCCCGACCGTATCGACCACTGCCCGCGCCCCGGCGCCCCCGGTCGTCTCCTGGACGGCTCTGGAAAATCCCGCGCTCGGCAACGCCGCATCGGCGCCGAGGGCCAGCGCTCGGGCGCGTTTGTCCGGGTCGCGCGACGTGACGATCACCTTCAAACCATGCGCCTTGCCCAGCAGCAGGCAGGCCGTCGCGACGCCGCCGCCGATGCCCACGAGCACGAGCCAGTCGCCGGACTGCAAGCCGCCGCGTGTGAACAGCAGGCGCCAGGCGGTCAGCCACGCGAGGGGTAATGCCGCGGTCTCTTCCCACGACAGGTGTGCCGGCCGCGGATGGCAAATGGACGCGGGGACGTTGAGCGCCTCTTGCAGCGTGCCATCGGTGTGCTCGCCGAGGATGGCCATCTTCGGACAGTGGACTTCCTGGCCCGCCTGGCACGCCGCGCACTGGCCGCAGGAGACGATCGGATACATGACCACCTCGTCGCCGAGGTGCAGGTCTTCGACGCTGTCGCCAACGGCATCGACTACACCGGCGCCATCCGAGCCGAGGATGGCCGGCAGCGGCCGCTTCGGCAGTCCACGGGTAATGAACACGTCGAGGTGATTGAGCGCCATGTTGCGCAGCCGGATCCGCACTTCGTGCGGGCTCGGCGGCTGTTCGGGCCGCTCGCCGAGTTGCAGCGAGGTCGGACCGTCAAAGCCCACCAGCTCGAGTGCGCGCATGCTCAAAGAGTAGTGGGACACAGGCTTCCGGCGTCAGGTGTGTCATCCTGACCGTGTGCAGGACGCCCGCGTCGATGCCTGACGACCTCGACGCTCAGCTCAGACTCCTTGGCGAGCTCACCGATAGCTGTATCCGTGACGCCATCGCGCAGCACGTCTCGCCCAGGGCCCAGCGCCTGGCCGGCATGCTGGAGTACCACTTCGGTTGGCGCGACGAACGCCTCCAGCCGCTCGAGGCATCCGCGCCGGCCGGGAAAAAACTACGGCCAGCGCTCGTGTTGCTGGCGTGCCAGGCAGTTTGCGATGAGATCAACCCCGCGGCCCGCGACGCTGCCGCCGCCGTCGAGATCATCCACAACTTCTCGCTGGTCCACGACGACATCCAGGACCGCAGCGAGCTGCGTCGTCACCGCCCGACAGTCTGGTCGCTGTGGGGTATGCCCCAGGGCATCAATGCTGGCGACGCCCTGTTCGCGCTGGCGCAGCTGGTGCTGGTCGGCGATGGCTCGCCCGCGGCCGCGGAGATGGCACGCGAGCTGAACTCGACCGCGCTGCTGCTGGCCGAAGGCCAGTTTCTCGATATCGACCTGCAGGACGGGGCGTCGCCGGCCACTCTGGAGATGTACGAGACGATGATCAGCCGCAAGACCGGCGCGCTGTTCGCCTGCGCCTGCCGCCTGGGCGCCATGGCCGGCGGGGCGTCGGCAGCCGTCGGCGACGCGTACGCCGCGTACGGCCTCGAGCTCGGGCTCGCCTTCCAGGAGCAGGACGATTTGCTGGGCGTCTGGGGTCGGGCGGCCATCACCGGCAAACCGGATGCCGCCGATGTCGTCGAACGCAAGCGCGGCTTGCCCGCGGCCATGGCCCTGTCCCTGCCCACGGCGCCCGCGTGGCTGCGGCAGGCCTACGCCGACCGTGACGCCCCGATGGCCCGTCACCTGGTCGAGCGCATCATTGCCCACTTCGACACCCTGGACCTGCGCAGGGTGATCGAGGGTCGCGTCGAAAAACGCTACCGCAACGCCCTGGATTGCCTGGCGGAAGCTGGCGCGCGCGAGCCGGCCCGTGGCTACCTGGCGACGATCTGCGAAGCACTGGTCTCACGCCGAGCCTGAGAACCTCGCCACGGCACGCAGGCTCGCCGCATCGCGGCGCCGCTTCTCTGGAGATCCTCGGCGAACGCATGTATCTACTAGCTTCGTCAGCGAGCGGCGTTGCTCAGCGGCCTTGGCGGTGGGCCGTGAACTGGTAGCGCGCGAATTGCCGGATCTAGCCGGACCAGGATCTCGTTGGTGATGAGCTGATGCTCCGCCGCGATGCGCAGCCAGGTGCCATCACACTCGAGTACTCCCGTCGAGAGGAGCCAGGCGCCGGGTTCGGCCAGCAACGGCAGGAGCTCGAGGCCGAACCGAGCCTCGAACGCGGCCAGCAACACGCCGTCGCGCAGTCGCAGCCCCAGCGTCAGATAGTCGAGCATCTGCGTTTGCCAATCGGGCGATTCGTCTTCGACGCACGCCGCGCGTCCGTCGCGCTCGACGGAGGCGATGTAGCGCTCGAGCACCGGGGTGGCTTTCCAGCGGCGCCCGGCGTACGACGACGCCGCCCCGGCGCCGACGCCGATCCAGGCCTCGTCGTGCCAGTAGGTGAGGTTATGTCGAGACGCCTTGCCCGGGCGGGCCCAGTTCGAGATCTCGTACTGCGTATAGCCCGCCTCGCCCAGGCGGCGGCACGTGGCCGTGTACATCTCGGCCAGATCGTCGTCGACCGGCAAGACCAGGCGGCCCGCCGCGACGTCGCGGCCCATCGGCACCCGCTCGTCGAGGGTGAGCAGGTAACACGACAGATGGTCTGGCGCCAACCGCACGGCCTGGTCGAGCGTGGTCTGCCAGTGGGTCAGGGACTGGCCTGGGAGGCCGAACATGAAGTCCAGGTTGAAGCTGAAGCCCGCCTGCCGCGCCCAGTCGGCCGCGTGGCGCGCCGCCGTGCTGTCGTGCCGACGGCCCAGGAGTTTGAGAAAGGTATCGTCCAGGCTCTGCACGCCGATGCTCAGGCGGTTGGCGCCCAGCGCGCGGAAGGCCCGGAGTTTTTCCAGGTCGGCATCGCCCGGGTTGCACTCCAGGGTGATCTCTGCCTCGGGCAGGACGCGGAACGTCCGCTGCACCGCCTTGAGCACATGCTCAACTTGCTGAGCGCTCATCAAACTGGGCGTGCCGCCGCCGAAGAAGATGCTGTGCACGCGGTCCCGCGTGGCCGCGTACTGCTCGAGCTCGCGGGCGACGGCCTGCAGGTACACGTCGATGCGGTTGAACCCGGTCGCCTGCCGATCGAAGTCGCAGTACGGACAGATCGACACGCAGAACGGGAAGTGCACGTAGAGCGCGATGCTCTCAGGCATTCGAGTCAGCTGAGTTCAGGCGCGCGCCGCCGCCGCTGTTTGCGCGCTCGCCGATGCGTTCCTGGGCCGCCACCAAGCGCCGCGCGTGCATGTCGTAGCCGGGAACGACGCGTCATGCGCGTGATCGTTGCTCGGTGCTCGTGAGACCTGACCAGGACGACGCATTCGGTAAGCTTCTGACGTCTGACTCCGGAGTTCTGACTGCTGATCTTCCCATGAAACGTAGCATGCTGTGCGGCGAGGTCCGCGCCGAACACGTTGGCCAGGTGGTTGTCCTGCAGGGCTGGGTGCATACCGTGCGCGACCACGGCGGCCTGATCTTTGTCGATCTCCGCGACCGTGCGGGCCTGGTGCAGGTGATCGTCAATCCCACGACGGCGCCCGACGCGTTCGACGTCGCCTCAGGCCTGCGAGACGAGTTCGTCGTCGAAGTCCGCGGCGCGGTCCAGCGCCGCCCGGCGGGCAGCGAAAACCCGCGCATCCCGACCGGCGACATCGAAGTGCACGCCGTGGACGTCGTCGTCTTGAATCCATGCCTGCCCCTGCCGTTCCCGGTGGCCGAGGAAGCACAGGTCGACGAGCGGCTGCGCCTGCAGTTTCGTTACATCGACTTGCGCCGCCCGCGCATGGCGAAGAACCTGGTGCTGCGCCATCGCGTCGTCAAGTTCATTCGCGACTTCCTGGATGGGCGCGGCTTCCTCGAGATCGACACCCCCATCATGGCCAACCCGACGCCCGAGGGTGCGCGCGACTACCTGGTGCCGAGCCGCCTGCACCCGGGCAGCTTTTACGCCTTGCCGCAGAGTCCGCAACAGTTCAAGCAGCTCTGCATGGTGGCCGGGGTCGATCGTTACTTCCAGATCGCCCGCTGCTTTCGAGACGAGGACCTGCGGGCGAATCGCCAGCCAGAGTTCACGCAGCTGGACCTCGAAATGTCGTTTGTCGAACAGGAAGACGTCCTCGAGGTCTGCGAATCGCTGTTCACGGCTCTCACCGAGTCGCTGTCCTCGAAGCGGGTCCTGAACCAGCCGTGGCCGCGGATTACCTGGCAAGAAGCCATGGACCGATACGGCTCGGACAAACCCGACTTGCGGTACGACCTGCCAATCGTCGACGTTTCGGACGTCGTGGCTGGGAGCAGCTTCCAGGTCTTTGCGGGCGCGGTCGAGCGAGGCGGCGTGGTGCGCGGCCTGCGCGCGCCAGGCGCGGCCAGCTTCACCCGCCGCCAGATCGACGAATTGACGGAGTTCGCGAAAGCCAACGGCGCGCGCGGGCTGGCCTGGGCTGCGGTGGGTACCGGTGAGCTGCGCTCGTCCTTCGGTAAGTTCCTGGCCGACGCCGAATTGCAGCGTCTCTGGCAGCGCCTCGAGGCCACCGAGGGCGACCTCGTGCTCCTGGTCGCCGATACCCTCGACGTCGCGCGGACCAGCCTGGGTGCGCTGCGGCGGGAGCTGGCCAAACGGCTGGATCTCATCCCGTCCGACGTCATGGCGTGGGCGTTCGTGGTGGAGTTCCCGTGGTTCGAACGCGACGCGACCTCGGGCCGCCTGACCTTCATGCACCACCCGTTCACGATGCCCCATGACGATGACCTGGCGCTGCTCGAGACCGACCCGATTCGGGTCCGCGCCAAGGCGTACGACGTGGTCGCCAATGGCGAGGAGCTGGCCAGTGGCAGCATCCGCATCCATCGCGCCGACATTCAATCCCGCTTGTTCGAGTTGCTGGGATACTCCCCCGAGCGCATCCAGTCGAACTTCGGCCACATCCTGCGTGCGTTCGAGTACGGCGCCCCGCCGCACGGTGGCATCGCACCCGGGATCGACCGGGTGGTCAGCATGCTGGCCGACGAGGACAGCATCCGCGAAGTGATCCCGTTCCCCAAGAATCAGAGCGCCCAGGACCTGATGATGGGTGCGCCGACCCGGGTGCCGCCCGAGCAGCTCGAAGACCTGCACATCCGGGTCGTCGAACCTGCCCCGGTCGACGGTCACTAGCCACTGCCCAACGGCTGTTAATATTCCGCGTAGTCCCGCCCCCTATGTACCAGCCTGTCCCCGATAAGCCCGATTTCCCAGCCCTCGAGCGCCGCATCCTCGATTTCTGGGAACAGACGCGCGCCTTCGAGACGCTGCGCGCCAACCTGGCTACCGCGACCAGGCAGTTCTCGTTTATCGACGGGCCGATCACGGCCAACAACCCCATGGGTGTCCACCACGCCTGGGGCCGCACGTACAAGGACCTGTATCAGCGCTACAAGGCGATGACCGGGCACAACCAGCGCTGGCAAAACGGCTTCGATTGCCAGGGGCTCTGGGTCGAGGTCGAGGTCGAGCGCGAGCTCGGCTTTACGAACAAGCGCGACATCGAGCAGTACGGCATCGCCGAGTTCGTCCAGCGCTGCAAGGACCGTGTCCTGATGTTTGCGCGCGTCATCAGCGAACAAAGCATTCGTCTTGGCCAGTGGATGGACTGGGGCGACTCGTACTTCACGATGTCGGACGAGAACAACTACACCATCTGGCGGATGATCAAGATCTGCCACGAGCGCGGCTGGCTCTACCGAGGGCACGACGTGATGCCCTGGTGCCCGCGCTGCGGCACCGGACTCAGCCACATGGAGATCGAGACCGAGGGCTACACCGAGGTCACGCACGTCAGCCCGTACGTGCGTTTTCCATTAGTCGATCGCCCGCACGAGAGCCTGTTGATCTGGACCACTACGCCGTGGACGCTCCCGTCGAACGTCGCGGCCGCGGTTCACCCTGACCTGATGTACGCCCGGGCGCGTAAAGGCGACGAAGTCCTGATCCTGGCCGAGCCCCTCGTGAAGGACGTGCTCGGCGACGGCTCGGAAATTGTGCAGCTGTTCCGTGGATCGGAGCTGGTCGGCTGGCGCTACACGGGTCCCTTCGACGAGCTGCCGGCGGTCCAGGGCGTGGAGCACCGGGTGATCCCGTGGACCGAGGTCAGTCCCGAGGAGGGCACGGGTATCGTCCATATCGCGCCGGGCTGTGGCGAGGAAGATTTTCTCCTCGGCAAAGAGTTCAGACTGGCGCCAATTGCCCCGCTCGACGAGAACGGCGTGTTCGTCGATGGGTTCGCCTGGCTGACGGGCCGCCCGGTCGGCGAAGTCGCCCACCCGATTGTGGACAACCTCCGCGACAAGGGGCTCCTGTTCCGGGCGCAGCAGTACCGCCACAGCTATCCGCACTGCTGGCGGTGCGGCACCGAGCTCGTCTTCCGCCTCGTGGACGAGTGGTACATCAGCATGGACAAGCTTCGCCAGATGATGATGGAAGTCACGAGCCAGATCCGCTGGATCCCCGAGTTCGGCCTGGAGCGCGAGCTCGACTGGCTGCGCAATATGCACGACTGGATGATCTCCAAGAAGCGCTACTGGGGCCTGGCGCTGCCGATCTGGTACTGCGATGAGTGCCAGCGCACCGAGGTCATCGGCGGCCGGGACGAACTGGCCCAACGGGCCGTCGAGGGGTTTGCCGAGTTCGACGGCCATTCGCCGCATCGGCCGTACATTGACGCCGTCAAGATTGCCTGCGGTGGCTGCGGCAAACCGATCAGTCGCATCGCCGACGTGGGCAACCCGTGGCTGGATGCGGGCATCGTGCCGTTCTCGACGCTACACTATCGGTCCGATCCCGACTACTGGCGGCGCTGGTTCCCTGCCGACTTCATCGTCGAGAGTTTTCCGGGTCAATACCGCAACTGGTTCTATTCGCTGCTGGTCATGAGCACCGTGCTCGAGTATCTGCCGCCGTTCAGAACGGTCCTTGGCCACGGTACCGTGCGCGGCGAAGACGGGACCGCGATGCACAAGAGCGCGGGCAACTCTATCGACTTCAACGATGCTGCCGAACGCGCGGGCGCCGACGTCATGCGCTGGATTTTTTGTCTGCAAAACCCCGCCGCGAACGTCAATTTCGGGTGGAAGACGACAGACGAGACCAGGCGCCGGCTGCTCAAGCTGTGGGACAGCTACAAGTTCTTCGTGCTGTACGCCGTCGCCGAGCAATGGCGGCCCGACGGCTCGAACGTGCGCCCGGAGCACAGCCGGACCGAGCTCGATCGCTGGTTGCGATCGCGACTCAACACGCTGGTGGCAACGGTCCGCGAGCGCCTCGACGACTTCGACGCCATGAATGCGTCGCGAGCCGTCGAGGGCTTCTTTGACGACCTGAGCAACTGGTATATCCGCCGCAGCCGTTCTCGCTTCTGGGCCCCGGGCAGCCAGGCCGATCCCGCGGCGCTGACCACGCTGCACGAGGCGCTGGTCACCGTCACCCGGCTGCTGGCCCCATTCATGCCGTTCCTCGCTGAGGAGCTGTATCAAAACCTGGTGCGCAGTATCGATACTCAGGCTCCCACCAGCGTGCACCATTGCGAGTACCCGGCGGTCGACGATGCGCTGCGCGATCCCGAGCTGGAGCGCGTGATGGACCTCACCCGTCTGGTCGCGGGCCTGGGCAATACAGCTCGCAAGGGCGCTGGCGTTCGATCGCGGCAGCCGCTACCCGCGCTGGTCGTTGCGGGCGGCTCGACGTTTCGCGAGCTGCCGGAGTGGGCCAGCGCGTTGATCCAGGACGAGCTCAATGTCAAGCGCGTCGACTACGTTGAACACGTGGGCGAGGCGGTCCGACAGCGCGCCGAGGCCAATCCCAAGCTCCTCGGTCCCAAGTATGGCAAGGACTACCCGCGCATCCGCTCGGCGCTCCAGGAAGGCCGGTTTTCGGTCGACGGCGGCCGCGTCCTGGTCGAGGGATTCGTGCTCGAGGCGGCTGAAGTCACCATCTCGCTCGAACTGGCGCCGGGTGTCGCGGCGGCCGCGGACCGCGGCGTCGTGGCCGTGCTCGACACGTCGCTCAGCCCCGAGCTGGAAGCCGAGGGTTACGCGCGAGAACTGGTCCGCTTGATCCAGGACGCCCGCAAGCAGGCCGGCTTTGACGTGTCCGACCGGATCGGCGCTCGCTACGCCGCCTCGGATTGCGTCTCGGACGCTATCGCACGACACGCCGACTACATCCGCCGCGAGACCCTGGCGCTTCGACTCGAGCGCGGCATCGAGAGCGATGGCGCTGCCAGCTGGCAGCGCGCCGAGGGCGAGATCGACGGGCTGCCGGTGATCGTGGCCGTCCGCCGCGAGCAGCCCGCGTGACCGACGCCGTCCCGGCAATCGAAATCCCGTCGGCTCGGGCGCGCGGCTTTCCGCCCCGGGCACTGCTGTTTCTCGGTCTGGCGATTCTGGTGGTGCTGCTGGACCAGACGACCAAACGCCTGGCTGAGGAACGCCTGGATCGAGCCGGGGTGCGGTCGGTGCCGCTGCCGTTCGTCGGCGATTATCTGCGGTTCACGTATGTCGAAAATCGCGGCGCGGCCTTTGGTTTGCTTCAGGATCAGACGGCCTTCTTCGTGTTCGTCGGCATCCTGGTGGTCGGGGTCATCGCCGCCAGCTATCGGTACCTGCCGCGCTCGGGTTTCCTGGTCCATCTCGCCCTTGGGTTGCAGCTCGGCGGAGCCGTCGGCAACCTGATCGACCGGATTCGCCAGGGGTACGTCGTGGATTTCGTCGACTTTGGCTATCACTCGAACTGGTGGCCCGTGTTCAACGTCGCGGACTCGGCGATCGTGATTGGGGTGGCGTTGCTGGCGCTGAACGCGCTGTCGCCGAGCGCCGCGGGAAAGTCGGGGAATGCCGCCGATGCAAGCGGCTGACCGACGCACCCTCACGGTGCCACCGTTTGCCGCTGGCGACCGTCTCGACGGCTTTCTGCAACGACATGGCGGGGAGCCCGAGCGCTCCCGATCGGAGTGGCAGCGGCTCATCGGACTGGAGGCGGTACGGCTCAACGGCCAGCCGAGCAAGCCGGGCCAGCGGGTGATTTCGGGCGATCGCGTCCTCATCGCCGCGGCGGCGCGCCAGATCGACCTGCCCGCGGCCGACGATGTGCCATTCGCCGTCGTGTTCGAAGACCCGGCCATGATCGTCGTCGACAAGCCGGCCGGCGTCGTCGTGCACCCGGCCCCGGGCAATGAACGCGGCACGCTGGTGAATGGCTTGCTCGCGCGGTTCCCCGAGCTGCGCGACCAGGAGCGCGATCTTCGACCCGGCATCGTCCACCGCCTGGACAAGGACACCTCGGGTCTGATGGTGGTCGGTCGGACGCTCGGCGCCACGGCCAATCTGCAGCACCAGATGCAGCGCCGCACCACCGAAAAGCGCTATCTGTTGCTGGTGCGCGGCAACATTGGCGAGGACGAGGGACTGATCGACGCCCCGATTGCGCGCGATCTGCGCAATCGACAGCGCATGACCGTACGGGCCGGCGGTCGGGGCTCTCAGACCCGCTTTTCGGTCCTCGAGCGCTTTGGCGATTGGACCCTCGTCGAGGCGCTCCTGCTGACCGGCCGCACCCACCAGCTGCGGGTGCACTTCATCTCGATCGGGCACCCCGTGGCCGGCGATGTGACGTACGGATCGAATCGACGGCCGCCGGGCCTCGAGCGGCAGTTCGTGCATGCGCGCCTGTTGCGACTGCGCTCACCGCACGACGATCTCGAGCACGTGTTCGAGTCGCCCCTGCCGCGCGATCTCGCCGAGACCATCGACCGGCTGCGTCGACGCGGGCCGCGCTCAACCTGACTCCCCATTAAGTGATAATCGTCGGTTGAGCCGACAGATCATCATGCACCCTCAACCTCACCCGATGCACAACCACCCGGTGCGGGTCCGCATCGCGCCCTCGCCAACCGGCGATCCGCACATCGGCACCGGTTACACTGCCGTCTTCAATGCCGCCCTGGCCCGCCGGCGCGGCGGCCAGTTTGTGCTGCGTATCGAGGACACCGATCAGGGCCGCAAGGTCGCCGACAGCGAAGGCCAGATCGAGGACACCCTGCACTGGCTCGGGCTCGAGTGGGACGAGGGACCTGACGTGGGCGGACCGCACGCGCCGTATCGCCAGTCGGAACGGCTGCCGCTGTACGAGGCGGCGGCGCACCGACTCTTCGAGCTGGGCCTGGCCTATCACTGCTGGTGCACTCCGGAGCGGCTCGAGGAGATGCGCGCCGAGCAGATGCGCAACAAACGGCCAACCGGCTACGACCGGCTCTGCCTGGGCAAGACCCGCGACGAGCGCGCGCGCTTGCCTGGCTTCAACGAGCACCCGGTGCTGCGCATGCACGTTCCCGATCACGACGTGCCGCTGAGCTTCGATGACCTCATCCGTGGGCCAACGAATTCGCCGATGCCTGACGATCAGATCATTCTGAAGCGCGACGGCTACCCCACCTATCACCTGGCGGTGGTGGTCGACGACCACGAGATGGGCATCACGCACGTGCTACGCGGCGAGGAGTGGATCAGCTCGATGCCCAAACAGCTCTTGCTGTACCGATTCCTGGACTGGCAGGCGCCGAACTTCGCGCATCTGCCGCTGCTGCGCAATCCCGATCACTCCAAGATCAGCAAGCGCAAGAATCCGGCTGGCCGACTGAACTGGTTCCGTGAGGAGGGTTTTCTGCCGGAAGCGCTGCTCAACTTTCTCGCGCTGCAGGGCTGGAGCATGCCCGACGGACGCGAGATCTTCACCTTCGACGAGCTTGCGGCGAACTTCGACGTCGAGCGGTTCAGCCCGGTCGGCCCGATCTTCGACGTCGACAAACTGGACTGGATGAACGGTCAGTACCTCGCCGCGCTCGACGACGACGAGTTCCTGCGACGCGCGGCGCCGTTTCTGCCCGGCCCCGGCCAGGACCGGGCGCTCAGGGTTCTGGCGCCACACCTCAAAACCCGCGTGAAGCGCCTCAAACAGATCTGCGAGCAGGTCGATTTTCTGTACACCGGCGAGCTCGAGCTCGATCGGGAGATGCTGGCTGGCCAGGGCAGCACCTCGCCGACCGCCGCCGAATCGCTCGCGGCCGCCGAGGCCGTGCTCGACCGACTCGAGGATTTTTCGACTGACGCCATCGAGGCCGCACTCGAAGCCGAGCGCACCACCCGCGGTTGGAAGCCGAAGCCGTTTTTCATGCCCGTCCGGGTCGCGATCAGCGGCAAGGCCCACACCCCGCCGCTGTTCCCAATGCTGGCGGCGCTCGGCAAACCACGCAGCCTGACGCGTCTGCGCGACGCGCTCGAACTCCTCGCGTCTCGCATGCCGGTCAGCTGAGCGGTTCTGTTACGAACCTTCGCCCAGCAAGTGCCGCTGGAGGAAATCCACGGCCATCGGGTACGCGACGAGTTTGTTCTTGAGCTTGGCGATCTGGTGCCCCTCGTCTTCCAGGCGTAAGAACTCGACGGTCCGCCCGAGCGACCGCAGGCGGCTGACCATCTGCTCGGTCTCGCCGATTGGCACGCGCGGGTCGTTGGCGCCGTGGATGACTAGCAAGGGCGCCCGGATCTGCTCGACATGGTTGATCGGTGAGATCTGTTCCAGAAAGTCGCGGTCGCGTTCCAGGCTGCCGTACTCCGCTTCGCGCAGGTGCCGCCGCCACGGGCCGGTGTTTTCGAGAAACGTCACAAAGTTGGAGATGCCGACCAGGTCAACGCCGGCCGCCCACAGGTCGGGGAAGGTGGTGAGCGCGGCCAGGACCATGAACCCGCCGTAGCTGCCGCCGTAGATGGCGATGCGCTTCGGGTCGGCGCGACCGGTGGCGCGCAGCCAGGCAACGGCGGACGCGAGATCGGCCACCGAGTCCATACGTTGCCGCACGTCGTCCAGATGCAGATACGTCCGCCCGTAGCCCGAGCTGCCCCGGACGTTGGGCGCCAGTACCGCGAAGCCCGCCGCGACGAGGCCCTGGACCACCGGCTGGAAAGTCGGTCGATACTGGCCCTCGGGTCCGCCGTGGACGAAGACGACACACGGCCCCGGTGTCGCAGACGCCGTCGGATAGAACAGCCCGGGGATCTGGCGATCGTCGAAGGTCGGGTACTGAATGTGCTCCGGCTCGCACAGCGCCGCGGGGTCCGCGCCGAGCCCGCCGGCGAGCGTGAGCTGATGCGCCACCGGATTCGAACCCGTGGCGCAGTAGACATTTGGATTGGCACGTGACGCCGTCCACGAGATAGCCAGGCGCTCGCCAGCGTGATCCCAGGCGAGCGCGCTCTGCCAGTACGCATACAGCGCCCCCGCTGGTAGACCGCCGACGCTCTGCTCGGATCCGGTGGCGAGGGTGCGGACGATGATTTCGGCTTCGCCGTCCCGGTTGACCGCGTACGCCAGTCGACGGCCCGTCGGGTCGAGTGCCACCTCGTCGATCTCGAGTTCAGGCTCGACCACGAACCTTACCTGACCGCTGGCGACGTCCAGTTGCGCGGGCGCCGCGAACTCGCGTCCGACGTCGGTCAGGCAGAACAGCGACCGACCATCGGGGCTCCATTCGGGACGCTCGTAGCTGGCCTGGTCGTTTGGCACTGTCAACAAGCGCGGCACCTGGCGACCCTCGACGTCGACCAGCCAGAGCTCCTGGTGCGCGTTGGAGAACGACCGCACGACGACGAGCCAGCGGCCATCGGGTGAGAACGGACCGGCGCGATTGCTCGAATCATGCTCCAGCAAGCAGCGAACCTCGCTGGTGGCGAGATCGCGCAGGTAGACGTCGAACCAGCGCGCGTTGCGCGTGTTGGCCGCGAAGCTGATCGTGGTGCCGTTCGGTGCGAAGCTGCCAAACACATGAATCCGATCGGGGTTGTCCGTCAGCGCCCGCCAGGCCCCGCCGGGCTCGTCGGCGTAGAGCAGCTGGGTGTGTTCGTTGCCGCCGCTGTCGGCGCCGACGACGAGCTGGCCAGGCCGTGGGCCGGGGTGGACCGTCTGCGCCCGATCCGGCGGCGCCAGCAACAACTCGGGCCAGTCACCTTCGCGGACTCCCCAGATCTGCGGCACGCCGCCCAGGTCGGCCACGCAGACCAGGTACCCGGCGGCATCGAAGCGCCCCGCCGAGGCCGATCGCACTCGCAAAAGCTGTCGCAGGTCCGTCATTTCGCCTGCGAGGCTAGCACGCTCTGTCGCTTACCTGTCCGTGGGGTGTCGCTTGTTCATCTGGCGGCGGTGTGCCCTAAGCTGTCGGGTCATATGCACACACGCGCCTGCGATCTGCTCGGCATCCAGCATCCTGTCGCCCTGGGTGGGATGGGCAGCGGCACGAGCCCAGAGCTGGTCATCGCGGTCTCGAACGCTGGCGGGCTCGGCGCCCAGGGCTGCGCCGGTCGCTCGCCAGCGCAGATCACCGGTCTGGCCGAGGCCATCCGGGCCGGCACCGACCGACCCTTTGGGCTCAATCTGCTGCTGTTTCTGGCCGACGACGACGCCGTCAACGCGGTCCTCGGCGTCAAGCCGCCGGTGTTCTCGACGGCCTGGGCGCGGCCCGACCAGGAGCTAGCGCCGCTGTTCGCCCGTGCACACCAGACCGGTGCCTGGGTCATGCACATGGCCTCGACGGTCAGCGAAGCCAGGCGCGCCGCCGAGTCGGGCGCCGACATCGTCGTTGCCCAGGGCACCGAGGGCGGCGGCCACGTCGGACTCATGGGCACGCTGGTGCTGGTGCCTCAGGTGGTACGCGCCGTCGCGCCGCTGCCGGTGCTGGCCGCCGGTGGTATCGCCGACGGTACGGGCCTGGCCGCTGCGCTCATGCTGGGTGCCGAAGGCGTCCTGCTGGGGACCCGTTTTCTGGCGACGTCAGAATCTCCGCTGCCCGAGAGCTACAAGCAGGCTATCTGTGGCAGCGACGGGCACGACACGCTGCTCACCGAGCTCCCGGATGTTCTCGCCGGCCAGGTCTGGCCAGGTGCATTTGCCCGGGTCCTGCGCAACCCGTTCATTCAGGAGTGGCTGGGTCGCGAGGGCGAGGTGCGCCAGCGACGGCCCGAACTGCTGCGGCGCATTCAGCGCGCCCGCGAGACGGGCGACGTCGACAACGGCGCCCTGCTGATCGGCCAGGACGCCGGGCTCATCGAGCGCATCGAGTCCGCCGGCGCGGTCGTGCAGCGCGTCGTCGCCGAAGCCGAAGAGATTCTGGCCCGCCGCGCGGCCGAAGTCCTGCACACCGGCTGAAGAAGCCGCCGGGCGGCAGGCATCAACTGCCGTCTGAGTACATCGCTACGCTGGCCCGATGGGGTAGCCGTCCTCCGCCAGGTCGCTGCTGACATCTGCAAATGACCGCGCCTGGTTGAGGAGAGGACTGCCTGAAGCGTTGGTGTCATCGGCTCACGCGCGAGAACACCGTCGGCACCGCACTCCCATTCAGGGCACCGCATCGCGTCGAGCGTTGCCATCGCCTGAGTCAGCGCCCTCTGCGCGTCGATCTCAGGCAGGCCAGCCAGGTCACGTGTCGAAACCAAGCCAGAGTGCGTAGACCGAACTGGCGGCCCTGCCCTGGTTGGGCCCTGCCGCGCAGCCCTACGCTACAATCAGGGTTCACTCTGTGCCGGATGGGGTAACGGTAGCCCGCCACACTCTGGATGTGGTTGTCTAGGTTCGAATCCTAGTCCGGCAGCCGTTGCTGTCCCCCTAAGATCGTGGCCGCTGGTTCGGCGGCGTAGTGTGTGGGAAACGCCACGTCGCAGACCTCGTCGGCGGGCGCGGCGGCCATGAAGTCGGTGAAGTAGATCTCGCGCGGCGCGCCGGCGGCATTCTGCTCGCGCGACGCGAGCCACTGGGCCACCGCGTCGAACGCGGACAGGATCTGCGGGTACTCCACCTGCGCCTTCGTGATCCGTACGTAGGCCTCGTGGTGCGCGAGCTCACGACGCGAGGGTGTATCCGCCGGCTCCGGCAGCGTCGCGTCGATCGGCACACACACTTCGACTGGCCCGTCGCTGTCCTGGTTGACTTCGCCGTGATAGATCACGAACACCGGAGCGGTCACCCCGCCGTAGCGCTGCTGCGCCACCCCGACCAGGCGACCAATCGTCGGACCTAGCCAGCCGGCCAGTTCCCACACTCGGAGGTGTCGTTGTTCGGTGAGCACCTGTTGTTCGGGGACGTCGCGCTCACGGATCCGAAACATGTCGTAGTTCCCTTGTTGCCCCAGGAGCCTGACGCGGAGATGTGCCGTGAGCTCCCGTTGGGAGGCGACGCGGCGCTCGACCATCGCCCAGTACTCCGAAACGAGGTCAGCCGCCTGGGGGCCCGGCGCCGAGACGATCTCCGCGACCCTGGCCAGCGGCATGTCGAGCCTTCTCAGCATCGCCACCAGCCGCGCCGTTGCGAGCTGGCTCTCCCGATACTGGCGGTAGCCGTTGCTGCGCTCGACGTGAGCTGGCGTCAGCAACCCCAGGCGCTCGTACAGCCGCAGCGCTTTCATCGACAACCGCGACCTGCGCGCGAAGACCCCGATGCTCAGCAGGGGGTCCCTCGGCGCTGGCTCGGCCGTCCGCGACTCGGGGAATAGTCGCTCGTGGTCGTACGCCACACGTAGGGGATCCATTGTCCCGAGGGTAGCGGTCGGCGTCGGACGCGCGCCGGTACCTTACGGGGATGGTTGTGCCTGAGATCGAAACGGTGCTGGCGTGGCACGCGGCGCTGAACGCGAGCGACGTGGATGGGCTGTTGGCCCTCTCCAGCGCGGACGTCGAAGTGGGCGGGCCGCGGGGTTCGGGGCGAGGCGCTGAGCTACTGCGCGACTGGGTGGCTCGGGCCGGGATCCGCCTGCAGCCCGGTCGGTGCTACCGCCGCGGCAGCGCCGTGGTCGTCGACGAGCGCGCCCAATGGCGGTCCGAGGGCGGCGAGCTGACCGAGCCGCAAGGTGCCGCGTGTGTGTTCGGCGTTCGCGATGGGCAGGTAGTGCGCGTCGTGCGCTACCCGGACGTGGCAGCGGCACTGGCCGCCGCTGGCCTCGACGAGTCCGACGACGCGGTATAGTCGGCGGCGTTGGCCGAAAAGGACTACAGCCATCGTGACGTAGTCGACAAACTCGGCATCAAGCCTGGCCACGCCGTCGCCTTCGAGGCGGCGCCCGTACCCGTCCCCGATGATTTGCAGGCGCGCGCACTCGCCCGAGCGAGTCGTGCAGCGGCTGGTCCTGATGAGCGAGTGGACGTCGTCCTCGTTGGCGCCGACGCGTCGACCGACGTGGAGGCGGCGCTCAAGCGCTGGCGGCCGCGTATCGACCAGGCCGGCGGCATCTGGCTGCTCACCCCCAAACGCGGCCAGCCAGGCTACGTCGATCAAACCGAGCTCATCTTCACCGGCCCCGCCGCGGGTGTCGTCGACAACAAAATCTGCAGCATCTCAGCCACCCTCAGCGCCATGCGCTTCGTGATCCGCAAGGCCGATCGCATATACTCCTGAACGCATTTGTTCCCTAGCGCCGCCGCGTCGTACAGAACGGCCCGTTCGTCTAGCGGCCCAGGACGCTACCCTCTCAAGGTAGAGATCGCGGGTTCGAATCCCGCACGGGTCACC
>DATGER010000200.1:0-7790 GCA_035309865.1 Chloroflexota bacterium
AGCCATCGCTCATGAGGCAGGCGTGACGCCGCAGTACCTCAGCATGCTGATTGGGCCGGAGTTCCGCGCCGCGGCGCAGGGATTGCCTGGAGCGCGTCGGACAGCAGAAACGACTTTGCGTGACGCGCTCGAGGACAACAAGCGATTGCGCCGAGAGCTAGAGCAGGTGCGACAGCAACCCAACGACCTAACCCGGCAGAGCATCGACGAAGCACTTCGGCTCATCGATCAACTGGACGAAGACAACCGGCTGCTACGCGGGCGGGTGCGCGTGCTCGAACAGCGGCTGCGTCAGCGGGAGATCGCGATCCCAGCGGGCGGGGTTACTCAACCTCGGGCGAGACCAAGTTTGGGCCTGGTGCCGATGAGCGAGTAAGACGCTCGTGTCGATTTTCTTTCGCTACGCGAACCGCAACTAAACAAGCCGGATTTCGAGGCGCTCGGCATCCCGCGTCTGGACATCAGCACATCTGCCGCGATGGCGACCGCCGGCGCTGCTCACCCGTCCCGTGACGGCTTCAGCGAGGAACTCAAGCAGGGCGCGTGGAAACTGCTCGCCGCGGGCGACACGCGCTGTATCAGCCAGGTCGAAACCCCCGGCATGCAAGCGCTGCTGCGCCGCGTTCGGGACGCCGCCGAGGGCAGCCCACGCCCGGCCCTCACCTCACTCGAGGATCTGGCGCAGCTCCTGGCTCTCTGGCGGCCGCGCGCGTACGGCAAGGATCGCGAGCAGGCCTATCTCACGGCACGCTTCGGCTCGCAGCGGCCTGCACTCCTCCATCCGAGCCTGGCGCCCATTCTGCTTCCGACGCACAATGAGCTCCTCTACGCCGACCAGGTCGTCCAGGTTCTTCGCCTCTTCGGCTTCACTCACGCCTGGGCCGATCGATACCGCCGCGCGCTGGCCACCGGACGCGCCGAGCGCTACGCCATGGAGCACGAACTCAAGGATGCTGCCAGACTCCGACGCTGGAGCGACGAGCAGATCAACGCCATCCTGGCTCTGCTCCAGGAACATGCCGGCTACCTGTACGCGCACGGCCACGCCCTGGCGCTGGCCCAGCACGTTTTTCATCAGGCCTGCCTCAAGCTCGATCCTGCGACGGCACCGACGTTCTTTGCGGAGGTCCTGAATAACGGCGGGTCGGCCCATTACGGGCTGGGCGCTGCGGTCGAGGAAGCCCGCCAGTGGGGCGTCCTGCTCCTGCCGCCCTGCATTAACCGCAGCACGGATCGCTACGCAGTTGTCGACCCCGACGCATTCGAGTTGCTCACGGCCGGCAGTGCGACTTCGATCAGTGGCGCGATCCGCGTGCCGCTCACCGCCATTCGCGGCCTGGGCACCCAGACGGTACGGCACATCCTGCAGATGCGAGCTGTCTTCGGCCCCTTCACGAGCCTGCTGGACTTCCTGCGCCGCATGGAGCCTCAGCAGATCAATCGGCGTGAATTGCAGGTGCTCATTCGCCTCGGCGCGTTCTCGTTCACCGGCCGATCGCGCGCCCAGCTGGCGCTCGTCGAGCACATTTACGCCAGCGCCGGCGAGCTGCTGCGCGCCACCGATCGCGATCCGGCCGACCTGGCCCACCTGGAGGACGAGCTGCCCGAACTGCTCGGCGGTCACACCACGGCCGTCGAGTGGCCGCCCGAGCGGGTTGCCGCCGACGAGCTCGCCCACCTCGGCTTCTACGTGGTGCCGAACGACGTGCAGCAGCACGCGCTGCGCATTGCCGAGGAGTTTTCGACCCTCGACATCGCTGCTCTCGCCGGACAGCCACACAACACTGTCCTGTCGATTGCTGGCGTGATCACCGCGCTCCGGATTCGCCCGACGAAGAAGGGCGAGCAGATGGCCTGGCTGACGTTGACCGACGGTACTGGCGCCATCGAGTGCGCCATCTTCCCCAACGCCTTCGCACGCCTGGGCCAGCCAACGATGGTGCTCCGCGAGGGCGCATTCCTGGTGGCAACTGGCAAGCTGGCCCACGAAGAGACCACCGGCAGCAAGCTTTGGATCGACCGAGTGACGACCGTTGGCGGAGTCGGTGCGCGGCAGGAGGCCCTGCGCGCAGCGCTGGAGTACCGCCAGGCGGATCCGGCCGCGTGAGCAATGGCTCTACGCTCGATGTTCGCGAGTTGCTGCGGCTGATCGCCGAACAGCAGGCGTCGTTCGTCAAGCTGCAGCAGCTGGTCGTCGAGCATGTGCTTTCGGAATCACAACCGGGCTTCTCAACAGTCAAGACGCCGCCGGCGCCGGCGCTGAGTCACCCGGTTGCTGCAACCGACGTTTCCAACGCCGCTCCACCCGCGTACCACACGACGTCCGACCCGGAGGTCGTGCGTTCGACTGAGCCAGAACCGTTGCATGCAGCACCGGCCTCCACGCCACACGAAAGCGGCGCCGCCTTATCCGACCCTCCTCAAACCGTCCCTCCGCCCCCGGAGGAATTGCCTTCGCCTCCTTCTGCTTTACCTTCTTCGACGGACTCGCCCTTCGGCGATACGCCGCCAGACGAAGCCGGAGCCACGACACCAACAACCGCATTCGCATCGGTGCCAACTACCGTTACTCTCGCGCCGGCCGCTATCTGAAACGTCCGGCCAGCGCACCGGCCAGGCAGGTGACCAACCAGGAACTGTATCGACTGTCTCGCTTGCGGGACGTCGGTGACGTCGCTCAGCTGGTGCTCCAGTTCGGTGAATACCGCCGCGCGACACTGTTCCAGATCGCTCAGAGCGATCCCGAGTATCTTCGCTCGCTAGCCCTGACCGCACAGCGGCCTCAGGTGCGCGCCGCGGCGATGCAACTCGTGCGTGCGCTCGAAGCCAGCCAACAGCAACCCGGACGCCGCCGAACAAAGACCGACTCGCGACGCAACCACGGCTGAATGCGCGCACTCGTCGATCTCTGTCCAGGCTGCGCGACGGGTGACCATCAAGAGGCGTGCTTCACCGCGCTGGGGCAGCCCACTCGGTTCAGTCGCAGTCCCGACCAGCCAGCGCCGCCGTCGCGCAACCCGCGTGATTCGTTGCGGTCCCAGACCAGAAAGTCAAGCCCGCTCCGTGTGGTGCCCTGACGCCTCACACGCGTAGACCACGCCTTCAGCGGAGCCCCGTCCGTTCCGCGAGCCAGCGGCGCGCAACGGTACCCTGGGCCGCCTGAAACGCGCGCAGCGTCGGCAGGCCTGGCGGAGGCGGCAACAATGACTGGCGCGTGAAGTAACCCGCCAGCGATGCGAGTGCGCAATTCACGGCATCCTGATCGGCCTCGGTACCCAGCCGGTAGCGTGCAAACACCTCCTCGGCCGGCGGACCGCCCTGCATCACAACGCTCGGAATCAACCCGACGACGTCGAACCACGCTGCGCCGACGCATGCGTGCGGCCAGTCGAAGAACCACACGTGATCGTCGTCGATCAGGAGGTTGTCGGCGCGCATGTCGAAGTGCAGCAGCGTGCTGCCGCTAACTGCCTGCGGCGCATGCGACTCCATCTGGGCCAGGGTCGAAAGGTGCCGGCGTGACCAGGCGTCCAGCCGCTGAACACTCTCAGGGCCGTCGTCGCCAGCGAGCCGCTGCCAGCCGCAGACATGTCTGGCAAGTGTGTCCCCGGCCAGACGCGCCGTGCCAATCGGCAGCGGAGAAGGTGTGAGTCGCTGTGCAAGTTGCGCGAGCCCATCGAGCACCAGCTGGAGCTGGTCCAACCGCCACGGCTGCTCCGGGTGCCGACCGCTGACGACGTCAAAGGCGAGCACCACCCAACCAGTGTCGGTCTCGTCGTCGCCGTCGTAGAACCAGCGAAGGCGCGGCACCGGCAGGTGGTCTGGCATCGCTCCGACAATTCGCGCTTCGCGGCGGTGGATCCTGGGTGCGTCCGCGTTGGCGGCGGAACTGACCGCTTTCACGAACAATGCACGGCCATCGGCGAGGCGCAGGTGCGCCGCCACGCCCGGTGAGAATCCGGTCGATTGCGAGGCCGCCTCCACCACCGGACTGTTCGCCCATGCCTCAAAGCGCTGCTGAATAGATTGCGGCACTGCCGACCACTGCAGTCGCACGCCCGCCGCCGGAGGCGGTTCGACATACGCGTCCAGCGGCTGAGCCAGTTCGCCGCCGTCGTTCGGCATGCCGCAGTCTATTCCGCCTCCTCGACCTCCTTGTGGTGCTAGGCCATAAAGATGCCGCCATTGGCATCTAGCGATACGCCGTTGATGTACCCGGCATCGTCCGATGCGAGAAAGGCGATCACACTCGCGATGTCCTCCGGAGTCCCCGCCCGACCAACGGGCACCTGCGCCGCCAGCGCGGCAATGCCCTCGCTCGAGGTGCTGCGGGTCAGCATGTCGGTCACCACCGGGCCCGGGCACACGGCGTTAACGCGGATGTGGCGCGGGCCGAGCTCGCGCGCCAGGTGGCGGGTCATGCCGAGCAGGCCGGCCTTCGACGCCGAGTAGTGGCAGCCCTGCAGCGGACTCGAACTTCGCCCGGCCAGAGATGCGACATTGACGATGGCCCCGCCGCCCTCGAGATGCCGCGCGGCAGCCTGCGAGCAGAGGAACGGCCCTTTGAGGTTGACAGCCAGGAGGCGGTCCCAGTCAGCTTCGGACAACTCCTCCAGCCGACCCCGCTGATCGATGCCCGCGTTGTTGACGAGGATGTGGAGCCCGCCAAACTGCGCAATCGCGGTCTCGACCGCCGCACGGGCTGATTCTGAGCTGGTCACATCTAGCTCGACGCCAACTGCCCGTCCGCCCGCTGCCCGGACCGCGTCTGCGACGGACGAATAGCCCCTCAGATCACCGGCAAGCACCGCAGCGCCCTCGGCGGCCAATCGTGTGACCGTCGCCCGGCCGATTCCACCGCCAGCCCCGGTGACCAGCGCGACTTTACCGGTAAGCCGTTGATCCAAGCCTGTCATGTTCCCTCCTGAACGCCTGTCCACCATTACTACACAGCAGTCGCCAGGAACCGCCCTTTCCCGGCCAATGGTTCACCGTTGTTCAGGCTGCGAGCATGCCAGGCGAATCGGCTCTGCGTGGTCGGAGGTTGCTCTGGGTGGTCGCGAGCAGGGCAAGAAAGTGACTGGCGTGCGGAGGAGCGCCCCAGGTTGGCCTGCCCGAATCGAGATCCGGCGAAGTACAGTCCGGCGTCGTGGTTGCTGGCGTGCCCGCGCCGATGCTGGCGCGGTTGGAATCCACCCTCCCGCGCGGACCCGACTGGCGCTACGAGCCGAAACTCGATGGCTTCCGCGGTCTGCTGTGGCGATCGAACACTGGTGGGGCGCGGGTTCTCAGCAGGAACCTGAAGGACCTGAGCGTCTCGTTCCCCGAGCTCGTGCGCGCCTCGGAAGCCCTTCCCCTGGACACCGTGGTCGACGGTGAGATTGTCATTGCCGACGCCGACGGTAGCTCCGACTTCGGCGCACTCCAGCAACGGCTTGGCGTCGGTCGGCGCGATGCGGACAGGTCCGCGCAGCGAATGCCCGCGGTGTTGCTCGCGTTTGACGTGTTGCGCCGTGAGGGTGCGGATCTGACAAATCTTCCGCTCCGGGATCGGCGAGCCAACCTCGAGAGCGTGCTCGCCGTAGACCCCGCGTGCTTGCAACTGATCGCCCAGACGGATGCTTTCGAGGAGGCCGAGGACTGGCTCAGGCTGGTGCCGAACATCGAGGGGGTCGTGGCGAAGCGCTGGGATGGGCGGTACTTGCCCGGTCAGCGTGAGTGGGTGAAGGTGAAACGCCGCCGCACGATCGATTGCGTGGTCATCGGCAGTGCCGGCGACCACACCCATCCATGGCTGGTGCTGGGCCTGCGGCATGCCGATGGGCAGTTCCATCATCTGGGGTTGGCGCGCCCGTCGAAGGGCATGCTCAACGCGCAGTTTGCGTCAGTTCTGGCTCAGGCTGGACCCGAGGAGAGCCCGATCCGATCTCGATGGCAGCACGCCGCTGTACCGACCTGGCGTCGCGTCCCGCCGACCGCGGTGTGTGAGGTGGCATACACCGTCCTTGACGGCAACCGCTGGCTCAGGCACGCGGCGCGTTTCGTTCGCTGGCGACCCGATCGGTCTCCGGACGACTGCTGGCTCGAACAGCTCGCCGGTGTTTGAACGCGCCCGCACCGCCGACGGCGAGGCGTTACCTATGCGTCGCTCGCCGCATCGAACCCGGGTGGCGGCGGGGCGTCATGCACGCGTGCGGCCACGACGGACACGTGGCCATTCTGCTTGGTGCCGCGCGCGCGCTCGCGGGTGATCCTCAGGCTGGCTCGGTCGTCTTTGCGTTTTGAATTTGATCGCGCCCCGGGACGCGTTTAGCTGATTCGCCGTTTTCGCCCACCGCTGGCACGATCACCGGACGGTCAGTGGCACGGTGACGGCACGTTGCACCGTCGTGTCTACCGAGGCCTCGACGCACGGTCCCCACTACACCCTGGAGAATCGGGAGCTCGGTGGCGCATGACGGTGACGTACCCGGGTCCAACGACAATGGGAACACCAACCGCCCGACGTGCCTCACAAGCAGGCAGCGGCAGCTTCTTCGGTCCCGAACGTCTTGCGGTGCCACCGCATCACGCGGGCGTCAATGTCGACGCTGAGCCACCAGCTCGCCGCGTCGCGTGGGTTGCCGCAGACCGCCCCCGGGTTGGCCATGAAGACACCGGTTGCGAGCCAGTCGTAAGACTCGCCCGGGACAGGCCGCACCGCGCGCGTAGCGGCGCCGTCGTAAACGAAGAGGGCCGGTTCATGCGTATGGCCGACAAGTCCGAGCGATCCCAAGGGGCGGCCAGGCAGGATTCTGGCGGCAGACGCCTCAGTGAGGAACCCGAGCAGGGGGTGGCGCGGCGAGCCGTGCCAGCAGTCGATGCCGTGACGGCTGGCCAATGCGCGGCTCGACAACCGGAACACGTCGCGTCCGCGGGCGACGACCCGGTCCGGCCCCAAGGCCCAGGCGTCGTGATTTCCCGCGATCAGCAGGTCAAGTTGGGAAGCCGCGCCCACTAGCTCAGCCGTGACCGGCTCGCGTCCGACCAGATCCCCCAGGCACCAGCGTTCGTCGACCCCGGCTGCTGCCATGGCGGCAAGCACTGCCAGGAGCCGGTCATGGCGACCGTGCACGTCGAAGCAAACCCCGATCCTCACCCGAGCATCATTCTCGTTCCACCTGAAGGTTGGACTGTTCCGACTGAAGGCCGTCGGGCATCCTCTACGCCGCTACGTTCTCACCCGTCGTGCCGGATGACCACGCCTGGCGGTTGGCACTCCCATCCGCTGTCCTTTTCTTGACCCAGGTTTTCGCCTGAAAAGCCCAGCGCCTCGACCGTACCACTGCTGATTGCTCAGTTCGGCGAAGGACGTCGTGGCTGACCAATCCCAACCGCTGGGACTTACAGTTCGGCCAAAACGGCACAACTATGGTTCTAATTACACCTAGAGTAGTCACCCTCTTTTCGTCACATTTTGAACTTGATTTCCCCTCCTGACCCGTCAAGCTGATTCTCCATTTTCGAGTCCCATAAGCACGGTCACCGGACGGTTGCTGGCACGCTCCTGCCACGAATTGCGGCGAGTCTGCGAGCGCGTCGATCTGGCCTGCCACGATACGGACGCCGATTTGGCAGAGCTCAGCGGCCGCGACCCGAGCGTACCGTCGGACCGCGAGGGCCGCGCAGCTGCCCCAACCACGAGGACGAGAGGCCTGGTTGTTCGCGACTCCCCAGTGACGAACGCGGATGATCGTCTTCCCCTTGCGACGCTCGGTCGGGTTGAGGGCCGCAACAGCATGGTTCAGGGT
>DATGER010000201.1:0-23338 GCA_035309865.1 Chloroflexota bacterium
CCTGGTCGATGGTGATTCCGTGGTTGGGCTTCCCACTGGCCGACCTGATCACTCGTCTCGACCCGACCCCCAGCGCCACCTACGTGGAGTTCACGACGCTGCTGCGGCCGGAGCAGATGCCCGGCCAGCGCGATCCGGTGCTGGACTGGCCCTACGTCGAGGGCTTGCGCATGGACGAGGCGATGCATCCGCTCACCCTGATGGCCGTTGGCCTGTACGGCAAGATGCTCCCGAACCAGAACGGCGCGCCGCTGCGGTTGGTGGTGCCGTGGAAGTACGGGTTCAAAGGCGTCAAGTCGATCGTGAAGATCCGCTTTGCCAAGACCCAGCCCGACACCACCTGGTCGCTGGCCGCCCCGCGCGAATATGGTTTCTACGCCAACGTGAATCCGGCCGTCGATCATCCGCGCTGGAGTCAGGCCACGGAGCGGCGCATCGGCGATCTCACTCGACGCAAGACTCTGCCGTTCAATGGCTACGCGGACGACGTCGCGAGCCTGTACGCCGGCATGGACCTGCGGCGCTTCTTCTAAACGAGATGTCGCGTGGCGCGCCGCTGCCCTGGTTGAAACCTGGGCTGTTCATCGGAGCCCTGGCGCCGCTGAGCATCATGGTGGTCGAGGCGGCCGGCGGCAACCTGGGTGCCAACCCCGTCGCCGAGATCGAAAATGTGCTCGGGTTTTCGGCGCTCGTGTTGCTGATGGCCAGCCTGGCGTGTACGCCCGCCAGGCGGGTGTTTGGCTGGACCTGGCCGGCACGCGTACGCCGTCTGCTGGGCCTGTACGCCTTTTTCTACGTCTCGCTCCACTTTCTGACGTACGTGCTGGTCGACCAGGGTCTGGACGCGAGCAGGATTGTCGACGACATCGTCAAACGCCCGTTCATCACGGTCGGTTTCGCCGCGCTGGTGTTGCTGGTGCCGCTCGCTTTCACCTCGACGACCCCCTCCATCCGGCGGCTCGGCTACCGTCGCTGGAACCGGCTCCACCAGCTGGCGTACGTGGCCGGCGTGCTGGCGGTGATCCACTTCATCTGGCGCGTGAAGATCGACGTCAGCCAACCGCTCGCCTACGCCGCCGTCCTGACCGTCCTGCTGCTGGTCCGCCTGGTGTACTGGCTACGGTCAGGCGCCCCACTAACGGATCTACTATGGTGGCGTGTCGACCGCTCCCGATCACCTCGCGCCTGACATTGTCGATCTCGCCAGGCACATCAGCACGGCCACGCTGACGAGCCAGCTGCAGAAGCGCGGCTTTTCGAACAGCTTCATGCACGGCGTGCTGCCGCTCCGACCGGACCTGCGCCTCGCTGGACCGGCGTTTACCTTGCGCAACATCCCGGCCCGCGAGGACCTCGAGCCACCAGGTGAGACCGACAACACCACCAGCAAGCAGCGCCTGGCGGTGGAGTCGGTCGGACCAGGCGACGTGCTGGTCATCGACGCGCGCGGCGATGCGCGCGCCGCGACGCTGGGCGACATCCTGGCAGCGCGGATCATGCGGCGCGGCGCGGCCGGCATCGTGACCGACGGCGCATTTCGGGACACGCCGTCGATCCGCACGCTCGACCTGGCGACCTACGCGCAGGGGCAGAGCCCGTACGTCTCCACCCGAATCCACCACCCGCAGGACATCAACGTGCCGATCGGCTGCGGCGGCGTCGCGGTCCTGCCGGGCGACCTCATTGTTGGCGACGGCGAGGGCGTCGTAGTCGTCCCCCGCGCTGTCGCCGCGGAAGTCGTCCAGGCGTCCTTCGAACAGGACGAGCGCGAGAAGTTCATCATGGGCCGCATCCTCGGCGGCGCCAGCATCCTCGGCGTCTACCCGCCCGACACCGACACGCTCCGCGCATACGAAGCCTGGAAACAGTCCCAGCGCCGCTAGCGACTCCGCAGCAGGCGTGGCGTGATCGGCGTTTCGCGGGCCTGTCCGTCAGTGCCGGGCTCCACCAGGTACGCGAATTTGCCGTCCGTGTCGGCTACCGCTTCGGTCATGTGAGTATCGCGGTAAACCAGGCCGACGCCGTCGTCGGTCGCGTATGCGGTCGGCAGCCGGCCCTCGGCAACCAGCGCCTGAATAAGCGGACGGCGCTGCGGCTCGGAGTCGTAGTGGACGCCATTCGCGTAGGGCAACCAGCCAAGGCCGTTGGTCACGGGTCGCAATTGCGGGCCGAAGGAGTCGGTCGTGCCGCCCACATGCCAGCACAGTGAGCCAGCCGAAACGCCACCTATGACGACGCCCGACTGCCAGCATTCATGCAGGATGCGGTCGAGACCGTGCGCCCGCCACACGGCCAGCAGGTTCACCACGCTGCCACCGCCAACCCAGATGACATCCTGGTTCAACAGATGGGCGCGGACGTCCGGCACGTTGGGCATCGGAAACAGCGTGATATGGGATACGCGCAGGTCCGTACCGGCCAGGGCCGTATACGCCGTCACCAGGTTCTCGGCCGCATCGCCGGCGGCAGTCGGCAGCAAACAGAGCCGCGGCGTGCCGCTCGGCCGCGCCAGTTCCGCGGCAAAGCGATAGATGGGGCCAGCACGCAGGTCGAGCGCGCCGCGCTGGCGGGATGGAAATCCGATACTCGTGGCGACGATGGTGGGCGTTTCGGCGGGCACAGCGCATTAGACCGCATGCACAACCTGGGGTGTATGCTGCGCGCAGCGTGGCGCCGGAACCAACCGCGGTGCGGGTCGCCTTGTGCTCGTTCGGGCGCCACGGTGGACCACCTACGCGGCTGACGGAGCTTCGGCGGCGCCTGGCCTGGCGAGCCAGACCCCCGACAGTGTCGCGCCAACGCCCGCGAGCACGGAGCCGGCCAGCAGCCACTCGTAGCCGCTCCAATCGAGCAGGAGCCCACCAATGATCGGCATCAGCAGCGACGGCGCGTTGGCCGTATTGGCCAGGCCCATGAAGACGCGTCGGTCGCGCGCGGGCACGAGGTCGAGGATGTATTGCCAGAAGCCGGAACGGCTGCCCCCGTTGGCCGCTCCGGCCAGACCGAACACGACCATCAGCAGCGCGCCACCCCCGATTCGCTCCGACAACACCGCCACCAGCGGGATGATCACCAGCACCCCTGCCGACAGACCAATCACCAGGCGCGCCCCGTACCGCTCGGCCAGACGCGCCCAGGCAATCGCGGCGATCGAGGCCCCGACGGTCTGGGCGACGATGAAGCTGCCCAGCCAATCGGTGGTCAGGCCGAGCCGGTCGCGTCCGAACAGGACGTAGAACGGCAGCGCGAGCTGCAAGCTGCCCGCCAGAACCTGCGCGACGCCGAGGCGCAGCAGGTGGCCGCCCCGAAGCAGCTCGGCAACGTGCGTCAGCGTCGGCTCGTCAGGCACGGCCCGGACCGCGTCGCGCGGCTCGCGGACCAGGGCGATGCACGCCGCCGAGAGAAAGAACGCCACGATGCCCCACGCAAACAGCGGAACGAAGTCCGGCGGTGACACCGCGTTGGCCAGCAGGCCGCGTACGCCAAAGCCGGCGCCGACCGAGGCGAGCCCGCCCAACAGCTGGACGATGCCGAAATATCTGCCGCGCAATCGGGAATGGACGACGTCGCCGACGAGGTCCAGCCACGCGAGTGTGGCCGCGCCCTCGGTAAACGCGAAGACGGCGAACGCGCTCAGGACGATCGCCAGGACCGCGGCTGGCGACACCGCGGCCGCGAACCATGCGGCCGGCAGGCACGCCAGCAGCGCCACGCGGCCGACGACGACCTGCCACATGAGAAAGCCCTTGATGCGCTGAAACCGTCGGATGCTCAGCGCCGCCGGTAGCTGCGGGAGGTACAGGCCGCCGAGTCGGACGGCAGCCGGAGCACCGATCAGCAGCGGGGACGCGGTGAACTGCGCCACGAAGACCGGCAGCACCACGCTGGCGTCGAAGCAGACCGCCGCCAGGCTGAACAGCCCAGCGTCGCCGACGAGGAGCCAGAAATTGCGGTCAGGTCGTGGCGGCACGCGGCCCCGGAGGATCTGGCAGTACCAAAGTACGTGTCCCCATCACTTCCAGTGCCCGATAGCCGATTCTCCTTAGGTAAATCCTGGAGGATTGTGTCACGTGCGAAGCATCTTGATATCTTTTGCCAGCATCATCGCGTCGCTGAGTCTGTTCAGCATCGGCGTGTCTGCGGCAACAACGAGCAACACCACGTCGGACGAGTCTTCGGACACGGGCCAGCCGCCCGCCGCGTGCCAGCTCTCTGGCGCGCCGGCGATTCCGAACACCACCGTCACGGCCGTCGCCACTGCCACGGGAACCGTGACCCCCATCGCCACGGCGACGCCAATCACGACGGTCACCGCGACGACGGCGACCGTCGGCGACGAGGTGTCTGACGATTCCATAGACGCGGCCGACCACGCGCTCAGAGCCTGCATCGCCGCGCTGCACGACGGGGATGAGCATGCCATCGGGCAGACCGTCTCCGAACTGGCCCACGATCTGAATGCTGAACGCGACGTCAACCGCGACGCCGAGCCCGCCCGCGACGACGCAGATGCCGCGTCGACAACCGGCGTCGCCACCGTAACAACGACGCCGACCACCACCGCCACCACCACGACCACCGGGGGCGTTACGCCGGTCGCGACGGTCGCGACTGTCCTGGCCACCGTCACTCCGACGCCTACCACCGCGGTCGTCGCCTCGGTCCCGACCAACAAGCACGGGAAACCGGTCGCGCAGCACGGCCACGGCCAGGCGGACCAGCAGGGCGGCGACAGCCAGCACGGCGGCGAAGCCGAGCACGGCGGCGGCGACTAACCCGTTCGACCCGACTACCGGAAGGCGGGCAGCACCTCGCTCGCGAAGTGCTCGAGCCCGTCCATGTCATACGGCGGCGGGATGTGCAGGATGATCTGCTGCACGCCCGCCGACTGGTACGTCCGGATCTGGTCAATCAGCTCGGCCGGTCCCCCGCCAAGAATGCGCGCCCGGAGCATCGCCGGATCGCGCCCGGCCGGAAGACCGATCGCGTCGACGAATCTGGCTTCGCGTGTCGACGGATCGGGCGCCCAGAGATAGTCCACGCTCAGCGACCGAGTGATCGTCGCGTACGGCCGGTTAATCCGCGCACACGCTTCAGCCAGCAGGCCGAAGCGCTCCTGGAGCGCCGCCAGCGGTGGCCACGAGTCGTAGATGTCGGCGTATCGGGCGACCAGCCCGATGATTCGGGGACCGCTACCCGCAACCAGGATCGGCGGGTGCGGCGATCGCACTGGCGCCGGATTGTTGAAGGCGTGGTCGAGCTGGTAATAACGACCGGTGAAACTCGCCGGCTGTTCGTCGCGGTTCCACATCCGGTGGGTGATCTCGAGCGCTTCGGCCAGTCGAGATACGCGTTCGCCCGCCGACGGCCAGCCGAAGCCGTAGGCCTGGTGCTCGTTGACGTGCCAGCCGGCGCCGAGTCCGAAAATCGACTTTCCGCCGGTGATGTGATCGAGCGTTGTGGCCATCTTGGACAGGAGCGCCGGATTGCGGAACGTGATTGGGCTGACGAGCATGCCGGTCCAGGCGTTTCGGGTGAGTGCCGCCAGCGCGCCCATCCCCACCCAACCTTCGAAACTATCGGTCTCAGGCTTGCCCCGCGGCGCGTGCACGTGGTCGAAACTCCAGTTGGAGTCGAAGCCAAGCTCGTCAACCCGCAGCCACCCATCCCGCCACTGCGCCCAGGTCACGTCCTGAGGCAAAAGTTGCACGCCGAATTGCATAGGCACCGAGATAGACTACAGATTCGGCGTACGTAGATGGTCCGCCACCCAATCGGCGACGAGCGGACGATACGCGTACGGCAGGTTGTTGCCCACATGATTGCCCGCCGCGTGCATCTCGAGGCGTTGTCGCTGGACCCTATTTCGGCGTATCGACGTTCGGCCTGCTGAAACGGGATCAGCCAGCCGGGCGTCCGTCTCCCTGGCACGCATAACTGAGAGCGCATCGATCTTTGACCAAGGCATCCGGAGCTTTCTGGACGCTCGGCTCCTCGCAGAACACGAGGCAGCATCGCCGACGCGGCCTGCGATGAGGGCTTCTCTTCGCCGCCTGCATCCTGCACGACCTCGGACTGGGCACCGGCGCGCCAGGCAAAGCTCGGTTCGAGGTCGAGGGCGCCGACCTCGCCGCCGCCCTGCTCGGCGAGTATGCCCTGGCCGCCCGAGACATCGACCGCGTGTGGGAGGCCGTTGCGCTGCACTCCTCGCTGGGGATCGCTGAGCGTCGTGGACCGCTCGCGTACCTGACCCAAAGGGGGCGTCTTCATCGACATCGGCCACGAGACCCACATCCCGACGGAACGGCTCCAGGTAGTCCGCGACACGTATCCGCGGCCTGCCCACGACCGATCGATCAGAGATGCAATCGTCGCGCACGCAGCCAGGTCCGGGCGCCGCGGCACCTCCCTACTCGAGAGCCGAGATCCGCGCGGCTGAGATCGCCAGGTCCTGGAGGAACAAGCTGGCCGGGAAGTTACGAGCGTCGGCGACGGATCGGTGAAGGAGCCGGGGTCGTCGTCGAAGGTGTCGCCGCATCCTGGTGTGCGCCCCGTCGGGTTACGATTTCACGGACGAATGTCACATCCGGCGGATAGCTCGTGTCGTAAGTCGCTGCGCGCCGTTCGACTTCTTTAATATGCGAGGTCACCAGTACGCGCGATGAAGTACGTTCTCCTTTTCTGCGGGACCCCCGAGGATGCAGCGGCGTTCGAGGCTCTGACGCCTGAGGCGCTGCGGCAGCGGTACGGCGAAGTGGGGCGCTGGTTCCAGGAACACGCGGCCAAAATCCTGTACAGCGACCAGCTGCAACCTCCGACCACGGCCACGACCGTGCGGCACGCCTGGGCCGGCGGGGAGCCCGTCGTGACCGACGGCCCGTTCATGGAGGCCAAGGAGGGTATCGGCGGTTACGCCTCGATCGAGGTGGCCGACCTCGACGAAGCGCTGCGCATGGCGCGCACCTGGCCCGGCCGCGGGACCGTCGAGATTCGCCCGGCGGTGGCCAGATAGACGACCGCACCCACGCGGCCGTCACGGCGGTCTTCCGCGAGGAGGCGGGCCGCCTGACCGCCTGGCTCGTGCGCATCCTGGATGATTTTTCAGCCGCCGAGGAGATCGTCCAGGACGCGCTGCTCATTGCCCTCGAGCAGTGGCCCCGGGCCGGCATCCCGGACAGTCCGCGGGCCTGGCTGCAGACTGTGGCCCGCCGCCGGGCGATCGATCGCGTGCGGCGCGAGGCGCGTTATCGCGAAAAGCTTGCGGAACTGGACCGGCCGATCCTCCAGCAGCCCGACAATCGCCTCGAGCTGATCTTCTTGTGTTGCCACCCGGCGCTGGCGCCCGAGGCGCAGATCGCGCTGACGCTACGCGCGGTCTGCGGTATGACGACCCGCGAAATCGCCAGCGCCTTCCTGGTGTCCGAGTCAACCGTAGCGCAGCGCATCCTGCGCGCCCGGAAGAAAATCGGCGCGGCTGGGATCCCGTACGCCCTGCCGCGCGCGGACGAGCTCGACGGGCGCCTCGGCCAGGTGCTCGCGGTGCTGTACTTGTTGTTCAACGAGGGCTACCTCACGAGTGGGGGCGCATCTGCCGACCGACGCGACGTCGTCCAGGATGCTGCCTGGCTCGCCGCACTGCTGACGAGCCTGTTCCCGCTCGAGCCGGAGCCGATGGGCCTGCTGGCGTTGATGCGCCTGCACATGGCTCGCGCTTCGGCGCGCTTTGATGCGGCCGGCGAACTCGTCCTGCTGCGCGATCAGGACCGTCGCCGGTGGGACCAGCGCGCCATCGGCGAAGCGATCGCACTCATCTCGCGCGCGGCGGCGCTACACCGGCCGGGTCCGTACCAGCTCCAGGCGGCGATCGCGGCCTGTCACGCGGAGGCCTCGGCGTGGCAAACCACCGATTGGCCACAGATCCTGATCCTGTACGACCTGCTGATGCGCCACGGTCCGTCGCCGGTCGTGCGGCTGAACCGCGCCGTGGCGCTCAGGCATGTGGTGAGCGCAGAAGCCGCGCTGTCCGAAGTACAAACGCTCGCCGCGGAGCTTGATGGCTACCATCTGTTCCACGCCATCTATGCCGACCTCCTGGTCGAGGTCGGTCAGCACGAGCTGGCACGCGCCGCCGAGCTGCGCGCGCTCACGTTGACGCACAATCCAGCCGAGCAATCGCTGCTGCGACGACGCATGGTGTCCTGAGCGCCCCTGGATCCGCCCGCTTCGCTGCGCTCGGTCCCACTGTTGATGCGCCAACAGCAGTCAGTGTCTGTACCCGGCACGTGAAAACCTGCCGCTGGCTGGCGTCCGTACCCACTACTTGCACGGCGCATCAGGAGTCGAGATCGGGCCAACGCGGCCAGCGATAGACCGCACACGACTATTGCCTGGGTCGGCTACCGGGACGCGAATGGTGTGGTCCTCGCCGCGCAGGGCGGATGGGTCATAGACGGCGACCGCGTCAGGGCCAGCCAGTTGCGAGGCGATGGCCGGCGCATTGTCGCCGGCGTAGCCGGGTGTCCCAGAACCGGCCAGGGTGTGGATGACGCCGCTTGGATCAACCAGGCGGATGACGTCGTTGGCCGAGTCGGCGATGTAGACATCGCCCGAGTTATCGACCGCCACTCCGGTCGGGTTCGCCAGTTGCGCGGCGTTGGCCGGCCCTTCGTCGCCGGCGTAGCCCTGGACTCCGTTGCCGGCGCCTCCGCCGGCGAACGTGTGGATCGTCCCGCCGCCGGCGTCGACTTTGCGCACTACGTTGTTGCCACTGTCAGCGATGTACACGTTGCTCGCGCTGTCGACGGCCACACGGGTCGGCGTATTGAGCTCGGCCTGATTCGCCGGGCCCTCGTCGCCGACATTGCCCGGGATCCCGCTAAACGCCTGGTTACTGGGGAGCACTTACGCGTTGGTGACGGTAAACGTTGCCACCGCGCCGTTGAAAACCAGTCCCGGTGCGAAACCGATCGGCTGGCCGGTTCCGGCGATCGTCTCCGGTCCACCAGATGGTGGCGGCGAGACGGTCGAAGCCGTCGCTTGCGTGTGCACCACCTCCTGAGCACCGGTCTGGTTATTCGTGACCGTTACCGTCAGGGTGTACGGCCCAACATCGGCGAAGGTGTTGCTGCCGGAGATCTGGAACGAACCCGGTCCACCCGGCGTCATGTTGCCGACGACGAGGTTGCCGTCGCCCCAATCGATGGTGGCGGTGTAGTCATTGACCTCGCCACCCCCAGTGCCGATTCCAGATGCCACCACCCCATTGAACGTCTGGCCCGATGTAAATACGATCGGCGAGGCTGAGAGCACCAGATCCCCCGCGGGATTCGGCCCTGGCGTCGGCGTCAGCGTCGCCTGCGGCGTTGGTGGCGTCTGCGGGGTTGGCGGCGGCTGCGGTGGGGTAGGACCGCCTCCCCACGTCACCGCGGCGAGGGTGCCGTTATGGGCACCAGCCGTGTCCTGTGCGACCGTGCCTGAGCGCTCGTTCAGCAGATACTCGGCGACCAGTCCGTTGCGGGGCGCCTGATCCTGGGCGTACAAACTGGCGATCTCGCCCGCGCTAAGTGCGCGATTCCAGACGCGCACCTCGGCCAACCCGCCCTGGAAGAAGCTGCGCAGGTCGCGCGTGCCCATTCGCGTCGGCGCCGAGCCGTGTTGCGGCGCAATCCACTCGTTCTGGGGGTACTTCTGGCACGTGGCGTCCCCGTTGCCCTGGTACTGGTCACATCGCTTGAAGACCCCGTCTCGATAGATCGCCGTCTTGCCGTGATCCGCCACACCCACGACGTGGATCCACTGCCCCGCCGTCAGGGGCTCCTCAAAGTGGCTGCCGATGCCCAATCCGCCATTCGGATTGAACACATAAAAACTGATGCGGTTCCCTCGATTCTCGGTGTTGCCCTGGCTGTACATGCGGAAGGTCCACTCCTGCTGACCTGCGTCGCCCTTCCCGAGCCAGTGGACGTAGCCCGAGCCTTCCGTTTTGGGGAACGTGAGTGTGTCCGGCCGAATCCAGGCCGAAACGGTCAGCGCCCCGGTGGTCGCCACGCTGAGGTCTGGACTGTCCGGAACATCGATGTGGCTCGACGTGCCGTCGAACTGCGCGAAGCTACCTGGTGCTGCCGGCGGTGATGCCTGCGCGGTCCCAAGGACGGTCAGCGCCAGCAGGCCACCCAGCGTGAATACCGCGATGGTGCGCATGCGCTGGTTCATTGGCTGCACGTCCAGCTCATCGAACCTGAGATCGCCGGCCCGGAATACGGATCTCCAGTGCCCGAAGGCGCATGTAAATTGGTGAAGGTGAACGTACCGGACCCGTCCGCATTGACGCTGACCTGATAGTCCGGTCCGGCGGCTTCGTTGTAGCTGGTGTCGTCAAGGACGACGCCTGGTCCGAGTTGGACCCCGGCGTTGCGGGCGTAGCTGCCAGGGCCAGGATACGGCGAGACCTCGACAGGCGCGAGCACCGTGTGCCCGCCGAAGGTCGTCCCGAACATCGGCGGGTCTGGCAACCGAAAGCCGCTGCCGCCAGTGGGCGTACGTTGCCCCTGAGCGAAGGCCGCGCAGGATACGTAGTCGGGCCGGATGCCGCCCAGGTTCAGCAACTGGAGCGTATATGGCCCCGATACCTCGACGGCCCCGGTGATGCTCAGCGTGCCCTGGATGGTGATGGCGCCCGCCTGGGTCAATGCCTGCGCCATGTCAGTCGGATTGGGCGTCGGTAGCCCCGCGACTTCCGTCTGGACGGCCACCGCCTCGGTCGCCAGTGCCTGCAGCGTCGGATCGGGGGTACCGGACATGAGGGACTCCAGCGTTGGATCGAGCGGCTGAGCGCTGACCAAGCCCGAATGACCATCCATGCTGGTTGGCCAGACAAAGCCAGCCACCACGAGGCCGACCAGGACAAGACACGTGCTGAATACAGCGTTGAAGCGCGCCCGCATCGACCGCTCCTCCCTATCCTTGCTCATCTCCATCCAGTTCGGTTCGGCTAGTCGTTTCATGCGGCGAGCCTAGACAAGAAATGTCCGACTCGGAATACGCATTGCATGCAGATTGGTCACGCAATTGACTGCACGACCAGGCTCAGGGCAGCGCGTACACTTGCAGGTCCGCAAAGCGGACCTCAACCTGATTGCGGTCGGTTGGTTGACCCGTCATCGCCCAGCGCAGGCTGAGCGTGCCAGCTTGCCGCGCCGCCAGCCCTGTCGGCTGCAGGGTAGCCAGCTCGTGACCGTTGGCCAGGAGCCGCAAGGTGTCGTCGCGCACCTCCATGCGCAGGGTATTGACGTGCGAGTCCATCAAGATCCAGCCGCTTCGGTCAGTTGCCAGAGGTGCCTGCTCTGCGATCTGCGTCAAACGGAAGCGCTGGTCGTCGGGAGCGACGTCGAACTGATACTGCTGATCTGGGCCGAACTGCACCGCCAGACCGTAGGCGCTGACTTCGAGAGATCGCGTGGCTCGCGCGCGGACCTGGACGGCGAAGTTGCGCGGGAGCTGGCGATCGAGCCCGATCATGCCGGCCAGCCAGGCGCTGTCCGGATTGGCGGGGTACGGGCCAAGCGCGTGTGCCACGAGTGCGCTGTACGCATAGCCGACGTCCCACTGATAGGTGTTCGAGGTGCCGTCGCTGAAGCTGGCCTGGCTCGTGCCAGCCTGCTGACTCGAGAACAGTCCGCTAGCGGGTTCGGCAAAACTATCAGCGAGGACCAACGGCCCGTTCGCCGCGGGCGATGTCCATGTGGTGGGCGCCGTGGAGGTGGCCACGGGCGAAGTCGCGCGGGGCACCATGAGCGCGCCCACCCCCAGCAAGACCACCACGACAGCGGCGGCGATCGCAACCCAGCTGGGGGTCTGCAGGCGCTTCGCCTGGGATTTCGAAACAGCGGTCGACGTGTCATCAGCGACACGACTCGGCTGAGTCCGTCGCCCTGCGGTGACAAGTACGGCCTCTTCGTCGTCGGCCAGCCCGAGGGCGGTCGACAACTGGCGAAGCGTTTGCGGGTGAGGCGCTCTGCGTGCGCCGCGCTCGAGATCCGAGATGCCCCGGCTGCTGAGGTTGGCCCGATCCGCCAGCTCATCTTGGGTCAGCCCGGCGGTGAGGCGATAATGGCGCAGCAGGGTGCCGAACGGCAGCAGCACCTCCGCCGGCTCGTGGGCTGCGAGCTTCACATGGCCAGGTTAGATCGTGGCTCTAACGCACGGCTGTGTTGCGTTTCACACCAGGAATGTGAAACGCGCCATCGCCGGGACGCGCTGCGTGCCCGATGCGTGGGCATCGCGTGGACTGCGAGTGAACTCGCTCACACGCTCAATGCGGGCTCCGGGCGGATGCTCAAGGCATCAATCGCAAGGAGCATCTGGCTCGTGGCACACAAGATTCGAAGCTCACTGACCGGCGTCAGCGGCGACACCCAGGGCGATGACGCCCTGCCTTACACCACGCGGGCCAACGGACGGGGAAACCAGCCCTGCCGCGCAATCGCCCGAATATTCGTTTCAGCACTCGCTGTCATTGCAGTTCTGGTCGGGCCTACGCTTACGGCCAACGCGGCTGGACTACCTTCCAACGCGAAATGGGCCATCGTCCTGTGCAAGTTCGCCGACAAACCCGCCGATCCTGTCGCGGTCAACGGTTTGACCACCAACGGGGTGACGACCGCTGGCGCGGTGATCAACCGCGCCTGGATATCCACATTCTTCACTGAGGCCGGTAAGGGGAAGGGTGGCATGTTCGACTACTTCGCGCAGGTCTCCAACGGCCTCGAAAGCCTTTCCGGCACCACCGTGTTTCCAACGACCAGCATTACCAACGACGACTGGTACCAGCTGCCGCTGCTCCCGTCAGGTGAAGGCACCCTGAGCTGGTATACCTCTCAAGCTGGCCAGGCGCGTTTTCCAATCTGGACAGACTGCGTCAATACGGCCGTCAGCCAGGGTGCCAACTTCACGGGTTTTTACGGCGTGCTGGTGGTGACCAATGGTGCACACGACGATTCCGCACTCGGGACCGGCCAGACGTGTGCCACACCGACACCGAACAATGGGCCCAAGATAACAGCCGCGTGCGTGGTCATCAACTTTCACAATCTGTACGTGCGTGACACCGGGCACGAAATGAGTCACGGCTACGGTTTGCAGCACAGCCGCGACACGTGGGACTGCAATCCACCCAATGGCGACTACTGCGATCCGTACGACCTGATGAGTGCCAACAACGTCAAATCGTTCCCCGGCCCGCTGGGCATAACGAGCGATTCCCACGAGGTCGCGCCAAGCGGCCCGGCCCTGAACGGGCCAAATCTCGACAGTCTGGGTTGGCTGCCTGCTAATCGCAAGTGCCAGTACACGCCCGGCCAGTGGCAGCGGTTCACGGTTGCGCCGTTGGAGTCAGCCCAGGATCCAGGTTGCCTCATGGTCACGATACCCATCAACTCAAACACCTACGACACCATCGAATATCGCCGCAAGCGCGGCGTCGACGCCGGCCTGAACGCCGATATCGTCCTGATTCACCGTGTGGGCAGTGACGGCCGCAGCTACCTCGTCGACAGCGGGACTCTGTTCAACTCCCCCATCCGAATCAATCCTGAGTGGCAACAGGGCCAGGAATACTGGGATCCAAGTGGCGCCGCGGTAATCCAGGTCGTGCGGACGGCTGAGGAGGCAACGGTCGACGTCCGACCTGCCGTCGCCACGCCGCCCCGGATGCCCTTGAACCCGCGCTTCGGCCTGGAAGGTATCTCGACGAATGGTCTGCCGGGTTTCATAGACTTCTGGTGGGACTCGTCATACAACCCGGATCACTTCGAGATCCTGGTCAGCGCGGTCTTTACGAACACATCGACGAATCAGCAGACCAGCATGGGGTCCAACCTGTATGAGGTCTCCGGAACCCAGCGTATGTTCGAGCTCTCGGACGAGGCGATCACCTCTTCCACGACGTGGACGTTCCAGGTGCAGGCGTGCCAGAGTGCCGGCATGTGCTCCGGCTTCACCCCACCCGTATTCTCGACGTTCCCGGCCGGTGGCGGCGGCGGCGGCGGCGAAAACGTACCCGGCGGCAGTCATCAATCCAACTGGTACACGCAGCAATAATCCAGCCCAGTTTCCAGTGGGCACCAATGAGCGTGGCGGATTGAACTCGCTGCAGCGTCGTTTCAGAAGTCGGCCCGTAGCTATCAGGGACGACGGCCGCTCGCGGCTGTGGGTCCTTCGGGGCTAAACTCGCCACGGCATGAACCCAGCGGCATTCATCTTCGACGCATACGGCACGCTCTTCGATGTGGCGTCAGTTGGAGAAGCTTGTGACGGCTTGGCCTGCGATCCCGCACACCTCGTCGCGCTCTGGCGAAGAAAGCAGCTGGAGTACAGCTTTCTACGGGCGCTCATGGGTCCAGCCGCGTACGTCGATTTCTGGCAGGTGACCGCAGACGCGCTTGATTTCGCAGCCGAGCATCTCGAGGTCACACTTTCGGGTGCCGAGCGCAGGCGGGCTCTGGAAGGCTGGCTGCGGGTGCACCCCTATCCTGAGGTTGCCGCTGCCCTGGAACAATTAGCTATCACCGGACGAATGTGCATCATCCTCTCCAACGGCAGCCCAAGCATGTTGCACGCAGCTCTCTCGAATGCTGGCCTTGCTGACCGCTTTCAGGCGGTCGTCAGTGTGGACGCCGTGCGCAGTTACAAGCCAGATCCGCGCGTCTACCAACTGGGTGTTGACGCAGTCGGAGAGCCCGCAGACCGGACACTCTTCGTGTCCAGCAATGGTTGGGATGCGGCTGGGGCACGTGCCTTCGGCTTACGCGTCGCCTGGGTCAACCGTGCCGAAGCGCCGACAGAACCCCTTGGCTTCCCGCCCGACCTGATTGTCCCCGATCTCGCCGCCCTGGTCGCCCTCGTCTGACCGCAAAGGTCCTCTAATCTCGATGACGCTCCGGCAGGCAGGCGGGTCGCACTGCCAGGGGCCGAGGCGACGCGGTACGTCTTACACGTACTCGCGTCGCCCAAACGCTAGTACCGGCGTGCGGCTACCGTCTGAGTCAAGCCCAGCGACTACCCGTCGTCGCGCCCGGTGCGCGTGACAACGATCCCGAACGGCGTTGCCCCGGCCGGCAGCGCAATTGGCGAAGAGTCCAACTCGGAGAGATTGCCGCCGTCGACGTCGAAGGCGCTGACCATCGCGAGCCCAGCGTCCACCACATACAGCGTCTTACCCGACGGATCGAGCCGCGCATCAAACGGCCGGAGTCCGGTCGGATCATTGAATACGGTGCTCCCAAGCAGGGACAGCGCGCCGTTGCTCATGATCTGGTAGCGTGAGATCGAGGGCACCCCGGTGTTTACCGTGAACAGGAACCGTCCATCTGGAGTGATCTCAACCCAGCAGGAGGCCGTCTGCTTGTCCGCGAACGGCGAGCCGCCGATCGGCGAGAGAGCGGCATTGCTCGAGACGCGGTACGCCGAGACGCTGCCCGCATTCGCACCGGCGTGCGCGTTCGAGACGTAGAGTTCGGATGGATCCGTTGGCCGGAATTGGCTGCCAAACGGACCGACGGCCTGCGCCTGGAAAGGTGAACCCGATGCTGGCGTGAGCCGCCCGTCATGGGCAACGTCGAAGCTGTCGATGAACGACGGGCCATTCGCGGGGCCGACTTCGGTGCCCACCAGTTTGGTACCCGTGGAATTGAACAGCACATCGCCGGGCAAAGCGGTGGCCGACAGCGGGAATGTGGAATTAGCCAGTGGCGTCAGCATGCCAGTCGAGCTCAACGTAAAGCCGGTGTAGTTGCTGCCAGTTGAGCCGTTGCCCTCGTTGGCGACGTATACCAGATCATCGTGGATCGCGATGCTGATTGGCAGAATGCCGCCGGAAGCAACCGGGCTGCCGGTGACTGGCTCCAGAGATCCGCCCGTGCCGATGCGGAGCACGGAAATCTCGTTGCTACCGGCGTCGACGGCTAGCAAAAACCGCCCATCGCTGCTGATCTGGAGTGCTCCCTGGGACCCAACGATGGCGCCAGCACCGGCACCACCGGCGGAGAATGGTGAACCGGCCATTGCAGTCAGGCTGCCGTTCTTGTGTCGGTCGAAGGCGCCGATCGTGTTGGTGCCGGCCGTGTTGTCATTGACGTACACGTGGCCGACGACATCGGCGCGTTCCGATTCACCGTAAGCGGCGGGGATTGAGCCGCCTACGAGCAGCGCCAGCGAACCCAGTACCACTGCCGCGCGTGCAGGTAGATGCATAGTATGTGTGCTTCCTCTCAGCGTGCCAAATGGTCGAGCCCCGGGGCCCACGGGGCACGACACCAGCTGACGGTAGGCTGTCCAGCAAGGCATGTGGTGACAATTCTTACGTGCTGCCCAGGCGCGGCCAGCCAAACTTGCAGCGCGCGACACGCCGAACGCGAAACGCCGCCCGCGTGCCGTCCGCGGTGCGGTGTGCCTTCAATGCAGCCGCCTGAATGAGAGGTCGGTACACCAAACCGGGCTCGCAGGGTGTACCGGCTTCGCCGAACGCGGATGGAGGCCTGTCGGTGCTCCCCGCGGCATCCCGGCAAGGAATAATCGCTCGACGACATTCAAAAAATCGTCGAGGTCGAACGGTTTGCTCATGAAGGCATCCGCGCCAAGTTCTGAGGCACAGCGCCGGGCATCCACTGCGCCGCTCATCACGAGCATGGGCAACACGCTTGTCCGCGCTTTCAGCGCGCGGGCAAAACCCCAGCCATCGAGTACGGGCATGCGGATATCGAGCACTACGAGCCGGGGCGTCGTCCGCTCCAGGAGTTGGAGTCCGTCAGCTCCGTTTGTGGCGGTGTAGACGCTATAGCCTTCCATGCTCAGCAGATCGGTCACGAGTTCACGGATCTTGGCGTCGTCGTCGACTACCAGGATGGACGGATTGAGCGATCTGAGCGGCGGACGTACTCGCGAATACGCTGCGATATCGCTCACAGGCCGGAGGTTTCGAACCGCAGAGCCAGGCTCTGACTCAGCCTGTCCGACTCCGGCGAGCGGCACGAGCTGCGGACCACCGACGATGCTGCGGGCCTGAGTCGCTGGCTCGCCAGGCTCGGGACCACGCCGCGATGCCCGCAACTGGGCGTCGCTGGATGACGGTCGAATGCCATAAAGTTGAGCGAGCGCAACGACCTGCGCGGATGCCGGCATGGATCTGGCCCCCGTTTTTGGATCTGGCGCCTGCGTCCCCAGCCCGACGCCAACGAGATGCTATGGCCGGGCGAAGCTCGCCCGGATCGCATTCATGGTCCAAATGTCTCATTCGCAAGCGGTGGCCGTTACACAACCACACCAGCGCCGGGCCTGGCCAGAACCTACGCCTGGCCTGCCGATGTTCTCTCGAGGGCAGCCGCTGCCACCGGAGTCCAGCGCAAGATACTTTCAATGGCGCTAATTTCAGCGGCGGGCGTTCGGTACGAGTGGGCAGGTCGCCTGATACTACTGACCCTTTGAGGACAGGTTGCCGGTGCCGTAGATATACGCGCAAGTAAATGCCGATACACCTGGCGTCCTGCCGCTGCAGCCTCCACTCTGATGTCATTACGAGCCGCCACGAGTGCTATCGCCAACTGGCCCTGGCGATTCTCGGCCCTCTGCCCGGGCACGACGACCTGGCCCTCGTATCAGCGATGGCTGCGCACGCGGGTGTTCTTCCGAATGCCGCGGCGCGGTCGCGGTGGCCTCAGCGTCCTGCGGCGTAAGCGGCAGCGCCAACACACTGTCCCCCGCCTCCCCTTGAACGCGTGCCGAACACGCCAGTGGCAGCCATATGCCGTAGCCAGGGTGTTGTTGCGCGTCTACGCGGCGATGATGCTTGTAATTATGCTTACCAGGAAGTGGACGTCGAACGGCTTGGCGACAATGTTCTGGACGCCTAGCGCGGTCAGTGACTGCTCGTTATAGCTGGCTTCTGCCGTCATCACGACTATTGGAATGTGCCTGAGCTTCGGCTCATTCCGGCATACCTTCACTAACGAGACGCCGTCCAGGCCGGGCATATTCAGGTCAGTTACCACGACATCGGGCGCTTTTCTGCGCATATGGCCGAGCGCTTCTGTGCCGTTGCTGGCGAGCAGGACTTCGCACCCCACCTCACCCAAGATATCGGCAACGATGCACTGGATTGGATGGTCGTCGTCGACCACAAGAACACATGGCGCCATGCTGCCGTCCACTCCAATATGCAGCCCGAGTCGCAGACTGTCATGAAGTTTGTTCACGGTGAGCGGTTGTGGAAACCGAGGCCTGACCTGCGCATGGTCCGCGACCAGAGCGCAGCGATTTCTCGGGCCGTTCGGTGCTGTGGGCGATCACTTCCGAACCGACCGCTACCGCGCCCCGGCTATCGCCCGACGACAACTCCTGACCCAACTTCGCCACACGTGGCGAGAGGTGGTCGCCTGGCACCGGTAGCCTGATAAAAGCCGGCTCGCCAGGGCGGACCAACTCGTAGCGTTGCCGCCGGAGACCGATTACCGCTCCTTAACTTGACGGTGCCACGCCGACCGCCCGATCGGCCGTTAGAGCGTGTACTTCTCCAGGTCGGCGTCGCCCCAGTACCACGCGCCCGCGTCACCCTGGACGTCCACCGAAGGACCGGACGTGGGCACGGACACGATGTTGCCGTTGTCGTACCCGTTGACCCTGCAGCCTTCCGCGAGGCAGGTGCCCCAGAGAATGTAGCTGCCTGCGACCGACACGCTGGTGACGCTGACACCGGCGCTCGGAGCTTGCACGCTCCGGGCAAGCGAGAGACCGTTCGACGCGGTGTACCAGACCGAGCCGTCAGCCTCGCCCCAGTAGACGTTGCCGTTGGTCGCCGAGGGTGGGTACATCGCCGTGATCGCGCTCGCCGACGACACGACCGTAGTGGACGCGCCGCCACTGGTCGGGACGCGCAAGATGCTGTTTCCGGACGAGTAGTAGAGCACCTGTCCGTCGAGTCCGAGGTGCACGTGCGGAACTGGGCGGACAAGCCCCGATGGGGTCGAGACGAGCGTCTGAACCGTGCCGCCGGCGATCGCCATCTTGCGGATTGCGGCCGCGTCGGCCCAGTAGAGGAACGACCCGTCGGTCACGAGATCGCGGTTGCCAATGACCGCCGGGGAGGTGGCGAGCACGACGGCGGCACCACCAGCGAGCGGCACTCGCTTGATCTGGGACTCGTTCTGCCGCGGATAGTTGGCCACGAAGTAGCCGTACCAGTTGCCACCTACATTGGCGTAGGTGATCGCTTCGAAGTCGACCGGCGTCGAAGCCGCTGGTAGGGACTCCTGATACAGGATTCGTTCCTGGCCGGCCACGTTGTCCTTCGAGGCGCGGAAGACGTCGGCCTGCGAAATGCTGCCCAGAGTCTGGTCTGCTGTCCAGTAGAGGTTGCCGGTGGACTGGATCAGACGGTCGGGCTGTGTGTAGGAGAGCGTGGTCGGGAGCCTGGTAGTAGGGAAGTGGATGAAGTTATCCGGCCAGGGCTCCCCCTGGTTGGGCGTTCCAGCCAGGATCAACGCCCAGCCGTATTTGTCCGTGTCGCTGGCCCAGTTATCCTGGGATATGACGATGTAGCTGTCGTTTGGTCCGACCTGCTCGACGATGGCGACGTGTCCGTCGGACCCGATGTTCGGGTCGTTCGCGTACCACTGCGCTACCGATCCCACGGTCGGAGTTTGGTTGACTGTGACCCCGTTGTTTTTCGCGGCGGTCGCCCAGTTCGCGGCGTTACCCAGACCGTAGCTCGGGGTGGGGCTACCGTAGACCGAAGACTCGACGAAGGCCGCGTAGTTGGTGCACTCTCTGCCGGTGGTCATGCCCCAATACGAGGTAGACATTTCATTCTGGTAGTTGTGGGTTGTATACGGAGTGACGCTGCAAGCGCTGTTGCCTTCACACAGCGGGCCCGCGGAAGCAGCAGATGCCATAGGCGTGTCGGTGGCCATCGCGCCGCTGCAGAGTCCCGCCACGAGCGCGACCGCCGTCAACATCCGTCGGGCACGAGCGCCCGCCAGCCCTCGCATCGGCACCGCAGCAGTGACGCTGGCCGTGTCTCGCCGACGGGAATGTGGGATTCGTAGGTGGACTGAGTCCTGATCGCGGAGCTGTTCGCCCGGGTCCTCAGGGTTGCTGCCGATCAGCGTGCTGGCCGCCCAACTGGTTCCGCCCGCCATGAATCTGGTATGCATGATCGGAGTCCCTTCTGGTGTGGATGAGTTGAGTACATCACCTTGATGCGCGCGATGCTGCGAAGCAGATAACACTTCGCTTGTGAAATTCGTCACAGGGCGTGGTTTGACTTGGAGGTGGATTCGACATGGGTCTGCCATCGCATCAACGCACGCGCATCCGCCGGGCTAGCCGGTGGCGCACCCTGGATGCGTAAAATGGCGCAGCTGTGGCCAACACGGCGTGTCATGGATGCGGTACCAGTTCGGTGGGTCCACGCGCCCGAGGCAATCGCCGCAAATGTCTAACGTAACGTATGTGAGACAAGAAGCAGCCGGCTACCGCGGATACAACGTCGAGCCCAGGGCATCCCCTGCAAAGAGACGCCCGGTCCGCCGGCCGCGCCACGGCGGTTTGTACGCCGCGGTACTTCCTCGCTTGTGCGCAGTCAAGGGCTGCTCTGCCGGGCACATGGACCTCGGCTACGTGGCGGTAGGGGTGCTGGTCGACTGTGGAAGCCGGCTGTCGTATGAACTCCGAGGACTACCACCGACACCTCGCCTGTGGCCGCCTCCCTGATTCACGCGGGGCCGACCATGGAAGCGAACCCCGAGCTCCACGGTCACAAGTCAGATGCCGTCGCGGCCGTCAGCTGGATTCGGTGGATGGCGGCATACATCGTGGGCAGCCACAATCTAAGCCGGTACAGCGGCGCTTTGGACCATGTCAGGCACCGTCCATCCTGCCGCGCAAGTGGGCGGCGCAAGCTGCGAATGAGACCTGGAATGGACACACCGTCGACGATGCATGAGCCTCGCCGACCGTACGCACCCCACGCAGTTCGCCGACGCACTTCCGGTGCAGTCGGCCCGGAACACAGTCCAGTGCTCAGCCCGGGCAGACTTGCTTCGCTTCTCAAGGTTGGCTACGACTCGGGATCGCCTTTGCGCCAGATCGCCTGGCGCAGCGCGAGCGCGGCGGTCTGAGTACTCGAGGGCGCGTGCAGACTCAGCGCGTCGCCTGCACCCGCACGGCCGGGTTGCCGGTCGAGATGATGTACGTGTAGCCAATCCCCGCGGACCAAGGTTCTTGTAGCCCGCGGCGTGGTCGGCACCTTCGCCGGTGCCCAGCTCGCCTGGCTCGAGACCGGCGGGGTACGGTGGTCGATAGTCGAGATGCGTGGTGCGTATCTGATCGTTCCGGCCGATGGCGTCCACACCCAGCGGCAGCGTCCGCGTATGCTCGATCAGTTCCAGGAACGCTGCCTGCTGGCTCAGCGCATTCCGTAGCGCGAACGGGTCGTTGGCGGCCAGGCTCCTCTCTACACGCACCCGCACGGCGACCTCGTCGATCGCCGCGAGCAGGCGATCGAACTCGGGCTGACTGAAGAAGTCCTCGATCAGGATGAAGCCCTGCTCGTCGAAGTCACGCTGCTGCTGGTCCGTCATCCCAAGAGCGTCGTGGGGATCGTCACCGTCATCCGATACGTTTCTCCTCAGGCGCTGCGGCACATCGCGGTTCCGCGGAGTCGCGGCCTGGCCGTAACAGTCGCGGCATCCCACTGCGTTACACGTTGCAGAAGTCGCTGCACCGGCGTCGGACTGACGGAAGAGGGACAGCATGCGAAATCGGAACCCGTTTGCGCTCTTGGGAGCAGCAAGTGTGCTGGCGCTTGGGCTCTGGCTGCTGACGCTCGCGGCCACCGCGGCGCCGGTGTCAATTCTCGCCCAGGCGGGGCCGGCGACGGACACACCGACGGCTACGGCAACCAGCACCGCTACGCCAACCGCAACGGCGACTGCGACGCCAACGGCAACGGCCTCAAGCACCGCGACGGCCACGCCGACCGCCACGGCCACCGCTACAAACACGGCTACCGCCACCAACACGGCGACTCCGACAGCCACGGCGACCGGGACCATTGTGGCCACGCAGACGGCCACCGCCACCGCCACGGAGACGGCAACTGCGACCAGCACGGCTACCCCAACGCTCACGCCCACGCCCACCGACACCCCGGTACCTGGCGCAACGGCGACGAACACGCCCGTGCCCACCGAGACCGAAGAGCCCGAAGAAACCGCCACCCCAACCCCTCAGCCGGGCGCCACGGCCACGCCGTGCCCCGACGACGACATTCACAACGCCAACGGCGATCCGGACGACAAACACAAGCAGAAGTGCAACGGCGACGACCGCAACGACGATCACGGCAACGCCCACAACGACGATCACGGCAACGGCGACGACCTTGGCACCCCCGGCAACAACGACGATCAGGGCAACCCCGGCAACGCCGGGCACGATGACAACCAGGGCGCGCCTGCCCACAATGACAACCAGGGCCCCCCTGCCCACGGCGACCACCAGGGCGTCACCCCTGGCAACGCCGGCGACCGTGGCCCCAGCGGTAACAACGCCGGAACCCAGGGCAACGGCAACGGAAAAGGCAATAGCGGCGACGACAACACCGGCAACCACGGCAACGACAGTGGTGGCCACGGCAACGACAGTGGTGGCCACGGCAACGGCGGAGGCGGCGGTCGCGGCGGCGGCGGCGGCAAAGGCCACTAGCTCATTCGCCAGGCGCGAACTGGCGTCCTCAGCGCAACACGACTCGTACACAGCCCGCGAAGCCGCAACCAAAGACTGAGGCGTTTCTGCCTTCGTAAGATGTGGGTGAGTGGAAGCCCACGCTCAATGACAGGGCAGAAACGCCGCGCAGCAGTTTATCGCGAAGCACCAAGACCAGATTGCTGGGGTGCCTCGCGAGCAGCAGTCTCGCAACATCGCCCCACCGAGGAATTGTGACCAACCTCCAGGATGTCCGAATGCAACTCGAGCAGCGCGCGGTCCTCGGCGCGCAGTGCCACTCGGCGAGGCATTTTTAGATCCGTCGGTTCAGCGCTCAACAACAGCATCCTGTCGATCGACTTCGTTCGGACAGGACAGTCCGCTCAGACGCTGGCGATGGACGCTCAGGCCTGCAGATGCCGAAACGGCTCAGGGACGTAAGCGCTCAGCAGTTTCTTCCAATCGTCGCTGAGCGTTGTTCGCACGACTTCGTCGTCACCGACGAGCCACGCCAGATGTCGCAACCCGTGCTCCAACACCTGTGCATAGCCAATCGACGCGGGCGCGCTGGTGGCGCCGCCGC
>DATGER010000202.1:0-3590 GCA_035309865.1 Chloroflexota bacterium
GGCATTCGGCTGTGGGTGCGCTCCACCCAGAATGTCTTCAATCGGTTGGGGCCAGGGAGTTTCAACGTCCAGGTCGACGCCAGCGGAGCGCACGCCGGCGACAACGACAGCCTGCCGATCACGGTCACCTCGACTGACCCCGAGGCACGCGACCTGGCGCCGGACCAGGCCAACGTGCGGCTGCAACTCGAGGAAGTCCGCAAGCAGGCGTTGCCAGTGCGGGTCAATCTGACCGGTCAGGTGCCGTCCGGTTATCAGCCGGGGCAATGGACCGTCGATCCAACGGCCATCACCGTCGAGGGCGGCGCCAGCCTGGTCGGTCGCGCGACCGAGGCAGTTGTCGACGTGAGCGTCGCCGTCACGGTCCCCGTCAACGGGGTCTATACGCCGCGCATCGTGGACGATCGCGGCAACGACCTGAAGGATCCGAACGTGCGCATCACGCCGCCCTCGGTGAGCGTTCAGGTGCCGATCATCCAGCAGACCCTGTACAAGCAGGTCGGCATTCGGCCCGTGACAGAGGGCCAGCCCGCGGCGGGGTACATCCTCCAGCCGCTGGAGGTCAATCCGCCAACGACCACGCTGGCGGGCGATGCGAATGCCCTCGAGGGCAAGGATTTTGTCGACACCGCGCCCGTCGACATCAACGGCATCTCCACGACCGTCGTGCGGAACGTCGCGCTGGCGCCGTCGCAAGGGACGCTGCCGCTGCTGCAAGCTGGGCAGACGGTCGCGGTCACCGTTCGGGTGACCACGTTATCGGTGACCCAAACGGTCAGCGTGACGCCCAGCGTCATCAATCTCTCGGGCGCCCTGCAGCTCGTCCGGCCGCCAGGCCTGGTGTCGGTGACCATCTCGGGGCCCGCGCCGGTGTTGTCGTCGATCGTGTTGAACCCGAACGACTTCAAGGTCACCCTCGATGCGAGTGGCAAAGCGGCCGGGCGCTTTGACCTCGACGTCAAGGTGCAGCAGGTGCCGACAGGACTGACCCTGGATGATTTCCAGCCAAAGAAGGTCCAGGTCGAGCTGCGCGACGTGCCGCCCACGCCAACCCCCGTTCCGGCTCCAACGCCGTCGCCAGCCCCGCCACCGTCGGGCCCCTGAGACCCGATGCCAATCGTCGCGCTGGTCGGCCGCCCCAATGTCGGCAAGTCGACCCTGTTCAACCGGCTGATCGGCGAGCACCGCGCTGTCGTGCACGAGCAGCCCGGCACTACGCGGGATCGTCTGTACGGCACTGCCGAGTGGCGCGACCGTGGGTTCACGCTCATCGATACCGGTGGCATCGGACTCGACGAGGGCGACGGCGATTTGCTCGCCGACATCCGCTTGCAGGCCGAGGAGGCGATGCGTCAGGCAGACGTCATCATCTGGGTCGTCGACGCCTCCACCGGGCTCACCGCGGCCGACGACGAGGTCGCGTACAAGCTGCGGCCGTCAAAGAAGCCGGTGATTCTGATCGCCAACAAAGCCGAGAACCAGCGCCGCCAGATGGACGCGATGGCCGAGTTCGCGCCGCTCGGCTTTGGCGAGCCGATCGTTATTTCGGCGCTGCATGGCGAAGGTACAGGTGATTTGCTGGACGCCATCGTCGACTGGTTCCCGAAGGCGCCGCCCGAGGAAGACACACCGCCGGCGGTGTCGATCGCCATGGTCGGCCACCCGAACGTGGGCAAGTCGAGTCTGGTCAATACGCTGGTCGGCAGCCGCCGCACTATCGTCCGCGACGAAGCTGGCACCACTCGCGACGCCATCGACACACCAATCGTGCGCGATGGCCAGAACATTCTGTTGATTGACACCGCCGGCATCCGGCGCCGGGGCCGAATTCAGCCCGGTGTCGAGAAATTCAGCGTGCTTCGAGCGGTACGCGCGATCGAGCGAGCCGACGTTGCCGTGCTCCTGGTCGACGCCACCGAAGGCATACTGGCCCAGGATGCGCACGTCGCGGGCTATGTCGACGAGGCGGCCAAGGGTCTCATCGTCGCCGTCAACAAGTGGGACCTGGTGGAAAAACACCCGCGCGCACAACAGGAGTACACCCAGGTGCTGCGGCGCGAGTTGAAGTTCGCGGACTGGGCGCCGGTGGTGTACCTCTCGGCCAAGACCGGTCAGCGCGTCGACCGAGTCGTGAGCCAGGCACTCGCGATCCAGGCCGAGCGCACGCGGCGCGTCCCGACGCCGCAGCTCAACAACGTGATCCGCAATGCGGTCGAGGCGCATCCGCTGAATGATCGCGGGCGGACCTTGAAGATCTACTACAGCGCGCAGGTTGGGACGTCGCCGCCGCGTTTCGCATGCTTCTGTAACGACCCGCGGCTGGTGCACTTCAGCTACGTGCGGTATCTCGACAACACGCTGCGCGAACACTTCGGGTTCGACGGCACGCCCATTCGGATCGAGTTTCGAGGCCGCAACTCGGAGATGTAGGCTCCGTGCTACGGCCTGGCGAGCAGTGGTGCCGCCAGGTACCAGCGGCCGTCGACCTCCTCGACGTTCACCCGCGCGGTTGGCTGGTAGAAATCTTCCGGGAAGTTGCGGTTCACGTCCATGATGGCGGTGACTTCGAACGGGCGCGCCAGCACTGACGCCGAGCGGACGGCGATGCCGGTGACGTCGTAGATATTGCCGAGTTGGGACTGTACGAACTCGATCGAGTCCGCGCGACGTTCGGGCGCAATCTCGGCCATCGCCGCATCGAGATCGCTGTTGGAAATGGCCATCGCGTATCGCCGAACGCTTGCCTCGACGGCTGCCCCGCTGCGATCAAACAGTTGGATGCTCGCGATCGCCGCGGCCATGAGTACCAGCAGGACCCCGTTCAAGGCCATCAGCCGCACGCGCTAATACTAAAAGCCCGCCCTCGCGTGAGCGTCGCCGGCTGCCCGCATCGCTGCGCTCGCTCTATTTCGACGGCGAGAAGCAAAAGGATGGCTGACCGATCGCTGGCGTTGCCGCTCGCCCACCTCCACGCCCCTGGCGCGGCACTGCCCTCGCGCGGCACGCCCTGGCGCGCTGGCGCGGCACTGCCCTGGTGCGGCACTGCCCTGGCACTGCCCTGGCGCGGCACTGCTCCCGCGCGGCACTGCTCGGCACGCCCTGGCGCGGCACTGCCCTGGCGCGGCACTGCCCTCGCGCGGCACGCCCTGGCGCGGCACTGCCTGGTGCGGCACTGCCCTGGCACTGCCCTGGCGCGGCACGCCCTGGCGCGCAATGCCCCCCAGCGCGGCACGCCCTGGCGCGCCAATGCCCTCGTGCGCACGCCCCTGGCGCGGCACTGCCCTCGCGCGGCACGCCCTGGCGCAGCAATACTCTTGCGCGGCAATGCGCTGGCGCGGCAATGCGCTGGCGCGGCAATGCCCTCGCGCGGCAATGCGCTGGCGCGGCACGCGTTCGACCACGGCCAGAATCACCGCTTCGGACCTACGTTGCCGCATCTCGGAATGGAGCGAGCGAAGCGATGCGGGCAGCAGCGACTCAGTTCCGGGGCCGGTTGGCCGATGATGTGAGAGCGACAATGAAGGTAATGGTCGTCGAAGATGGGCGCACCACGCGGATGATGCTCAAGTCGGCTGTCGAACATCTTGGCC
>DATGER010000203.1:0-7477 GCA_035309865.1 Chloroflexota bacterium
CACCATTGCTGGCGGTCAGCGCGCAACTCGATCTTCAATTGCTGGGCGGGTCCTGCCGTGGTCAACTTCAGCGGCACATCCGCCGTTATCGTGGACCCGCTCGCGCGGACCACCGCATGCACCTGCACGGCCTGCGCGCCAGCAAACGGCACCTGGACGAGCGAGGAGATCGACTGAGTTTCCCCAGGGGCCACTCTCAGCGGCGGCGGCGCGGGCCCTGGACCCGGAAATCCGATCGGGAACGACCGGGGATCGGCGGGTCGATTCTGCGGCATTACCGACACGTTGACGACAAGCGTCGCGTCGCTTGCGCCCGTATTGCGCACGGCCACGTCCGGCTGAATCAGAGCGCCTGCCACGAACGTAGTGCGCGGCAGGCGAAGCTCCAGGTGCAGCCCGGGCAGGGGGTCGCCCACGGCGAATGCAGTCAGGCCCGTTGGAGCTACTGGCGTGCTGAATTGGGGCACGCTCACCGTGCGATCGGCGAACTGGCACTGCACGGGTCCCGGCGTCGGAGGCGCAGCCATCGGCGGGCTTCCCGGCCCCACCGTCGGGACTGGCGGTAGAGGTTGCCCGCCCGGTTGCGCCGGAAGCGTAGCTCGGGCCGGCGTCGCCGTCGCTCCAAACGGTGGCGGCACGACGGTTGGCACAACGCGCAGGCCCCCCGTAGGTGTTGGAGCCGGCGGCGGCGTTGGAGGCCCTGGTGGCCTTCCCAGCGGTGCGATCGGCGCGGCTGTGGGCGTTTGTCCGACGGCTGTTGGCGTCGGCTCGAGCTTCCATTGCACAGCCGTCGGCGTTCCCTGCGCCTCGAGCGTGATCGGCGCTGCGTTTGGTCCGCATGCCGAAGCGATCGCGACGAGCATGACGACCGTCAGCCAGCGCACGCCTACCTCTGGATCCCTTCTGCTGAGTCGATTAACGAACGCACACCGATTCTCGACATCGCCTGGCTTGGAACCGTCCAATGTTGAAATGGTCATCCCGCTTTCGGTGGTGACGAACGAATGGTTTCGACGATCGCGTAGGGGTCTGCCTGATCGACGAAGCCCAGCATCTCAAGCGTCTTGTGAGTGGTCGTCGACTCCTCGACCAGATGGATACCCTCAAATCTCTCGCAGCAACCACCGGCACGACGCACGTCCTGATCGGCACGTACGTACTGGTGGCACCGCGGTCGGCACCGGCATCAACATGCACCGCGAATTTCCGCGGCGCGTGTGTGACTCGGGTACGCTAAGCGACCAGGTCGTGCAGTGCTCGCAGCGCTTCGACCATGCCTGGCTCGATCGCGGCGTCGGCATCGTCGCGGAGCAGGCGGACGCCGGGCGAGGGCGTCGGGTGCGACGTGAGCTCGTCCGCGGCTCGCATCACGTCCGCGGCGTCCAGCGGCGGCCACATGGCCGCCAGGGCGTGCGCCATCTCATCGGACAGCCAGGCCGCGGAGATTCTTGAGTTGCGCATGAGCGATGACTGAGCCTACCGTCAGCTGTGGCCATTGTCATGATCGAAGTTCACGGGGGGCTCTGAGAGGATGCGAATCGGCTTCATTGGGTTAGGCACGATGGGCGCGAGCATGGCCTCCAGCCTGCAGCGCGCCGGGCACGAGCTCATCGTCAACGACATCCGCGAAGAAGCGGCCACTCCCCATCTGGCGGCCGGCGCGCACTGGGGCGACACGCCCCGTCAGGTAGCGGAGTTTGCCGAAGTGGTGTTCACCTCACTGCCGGGTCCCACCGAAGTGGAGGCCGTCGCCCATGCCCTCCTCGACGGCCTGACACCCGGCAAGGCGTACTTCGACCTGAGCACCAACTCTCCGACGTTGATTCGCCAGCTCCACGCCAGATTCGCTGAGCGTGACGTCCACCTCCTCGACTCACCGGTGAGCGGCGGCCCGGCCGGCGCCAGGAGCGGCAAACTCGCCATCTGGGTTGGCGGTGACGAGGCCATCTTCCTCCGCTACAAACCGGTCCTGGATGCGATTGGCGACCAGGTGATCCGGGTCGGCGGCATCGGCGCCGGCTCCGTCGCCAAGCTGGTCCACAACGTGTCGGGCTACATGATCCAGTGCGCGCTGGCCGAAGCGTTCACGCTGGGGGTGAAAGCCGGCGTCGAGCCGCTGGCGCTGTGGCAGGCGGTTCGTCAGGGCGCGGTGGGGCGTCAGCCGACGTTCGATCGCCTCGCCGCGAATTTCTTACCGGCCAGATTCGATCCACCCTCCTTTGCGCTGCGCCTGGCCCACAAGGACGTGACGCTGGCGACCGCGCTGGGCCGCGAGCACCACGTGCCCATGCACATGGCCAACCTGGCGCTCGACGAGTTGACGGAGGCGCTCAACCGCGGCTGGGGCGGGCGCGACTCGCGCGTTGCGATGCTGTTGCAGGAGGAACGCGCGGGCGTCGAGATCAAGGTCGACGCCGCGCTCATTCAACACACGCTCGAGGGAGGTCCGAAGTAGCTGCAGACATAACCGTCCAGTTCCTGGGCAGCGGGACCCCACTGGGCCAGGGCGGTCGCCTGCAGGCGTGCATTCTGGTGAGCGACGCCGCGACGCGGGTCCTGCTGGACTGCGGGGCCACGTCGATGGTCGCGCTGGCGCGGGCTGGTATCGCACCCGAGAGCATCGATGCGATTGTGCTCTCGCACTTGCACGCCGACCACTTCGGCGGTGTGCCATTGCTCCTGCTCGATGCGGCGGTCCGCCCGTCCGGGCGTGTACGTCCGCTCGTCGTGGCGGGTGCGCCCGACACGCCGGATCGCGTGCGGCAGGCGCTGGACGCGTCCGGCTGGTCAGCCGCCTGGACGTATGCCCAGGAGAATTCGCTGGTGGAGTTCGTGACGCTCCACGACCGCCAGCCGACGGTCATTGCCGGCCTCGCGGTGACGTGCTTTCCGGTGCCGCACAATCCGGCGACGTCGCCGACAGCACTGCGGATCGAGTGGGACGGCAAGACGATCGGCTACTCCGGTGACGCGGGCTGGACGCCGTCACTCCTCGAGGTCGCCGCCGACGCCGGGCTTTTCATTTGCGGAGTCTGGTCGTTTGCCACGCCCGATCCGACATTCCTGGATTACCGCACGCTCCTCTCGCACCGCCGTGACCTCACGTGCAAACGGCTGGTCCTCACCCACCTGGGCCCCGACATGCTGAACCACCTCGACGACGTGGCAGCTGACGCCGTCGAGATCGCCGAAGATGGCCTCATGCTCGCCCTGTAGGGACAGTCCAGGTACTCGAATGCGGCCGCCACGGCTTCCTCCACGGTCTCTGCCGGGTAGACAGCCTGCATGAACGCAAGGGAGCCGAGAAAATGGAGTGCCTCAGCCGTCGGCGGCGTCGAGGGTCCAGCCGCCGGCGAAACACGACAACTGCTCCAACAGGAGTTTCTCCGGCTCTGAGCGCAACACGTCACTCCAGTCGATGGTCGAGCGCGGTCGCCATACGCGCGGCATGATACGCAGGCCCAGGGCGGGAGCGGCTGCTCGGCACTGGCAACGTTCAGACGACGGCTGAGGTCCCGCCGTCCATGTTGATCGCGACGCCGGTGATGTACGCGCCGCGCGTCGAACACAGAAAGGCGATCAGGTCGCCCACCTCGGCGGCCTCGCCCACCCGACCGAGCGGGATGTTCTTGCCCCGTTCGGCGTAGTACGCCTCGAGCGTTTCGCCGGTGCCCGCGCGCTGCCACCCGCGGTCGTTTTGCCCGCTCTTGATGAGCCCGATCATGATGCCGTTGACGCGAATGTTGTCGACGGCGAATTCTTTCGACAGCGCTTTGGTGAGCGCCAACCCGGCCGCACGACTGATCGACGTGGGGTACGAGCGAGCGCCCGGCGCTTTGGCGGCCAGATTCAAGATGTTGACGATACTGCCGCCGCCCGCCTTGCGCAGGTGGGGGATCGACGCGCGCGCCGCCCGGATGGCGCCGAACAACTTGAGATCGAGGTCGTCCTGCCAGTCGGCGTCGGTGAGTTTCTCGAACTCGCCGTTCGCGGACCGGCCAGCGTTGTTGACCAGGATGTCGAGCCGTCCAAAACGCTCGACGGTCGCCTGGACGAGGTGTTCGACGTCCGCCGCGCGGCTCACGTCGGCGACGATCGGCACGATCTGGGCGCCCGTGCCCTCGGCGATATCGTCAGCCGCTCGCTGCAGCACATCCGCCCGCCGGGCGCAGATCACCACACTGGCCCCCTCGCGCCCCAGAGACTGGGCCGCCGCCCGCCCGATCCCCTCACTGCCGCCGGTAACAATCGCCACTTTTCCGTCCAGCCCAAGATCCATGTGAATCCTCCTGCGTGGGACTCATCGTACGGACTCAGGTTCACCCGTGGCGCGCGCTGGCCAGCCTCCGGGCGTACTCTTCGACGGAGACACCGGCCTCGGGGACGGCGGTGAGCTCGGCGTCCTCGTCGGGCAATTTGTGGAGGTCCACGTCGACGCCCTCGGGTATCGGCAGGCCCGCGGCGTCGAACAGCAGGCGCACCAGCGGCCGGTTGGGTGTCCCCGGGAACGTGGCCACGACCACACCGTAGCAGCCGGCGTAGCGCCCGCCGCCGAAGCGCACATGCACGCCCACCGGAAAGACCTCGACCATCGAGACGAACGCCTCCACCGCCTCGCTGTTGAGGTGGTGTCCCGCCATCCCCTTCAACACCCGCAGCACTTCCGCCGACGGTAGCGCCGCGCGTTGCGGTCGATCCGAAGACAGCGCCGAGCACACGTCGGCGACCGCTGCCAGTTCCGCCAGCAACATGATCTTGGTTGTATCGAAGCGCTCGCGTGGCGTGCGAAACAAGCGGTTGGTACCCGTCAGATGGTTCGGGTACCCTTCGCCATCCTGGTGCTCGTGGTGCGAGAGCGCCACGTGCGCCGGCCGCGGGCTGCTGATCGGCATCTGCCGCATGAGCTGGAAGCCGAGCACGGTGTGGCGCATGACCTGCTTGAACTCGACGGGCGTCAGCTTGCCCGGCTTCTCCAGGACTCGCGGATCGACGTACATCTTGCCGATGTCATGCAGCAGGCAGCCGAGCGCCAGATCCTTCAAGTACGCGTGATCGAGCGCCAGTCTGCGGCCCAGCATCACCCCATAGAAAGCCACGTCGACAGAGTGCTCGAAGGTGTAGTTGTCGTGACTCTTCAACGAAGCGACGCCATCCAGAATGTGCGCCTGCAGGGCCTCGTCAAGGAGCTGGTCGACGTCCGCTTCGAGTCGCTTGATCTGCTGCTCGACGACGCTCTCCATCTTGGCCGGGACCTCCGCCAGCACGTGCGCGCCCTCCTCCGCCGCGGCATCGCGCGCCGGCTTGGTGGCGGCAGTCATGAGCTCGTACATGGCGTCCAGGTTCCGGACGGTCTTGGATCGCAGGCGCTGCGAGATCAATCCGCTCGGCTCGATGTCGTCGGCAATGCCATCCATGATGTACACAAACTGGTAGCCACGCTGGAGAATGGCGGCAATGAACGTCTGAGTGAGCGCGGTTCCGCCGGCCAGCAGCACGTCGCCGCGGTGGTTGTACAGGCTTCGGCCGAGCTGCATCGCCGGTTCGAGCATCGCGGTGGGAATTCGGTGCACGCTGACTCCGTTCTCCAGACCTACGCCGCGGCCAGCGACCGCTGGACCTCAGAGGCGTAGCTCGGCAATGCCACGCAGACGGTTGTCCCCGCGCCGAGGGTGCTCTCAACCCAGATCTGTCCAGCGTGCTGCATGACGATGCTGCGACAGATCGCGAGCCCCAGTCCGGTCCCGCCCTTCTCGCGCGAGTCGCTGACGTCAACCTGTCCGAAACGGTCGAAGATGGATTCCAGCTTGTCGGCCGGAATGCCGCGACCTTCGTCGCGAACACGGAACAGGAGCTCACCGGCGGACTCCTCGGCCTCCATCCACACGGTGCCCCCGCCGGCGGGCGAAAACTTGATCGCATTCGACAGCAGATTGGTCAATACCTGCAGCAGCCGGTCTGGATCGCCCCACAAGCTCACCTCGCGCGGCAAGACTTCGAGGACGACACCGGCTGCTTCGGCCATTGCGCGCACCCCGTCGGTGGCCTGGACCATCAGCTCGCCGGCGTCGCAGACCACTTTTTCCATGCGGAACTGGCCCGAGTTGACGCGTTCCAGGTCGAGCGTGGCGTTGATCAGCCGAATCAGCCGGTCAGTGTTCTTGACCGCGATCTGCAGCATGCGCTGACCTCGGTCCGGGACCACGCCCACCACGCCCGATTCGAGGAGACCGAGGGCGCTGCGGATCGACGTGAGCGGCGTACGGAGCTCGTGACTGACGACCGAGATGAGCTCGTCCTTCATCAGGTCCACTGCCCGCCGCTGGCTGATGTCACGAAACGTGACGACCGAGCCCACCATGCGCCCACCCTCGGTGAGCGGGGCGCTCTCGCACTCGATCGGAAAACTGGAGCCGTCCTCACGCCAGCACGACTCAGCGCCCACGGGGAGATCAAGCCCGCCGTCGCTGCTCGGGCCCGAGAACTGCAGGTGGGTTTGGATTGGCTGCCCCCGCAGTTCGTCGACGCTGTAACCCATCATCCCCGCGGCCGCCGAGTTGGCGAACGTGATGCGGCCGTCTACGTCGAGGCCGACGATGCCCTGCGGCGCCGCGTCAAGGATGCGTTGGTCCTGCCGAGTCGGCCGCCGTGGGGGTGCCATCTACGGTCAACGTTGCATTTTAGGGACCGGGGCTCGCGGAGCACGCCGCGAAGTCTTTCCACACCCTTCGCCGACCGTTAATCAGGTGCCGGCACGGCCCCGCATACGCTGCTGGCCAAGGGGCTCGTCCAGTTCGGACAGGATGTCTTCAACATCGGCCGCGCAGCAATGCAACACCGCCTGGGCGCCGTACTACGCGAACAACCCGTTCGGCACGAGCGTCAATGACGACATCACGCACCTGCGCCTCGCCGAAACCACCGACGGCATCCACTTCACCGATCTCGGCATCCTGGAAGGCCTGAACGATCCCACCGACGTCACTGCCAGTGGCACGCGCTGGCTCGCCACGGCGGGGACTGTTCTCAAGCTGGGCGAGGCCAGGTTCGGGCTGCTCTTCTCCGGCGGTGGCTGCATCGACGGCGACTCCGATGCCTTCCGCTACATCGGATACGCCGAGTCCAACGATCTGGTGCACTGGTCGGTCGTCAACGGCCTCAACCATCCCGTCATGATCGCCAGCTCCTACAACATCAATGTGGATTCGGCCGGCGTGCCGGTTTTCGGTGGTGGAGGTACCCCCATTTCCGTGCCCACGACGCCCGCGGTGGGCGGCATCACGAGTGGCTTCTTCGCGGGCCGCGTCTACGCCCCCAGCGCCACGCTCGCCGAAGACAACAATTTGAACGTGTTCTTTGCCGGCTATCACACGCCCAAGCCAAAGAACGGTCTCGGCGACTACCGCACCATCGGGACCATCACGCTGCATTCAGATCAGCGGATCCTGGATGCCAGTACAAACACCGGCCGCGAAGGGGA
>DATGER010000204.1:0-38280 GCA_035309865.1 Chloroflexota bacterium
CATCCGCGCCGACGCTCACGTCTCCCAACCTGATGCGAGGGCGGAGTCAGCGGAGCCAGCCGCGGCGACCGTGGAGATCCGCGCCGCCGACGCCGTCAGCCTGAGCCGGGCCCTCGCCGCGTTGCGGTCGACTGGCGTCCAGGTCACGGTTCTATCGGCCGTTACCCATGCGGACGCGGGAGCATTGGCCCCCCGTCGGTAGCCACCACCCACTCGCGATTGGCCCGCATCGTGGCGAACTGGCCCTGGAAGTGCGGCGCGACGTGCCGCGCGAAGAGCTCGAAACCGTGCACTATGCGCTCGCGGCTCGCGAGTCCGAACATCGCTAGCAGAACCCGCCGAAGCCACCTGACCCGTCGAGCAGCGCCTCAATGGACTGCCATTCTGGCATCCGCCGACCAGGCTCGTAAGCAAGGCAAAGCTGCTACAGGCCGAGCACGCGCCGCAGGCCGCGATCCACCGCGCGCATCAGCGGACCAGGCACATCACCGATGGGGTCTTCGAGGTCTGCTTTGTCCAGGGTGATCACCGCGGTCACGTTGACGACCGAGTCGCGGGGGAGGCCGGACGCGACGGCAGGCAGGAACACGTTGCCGGGCATCTGCGCGAGTGCGGTGTTTGACGTGAGCACCACCGCCAGGACCGTCGCCAGTTGGCTGGCGTTGTACGGCTGAGACTGCACCACCAGAACGGGTCGAGTCTTTGCCGGCCGGCTGCTCGTTGGCGGCCCAAGGTCGACCCAGTAAATCTCGCCGCGTCGGATCACCAATCGGGCATGCCTTGAGCTAGCCGCCGACGGCCATGACCCACCGCGACCGAAGCCGAATCGTCGGCGCCGGTGCTGAGCAGGGCTGCGTCTATCTCCAGCGTGAGCGACTCGGCCTCAAGCTGGCGCAGATAGCACTCGGCGGCTCGAACAAAGAAAGCAGATCTAGTCATCCCGCGCGCGGCCGCTGCCCGCGCGGCCTGTTCAAAGATCTCGTTCGGCACCGAAATCGCCGTCTTCATAACCCTGAGTATAACCGGGTATGACCACCGATTGCGGCCACGTCCACCGATCTGGCCACCTTCGATTGCGGTTTCTACGTACTCGGGCCGCGGCACAAATGACGGTTTCCACTGATGTACAGGCTGGACCTCGCGGCGTACTTTGGCCCGCATCACCGTGGTTTCGGTGGACAAGGGGGTACGTCTGATGGACTCCGCTAACGGCTACGCCAATTCGAAGGCGCTGGTTTCAACTGACTGGGTGGCCGACCACCTGCACGATCCCGACGTGCGATTGCTCGAAGTCGACGTCGACACGACCGCCTACGAACGCGGGCACCTCGCCGGCGCGATCGGACTCAACTGGACCACCCAGCTGGGGGATCCTGTCCGGCGGGATATCCCCAGTCGAGCCGCCTGGGAGCACCTGATGGGCGAATCAGGGGTCTCCAATCAGACCCGACTCATCATCTACGGGGACAACAACAACTGGTTCGCGGCGTTCGCTTACTGGGTGGCGACGATCTACGGTCATCAACACGCCGCGCTGATGAATGGCGGCCGCAAGAAGTGGGAGCTGGAGCAGCGTCCGCTGACCACCGAGCCGCCGGCCGTCACGCCGACCACCTACCGCGCCAGCGAACCGAATTTCGGCCTGCGCGCCTATTTGAAGGACGTCCTTGACCGCCCCGCGGCGACGATGCTGATCGACGTGCGGTCGCCGGCCGAGTTCAAAGGTGAGATCATCGCGCCACCGGGTCTGCCCGAAACGGCGCAGCGCTGCGGTCACATCCCGGGTGCGCGGAATATCCCGTGGGCCCAGGCCGCCAACGACGACGGCACCTTCAAAAGTGCCGACGAGCTGTGCAAGCTCTACTGCGTCAACGGCGTCGTGTCCACCGAGCCAGTCATTGCCTACTGTCGCATCGGCGAGCGCTCGTCGCACACCTGGTTCGTGCTCAAAGAACTGCTGGGCTTCCCCAACGTCCGCAATTATGACGGCAGCTGGACCGAATACGGCTCGGTGATCGGCGTGCCGATTGACAATCCATCGGTTCTGTCGACGGCGTAAGGTCTTAGCCGATCGATACCGCCGCGCCGTCGTCCCAGATCGAGCCAAGTTCCCAACCGTCCAGTCTGTCCAGTTCGGCTGCCGCACCGCCGGCGAATACCTCGACGCCGACGCTGTCGGTGCCGGCTGGATAGATTCGGCTTGCCAGGCAGGCCCTGGCATTGGCATACACCTCGATGACCGAATGGTCGACGAACACCTGGAGTGTCAGGTTTTCACCATCCGCCAGCACGACGCGCGTCCCGTGCGGCTCACGGTGGACTGACGTGTCCTGACTGGAGTGCTCACGGTCGATTGATAGCCACCCGGTGCGAGCATCGAAGGCGATCAGCGTCTGTTCGCTGCCATCCGGCGCGCATCGGACCTTCAGCCCGAACCGCGCGGATTGGCTCGGCCGAAACTCAGCCACAATCTCCAGCGCCACCCCGCGGAGGTCGAGGACCGTGGTCGAGGTTGGGCTGACCAGGGAGTGCCCCAGGCCGATATGGCGCCGCCGAAGTGACCGGAGCTCTTCCGCGGGTTCCACACCCAGCGCGCCATCGGAGCGTGGCACGAGTACGCGCGGCAGCGACATCACGCCGGCCCAGCCCGCAGCGCGCTGCGCCGACTCGTCACGACCCTCCCAGAGCCAACCGAACATGACGCGCCTGCCAACTTGATCGGTGAACGACTGGGGGGCGTAAAAATAGCCGCCGTTGTCGACGATACCCTGGTGATGCGCGGCAAAACGGTGCTCGTGGAACGTTCCCAGAAAAAAAAGCGTCTTGCGCATCGGGATGGGCGAGACCATGAGGACGCTCCAGGCGCCCAGCCGAAACAGATCCGGGCACTCCCACATTTCGCCGGTTGCGTTGCGGTCACCGATGCAAATCGGGTGCAGGTACTCCCAGGACACCAGGTCAGACGAGCGGTACAACAACGCGGTGCCGCCTCTATCCCGAATCCCCGATCCGATGATCTGATACCAGGTGCGGCCTTCCCGCCAGACGCTGTGGTCTCGAAAGCCAAGGATGTCGACGCCGGGGGGCGGAGCCGCGATGACGGGGTTCGCGGGATGCTTCTGCCAGGTCACCAGATCCGCGTCGCTGCCTGTCGCGACGCACGGCAATTCAATGCGAGGTCCATCCACCGGCGCGCGTACCCCGGTGTAGAGCACCGTTGGTACGCCGTCGGCGTCGAAGGCGCATCCCGAGAACACACCGAACTCGTCGACCGAATTCGGCGTCGGGGCGAGGGCTATCGGTAGGTCAGACCAGTGCACGAGATCGTCGCTCACGGCATGTCCCCAGTGGATCGAGCCCCAGACCGGTGCATACGGGTTGTACTGATAAAAGAGGTGGTACCGACCCTTCCACTGGATGAGCCCGTTCGGGTCGTTCATCCAGTTCGATGGCGGTAGGAAGTGATATTGCGGGCGCTGCGGGTCGGCCGCCAGCAGCGCACGGCTGGCCAGTGCAGGGACGATTTGGCGCACTCCTCGGCTCAGCTTACAGTACGTTTCGATGACCAGAATTCAACGCATCGAGACGATCCGGCTGGGCGAGCATCCGCGGACGCTGTGGGTTCAGGTCTTTACCGACGACGGCCTCGTGGGGCTGGGCGAGACCTACTACGTGCCCGGCGCCGTCGCGGCCGTCATCCACGACATCGCGGCGCCGCACCTGCTTGGCCAGAGCCCGTTCGATCTGGAGCGAGCCTGGGCAACACTCTTCCAGGAGACGAACTTTTACGGCTATGCCGGCGCCGAAATGCGCGCTATCTCGGCGCTGGACATCGCGTTGTGGGATATCGTCGGCCAGGCATGCGGCCAGCCGATCTACAACTTGATCGGGGGGCAGGTGCGCGACCGCATTCGGACCTACAACACGTGCGCCAGCTATGGCGACATCCGCGACTACGAGGACTTCCACGAGCGGCCGGGCGAGCTGGCCGAAAGCTTGCTCGCCGAGGGTGTCACGGCCATGAAAATCTGGCCGTTCGATGTGTTTGCGCGCCGCCCAACAGCCGTGGAGACGACGCATCAGCGTGGACGCCAGAGCACGGTAGCCTCGGCGCGCACGCTCGTCGGCATGGTCGACGGCCAGTACATCAGCCCGGCGGAGCTTGACCAGGGGGTGGAGTCCGTCCGCCGGATCCGCGCCGCAGTCGGTTCTCGGGTTGAGATCGCCATCGAAATGCACGCGATGTGGAACTTTCCGAGTGCCGTGCGCATCGCCCGCGCCCTCGAGCCGTACGACCTGATGTGGCTCGAGGAGCCGATGACGCCGGATCCGGTGGACGATCTGGCGCGCCTGGCGCGCGAAGTGCGGACGCCGCTGTGCATCAGCGAGCGCCTGTTCACCCGCTATGCGTTCCGGCGGGTGCTCGAGCTGGGCGCAGCGCACATCGTTATGCCAGACATCATCTGGACCGGTGGCATCTCAGAGGCCAGGAAGATCGCGACGATGGCCGAGGCCTACCACCTGCCCATTGCGCCCCACGACTGCACCGGCCCGGTAAATGTGTTTGCGTGTTTGCACCTCTGCGCGTCGGCGCCGAATGCGCAATTCATGGAGTCGGTCCGCGCGTTCTACCGCGGCTATTACGCGGATATTGTCGAGCCGAATATCGAGGTCCGCGACGGCCACATCAGCTTTCCCACTACCCCCGGGCTCGGTACGCGGCTGCGGCCTGAAGTCCGCGACCGGTCCGACGCGGGCGTGCAGGTCTCCACCCTCGGTACCTGACCGTGGATCCTGGCCGATACCGCTACGGCGTGTCGAGCAGGCCTACGGGGACGGATTGCACCCGCCGGACGAGGAGGCGCAGCACGTCGAGCGACGCTTCGTCCGCCCAGTGCATGTCCTCGAGGACCAGACGGTAGGCGTCCGCCCACCCAACTCCCGCACCAGCGCCACCGCGAGGTCGTACGGCATTCCGCCACTCGTTACGACCTCCTCGACGCGGCCCCCGGTTGCCTCCGCCACCTCCAGAAATGGGCCGAGCGGGCGCGGCGCGAACAGCGGATCGCACGCGCCCCACACCATCCGCGCCTCGCGGCTGTGTTCGTCACAGAAAGTCCGCAATAGCGCCGTCTTACCGATGCCGGCTTCGCCAGCGACCGGGACCAGGCGCCCGCGCGACTCGGCGACAACGTCATCCAGGAACTCGGCGAGCGACGCCAGCTGGGCCGCCCGCTCCAACAACACGCTTACCTGCTCGTGCCCGCCGCAAGCACTCGCTGCGCGGCGCCGAGTCCAGCTCCGAACTCGATCGGTTCGCCGAGCCGGTGCAAGGCCCGCTCGATCGCCCCCAGGGTGGTCAGAATCTCGGCCGGGCCGCAGATACCCATATGGCCGACCCTGAAACTGCCGCCCCGCAGCTCGGGGTGGATCGCCCGGGCGATGGTCACGCCTTCGGCGCGCACTGCGTCGACGAGCTCGTCGCCGACCCCGGCCGGGTTGCGGACGACGGTCAACGTATTCGCGTTGACTTCCGGGGCGGCGACGTTTTGCAGGCCGAGGTCCGCGACCCCCGCCTTGAACGCTCCGGCGATACGCGCGTGACGGGCGACACGGGCGGGCATCGGCTCGGCCGCCAGTTCCTCCAGCGCCGTATGGAGGTTGGCCAACAGGGTGACCGCGGGCGTCCCGAAGTAGCCCGGTGAGCCGCCCTCGTAGCTCTCCATCACCGGCAACCAGTTCAAGAAGTCGGTGAAATAGCCAGGGAATGGGGTCCGCCGGTTTTCGCGCGCGGCCCGGGCCCGCGGCCCAACCGTCACGATCGCCAGGCCAGGTGGCGCGCCGATCGCCTTCTGCGAGGCCGTGAGCGCCACATCCACTCCCCAGGCGTCGCCGTGAAACTCTTCACCACCAATCGAGCACACGCCGTCGACGACCACCAGCGCGTCCCGCTCGCGCGCCAGCCGGGCGAGCGGGGCCACATCCACCCGGACGCCGGTCGACGTGTCGACGTGCGTCATGGTCATCACCTTGGGACGGAACTCCTCGAGCGCCCGGCGTACGTCATCCGGATCGACAGGTCGGCCCAGGGGGGAGGCCACCACCTGGATCTCGGCGCCGTTGCGGTCGGCGATCGTCCGAAAGCGCCCGCCGAAGACCCCGGTCTCGAGGATCAGCACCCGCTCGCCGGGCTCGATCAGGTTGGCGAGGCCGATCTCCATGGCGAGGGTGCCCGAGCCGGCGGCGATGATCGGCTGGGATGAGGGCGCATCGAACAGCGTGCGCAACCTCGCCAGTGATTCGGCGACGAAGCCGCGGATCCGCGGATCGGAGTGCGAAAGAACCGGTCGGGCCCCAGCCGCCAGCACCTCGGCAGTGATGGCGGTCGGGCCAGGGATCATCAGCAGGGTGCGTTCGACCCTGGCGGCCGCCGCCTGGATCTCGGCAATCCCTTCGCGTTGAGTCAGCACTGCCTCAGGCTACCTGGCATCCAGGTAATCGGACTAGTAAGCGACTGCCTGACCGTCGCGGCGGGGGTCGGCGCCGCCCTGGAGGGCGCCGGATTCAGCGTCGACGCGGATGCCGTGCCCGCCGCCGACGGCCCAGGTGAACGGCTCCAACAGCCGAATGTCGTGGCCGCGCCGTCGCAGGTCGGCGATGACGAGGGGATCCACGCGGGCTTCGACGTCGACGCGAAACCGTTCGAACGCTCGAACGCGGGGCGCCTCGATGGCCGCCTGGATGGGCATGTCAAAGTCCAGGGCGTTCAACAGCATTTGCAGGGTCGTCTGGAGGATGCCGTAGCTCCCGGGCGTCCCGATGCCCAGCACCAGCTTGCCGTCGCGGGTCACGACGCACGGCGCCATCGGAATTTCACGCTGGCGCTGGCCGCCGAGCAGACTGTTGGGGCTGGCGGGATCGAGGTCGGTCCAGTACAGGAAGTTGTTGAGCACGATGCCGGTGTCCCCCGCTACGAAACCGCTGCCAAACGGCGCGCCATTGCTCTGCGTCACGGACACGAGGTTGCCCCATCGGTCCGCGGTTTCGAAGTGCGTTGTGTGTTCGGCCGCCAGTTGCATCGGCTGACCTGGCGCCACTTCGTCAGACTTCTGCGCAACGAAGCGCTCGCCTTCACCGGGTCTGGCTCGGTGCGGATCGATCGATTGGCGGCGGTCCGCGGCATACGCGGCGCTGAACAGCGCACCGATGGTCGCCAGATCGGCGGTCGCGTACGCCGTCCGGTCGGCGCTGGCCAACTTGATCGCTTCTAGCAGCAGATGCAGATAGTCGGCCGAGTTGTGGCCCAGCGTCACGAGATCGGACGCTTCCAGCATCTTCAGGGACTCCAGGTACTGGAAGCCGGAAGATGGCGGCGGCGAAGTGTGCACCTGCCAGCCCCGGTAGTCGATGGCCAGCGGTGCTTGCCACTCTGGCGCGTACGCGGCGAGGTCGGCCTGGGTGATCCACCCCCCAGCCGCCTCGATCGCCGCGACGAAACGCGCACCGAGGTCGCCGTGGTAGAAGGCCTCAGCCCCATCGTCGACGATCTGTCGGTAGCTTCGGGCCAGGTCTGGTTGTGAGACGATGCCGCCGGCCCGTGGCGACCCGCTTGCGGCCGCGCCGGCATGCCGTTCAAGGCGGAACGCGTAGTCGTGGAAGATCCCCGCTGCCCACGGGCTGACCGGCCAGCCGTGCTCGGCGAGCTCAATCGCCGGTTGAAAGAGCCGGGCGCGATCGAGCCGCCCAAAACGCGCGTGCGCGGCCAGCCAGCCTGCCAGAACGCTGGGCACCGTTGCCGAACGAACGTCGGTGTCGATCTCGTCCAGACTCGAAAACACCCCAGCACGCGCGGCGGCGGGCGCGGTGCCGAGGTAGTCGAGCGCGTGCACCCGCTGTGTGGCGGCCTCGTAGATCAGCATGAAGCCACCGCCGCCGCCAATCCCCGACATATAGGGTTCGACCACCCCGAGGGCCGCGCCAACGGCGACGGCCGCGTCCACCGCCGAGCCGCCTTCGAACAACACGCGCAGACCGGCCGTCGCGGCCAGGCCATGCGCCGCCGCGACGACGCCGTTACGCCCGACAGCCGGGGCTCGGTAGGCGCCCGCGTGCGGTCCGCCGCTCACGTATCCCATGTTACCCAAGCAGTCCGTGTTCGGCTGTCCAGACGGCCAGCTGGGCGCGCGAGCGTAACGCCAGCTTGTTCAGCGCACTGGTGACATGCGCTTCTACCGTGCGCACCGAGACCACCAGGGCGGCGGCGATCTCTTTGTTCGAATGCCCGCGCCCGACGAGAATCGCCACTTCCAGTTCGCGCGACGTGAGTGGCGGCGACTCCGGTCGTTGCTGGCTGGTGAGCGCCAGGCCGATCGCGTCGTCGCTCAGGCTCGTGCGCCCGTCGGACCACGCCCGGGCGAATCTGTCCGGACCGAGCGCCGCGCGAGCTGCCGCAATCCCCGCGGCGTGCGCCGCGCGGTCCACCGGTGGCAGACTCACCGCCATGCTTTCGCGGATCGCCTCCGCAGCGGCGAACAGGCGTGTAGCGCGCTCGGGTTCATCGGCCACGACGATCTCGGCGACCAGGTCCAGGCACGCCGGAACGTCGCGTCGATTGCCCAGGACGCGGTAGCCCCGCAAGCTTTCGGCGGCGAACGCGATGGCCTGGGCACCGTCGCCGCGTGCCCGGGCAAGACACGCCTGCCGATAGCGCGACGAATTCACGCCCTCCTCGCAGCCCGCCGCGGCGAGCAGCGCCATGCCGCGTGCGTGCGCCTCGGCCGCCAGGTCCAGCTCACGCCGATCGCAGCGGGCTTCCCCGATCTGATCGAGCACGTGGCCGGCCTGGTGGTCATCGCCGACCGCGCGACAGAGCGCCAATGCCTCGTTGTCCAGACTGAGCGCCTGGTCCGGATCGCCCTGCGCGCGGGCGACCGAACCAAGCACCCGCAGCACCCTGGCCATCAGCACCTGGTCGCCGAGCTCGCCGGCCAGTCGCCGACTCTGTGACAGATTCTCGTTCGCGCCGGAGAAATCCCCTTGTTGGAGGGCGACCTGGCCGAGACCGTAGAGCGCTTCCGCGCGCCCGTGCCGATCCAGCAGCACCGCCCACCGGTCGAGACTGGCGTGCAGGAGCACCACGGCGCGGGGGAAATCGAACTGTTGGGCGGCAAAGGTACCCGCCCAGTACGCTGCGCGCGCCCAGGTGGAGTTGGCCGCGACCGGCGAGCCAGCCGCGAGCCCTTCCTCCAGCCACCGGCGGCCCTCGGTTCTGTAGCGGTGGCCACGGATTTCCCAGAAGGACGCGTACGCGGTCGCCAGCGCCAGACCTTTCTCGACGGCCCCGCTGTCCAGACACCAGCGCAATGCGGCCCGAGCGTTGTCGTGTTCCCGCTCCAGCACCGCGAGCCACGTGGACTGGGCGGGTCCGAAGAACGCCGCGTCGGCGCGCTGAGCGAGGGCCAGGTACCAGTCCAGGTGGTGATCGCGGAGCGCGGGCGCCTCACCGGCCGCTTCGAGCCGCTCCAAGGCGTACTGCCGCAACGTCTCGAGCAGCCCATAGCGGGCCACCGTGGCCTGGCCTTCGACGACGACCAGTGATCGATCGACCAGCCTCGACAACCGGTCGAACACTTCCTCGGCCCGCACTCCGGCGCCGCTGCACACCGCCTCGGCGGCTTCCAGGGTCCAGCCGCCGGCGAACACCGCCAGGCGTCGGAAAAGAAGTCGCTCATCGTCGGTCAGCAGGTCGTGGCTCCAGTCGACGGTGGCCGCCAGCGTGCGGTGGCGGGCCGGGACCCGGCGGCTCGCGTCGCTGAGCAGCCGGAAGCGGTCGTCCAGGCGGGCCAGGATCTGCTCGAGACCGAGGGCGTTCACCCGCGCCGCCGCCAGCTCGATGGCCAGCGGAATTCCGTCCAGCCGCCGACAGATCTGGGCGACCGTCGCCGCGTTCTGGTCGGTCAGCACAAAGCCTGGCAGCACCGACCGGCTGCGGTCGAGAAACAGCCGGACGGCTTCGCTGGCGCCGATCTCGTCACCCGCGGCGAGCCCTGGATCGAGCATTGATAGCGAAGGCACCCGCCAGGTCGCCTCCCCTGCAACGCCTAGCGTCTGGCGGCTGGTCGCCACGACCCGGAGCTTCGGGCACGCGAGCAGCAACTCCTGGACCAGTTCGGCGCACGTCTCGATCAGGTGCTCGCAGTTGTCGAGCACCAGTAGGACCTCGCGCGTTTTTAGCACCTCGCAGAGGGTGGCGCGGATCGACTCGTCGGGGCGCTCTCGCACGTTGAGGGTGGCCGCGACGGCGTACGCCACCAGGCCAGGGTCCTGGAGCGCGGCCAGCTCGGTCACCCAGACCCCGTCCGCGACGCTGGGCGCCAGATTGCGGGCGAGTCGCATCGCGAGGCGCGTTTTGCCGACCCCGCCGGCGCCAACCAGCGTCAGCAGCCGGACGTCTTCCAGGAGCTGCGTGAGCTCGGCCAGCTCCCGTTCGCGCCCAACGAAGCTGGTCAGGGAGACGGGGATGTTCGTGTCCACGCCGACCGCATCATGCGACCCGCGCGCCCGCCGGTCAACGCCTTCACGCCTCCAGCGAGCTCGACGACGTCCGCGGCGTTGGACAAACGTTACCCGGCAGCACGCAGCTTCCAAGCCTCTTCGAGCAGGTCGGCGAGCTGCTCCGCGTCGACCGCGTCGAGCTGGACGCTGACATACGAATACGGTTCGCGATCTGACACGAGCCGAAAGACCGTGGGCTGCCGGGCGGCCAGTTCACGCGCTTCGAGCTGCGTCAATCGCAGCGCGGCGCGGTCTTCGGCTTCCGAGAGGGTGGCGAAGATCTTCTTCTGGACACGAAAGTCCGGATGGCCGTGGTGAGCGCTCTCCACCGCCCCCGGCAGGCCGGCCACCAGCTTACGGACCCGCGCTGGGGTGATGCTCACGCTCTAGCCTCCGAGAACACTGCGCGGTCAGTGGTTGTCATCGGCGTACTCTACGCGGCCACGGGCTCGCCGCGACCAGGCTACGCAGGCGTTGCGCCACCGGTGTCCCACGCTGTTTGCACGCCCACACCGCCCTCGCCGACAGCGTATCGCTGCGAGTCGTCCACTTCCATATAGTCAGCCTGCTGCAGCGAAGCGGGCGCGACCGAGAGCGGGCCGGCCGAGGCGCTACGATAGCTCTCGATGAGTACGAGCTTGCATGCCTTGCGCTTTGATCTGAATGGGACCCCATGTGAGATGACGGTGGCCGCGCACATTCGGCTGATCGATCTCCTGCGCGACGACCTCGGACTCACGGGGACCAAAGAGGGCTGTGGCGTCGGCGTGTGCGGCGCGTGCAGTGTCCTGGTCGACGGTCAACTGATGAGCGCATGCCTCATGCCGGCCTTCTTCATCGATGGCACGACGGTGCTGACCATCGAGGGCCTGGCGCCCGACGCAGACCACCTCACTCCGCTGCAAGACGCCTTCATTCGCCACGGCGGATTCCAGTGCGGCATCTGCACTCCCGGTCAGATCGTCGCGGCGACCGCGCTGCTGGACGCCCACCCCCGCCCGACCACCGAACAGGTGCGCCGCTGGATGATGGGCAACCTGTGCCGGTGTACGGGTTACTACAAGATCGTGGAGAGCATCCTGGCCGCCGCTGAGTCAGGCACAACGGCCGTTGTGCGCCAGCCGGTCGGCATCCGCGCGGCGCCATGAAGCCGTTTCAACTCCACCAGCCGGCGACCCAGGCAGAGGCGCTCGCGCTCCTGGCGGAGTGCCAGCAACGCGGTGACGACGTCCACCTCATGGCCGGTGGCACGTCGCTGGTCCTGCTGATGAACCTGGGGCTCCTGCAAGCCACGCACATCATCGCCCTGCGGAATATCTCCGAGCTGCACGGGATCCAGTCCACACCTGGTGGTGGACTCGCGATCCGCCCGCTCGCAACGCACCGCGAGCTGGAGCTGTCGCCGGCGGTCCAGGCGTACTGCCCGGCGCTGGCCGAAACATTCGGCCACGTGGCAACGGTCCGTATCCGCAATCAGGCGACGCTCGGCGGCAACCTGGCCCACGCCGATCCGGCCCAGGACCCACCGCCCATGCTGATTGCGCTCGATGCACAGATTGTGCTCACCAGTCAAACGGGCGAGCGGAGTCTGCCGCTCGAGCAGTTCTTCGTCGACTACCTCACCACCACCCTCCAGCCAGGTGAACTCCTGACCGAGATCCGCCTGCCACCATTGCCGGCTGGCACGCGCGCGACCTATCAGAAGTTCCTGCCAAGGACCCAGGACGACTACGCCACCGTCTCGGTCGCCGCCACCCTGCGGGTCGATGCCGACGGACGCTGCGCAGACGTGCGCGTGGCGCTGGGCGGAGCGGCCGGCACACCCGTGCATCTTCGCGAGGTCGAAGACGCGTTGCGCGGCGAGAAACTGACGGATCAGCGGATTGCCGATGCGGCGGCGCGGGTGCCCGAGCTGGTCGATCCGCCCGACGACGCGCGTGGCTCCGCCACGTACAAGCGACGCATGGCGCGTGTCTGGACGGCGCGCGCGCTCCACGACCTCCGCGACCAGCCGAACGGAGCACTGCCCACTCCATGACCGCCACGCTCGATTTCGCCGATCCACAGCAACTCTTCGAGGAGCCCGAGTACCGCGTCGAAGGACCACTCAAAGTCACCGGCGCGGCGCGCTATACCGCCGACGTCCAGATGCCGGGCATGCTCTGGCTGGCGTATACCCGCAGCCCGCGGCCGCACGCGCGTATCGTGTCGGTCGACACCACGGCGGCCAGGCAAGTACCCGGGGTTCACGCCGTGCTGACCGGTGCCGACATCGGCCACGTGGGGCTGGGGCGGCGACTCCTGGATTGGCCGGCGCTCGCCACCGATCGTGTGCGGATGGTCGGCGACCGGGTGGCGGCGGTCGCCGCGGAGACCAAGGAAGCCGCCGACGACGCGGCGCGCCTCGTCGAAGTCGAGTACGCGGACCTCCCGCTGGTGACGCTCGACAATGCCCTGGCCGCCGACACACCGGTGCTCCATCCTGACATCGACACCTATCGCTTCCTGGGCGCCAGGCGCCCCCAGACGGCCCACCCCAACATCCAGGGATACGGACTGGTCCAGAAGAGCGAGTCGGGCGCCAGCATCGAGGACATCTTCGCGCAGACGCCAGCCGACCATGTGTTCGAGCACACGTTCGCTACGGCGCGCGAGTTTCAGGGGTTCCTGGAGCCGCGCGCGTGTGTCGTGTGGATCGACGAGCACGATCGCGTGCGCATCATCAACACCAACAAGTCGCCGGCGGCGATCCGTCAGCAACTCGCGGCCGCGCTGGATCTGTCCGAAGAACAGATCGTGATCGACACGACCTTCATCGGCGGCGACTTCGGTGGCAAGGGCCTGTCAATTGACGAGTTCACCTGCTATTTTCTGGCCCGCGCAACCGGCCGGCCGATCAAGTCCGTCATGACCTATCTGGACGAGCTGCAGGCGACCAACGCCCGCCACCCGGCCGTCCTGAAACTGCGGACCGCGGTCAGTCCGGACGGGATGTTTCTGGCCCACCAGTCTGAGGTGGTCATCGACGGCGGCGCCTACGCGGCGGGCAAAGTAGCGCCGAACCTGGTTGTCCCGGCACACAACACGCTGACCCCGTACCACGTGCCGGTGACCAGACTCGAAGTGAAAGCGGTCTACACCAACAGCATTCCCGGGGGTTCGATGCGCGCCCCCGGCGACCCGCAATCGATGTTCGCCGGCGAGTGTCACGTGGACATGATCGCCGCGGCGCTCGGGATCGATCCGATCGATCTGCGGCGGCGGAACGCGCTGCGCGACAATGAGCCGAGCGTCACGGGCGAGCGAGTCCATCGCGCACGGGCCGTGGAGGTGCTCGACGCGCTCGAACGGGAATCCGACTGGACTCGGCCTGTCGCACCCGGACGCGGGCGGGGCGTAGCGCTCGGCGTGCGCCACATCGGCGCCGGCCAGACGTCCGTCATCATGCGACTGGCGCCCGGTGGCGAGGTCGAGGTGCTGACCGGCGTCGCGGATCAGGGCGGCGGCGCGTATACCGTCCTGCGGCGGGTGGCGGCGGCGGTGGTGTCGGTCGATCCGCGGCGCGTCGTCGTCAGCCACTGCGACACCTCTGGGCCAGCGCCCGATCCGGGCGTGGGCGGGCAACGCGTCACGCATGTCCTGGGTCGCGCCGCCCAGTCGGGCGCGGTGGAGCTCAAAGCTCGTCTGGAGGAGCTGGCCGCCGAAGCGATGGGCTGGCCCGCTGGCAGCGTCCGCCTGGACAACGACCGCTTCATCAGCGGCGACGCCGAAGCAAGCTTTGACGACGTGGCCGAGCGGATCTCCCGAGGTGCCCCGGTCGAGGTCCTCGGCGAGTACGACGGCACCCACAAGCCTGGCGAGCCGGGCGACTTCGAATTCGCTGGCTACGTGGTCGAGGCCGAGGTCGATCGCGAGACCGGGGCCATTCGCATCCACGATGTGCTGCTCGCCGCCGACGTCGGCACGATCATCAATCCGCTTGCCCATCAGGGACAACTCGAAGGCGGGCTCATGTTCGGCATCGGCGCCGCGCTGATGGAGGAATTGCTCGCCCAGGACGGCCAGATCACCACGCTGACCCTCGGCGATTACAAGATGCCGTGTGCCATGGATACGCCGCCATTTCGGACGGTCCTGTTGCGAGACGCGACCGGGCCCGGACCGCTCGGCGCCAAGGCCGCGGGCGAGCTGACCAATACCAGCGTCGCCCCAGCCGTCGCGAATGCCGTCGCCGCGTGCGGTGCGCGCGTGATGCACATGCCGCTGACGGCCGAGCGGGTGCTGGCCGCAATTGACGCGGCCGACGCGCGGCGCGGTTAGGATTGCTGCATCAGCATGCTCATCTTCAAGGCCATCGAGCTCGATCCCGCGTCGAAGCTGCGGACCGGTCGCGAGCACGCGCTCCCGTTCGAATCGCGACGCGAAGCGATCGACGAGCTGCTCAACCTGCTCGGAGCCGCCCGCGGCGCCGCGCACATCGATCCGACGCGCACGCTCATTGAGGTCAACGGCCAACTCTGGACGATCGTCGGGTTTCCCGCCCCACGGACGACCGATTCGCCCTCCCTGCGTCGCGCCGGCGCGAAACACAAACGCGTCCGCTAGTTCGTGAGGCGCCGCACGCACCTCGCAGGCATGCTTCGTCGCTAGGTCACGTCCGCATGGCCCGTCCAATCGCATGGCGGGCATTTGGGTGAGGCGACGCCGACGCTCGCGGACGCTCCGCTGCTGACTTGCGAAGGTTCCCCATGACATGGGGAGGGCGAACCAGGAGCGAGCGCAGCGACGCGGGCGGGAGCATGATCGTGGCAACGCCTGGCGCCGCCTCTACTCTGCACACATGGTGCGTCGCTGCCCCCAGGCACCACACGTGCTGCGCTGGCATAATCGGTCTCACTCATGCCAGTTTTCGAGATGCCGCTCAACGAGCTTCGCCAATATCAGGGTCGCAACCCGCGGCCTGCCGACATGGACGCGTACTGGGCAGACGCCCTCAGCGAATTGGACAAAGTTGATGGCAACGTCCAGTTGCAACCCGTCGCCCACGCGGCAGGCTTTGCGGACTGCTTCGATCTCCGCTTCACCGGAGTGGGCGGAGCGCGCATCTACGCCAAATACCTGCGCCCGAAGGTCCTCACCCAGAACCCGCTCCCCGCCGTGGTTGTGTTCCATGGCTACTCCGGCAGCAGCCCCGAGTGGTTTTCGCTCCTGCCCTACGTGGCGCAGGGGTTCTGTGTGGCCGCGCTCGACTGTCGCGGCCAGGGCGGGCGCTCGGAAGATGTCGGTGGTGTCATCGGCAATACGCTCGAGGGACACATCATTCGCGGCCTGCTCGATGGCCCGCGCAAATTGCTGTATCGGCAGATCTTCCTCGACTGCGTGCAGTTGACGCGGATCGTGATGGACTTCCCTGAGATCGATGCCAAGCGAATCGGCGTGACCGGCGCGTCCCAGGGCGGCGGGTTGACGCTCGCCTGTGCCGCGCTCGAGCCGCGGGTGAAGCTCGCCGCGCCGGTCTACCCGTTCCTCAGCGACTACCTGCGCACCTGGGAGATGGACCTCGACGTCGACGCCTACGCCGAGCTGCGCCAGTTCTTGCGTCGGTTCGATCCCCAGCACCTGCGCCACGACGAGATCTTTACGACGCTAGGCTACATCGACGTCCAGCACCTGGCTGCCCGAATTCAAGCGCGCGTGCTGCTGGCGGTCGGCCTGATGGACACCATCTGCGCTCCGTCGACCCAGTTCGCCGCGTACAACAAGATCACCTCGGCGAAGGACCTGGTCCTCTATCCGGACTTCGCGCACGAAACGCTGCCGGAGCTGGCGGACCTGATCTTCACGTTCCTGTGTGACCATCTGTGATCGGTCTCGAGCAAACTGCCGGACCGCCAGCCACAGTGCGGCCAGACACAGCAGGCTGCCCAGGAAGAACGGCGCGCCGGGCAGCGTCACCGGTGCCTGTGGGCTGATCGCCAGCGCAAACAAGCCGTTGGCGAGGGGCGGGCCAGCGACGGCGGTGGCCGTCATGACGCTGGCCATCGCGCCCTGCAGCAAGCCTTGCTCGTTGGCCGGCACCGACCGCGACATGCGACCCTGGACGGACGGATTGAGCAGCCCCAGCCCCACGCAGTAGAGGGCCGTGACCGCGTACATCATCCAGCCCTGGCTCGCCAGACCGAAGAGCAGCATGCCAAGCACGGCGACGACCAGCGCACCCATCAGCGTCCGCATCTCCCCGAATCGACTGACCATCGGTCGCACGAGCGCACCCTGCGAGAACGCGAACAGCAGCCCGACCACGGCCAGCGACGCGCCCACCTGGCCGACGCTCCAGTTGTAGCGATACGTGGTGTACGGCACCCAGACGCTCTGCAATCCCTGCTGGGCCAGCTGAGCAGCCACGAAGACCGGCACCATCGCCGCGACCCCCCGGTAACGCCACACCGCGCGCAGCGCGCCGACCGGATTCATCTGCGTCCAATCCAGCGCCCGGCGGTTCTCCGGTTTGAGCGATTCGGGCATCACCAGCAGCCCGAACAGGAAATTGAAGAACGTCAGCCCGGCGCAGACCATAAACGGCAACCGCAGGTTCGTCTCGCCGAGCAGCCCGCCCAGCGCCGGGCCGGCGATGAAGCCCAGACCGAAAGCAATGCCGATCAGGCCGAAGTTCGCCGCGCGCTTCTCCGGCGGGCTCACGTCGGCGATGTAGGCGCCCGCCGGCGTCACGGTCGCCCCAAAGACGCCCGCGGCGATGCGCCCGACCACGAGCCACCAGATCGTGGGCGCGAAGCTGAGCAGGACGTAGTCGAACCCCAGGCCGGCCAGCGCCAGCAGAATCACCGGGCGTCGTCCGAAGCGGTCGGACAGCGCACCCAGGACGGGCGCACAGAAAAACTGCATGAGCGCATAGATCGCCACGAGCAGTCCGAAGACGAAGGATGCCTCGCCGATCCCGTCGCCGAGCAGGCTCTGCACCAGGCGCGGCAGGATCGGAATGACCAGGCCCATGCCCAGCATGTCGATGAAGAGGGTGATCAGCACGAAGACCACACTTGCCTGTCGATTTCGCATACGCCTACAGTTTCACCTGTCTTCAGGTCAGTATCTGTCCTGAATGTGATCGGTTCAGCAGCTGCATTCCGGTCGAGGTGGGACCGGTCGAGACTAAGGAAAGTATCAAGATAGGCTCAGGCGGGCTGTGCAAGGCGCGCTGGCTGATCCAGCGCTGGTGGGTGGTGCGTACCGAGCGCAGCCGTCGACAGGAAGTGACGGCGGGGAGGTTCTCTATGCGCAGCCGCGCGCTCGTAACCGGTGTGTTTGCCGTCAGCTGGATGGTGGCCATGGCCGCCCCGGTCTCCGCCAGGTCGGTGCCGCCCACTGGCCCGCAGACACTCACCATTGGCGTCGACTGGGCCGACGCCGCCAATCAGAACCCGTTTGCTGGCCGGGTGTTCGAGTACACCGACTTCTTCTCGCGCACCGTGCGGATCCATTCAGGCGACACGCTCGACTTCCACACCGCACCCGGGGCATTCCACATCGTCAGTCTGGCCAAGAGCGAGCAAGTGGCCCGCATGGTCTATCCAGTGGCCCTGGCCGACGCCGACCACGACGGTGCCGACATTGCCACCGGCAGCGGCGTGGACAAGGTGATTTTCGGACCGTCGAACTTTCCGATCACCGGGGGCAGCACCCACGGCGGCGGCAGCATCGCCTTCAACAACGGCTTTGGTCCGCCCGTGTGCGGCGTCGCCGCGCTCGGCCAGCAGCCATGTACGTTTGCCGGGGGCGACGACATTGAAGTGATCGGCCCCACCCCTGGCTTCGACGCCACCGGCAATCCCGCCTTCGTCGACCAGTTGGTCCACGTGACCGCGACGCCGGGTGAGTACGACTACTTCTGTTTCATCCACCCGGGCATGCGGGGCAAGCTCCAGGTGGTCGACGCCCAGGATGGCACCACCACTCAGGCCGACATCAATCGCCGCTCAATGGAGCAGTTCGAGCGTGACCGAGCGGCCGGGCTGGACCTCGAAGCGGACGCCAATCGGGTCACGTTCTCCGGTGAGCAGCCGGGCTCCCGCACCTACAATGTGCACGTCGGCGTGGGCAACCCCGAGTCCCACGTGGCGATCGACGAGATGCTCCCCACCCAGCAACTCAACCTGATGCCCGGTGACCGCGTGCGCTACCTCTGGGCGGACCCGCACAATGTCCACAGCGTCGCTTTCCCGGCATTCCCATTCCCGGCCACCAATCCGAGTCTGCCCGAGCCATTTGGATTCGATTGCGGCCCCAATGCGCCGTTCTACATCGGCATCCCAAACGTGCCGGGTGCCCCGCCGCCACGAGTGTGTGTCGAACCGGGGGACAGCCAACCTGAAGGCATCGGTGACCCCGGCAATGCCGCGCCCGGAACACGCCTCACCAGTCCCGCGCAGGTCGTCGACGCTGGCGTTCGCGTCGGAACCGCCTACGGCGTGCATCCCTCATCGCAGGCGTGGTCGGTGACGACGGACGACCAGACTACCGCGGGCACCTACCGCTTCAAGTGCCAGGTCCACGACTGGATGCAGGGCGTGCTAAAGGTAGGCTAGTTCAGCCTTCGATTCCATTGCACACCGGAGTTTGCCCAGGCCGAGACGAATGCGGCTCTTGACCGTGCCCAACGGCAGGCCGGTGTCGTCGGCAATCTCCTGGTGGGTCTGATCGCTCATAAAGCTGCGCCGGACCAGGTCGGCCTGGCCCGGCGGCAGCGTGTCGACGATCCGCCACAGGAGGTCGCTCCGCGCGGCGGCGTCGACCTGATCGGGGACGTCGGGTGTTTGCAGGTCCGGCAGCCGGTCGGCAAGGTCGGCGACGTCCTCCCGAGGATGGACCGCGCGCCGTCGCAGGTGGTCGAGGCTGCGATTGCGAACGACCGTCAAGAGCCATGCGCGGGCGGTGCCGCGGTCCGGGTCGAAGCAGTCGGGCCGAAGCCAGAGGGTCAAGAACACGTCGTTGACGACGTCTTCTGCTTCGGTGTGGTCATACAACAGGCGGCACGCGAGCGCACGTGCCGTCTCAGCGTATTGCGCGTACATGGCGGACAGGTGATCCGACGGCGCGGTGTGCAAGGCGGGCATGGCAGGTAGCGCGCAGTCTCGCGACCCGGCCATACACCGTCGGTACGGATGGGTTACCGCGGTCGTACACGGGCCCTACCGCCGGGTTGCGACTGACGCCTAGATGAGCGAAGCGATGGCCGCGGTGGTGCGGGCGACCTCGGGTTTTGCGCCCAGCGCGGCGAACTGCGTTTGAGCTCGAAGCAGGTGCTCGCGGGCCACATCACATTCTCCCAGCGCCGCCAGGGCCTCGCCCTGGACCCGCTCGCACAGCGCGGCGTCAAACAGGAAGCCCTGTCGTGTGCTCAACTCCAGACCGGCTTCCGCGAGTTGCAGCGCGGTCTGGGGGTTGCCTTGCGCGAGCTCGATCTCGGCTAGCCAGCCGTGGGCGCGCCCGAGCAACACCCATGTCCGGGCTCGCTTCGCCATCGCGATCGCCCGCCGCAGCGAGCTGGCACCCGACTCTGGGTCGCCAAGGCGTGCTTCCGGTAAGCCCACGTAGACCAGTCCCACATATTCGTGGATGACGCTGCCCGCCTCGCGCGCCGTGCTCACCGCGCGAGCCCCGTGCTCGCGCGCGAGGCCCCAGTCGCCACGCATGTGGTAAATGGCCGACAGGAACCCCTCGCCGGCGGCGAGGGCCGCCTGGTCCTGCACCCGTTCGCTCCGCGCGTGGGCCACCTGCAGGAGCTCCAGCGCGCGCTCGAACTCACCCATGTACGCGTACGTTGCGCCAAGCATCTCGGTGGCCACCGTCAGCTCGATGCCTGGCTGGCCCCCCAAAAGGTCGATCGCCGCGTGCAAGGCTGGCACCGCCGACGCATAGTCGCCGCGTAACGCCTGTAGCTGGCCATAGACGCGTGGGAACTGCGCGCGCAGGACCGGATCGGCCGTCGACTCGGCCGTTGGACGGATGCGTTCGAGCAAGGGCAGCGCTTCAGCAAAACGACCCTGGATATACAGCGCACTGGCCTGTGCCAGCCGCACATAGGCGAGCAGCGTCGGCTCGCCGAGCGCCAGGGCATCTCGTTCGGCGGGCTCGAGCCATTCGCCGAGCCGGCCCGGGGCGACATAGAAGGCCACCTGTGCCAGCCGCAGGCGCAGCTTGATCCCGTGGGCCTGGTTGTCGGGTGACGCTGGCAGCCGCTCGAGCACTTCGAGCGCCTGTTCGTAGAGGCTGGCCGCTGACGTGTACGCGAACACCGCGACTGCCGCGTCGGCCGCCTGTTCGCACCAGTGCACCGCCTGATCCCAGGCCTGGGCGCGCACGGCGTGATAGGCCAGGCGCTCGACAGGTGGGTGCGTCGTGGCTTGCGCGAGCACATCGAGCGCCCGCCGATGCTGCACCCGGCGGCGCGCGCCAGACAGGTCCTGGTACACGACCTGACGGACCTTGTCGTGGCTGAACGAGTACAACGGCTCACCGACCTCACCGGTTACTTCGCGCAACAGGTGCGTCAACAGCAGCCTTTCGAGCGCCCCAAGCGCGCGATCCTCGTCCTGGCCAGCCACCGCGCGAGCGTGGTCGAAGTCGACGTCACCACCCAGCACGGCCGCCGCGCGGGCCAGCTCATGCGCATCCAGGTCGAGACGCGCCAGGCGGGCCCGGATCGCCGCCTGGACGGAATCCGGCAAGGGCGTCGGCCCCGCCCGCGCTTCGGTGCCGAGCTGCAACTCGCCAGACTCGAGCAGCGAGCGGATGATCTCGACGGCAAACAGCGGGTTGCCTTCCGTTTCGGCATGGAGTTGCTGGCCGAGTTGGCGAACGTCCTCTCGCACGACCTCCCGCAGCAGCTGGACGGTCGCCTCGACCTCGAGTGGCCCCAGCTCGAGACGCTCCAGGAGTCGCTGTCGCTCCAGGCCGCGGAGTACGCCCAGGAGATGCTCGTCGACGTCTTCGGTGCGGACCGTCGTCACCAGCAGCGTCGACTGTGATGCCTCGTGGTGCACCAGGTAGTCGAGCAGGCGCAGGGTGCCTTCGTCCGCCCAGTGCAGGTCCTCGATGACGAGCAGCCGCGGGCTCGGCAGCGCCCCCAGAAACCGAGATGCGCCTTCAAACAGCCGGCGTGCCTCCTGCTGGGGATCGAGTCGTGCCGGCGTCGGCAGGTCGGGCCGGTGCTCGACCAGGTCAGGCACCAGCCTGGCTACTTCGGCCAGCCAGACGTCCGGGACCGGCACCTCAGCACCAAAGCTGGCGACGGCAGCGCTCAGGAGATCGACAAAGGGGTGGTACGGCAGGCCGCGCTCAGATGCGTGGCAGGCGCCGACGAGCACTGTCCAACGCGGCGTCTGGAGCTCGCGCGCGGGCTGGCCGTCGGTCAGCCACAGCAGCTCCTCGACCAGACGCGACTTGCCGATACCTTCCTCGCCGCCGACGGCGACCAACCGGCCACGCCCGGCAGCCGCGTCGTCGGCCGCGGCCAGCAGCTGCGCAAACGGCACCTGGCGGCCGACAAGCCGAAACGCCGGCTGGCGCCGCGGCGGGCGCTCCTGGGGCATCTGCGAGCGCACCACCGCCTTCGGCTCGACGGTCGTCGGTGGCGCTGCACCGGTCGCCGCGACGATCTCGCGGTAGACGCGTTGCGTCTCTGGATCCGGTTCGACGCCGAGCTCGGCGTCGAGCGTGTGGGCGGCGGCGCGATAGTGGGACAGCGCCGCGGCGCGGTCCCCGGCCCGCTCGTGCAGCCGCATCACCAGGCGGTGAAAGTGCTCCTGGAGCGGATCGATGGCCAGGGCACGCCTGGCGAGCGCCAGCGCGCCAGCCCAGTCATGTTCAGCGGCGTGGGCTTCGGCCGCGCGCCCGAACACGTCGAGCAGGCGCTGCTGCCAGGTGGCGCGTTCAAGCTCCAACCACTCGTCCCACTCGGTGCAGTCGCGCAGATCGAATCCTTCCAGGAAGGGACCCCGCGGCAACTCGACGGCCCGGTCGAGGTCGTCGCGTGAGGCTGCCGATCGACTGAGCTCGATGAACGCGGCAATGTCGGTCCAGACGGGTTCGGCCGGACCCGGTCGCCACACCAGCGAATCGCCGACCGGCACGATCGGCAGGCCGGGCAGGCTCCGCCGCAGCCGCGAGAGCGCGGTGCTCAGGCTGTTGCGACCCTCGTGCTCATCGCTGGCCTCCCACAGCAGGGCGACGAGCGTGCTGCGACTGACGGGCTGATCGGGGCGCGCGGCCAGGTAGAACGCCAGTGCCGCGCCCTTGTGCTCCGCGAGTTCAACCTGGGCCGGTGGATCGCCGGCCTCGACCTGCGCCGGCCCTAAAAAGCGCAACCGCATCAACTGTTTGCCAGTTAACAAACTCTTAACGCCAGCCCCGGCGTCGATAATATCTGGCGCCGTCAAGCCCGGCGGTGAAAATCCGGTTGGCCGACGGTCGAGCCTGCGTTACGCAAGCCGCGGGTTACCGGCTGAAATTCAGCTCGAGGATGCCCGCCAGCGGCTGCGGTCGCCACCGCACGTACTCGGCAAAGGGCCGCAGCATGGCTTCACACACGCCCAGCTCATGATCGCCGGCTCGCGAGATCTCCTCGACCAGACGCACGAGCCTGAGCGCTTGTTGGTAGCGTTCGTCCCCAGCGATGTCACCGGCCAGCCGCTGCATGCCCGCGATCATGTGTTCGCGTTGTTCGTCTGGCAGATTGCCAGTTGAAAACTCCAACACCATCTCGGCGATGACCGCGGACAGGCTTTCGCGCGTCCGCGACTGCTCGATTGCCACCGCGGCCATATTGGCGAAGCGTCCGAGCACCTGCATGTCCAGCATCGTGAACGAGGCGCCGTCGGACTTGTCCAAAAGTTCGAGCACGCCGATCACGCGATCGGCGTAGAACAGCGGCACGCACAGAATTGTTTGCGGAACGTAGCCGACGATTTCACCGATCTCGCGGGCCTGACGTGGGTCCCCGGTGCCGGAAGTCGCCGTGGGCTGGCCGGTTGCCGCCACGTGGCCGGCGATCCCATGGCCCAGCGGAACCCGAAACTTCTTGACTTCCTCAGACTTCTGGCCAAGCGCAATCTCGAACACCAGTTCGCGGCGTTCCTCGTCGACCAGAAACAGGGAGGCAGCCTGTGAGCTGATGACCTGGGCCGCGGTTTCGACGATCATCTCCAGCAGTCGCGAGTGGGTCACGGGTACGGCAATGGTGCCTGCGAGGGCGGAGCGAACCAGTGCGGCGCGTAGCTCCCCGGCCAGGCGGGCATCGGCGTGCTGCAACTGGAGCCGTTTGATCTCCTCGGCCTGGCGGTCGATGACAACCAGCGCCTCGGCGAGGGTCGCAGGGGGTGGATTTGCAGCCATGTCGCGTTCCTTATACTCCTGAGCCGGGCATGCACACCAACACCCCCTCGCCTTCCTTCTTCGAGGGGCTTCCGGCGGAAGACCTGGAGCGCATTCTGGAGAGCCTCGAGCGTCGGCGGTTCCCAAGTGGCGCGATCATCATCGGTGGAGGCGAGGCCGCCGATGAGATGTACATCGTTCAGGACGGCCTCGCCGAGGTCATCATCTCCGACCGCACCGGAGCCGAGCACCTGCTCAGTCATATCGGGGCTGGCGGCACCCTCGGCGAGATGGCCCTGATCACCGGCCAGCCGGCCTCAGCAACCGTGCGCGCGGCGACCGACGTCGAGGTGCTGGTGCTCACCAGAGCTCAGTTCGCAGCCGTCGCCGACAGTCTGCCACTGGTCTACCGCAACCTGGGGGCCATTCTCTCGCGGCGCCTCAACCGCACCAACAGTCGCTTGCTCCATGCGTCGACCGGCCGAATTTCGGTGTTGCACGATGGTGGTGCGCCACCGCTGCTTGGCTATGCCCTGGCGTGCAGCGTGGCGTGGCATACGCGCCAACCCACCGTGTTCATCGCGGTGACGGCTGAGGCGCCATCGCTCGAACTGCTGGAGGTGACCAGCAACCGCCCGGCGGCGCAACTTCCGCCCCACGACCTGCATGATGGCGGGTCACCCGGTGGACGACCATCGCCGGTGGCACACGCGATCTTGAGCCGGCCCGAGGGGCGCTTTTCACCAGCCGCCCTCCACGAGACCATCGATGAGCTCAGCGCGGTCTATGATCACGTTGTCGTCCAGGTGCCGGTCGACTTCGTTTCGACGCTGGGCGGGCGGCGCATCGACCTGCTTGGCCCCGGCGATCCACGGCCGGGCAGCGCGGTGAGCGTTCCTTGCTCGACAATTCGTGCCTGGGCGCAGCCGAAGCGTCTCGGTCAACCGGACTCGGACGGCTCGTTGCGAGTGCCAGCCCTCACTGCTGAAGATTTGCGTGGCCTGCGGGAGGGCCGGTTGCCGATCAGCTCAGCCGCTGGTCGGGCCCTCGGCTGGGCGGCCCGAGATCTGGCGCGATTAAAGGTTGGCCTGGCATTTGGCGGCGGCAGCGAGAAAGGCTACGCCCATCTCGGGGTGTGGCGCGCCCTCGAGCATGCTGGACTCCCGGTGGACTATCTGGCGGGCACCAGTATTGGCTCGGCGGTCGCGTCGCTGTACGCACTGGGCTATGCGCCGGATGCGGGTGCAACCGTCCTGGACACGTGCGGCCAGAACGCCTTCAAGCTCGGCTTATCGACGGCGTCGGTCCTGTCGAACACCGGGCTACGCGCGTCACTCCAGGCGGTCAGCCACGATACGCGCATCGAGGATCTCGAAACGCCGCTGTGGGTCACCGCGGCCGACATCACCAGTGGCCGCGAGATTGTGTTTCGGCGCGGGATTCTGTGGCAGGCGGTGCTGGCCAGCATGGCCCTGCCCGGGGTGTATCCGCCGCAATGCATCGGACCCTACACCCTCGTTGATGGGGGTGTCGTCAATCCGGTGCCGAGCAGCGTTGCCGCCGAGATGGGCGCCGATACGGTGATCGCCATCCGTCTCGCGGCCCGCTCCGGCCCCGCGAAAGACTATCCGGAGGCGCGCGAGGCCGGGGGCCGAGTACCCACCATGTTGCACACCATCACGCGCTCGATTGAGATGATGCAGAGCAAGATCTCCATCAACAGCGCGACCGCGGCGACGATTCTGATCGAGGTGAGTTTCGAGGACGTGGTGCGGGCTGGACTGCGGCGCTGGTCGGAAGGCCGTCGCTATATTGAACTGGGCGATGCGGCCGTCGAGGCGGCCCTGCCGCGCATCACCGCGGCTCTCCCGTGGGTCGGTGGTTGAGCCAGAATCAACCTCGGTTGAGTTTCGGTCGCCACCGGTCGTTTCGGCCAGTACCTTGGTAAGGGGACGCCTTGACACCCCCCATGCCTCGGGTTAGGGTCATAGGGCTGTCATCTCAGCTCAGGCATTGAAGAGGGGACTCATGACCGACACAACCGCTTCGACGACCACGACGACGACGACCACCACCACCACCACTCCTGATGTGGAAGGGTTCGTTCAGAAGCTGCAGACGTGGCGGACAACCTTGACCGCGACCGAGCAGACCATGCTCGACACGATTCTGACGACCGCGCAACGCACCACCGCCACGGGTCGGACCACCGGTGACGTCACCGCGTATACGATGACCACCACCACGAACTGGACGACCCTGACGACGTGGCTCACGACGACCACGACGCCGACAACCACCACGACCACCTAGCGGAATATCACCTGCCCGCTTCGCTGCGCTCGCTCCATCGCGCTGCGCTGAGCGAGGGATCCGTCCCACCCGCTTCGCTGCGCTCGCTCGTTCCCACTCTTCCGGGTAAATCGAACAACGCCGCCGGTGGCAGCACCGCACGCCCTGGAATGGCCGACGGGGGCGTGCGCGCTGGCGACGAGGTCACTCGAGAACTGCCTCGACGCGCCGGGGACCGGGGGCGTGGGAGTGCCCGCCCCGTTCCGCCCGGTGCCGCAAACGAGCGAGCGAAGCGAAGGGGTGGACACGCTCCTCCGCGGCTCCTGCAAAGTGATCCTCACCCGGGCGACCGATGGACACGCTAGTCGATCTCCTGCGTGAGTCGGCGCGTGCCTGGGCCGGCTTGCCGGCCGTCGGGCTCCACGATGACACCGAGCCCTGGGCATGGACGTATGCCGAGTTGCTGGAGAGCGCAACTCGGGCAGCTGCCTATCTGGCTGCCCATGGCATCGCCAGGGGCGATCGGGTGGTGTTCTGGGGTGGCAACCGGCCAGAGTGGGTCGCCGCGTTCTTCGGGGCCCAGATGCTCGGAGCGGTGGTTATTCCGCTCGACGTGCGCAGCCAGGAGGAGTTGCTGGTGCGCATCGAACACCAGACTCAGCCGAAGCACATGCTGGTGGGCAAAGAGCAGGCGGCCAGCCTGAAGGGCAGTCACCCCCCGCACACCTTCTTCGAAGAGCTTCGGGAAAAGCTCCGGGCCGTGGCGCCGGCATCGGCGCCGGGCGGCGCACCGGCCGCTGACGAAACGTCGCAACTGGTGTTCACGTCCGGCACAACCGGCAACCCGAAGGGCGTGGTGCTGACCCACAAGAATATCGTCAGCAACACGTTGATGACCCAGACGCGCGTGCCACCGACTCCGCAACACCGCGTCCTCTCGCTGTTACCACTGAGTCACATGTTCGAGCAGACCACCGGATTGTTCACGCCACTGTCCGGAGGTGCTTCGATCACGTACGTCACCAGTCTGCGCCCCGACGTGATCTTCGGTGCGATGCAGCGGTACCGCATCACCAACATGTCCTGCGTGCCGCAAATCTTGCAGCTTTTCCGGGCAGGTATCGAGCGCGAAATCCGCAAGCAGGGCAAGGAGCGGGCGTTCCTCCGGCTCCACGGTGTCGCCGGGCGGTTGCCGCTCGGCGTGCGACGCATGCTGTTCCGCTCGCTGCACACGCGTCTGGGCGGCTCGTTCGAGTTCTTCTCGTCAGGCGGGGCGTATCTGGACCCTGATCTCGCCTTGTGGTGGGAGGCGTTGGGGGTGAAGGTCGTGCAGGGCTACGGCATGACCGAGGCGGCGCCGATTGTCGCATGCCACTGGGTGAACAAGCGCAATCCGCGATCGGTCGGCAAGCCGACGCCCGGCGTCGACATGCGGATCGCCGACGACGGCGAGGTCCTCGTCCGCGGCGCCAACCTGTCGCCCGGGTACTGGCAAAATCCGGCCGCCACGGCCGAAGCGTTCGTTGACGGCTGGTACCATACCGGCGACCTCGGCACCCTCGATGCCAGCAACTGGTTGTATCTGCGCGGCCGCAAGAAGAACATCATCGTGCTCGCCAATGGCATGAATGTCTATCCCGAAGATGTCGAGCATGCTCTGTTGGCGGACATGCGCGTCAAAGATGCCGTCGTGATGGGGCTCACGCGGGGCGACGACGTCGAAGTGCACGCGGTGCTGCTGCTCGTCAAAGGCGAAGACGCCAGTGGCGCCGAAATTGTGCGTGGCGCCAACCAGCGCCTGGCGCCGCACCAGCAAATCCGCCGTCACACAGTGTGGCCGGAGGACAGCTTCCCGCTGACGCCAACACTCAAGGTGAAGCGCGGCGACGTCGCGGAGCGTCTCGCGCAGATGCACGGCCAGGCAGGCGCGCCGCGTTTGTCAAAAACCCCGGTTGGTTCGTGATTCCTGTTCGGCCAGCGTGGTCGTTCGACGCGACCGCGGCCGGGCCGTTCTCACCGTCCGAACTCGGCGAGATCCTGAGTCCGGAGTCTGTCTGGGGTGACGGAACCGGGGCAGGTGTGCGCGTCGGCATCGTCGACAGCGGTGTGGACAACGATCACCCGGCGATCGCTGGTGCCGTCAAAGGCTGGATCGAGCCGTACGAGGCCGACGGCAAACTGCAGTTCCGCACTGAGCCACACGAAGACAGCAGTGGGCATGGCACCGCGTGCGCCGGCATCGTCCTGAGTCTGGCGCCGAAGGTCGAGGTGTATAGCATCAAGGTGCTGGGCGGCACTCTGTCAGGCACCGGAGCGTTGTTCGCCGCCGGCCTTCACTGGGCAATTGAAAATGGCATGCAGGTAGTGAATTTGAGTCTGGGGACCACCAAGCGGGACTTCTACCCGATTCTGCACGAGTTGGCCGATACCGCCTACTTTCGACGCGTCGTGCTGGTGGCCGCCGCGAACAACATGCCAGTGCCCAGCTTTCCGTCGCTCTATGCCTCGGTCATCTCGGTCGCCAGCCAGGACGATCCGGATCCCCTGCACTTTTGCTACAACCCGTCACCGCCGGTTGAGTTCAGCGCGCCTGGCATCGACGTCCGGGTCGCCTGGTCAGGAGGTAGCTACGTGCGCAGTACGGGCAACAGTTTCGCTGCCCCGCATATCGCCGGCCTGGTGGCCCGGCTCATTGGACACCAGCCACATCTGACGCCGTTCCAGGTCAAGACCGTCCTGCGCGCCGCCGCGTACAACGTCCGTGCCCAGCCCAGCGCCTGAGCTGACCCCGCTTGCTGGCGGGACCACCTTCACACTGTCGAACGGCACTCAGATCACGCTGCCACCGCACGACCAGTTCTATCGTCAGATCACCGTCCGCAACGTCGGCCTGATTGCCGACGCGGATCAACAGCGTTTGCGCAGCGCCAACATCCTGATCGCTGGTTGCGGTTCGGTGGGTGGCGCGGCGGTCGAGCCGCTGGTACGGATCGGCGCCGAGAGCCTCACCCTGGCGGAGCCCGACGGCTACGATCTCCACAACATCAATCGGCAGAGTGTTCGACTCCAGGACATCGGCCGCAACAAAGCCGAAGTGTTTCAAGAGAACATGCGCGACATCAATCCATATGCGTCGATCGCGGTCGAGCCACACGGCATTACACCTGACAACGTCGAGCGCGTGGTGCAGCAAGCGGCGGTCGTCCTGGACGCGGTGGACGTGACCACCCGGCCCCCGCTCCGAGCCAAATTTCTATTACACCAGGCGGCCAGGAAGTATCGCAAACCAGTCATCGCCGGCTACGACATCGCCGGACTCCAGATGTTGCTGGTCTACGACTATCGTGACCCGTCGGTCCAGACGATGTTTGGCCGGGTCGTCGAAGCCGAAATCGACTCCATTGCTCCGTTCGAATTCCTGAACAGGGTCCTCATTTCGTGGCCGGTGCCGCCACTGCCCCTGGAAATCATTCCGGTCCTGCTCAGCCAGCTCCGTGGAGAGACCTCCGGGTTCCCGCAGATTGTGTACACGTGCCACCTGTTCGGCGTACTCGCCACCCGCGCCGTCCTCGACGTACTCGCGGGCAGGCCGGTGCGTCAGCGGACGCTGGTGGACGTCAACGATGTGTTGCGGCCGGCCGGCGAACGCGCACGCGTCTTCGTACGGCGCGTGCGCGGGCTGCTCCAGCTCAACGCCGAATTCAGACGAGCCCGTTCACAGGGGCGCGCGTAGGGCCGCGACCACGGCCGGCCCGACCCGCTCGGGCACCTCGAGGTGGGGGTAATGGCCCGCGTCGTCCAGGGCGAGCAACTCGGCGTTGGGTAGACGCTGCTGGATGACGTCGGCGACCGGCTTGCCCGAGACAGGGTCTTGCATGCCCCACACGAAATGCAACGGCACCCCGGTTCGCTCCAGCGCCTCCTCCCAGCGCACGCGGTGCAGCTGGCGCTCGGGGATGTACTGCAGCAACCGGTGCATCTGGCCCTCGGACGTCCGGCGCTGATACGTCATCCAGTAATCGTGGCCGATGGCTCGGGTCAGGGGATGGGCCCGAGAAAAAACGGCCGCGAGATTGCGGGTAAAGAGTCGTTCCGTCACCACCTTTGAGAGCACAGGCCCAACGAGCGCGCTGGCCAGCAGCTTCTGGATGGGCCTTGGTCGGGAGATCGCGGCGTACAGGGCACTGTTGAGGAACACGACGCGCGTCAGGCGGACGGCAAGACGCTGCTCCAACTGGCGGGCCAGCAACTCTTGCGCAACCGAACCACCAATGTCGTGGGCGACCAGGCTGGTTGCCTCGATACCGTAGTGGCGCCACAGCGCCTCGATGGCGTCGGCCTGCTCGACGAGCGCGTACCGATGGCCGCGTGGCTTGTCCGAGTCACCGAAGCCCAGCAAGTCCGGCATCAGCAACCGATGCTCAGCTTTGAGCGCGTCCGCTATGCCGGCCCAATCCCACGAGCAGGTCGGAAAGCCATGCACCAGCGTCACCCACGCCCCGCTGCCCTCCACGCGACAGAACAGCTGATACGCCCGCTGATCGGGCAAGACGATGCGTACCCGCTCCCCGCTCGCGAACCACTCTTCCAGCCCCGTCACGGCCGCTCCCTACCTCCCGGCGCTCCAGCCCCCCTTCATCCTAAGCGCCGCGCGGACCGGAGCGAGCGCAAGCGATGCGGGCTCAGGACTCCGCGACGATGCCTTTGGACACGTGGTGCGCGAGGCCCATGGTCGTGATCATCGGGTTGACGCCGGACGCGCCGGGGAAGATGCTGCTATCGGCGACGAAGACGTTGGCAACGCCGCGGAGACGACCCTCGGGGTCGCACGCCGAACGCTGTGGATCGGTGCCCAGCGGGAGTGACCCCATCTGGTGTGCGCTGAACAACAGACTGTGTCGCCCCGTCAACGGCCGGCGGCCGACATCGGCGCAGAAGGCGTCGATGTCTGCCGGGGTCGTCGATGCTTGGCGCTCGAATTGTCCCAGTCGATCGGTGTGCAGCGTCAGCACCTTCTCCGCGCCAGCCGCCAGGTGGACCCGCGTGCCCTCGACGATGCCCCGCTGAAGCAGACGCTGCTCGAGCGCACCCGCGCGATACTCGATCACGGGCTGGCCGGCCCGGCTCGCCCGCACGCGCCCGCCCTGCTGATCGCGGCCGAGGACAAGCATAGTGGCCATATGCCCGGCGCTCTGCATCAGGCGTCGGTGATGCTGACTGCTGAACCACGGCAGCGTGAACGCGATCGAACCGGGGTGAGCGGGGATCGACTCCAGCATGAACCCGTAGTTGCCCTCGAGTGTCGCGAACTGGTCTGAGTAGACGCTGTTCGGCGGCCCCTCCCAACTGCCGATGTGATCCGGGTAGAAACCAATCACCCAGGTCGACGGATGCAGAAAAATCGAGCCGCCAATTGCCGGATGCGTGAGCCCTGAGCGGAGCAGGAGCGGCGGCGAGTTGATTGCGCCACATGACACGACGAACGTCCTGGCCCGCACCCGAACCGCGTGCGCGGCGCCCGTTTCAGGATCGGTCACGGTGGCTTCGAGAGCCGTCGCGCGGCCGTTTTCGATCACCAGCCGGTCGGCCTGGCAATGTGCGACGATCTGCGTCTCACGGCCCGCGCTCTGCGCATCGTGCAGGAACGTCACGAGCGTGCTCTGCTTGCCGCCATGGCGGCAGCCGAGCACGCAGAAGCCGCACTGGTCAGGATCGCAGGCGCGCGCGTTGCGGTGGATGGTGCCGAGTTTGTAGCCGAGTGCCTGAGCGCCTCGAGTGATCACCGCGTTGTTGGCGTTGACGACGCTCTCGTCCGGGGTCACGTTCACACGGGACGTGACGACATCCAGGCTGCGGTCGAAGCTCGAGTCCGTAAACAGGGACATGCCGGTGTGTCTGGCCCACTCTTCACGGACGCGATCGGGCGGGCGGAACGACATCTGCCAGTTGATTGCGGTTGCGCCGCCGAGCGTGTGGCCGGCGATGATCGCCATGCTGCGATCCTTCGAGCTCAGGATGAGATACATATCCCGAACTGCCAGCAACTCGGAGTGCGGGTAATCGCCGGCCTGGAGACCGGGCCCGGCCTCCAACACGAGCACACGTTTACCGGCCGCGGATGCCTCAGCGGCGACAACGCCACCACCGGCGCCCGAGCCGATGATGCAGACATCCGCTTCGAGCGTCGTCGCACCCGTAATCGGTGTGAGCGTCAGCACCCTGTCCGTCTGCGGAGGCGCTGTCGGCGCCTGGTACCCGATCACCGGCCAGACCGGGTTGGGACCATCCGGACTGGGCAAGCTATAGAACATCAAGGTGCCGAGACGCTTGAGCCCCCCAAGTCCGAGCGCGATGGCGGAGACGGGGCTCGTGATCAGCCGCTGCAGGTATACCTCGCGTTCCTGCGGCGTCATGGCGCTGAAGCGACGGGGTATGCGCCCCAACGCCAGATTGACGATCGGCGTCTCGAGTAGCTTCAAGAACAGTCGCACGGCGGCGCGCTCGTCGGGCTCCATCTTGTTGATGACGACCAGTGCGTGCAGCATCAGCGAGACATCGCTCGCGCTGGTTTGCATCACTTTCGGGTCGTCGCCCGGCGCGGGCGTGTGCCGGGCAATCAAGGTGTCGTAGAGCAAAGCCAGCGTGTGCTGTTCCCGCGGGGTGAGCTCGGTTCGGGCGACCGCGGTGTCGAGCCCGGGTTGGAGGCGTTCGAGAATCACCATCTCAGGCCGTCGCCCGGGTTACGCGCCAATAACCCCACGGTCGCAGGCCGACAGGCATGAAGCCAAAGACGAACCCCGAGAGCCCGACCAGCGCGTTCAGTGCATCATCGGGCGGATTGGCCGGGATGAAGCCGTACCACGACGGGCTGCTGACGGGAACAATCCGAGCGCCGACGACGTCGGGCCCCCAGTTGGCTGGCAGAAGCCACAGGCCGTCGGGCGTGAGCAAACCGATGATGACCAGGGCGGCGCACACCCAGAAGACCGTCTGCCCGAAACCGCGCGCGGCGGACGTTCGCGACAACGCCAGGGCCGCGTACACCGCGAGACCAAGATGGAGCACCGTGTGCACCCAGTTGATCAGGAAGATGCCGAACGTGCGCCCGGCCTCCGGCCAGAGGACAAGCCCGCCCCCAGGCGCGTCGGTCAGCGGTTTGATGAGACAGCCCAGTCCGACCATGATGAAGAAGACCACCATGAAGCGTGCATAGGCCTGGACAACCGTCACTCAAGTCCCCCCACTCTGGCTCGGATCAGAATAGCGCTATCGTCCTGCGACAGGAAGCGCCACCGCCCGCAAGAAAACGTCTGCTCAACTGCAACCCGACCACGATCGAATATGCTGGCTTGCAACTGACACGGGGCCGTTATGTCGACTCGGAGGAACTTTCAACTCGGGCAACGCCGGGTGCGCCGCAACGCGGCAGCCGTGGCGTTGGCCCTGGTGGTCAGCTCGCTGGCCGGCCTGCTGCAGGCCAGCCAGTCCGACGCGCTGTACGACGGCGGCGGGCTGGCCGGACCGATGTACGCCTTCGAGTCGGACATTCAAGACTGGGTCTTGCGGACGCGCAGCCCCGCGAGCTACGGCACCAGCATCGGCAAAGATCCGCGCGACCTGATCACCATCGTCGCGATGGATGAAAAGAGCCTCCAGGAACTGGGACTCTACCGAACCTGGCCGCGCGCCTACTACGCTCAGGTCGTCGACGCCCTGGAGGCCGCGCCACCGCGGGTGATCGCCTTCGATGTCGGCTTTTTTGAGCCAGCCGCGGACGACCGCGAGCTGGGGATCGCCTTCGAGGCGGCGGCGACCCATCGGCCGACGACCGCCGTGGTGCTGGGCGGTGTTGGCGGCGGTCGCGCGAGCGTCGCCGCGGGTGGCATGCCCGGCTTCAATGAAGGCCTGCAACCCTTGCCCACGCTGGCCACGTTTGCCCGCGTCGGCTTCGCCAACGTGCTGCCGGATGAACGCGGCGTGGTGCGCTCGATGCCGCTGGACGCCCGCATCGGGGACACCGAGAAGCCGACGCTCGGCCTGGCCGCCGTCGCTGGGTACCTGAGGCTCCCAGAGATCGTGGTGGGGCGCCCCGACGCGCAAACACTCACGTTTGGAACGCGCGATCTGGTGGCCCGGCAGATTCCGGTCGATGCCGCCGGACGTGTGAGGATCAATTATTTCGGTCCGCCGACACTGCCAGATGCGAGCATCCACACGTTCCGTGTCGTGTCGTTCGTAGACGTCATGCGCGGTCAGGCCGACGCGTCCCTGTGGCGCGACGGAATCGTGTTCGTGGGCTTGCTGGGCGCGACTGGATTCGCCGACGACTGGTGGACGCCGGTCAGCGAGCAGGGCCTCAAGATGTCGGGCGTGGAGGTGCACGCGAATGTGGCGGCAACGCTGCTCTCGACGCAGTATCTGCGTGCCGCCCCATTGCCGATCCAACTCGGGCTGTGTGTGGCGCTGGCCCTGCTGGTCGCCCTGCTGGCCATCAACCTCGGCGTGGCCAGTGCCAGTCTCGGCAGCGTCAGCCTGCTCGGGATCTTCGGATTCGCCAACCTGGTGATTTTCGACCAGTTCGGCCTGCAGCTCCCGCTCGCGACGCCACTGGCAGCCGGGGGGCTGACGTACGCGGTGATCACCGCGTATCGCGTGGTCGTCGAGCAGCGACACGGGCGCTCGCTGGTTCGGGCGCTGGCATCGGTGACTCCGCCAAGTGTGGCGCACGAGATCGCTCGCGATCCGGACCGTGTCCGTCTGGGGGGCGAGCGGCGCACACTGAGCGTCCTGTTCACCGACCTGAAGGGCTTCACGAGCTTCTCCGAGAGCGTGCCGCCCGAACTGCTCAGCCGGGTCATCACGGAGTATCTGGAGGCCATGACGCTGACGGTCTTCCGTCACAAGGGGACGCTCGACAAATTCATCGGCGACGCGGTCATGGCCTTCTGGAACGCGCCGCTTGACGATCCTGATCACGCCCTCCACGCCTGCGAAGCCGCCCTGGACATGCAGGCCGAGCTCGCCCGCCTGAGCGATCGCTGGGAAACTGAGGGCCTCCCCAGGCAGCGCATGCGGATCGGGATTCACACCGGTTCGGCGAGTGTCGGCAACATGGGCACGGCGTGGCGCTTCGCGTACACCGCGCTCGGCGATACGGTCAACCTCGCGGCCCGTCTGGAGCCGCTCAACAACGAATACGGCACCTGGACCTGCATCTCCCAGGAAACGCTCGATGCGGCCGGCGGGACGGAGCGGTTCCTGGCGCGCTTCCTGGACCTGGTCGCGGTCAAGGGCAAGCAAAAGCCCGCGGCTGTTTTCGAGCTGCTCGGCCGCGCCAGTGATGCACACCTGGTGGAGCACTATGCACCGGTGCTCGACGCCTACCATCGCGGCATGGTGCTCTACCAGGCCGGAAGTTTTGCCGAGGCAGGGGCGTTGTTCCGTCTCGCTCAGCTCAGTAACGGCTCAGTGGGCGATGCGCCGAGCGCGGTGTTCGTGGAACGCTGCGCCCTCCTGGCGGCGTCCGAACCCCTCGCCGCCTGGGACGGCGTGTTCGTGATGCACCACAAATAACGCACCCGGCGCTCAACGGCGAACGCAACGTCTGGGATTGCAAGTGCCTGTCTTCCACGGCTACTGTTGCTTCGCTGTTGGCCCGACGATGCGGGCTACCGCTGGGGAGAACTGGTGAACAGATCAGGTCGCGGTCTCGCAACAGGTCTGCTGCTCACGCTGGCGTTGCTCGTCGCCCAGTTCATGCCTGTGGGTCCCCTCGTCGGAATCCAGAACGTCGGCGCGCAGCAGGCGGGTGGGGCGATTCTGACGTTGCTCAACCCGCCAGTCGAGGTCGCGGTGGCCGGTGGCGCCTTCGCCGCGGGCCGCAATGGCCAGGGGCTGCAGCCCGGGGACGCTGTCCGCACCGGCGCCGGCGGGGTTGCCCTGATCACGTTCCTGGATGGCAGCGAGACCCAACTGACCCCCAGCACAGAGCTCACCGTCAGTGCCGCGGCTCGCGGTGGGGGAGTCTCGCTGACGCAAGTCGCCGGCACGACGGTCAATCGGGTGCAGCAGTTGACGGGCGGTGCGACCTTCAGCACCGATACCCCCACTGCGGCGGCAATCGTGCGCGGCACGCGCTACGTGGTCACGGTCAAGACCTTGCCCATCAGCCAGCCGGCGCGCCTGACGTTCCCGCGCCTCCTGGCGGGACGGCCCGACCTGCTGATCGGCGATGCCGTGTACATCGACAGTGGTTCGCGCTGGGATGTTCGCGCGTGGCAAAACCAGGACACCGGTGAGACCTATGACACGTTCGACCGTCTTGGCGACGCCCTCCCGGAAGTCGCCGAGGTGCTGTACGAGGACGAGACCGGCGACCTGTGGCGCACCCGATCGCTGCTCGATCCCGACTCGGGTCAACCCTTTGACACCTACGAAGAGCTTGGACGGGCAGTCGACCAGACCGCGATGGGCGGTCAGCAAGCCGCGGCCGTTCCACCTGGGCAGGCGGCGTCGGCAACCATCACCGCCGGTATCGTGGTCGAGGGCCGCGTCGGGCTGGTCCCCAAGCGGGCCGGCCAGGCAGGCGTCGATCTGACCCCTGGCCAGGCAGGCGCGGTGACCAACACGGCCACGGCGCAGTCACCGCTGACCCCCCAAGGTTTGCAGCTCTTCGATCAATCCACCCAGGACCTGCACAACGTCCAGGCCGCGCTGACGACCGCCGCGCTCGCCGATCAGGTGGTGGCTGAGTTCGCCGCGACGCTGGGGCTGACCCCGCCACCCTCTCCCCCACCACCCCCAGGGGGCGGCGCACCTGGCGGCGGCGGCGGCGGCGGCGCGCCTGGCGGCGGCGGTGGCGGCGGCGCACCTGGCGGCGCTGTCGCGCCCGACGCGAGCGACGTAAGTCCCGTCCTGGCCGCGGCGGCGTTGCTCGGCGGCGTCAGCCTGGTCACCCAACCGCCTGAGGTGGCCGGCGTCACCGTCAGCCAGCCAACACCGACGGCGACACTGGCCGCGGGCACACCCGGAACCCCCGCCCTCCCACTCCAGGTCACGGCGGGCGGTCCGCCGCCACCCTTGCCGGTCGGTGGCGGCGGCGGGGGCGCCGGCGGCGGATCAGGGCCTGCTGTCGCCCCGGCCGCGAGTGGCCCCAGCCGGTCCAGTAGCTCCGGGGGCTCGAGCCCCGCCAACACCCCGACCGACACGCCCATACCTGCGGCTACGGCGACCGACACGCCAGCGCCTGCGGCTACGGCGACCGACACGCCAGCACCTGCGGCTACGGCGACCGACACGCCAGCGCCTGCGGCCACGGCGACCGACACGCCAGCGCCTGCGGCCACGGCGACCGACACGCCAGCACCTGCGGCTACGGCGACCGACACGCCCACACCGGCGGCCGCAGCAACCGCTACGCCCACAGCCACGGTCACGCCGACGGCTACCGCTACATCCACAGCGACGGCCACAGCCACGCCGACGGCTACCGCTACAGCCACTACGACTCCGACGGCTACCAGCACGCCGGCGGCGGGTGGCTCGTGTTCGAACACCAACCCGGCGGCGATCTTCTGGATCGGTGGGAACGGCGCGTGGACCGATCCCGCGCAGTGGAGTACCGGCGCTGTTCCGGGCGCGGCGAACGATGTCTGCATCACCGACCCCGCGGTCACCGTGACCTTCCCGCAGGGCACGAGCACCATTCTCAGCTTGCAGAACCAGGCCGCCCTGGTTCTCTCGGGCGGCTCGCTGACGATCGCGGCCACCGGTCAATCCACGGCCGGCCCGCTCTCCCTGTCCGGCGGCACACTGTCGACGGCCGGGACCCTCGTCGTCACCATCGGGAACACGTTCACCTGGACCGGCGGGACCCTGTCAGGCACTGGGGCGGTGCGCCTCGACAGCGGGGCGACGTTGCTGTTGAGCGGACTGGCTGATCGCGACCTCACCGACGCCACGCTCGACAACTTCGGCACCATCACGTGGGTCAACGGCGGCCGACTCTTCATCAATGGCACCGGCACCCTCAAGAACGAAGCCGCGGCG
>DATGER010000205.1:0-3276 GCA_035309865.1 Chloroflexota bacterium
TGCCGGTCCTCTCGACGAGCGACTGGCGGACGACCTGGTGAGTGCATCCGGGCTCGTAGGGCTCGGTCAGACTGCCGCCGCTTTGGTTGACCCATCGCACCTCCACTCGGCAGTGTTGCAACGACCCATTGAACCCGGTCACACCGCCCCGATCGATGTCGCCGACCAACAGCACCTCAGCGTCGGTATGCAGCGCCACGCGCATGTTGACGATGTCTCTGGCGCGCAGGTTGATCTCGGCCGGGCTCCCCGCACCCTCGGCAATGACAAGCTCAAACTGCGCCCGCAAGCGGTCCAGCGAGTCGGCGACCACCGGCCACAAATCAGCGCGTTTCGGACCGAAGTACCCTCGGGCGGTCTGCACCCCGCGCACCTGTCCTCGCGCGATGAGCTGACTCGCGCCGCCCTTGCGGCTTCAGCAGGATCGGATTCATGTCGACGGTCGGTTCGACACCGGCCGCCTGCGCCTGGGCGAACTGGGCTTGGCCGATCTCACCGCCGGCCGCGCACACCGCGGCGTTGTTGAACATGTTCTGGGCTTTGAACGGCGCCACGCGTAAGCCGCGCCGGGCGAACAAACGGCACAGTCCGGCGACGAGCGTGCGCTTGCCGGCAGACGACGCGGTGCCCTGCACCATGAGCACAGGCGCCAGGCCTTCAGCCACAGGCGCCTCGCCCAGCGGTCTCGATCAGACGTTGGCACTCCGCCGGCAAGCGGCAAGCGATGCGCACACAGTCGGGCAGACCGAACGATGCGCAGTCGCGCACGACCAACCCATGCGGCAGGAGCGCGCGGCGAAAACGGGCGCCGTCGCCGACGTGGACCAGGACAAAGTTGGCCATCGACGGCTCGACCTGGAATCCGAGCTGGGTCAATCCCTCCGTCAGCAGACCCCGCGAGTGTGCGACCAGGGCTCGCGCTTGCTGGACGTGAGCTTCGGCCGCGGGCTCCAGAGCTGCCAGGCCGGCCCGCAGGGCGCCGGTGTTGACGCTCCAGGGTGGCCGTACAGCGTCCACCGCGCTCGCCACCTCGGGCGCCGCGAGAAGATAGCCAAGGCGCAGGCCGGGCAGCGCCTGATCTTTGGTCATCGAGCGCAGGATGACCAGGTTGCCGAACTCCAGGAGCGCCTCGCTGCGCCAGCGGTTGTGGACAAATGGCGCGTAGGCTTCGTCGAGCACCAGGAGCCGATCGGGGTGCTCTTCGAGCAGGTGCTCAATCTCCGCTGGTCCGCGGTACTGGCCGCTGGGGTTGTTCGGGTTGCACACAAACAGTGCCCGGACCGCAGCGGCGTCACGGGGGTCGCCGACCTCGATGGGCGTCGCACCGACGACGCGCACCGCGCGAGTGTATTCGCCAAAGGTTGGCCCGACGATTCCGACACGGTCGCCTGTTCGCAGCGCCGCACTTGCAATGAGCCACATGAGTTCGGCCGAGCCATTGCCCAGCACGACCCGCTCGGGTGCCACGTCCGCTCGCTCCGCCAGGCGGCGCCGAAGTGGCTCCTCGTCGTCGCCGGGGTACCGGCTCCAGTCCGTTTCGCGCACGGCTTGCAGCACGGACGGGGCTGGTCCCAGGGGATTGGTATTGACGCTGAAGTCCGATGCATCGCCGGGCGCGAGCCCGAGCGCGGCGAGTTCCGCGGCGGCGATGGAGCCATGGACGACCGGGCGGAGCTCCAGTGCCTCGGGCCTGACCAGGGTCACACGCTCAGCCACGCCTGATCAAACGAATCAGCATCGCCAGTCCAGCCGCCAACCGCATGGCCCGCGCAACTAACGTCCGTGCCCTGGCGATCGACTCGGTGCCCGGTAGTGGCGCCGCTGCATTCAACACGTACTGCTCGGGCTTCTCGAGGCGCACGCCGAGTGCTCCAGCGGCGCATGCCATTGTCTGCCCCGCATTCGGGCTAGTCGTGAGGCGACCATCCGTATGCCAGGTCTCGAGCGCTACTCGCCAGCGACGGCCCGCGCTACAGCACAGCATCAGTGCGCCGAGACGCGCGGGAACAAGGTTCAGGAGGTCGTCCAGACGCGCCGCTGCCTTGCCCAACCGTTCGTAGCGTGGGGTGCGATAGCCCCACATCGCATCAGCGGTATTGACCGCGCGGTAGGCGTACGCACCGCTCAGGCCAAAAAGGCTGTAGGCCAGCAGCGGCGCGAACCACGAGTCCACCAGGTTCTCCGCCAAAGACTCGATCGCCGCGGCGGCGATCAGTGGAGCGTCCAGGGACGCTGTTGGTCGACTGACCAGGCCGCGCAGCTCGCGGCGGGCCGGCTCCACCTGGTAACTGTCCAGGGCAGCTTCGACGCGGCGGCCGGCGTCGAGCAACGCTCGACCGGCGAACGCCGGCTTGAGCGCCAGCGCGTGCACCGGCCAGGGCGCGAAACGCTCGACCGTGCGCGCCAGCCAGGCCCAGCCGAGTGGCACCGCCAGTGCCACAAAAGTGCCGTAGAACAGGCGCGCCACCTCATGCCTTGGTGCGCGAGCTTCCAGCCAGTCGAGCACACGGCCCATCCAGACCACCGGATGGAACAGCGCGGGCGGCTCGCCGCACAGCGCGTCAATGAGCAGCGCCAAAAGAAGGGGAGCGATGCGCCTCAGAACTCGATCCCCCGCTGCACTTTGATGCCTTTCTGCAACGGGTGTTTTATCGGCTGAATCTCCGAGACCAGGTCGGCAAGCTCGATCAGTTCGGCTGGTGCGTTGCGTCCGGTCAGTACCAGGTGCAGCTCGGGCGGCTTCGAGCGCACCAGGGCGAGCAGCTTGTCCAGCGGAACCAGGCCGGCCTTGACGGCGCCGAGGATCTCGTCGAGCACCACCAGGTCATACGCACCCTCGCCGACAATGGTGCGGGCAACCTGCCAGCCGTGCGCCGCGGCAGCCGCGTGGTCGTCGAGCGGGATGCGTGGGTTGCGCAGACGTTCGATGGTGAACCCGCGACCGGTCACCTCCAGGTCCACGCCGGGCAAGTCGCGCAGGATTTCCCGCTCGCCACTGTTCCATTGGCCTTTGATGAACTGCAGGAAGAACACGCGCATGCGGTTGCCGACGGCGCGGACGGTCAGACCCACGGCGGCGGTGGCTTTGCCCTTGCCATTGCCGGTATGGACCAGGGTAAGCCCGTGGCGTGGCGGACGGGTTGGCGCGATTGTCATGGGCGAAGCCTCCGCGGCTGGTCTCGGACGGTCGCCGCCAGCGCAGTATCTGGCGGGGCGGCGGCCGACAAATCGGCAAGTCGCACGTATTCGGCGCCAAGCTCCAAAGCGAGGATCCGG
>DATGER010000206.1:0-30543 GCA_035309865.1 Chloroflexota bacterium
TCGCACGTCGGCGCTGTTCTGGATCGATCAGTACGGCCCGGACGGCAAGCTCGACCCGCAGAACGAGCTGGATCACCAGTTGAACGCGGTCGCCGCCCGTCAGCAGCACGATCCACTCGGCCTGGAGGACCTCGTCCGGCAGACGTACCACCAGCAGTGCGCCCACTGACGAGCCGCCGGTCGCCCGCGTCGCTGCGCTCGCTCCCTTCCGAGGCCTGAAACTCACCGGGAGCCCGCCGAGCTGCGCGGCGGACCAGCGGCGGGGCGCGGGCATGACTTCGCTGACTTTTCCGGGCGATAAAGATCGACGAAAGTTACGAGCAGGGTGCTCGCGTCCAGAGGCGGCACGCTGACGGCTAACATCTGAGTTCCCAAATGGCAGCCGAATCGACGGCGATCTCGCTGTGGAGCAGCTTTACGGCCAAAGCGGAGCTGGTGGGGACGGCGGTCATGCGGACCGGGTCGCAGGAGACCGCCCCGAGCCTGCTCCGCGCGGCGGCCGCGGAGGTGCGGTGTACGGCGAGCCTGGCCGAGCGGTTTCCGCGCACCGCAACTGCACTTGGCTGGCGAGCGTCGAAGCAACGCGCGATGCAGACGGCCCACCCGAGTGCGGACGTGGTCGCGGTCGCCCGGTTCGCGATCGCCGAGACCGGGTCGGTCGCCCTGGCTGAGCCCGATCAAGACCGCGGCGCCTGTTTTCTATCCGAGCGCCTCTGGGTGCTCGTCGCCGAACGCGACATCCTGGCAACGCTCGAGCAGGGCATGCAGCGCATGCGCGACCTGGTGCTGGGCGGCGCGCGCCACCCGCTGCTCATGACCGGCCCCAGCCGCACCGCGGATATCGAGCGCGTGCTGACCATCGGCGTCCATGGACCCCGGGCGCTGGTAGTCGTTATCGTCGGCGACACGTGATCCGACCCTTCCCTCAGCGCTACCGCGAGGCCCTCGCCGATGCACGCCTCCCCAAAAACCTGCTGGCGTTTCAGCGCGCCTGGCGCACCACGCGCGACGCCGCCTTCGATCGCCTCGCCGGCGAAACGCGGTCGGCGACCTGGACGTCAGCCCGGGCGCAGCTGATCGAGGCCAAGAATCGCGTACTGGCCGATCCAGTGGCGGCACGCCGCGAGTTCGTCGAAGCCGCGCGGGCTCAGGGCACGCTGGTGCATACCGTGGCGACCGCCGACCAGGCACGCGAGACGATTCTCGGGATTCTCCGCACCGCCGAGGTGAGGCTGCTGGCCAAGGGCAAGAGCATGGTCGCCGAGGAGATCTTTCTCAACCATCACCTCGAGGCTGCCGGTCTGAGCGTGGTGGAAACGGACCTCGGCGAGTGGATCATCCAGCTCGCCCACGAGACGCCCAGCCACATGGTGATGCCGGCGATCCACAAGAGCCGTCAGCAAATCGCCACGCTGTTCGAAGCCATCACGCATCACCCTGTCCCGCGGGACGACGTCGGGGCGCAGGTTCGGCTGGCGCGCGACGAGCTCCGTCGCGTGTTTCTCGCGGCCGATGCGGGGATGATTGGCGCCAATGCGCTCATCGCCGAGACCGGCACCGTCATGCTGGTGACTAACGAGGGCAACGGCGACCTGGTCAGCACGCTCCCGCGGCTGCTCATCGTGATCGCAGGCTGGGAGAAAATCGTGCCGACCTTCGCCGACGCGGTGGCGCAGGTTCGGTTGCTGGCCCGTTCGGGCACCGGCCAGGAGATCAGCACGTACACCTCGTTCATCACCGGGCCCGAACCGGGCCACACGGTCCACCTGGTCCTGATCGACAACGGGCGGACGGCCATGTGGTCCGATCCTGACGCGCGCGAGGCGCTGCGCTGCATTCGGTGCGCCGCGTGCGCCGACGTGTGCCCGCCGTACCAGGTTGTCGGCGGGCAGGTCTTTGGTTACGTCTACTCAGGCGCGATCGGGCTGGTGAATACGCCGTTTCACCACGGTCTGAAAGCGAACGCCGGTCCCCAGTCACTGTGCGTGAGCTGCAACGCGTGCGCCACGGTGTGTCCGGTCGGCATACCGTTGCCGCAGCTCATCCTCGATGCCCGGGCACGCGTGGTCGAAGCCCAAGGTTTGCCGTGGTACAAGCGCGCGGCATTCGAGGTCTGGGCGCGGCCGGTGCTGTTCGACGCGGCCGCCCGGCTGGCGAGTCTGGCGCAGCGTCCGCTGCTCAAGGGCGGGCGGCGGCCGCTCCTCAGGCTGCCGCTCCCGGCTGTGTTGGGCTGGCGCACCGTACCGGGCCTGGCGCGACAGCCGGCTCGCGACCTGTGCCTGGGGCAGTCGTTCGAACCGGAGACCTGCGGGCCGTGGGCCACCAGCAAGGCTCGTGGGCTGACGGTCGCGTACTTTCTGCAGTGTGTCGCGGATCGGCTGGCGCCTGAGCAGGTCGATGCCGCGCTGCGGGTGCTGCGCGCGTGCGGCGTGCGCGTTGTGGTGCCGGCGGAACAGCACTGTTGCGGCCTGCCGGCGCTCGATTCGGGCGACCGCGAGATTGCCCGCCGCCTGGCCAGGCAGACGATCGCGGATCTCGAATCGACTTCAGCCGACTACGTCGTCACCGGGGCGGCCTCGTGTGCCGTCGCCATCGAGCACGATTTCCCGCGGCTGCTGCGTGACGAGCCGAAGTGGCAACAGCGCGCCGAGCGGCTCGCGGCGCGGACGCTTGACCTGCTGACGTTTGTGGATCGGGTCGCGGACCCACCGCAGGTCGTTGCTGGCGCGGGCGGGCCGGTGACGTTCCACAGCTTCTGCCAGAGCACGAACGTGCTGGGCATTGGCGCGGTCGGGCCGCGGTTGTTAGCGCGCGCTGGGGTGGCCGTGCTCGAGTTGCCGGAGGCGGAGGTGTGCTGCGGGTTCGGCGGAGGCGCGTCGATCGATCACCCTGAAGTCTCGCGCGGCATAGTCGCCCGCAAGCTCGACAACGTTCGCAGCACGGGCGCCGCCGTCCTCTGCAGCGACAACCCCGGCTGCATCCTTCACCTCCGCGGCGCCGCCGACGCCGCGGGCCTGCGGCTCGAGGTCAAGCACGTCGCGGAGGTCCTGGCCGAGGCTCTATCCTCAGAAGGTGGAGCCGGAGGAGACGGACCTCCAAACCTGGGCCTGCACGTGGTGCGGCGGGGCGGCTGAGGACGAAGAGTCGCTACTCGACCACCAGGAGTGGTGCCTGGGCGATGCCCGCAGCAACTCTCGGCTGATCGCCGAAGTTGGACTTCGCGACGGTGAGCTGACGCAGGAGGCGCTGGTCGCCGAAGCGAAAAAGCGGCGCGAGCGGGCCTAGCCGATGGTTCGGCCAAGGGCCGACAGAATCAGCTCGGCCGCCAGCCGGGCCGTTCTGTTCTCGTGGTCGGCGATCGGGTTGACCTCGACCATTTCCATTGACGACACCTGCCCGGTGGCGGCCAGCAGCTCCATTGCCAGGTGCGCCTCGCGGTAGGTCAGCCCGCCGGGCCAGGGCGTGCCCACGCCAGGCGCCTCGAGCGGGTCGACCGCGTCGATGTCAAACGACACGTGGATGCCGCCGGGGCCCTGGAGAATGTCGATGGCGTCGCGCACCACGGGCAGTACGCCGCGCTGGTCGATCTCGCTCATGGTGAACATGCGAATGCCCAGGTCGCGGATGATGGCTCGTTCGCCGGGGTCAAGCGTGCGGGTCCCGAGGAGTACGAGCCGCTCGGGCCGAATGTGGCGCGTGTCCCACCCCAGGCGTGCGCCGAGACCGGCTTTGCCCAGCAGTGCAGCCACGGGCATGCCGTGCACGTTGCCGCTCGGGGTCGTCGCGGGGGTGTTGATGTCGCCGTGCGCGTCGATCCAGAGGACACCCACGTCGCCCCAGGCGTCGAGCAGGCCGGCGACGGTGCCCATGGCAATCGAATGATCGCCGCCCAGCACGAGCGGGAAGTGACCGGTGCGCACGATCTCGCCGACGCGGGCTCTCAACTCGATGCAGACGGTTTCGATCAGGTCCGCGAACCTGGCGCGCGGGTCGCCGACGTCGGCGCTCTCGGGACCCGGCACGGTGATGTTCTGGAAGTCCGTGACGCACAGACCCAGCGCGGTGAGCTCGTGCTCGAGGCCGGCGTAACGGATCGCGAACGGCCCCATGTCGACGCCGCGCCGACCGGAGCCGAGATCCATCGGGACGCCGACGATGCCGATTTCGCGGGCGCTAACGGGGCGGTAGTTCACCTGCTCGATAGTTATAGAAGCCGCGGCCCGTCTTACGACCGAGATAGCCCGCGGCAACCATCTGACGCAGGAGCGTCGGCGCGGCGAAGCGCGATTCTTTGAACTCGTCGAACAGAATGTCGGCGATGTACAGCGTCGTATCTAGGCCGACGTAGTCCAGCAGCGTAAAGGGGCCCATCGGGTAGCTGGTGCCAAGCATCATCCCGACGTCGATGTCCTCTTTGGATGCAAAGCCTTGCTCGTACATGCGCACCGACTCGCAGAGGTACGGAATCAACAGGAAGTTGACGATGAAACCGCCCCGATCTTTGCTGACGATGATGCGTTTTCCCAGGCTCTCGCCGAATTCTCGGGCCGTCTCCAGGGTCGCGTCTGAGGTCGTCAGCGTGCGCACGTATTCGATGAGGCGCATCACCGGGACGGGGTTCATGAAGTGCATGCCGAGCACTTTGTCGGGGCGACGGGTTGAGGTCGCCATGTTGATGATCGGAATTGATGACGTGTTGCTGGCGAGGATCGCGTGCGGCGGGCAGATCTGATCGAGCTCGGCGAACGTGCGCTTCTTGATGTCCGGGTTCTCGGTGGCGGCTTCGATGACCAGGTCGCAGGCCGCGAACTCTTCGAGGCGCGTGGTGCCTGTCAGCCGCGCCAGGGCCGCGTCGCGCTCGGCGGCGGGGAGCTTGCCGCGCTCCACGGCGGTACCCATCGACGTTTCGATGCGCTGGCGGCCGCGCGCGAGCAGCTCGTCATTCATTTCGCGCACCAGCGTCGTGTACCCCGCGCGGGCAGTTACTTCGGCAATCCCCGAGCCCATCAGCCCGCAGCCGACCACGCCAACAGTTCGGATGTTCAACGAGGCTCAGTGTAAAACGAGCGAGCATGCGCGCCGCCCGCTTCGCTTCGCTCGCTCCCTTCGGTGCGGGACGAACTGGCAGTGAACCGCGGCTGCGGAGCGGGAGGCCGCGCGGGCACCCGGGCAGGCGTGCCACCCGCTTCGCTTCGCTCGCTCCGCAGGGGGACCGCAGGCCCAGCTCGTCCCGAATGCGAAGCAGCGAGCGAAGCGATGCGGAGACGACGCGTCGCTGGAAGCACCGCGGGCTTGCGGCATGAGCGTCGGGGTGGGGGCAACGGTGGAAGCGCAACGGTGGAAGCGCCGCGGGCTTGCGGCATGAGCGTTGGGGTGGGGGCAACGGTGGAAGCGCCGCGGGCTAGCGAAGGGAGCGCGGGGGCAGGGCTCAATTGGAAGGCGCTGACGTTGGCGCTCGCGGGGCTCGCGTTGACGTTCGCGGCGCCGGTCCATCGGGTCGATTTGTTGATCATCGGGCTGGCCGGGCTGGGTGGGGGGCTGCTGTGGAGCCCGCTCGCAGGGCCCGTCCTCATCGGCGGCGCGCTGCCTTTTTTCTTCTTCTCACGGCCGCTGGCCGGGCCGGTCTCGGTGACGCCACCGGGGCTCGTGCTGATCATCAGCTGGCTGGTCGTGCTGGCGACTGCAGCACGCGGAAAAATCGCGGTGCGCTGGCCAAGGACGCCGTACGACCTGCCCGCCGCCCTCTTTCTCGCGGCGGCCCTGCTGTCGCTGCTGGTCACCGAATACCCGCTGCTCAGCATTCGCGAGCTGCGCGCGCTGATCTTCGAGCCGGTGCTCTTCTTCTGGTTGCTCCAAACGTTGCGCGGCAGCGCGTCGCTCGCGCTAGCTGGCTTTCTGGCAGGCGCCACCCTCACTGCCGTGGCGGCAATCGCGCAGGGCCCGCTCGGCCTGGGTGGGACGCCCGCCGAGGGCGTGCTGCGCGCCCAGGCCTGGTATCCGTCCGCGAATCACCTGGCGCTGATGCTCGGACGGGCGTGGCCGTTTTTGATTGCCGGCGCCCTGGCCGCGTCGCGCTGGCTCTGGTTGCCGGCGGGTCTGGTCGGCCTGGCGCTGATCCTGACCTTTTCCACTGGCGGCTGGCTCGGCGCCCTGGCCGGCGGGTTCGTTGTCCTGGTGGCGTTGGGTCGGCGACGACTGGCCACGCGACTGGGCGCCGTCGCAGCCCTGGCGCTGGCAATCGTCAGCGCGCTGGCCATCGTCGGGGTCCTGCCCGAGCGGCTGAACCCGCTGCGGCAAACCGGCGGCTTCCGTCTGGACCTGTGGGTTTCCTCGCTCGAAATGGTGCGCGACCACCCGTGGTTAGGCATCGGGCTCGACAACTTCGCCTATCTCTACCAGCAGGTCTATCTGCGCGAGGGCGCCGCGGCGGAGCCGAATCTCTCACATCCGCACAACTGGGTGCTGCACGTCTGGCTCGAGCTGGGCGTGCTTGGCCTGATCAGCTTCGGGTGGCTGCTGTGGCGCTTCTGGCGTCAGGCGCGCAACGCGCTGACCGCATCGGGCACGCGCTGGATTGTCGCCGGCGCCTGCGGCAGCATGGCCGACTTGCTGGTACATGGATTCATCGACAACAGCTACTTCCTCGTCGACCTGGCGTTCCTGTTCTGGCTGGCGCTCGCCCTGGCCGGGGAGCCAGATGGGTGATGCACCATTGCTAGAATCCACGCCACGTGAAAGCTCTTGTCACTGGTGGAGCTGGGTTCATCGGCTCGCACCTGTCCAGCCGGCTGCTGGGTGATGGTTGGTCGGTTACCTGCCTCGACAACTTTTCGACAGGTATGCGGGGCAACATTGCCGGCTTGCTCGAACATCCAAAGTTCGCGCTGATCGAGTGCGACGTCTCAAAGGCGCCGCTGCCGGCTGAGCTTGCCGCCGATCGCTACTTTCACCTGGCCAGCCCGGCGAGCCCAAACCCGCACACGCCGCGGAGCTATATGGCGCTCCCGCTCGAGACAGCGCTGGTCAATTCGGTTGGCCTGAAGCATGTGCTCGACCTGGCCAGGCTGCACGGCGGTCGGGTCTTGTTTGCCTCGACGTCTGAGATTTACGGCAATCCGCTGGAGCATCCGCAGCGCGAAGAGTACTGGGGCAATGTCTCGTCCATCGGTCCGCGCAGTTGCTATGACGAGGCCAAGCGGTTTGGCGAAGCGTTGTGCATGATCTACGCGCGGTCGCTGGGTGTCGACGTGCGACTAATTCGCATATTCAACACGTACGGCCCGAACATGGATCCTGAAGACGGTCGCATGCTGCCCAATTTCATCACCCAGGCGCTGGCGAACCTGCCGTTGACCATCTACGGCGATGGCCAATACACGCGCTCGTTGTGCTACGTCGACGACACGCTCAACGGCCTGCTGGCGGTCATGGAGTCGAATCGGCCGGACGCAGCCGGGCGGGTCTACAACATCGGCAACCCCGAGGAGCACACGATTCTGGACTACGCGAGGATCGTGCTCGACTTGCTGCCGTCAAGCTCGTCAAGCATCAGCTATGTCGATCCGGTACCGGACGACCCTGCTCGGCGCCAGCCGGATATTGGCCGCGCCCGCACGGAGTTGCGCTGGGAGCCGCGCATGTCGTTGGGCGACGGGCTGGCCAAGACGATCGCGTACTTCCGCGAGGTCACCGCCGCGCGGTGAGCGCGGTCCCCTTTCCGTCGCGCAAGGCGCCACCCATCCTGGCGACGGCGACGTGGACGCTGGTAGTCCTGGCGCTCGGCGTGGGCGTCGCGCTGCCGGAGCAATCGCAGGACGCGGCGCTGGGCGCTCTGGCGGCCGGGGCTGCCGTACTGTCGCTCATTCAGCCGCTGGTGGCGTTGACGCTGCTGCTGTTTGCCGTGCCATTCGGCGGCCTGGCCCGCGGATCCAGCGGTGATTCGACGACCGATCTGTCGTTCGGCGCCGCCGAAATCGTCGTGGCGCTGCTGACGGTGACGTGGCTTGCGCGCGGCGTGCGCCGGCACGAAGTCAACGTCCGTCCTGGCGCCATCGTCGTCGCCACCCTGGCGATGATCGGGCTGGCGCTGTTTTCGATCGCGTACGCCGACGATCGCCCCTCGGCCATCAAAGAGGTGCTGAAGTGGTTAGAACTGCTGATCGCGCTGGTCATCGTGGTCGATCTGGCGCGCGAGGCGCGCGCGGCGCGCTGGATCATTGGCGCCATGCTCGTGGCCGGCGCCGCCGAGGCAACCTACGGGGCAGTCCAGTTCATCACCGATAGCGGCCCCGGCGCCTTCCAGATCCAGGGCGCCTTGCGCGCCTTCGGCCACTTCGACCAGCCGAACCCGTTCGCCGGCTATCTGACGATGATTCTGCCCCTGGCGGTCTGCATGGGTATCAGCCGCGCGAACCCCATTCCGTTCCGCTGGTTGTCATTGGGCGCCGCGGCGCTGATCGCCGCGGGCATCGGCCTGAGCCAGTCGCGCGGGGCATGGCTGGGCGCCGCGGTGGCGGCCGCGTGCCTCCTGTTGGCGTGGAGCCGCTTTACCCGCCGACTCCTGATTCCAGGCGCCCTGGCTGGTGCGCTCGCGGTAGCGCTGGCGATCTCTGGAGTACTGCCTCCGGCAATCCTCGACCGGCTGGCACAGACGATCGAATACTTTGGCGTGTTCGACGTGCGTACGGTGGAAGTCACCGCCGAGAACTGGGCCATCGTCGAGCGGATGGCTCACTGGCAGGCCGGCTGGTACATGTTTCTCGATCACCCGTGGTTGGGTGTCGGCGCGGGCAACTATGGTCAGGCCTATCCCGACTACTTCGTCGGAACGTGGCGCGATGCGCTGGGGCATGCGCACAACTACTACATCAACATGCTGGCCGAGCTTGGTCTCGTCGGTGGCTGCACGCTCCTGCTCTTGCTCGGGCTGGCGTTTCGGCAGCTGGGTGGTGCGCTCGTGAGCTCGGAGGGCCGGCGCAACAACTTCTGGCGAGCCGTTCTGGCCGGGGTCTTTGGAGGACTGGTCGTGTTCTGCGTTCACAACATGTTCGACAGCCTGTTTGTGCACAGCGTCAACATTCAGGTTGGCGTGCTGCTGGGTCTGGGTTTGCTCGCGGCCGACAGACTGCGCGTTGTTCCAGAGCTCGCTCCCGCGACGTGATGACCACCGAAGCTCCGATTTCGGAGGCGGAGGTCGCCCGGCCGCCGTCACTCGGTAAGCGCTTCTTCAATCTGCGGACACTGTTGTCGTTTGCCCTGGGCTTTGCGATCCTGGGCTTTCTGGCGACCCGCGTCCAGATCGACGTCGGCGCCATCCTGGGGTGGGTGCGCCAGGCCAATCCGTGGCTGCTGGTGCTGGCGTTCCTGGCGTTCTACGCGACCTTTCCCATTCGTGCGCTGCGGTGGCGCAGATTGCTCGACAACGTGGAGTTGACGACACACGAAGAAGGGGGCGGTCGGCTCGGCATTCCGGTGCTCTCGGAGATCATCTTTCTGGGTTGGTTTGCCAACTGCATCGTGCCCGCCAAGCTGGGTGACGCCTACCGGGCCTATCTGCTCAAGCTGAACGCCGGCGTGTCGTTCTCGACCACGGTGGGCACCATCCTGGCCGAGCGCATCATCGACGTGGTGGTGCTCTTCGTGCTGATGCTGGGGGCCACCGGCCTGTCGTTTGGCCGAGCCGTGCCTGGCGAAGTGCTGGTGCTCATGCAAATCGGGCTCGCGCTGGTGGTGCTCGTGGTCATCGGGTTGATCGGGATGCGACGGCTGCGGCCGCTGGTCGAGCGCGTCCTACCACCGCGGTTCCATGCGCAGTACGCGAGATTCGAACACGGGACCTTGGGGTCCTTCCGCGGGATTCCAGGTCTGGTGGCGTTGACCGGCGCCGCCTGGGCGGGCGAAGTGGCGCGCATGTACCTGGTCACGTTGTCGCTGGGGCTCGGCGGCATTGCCCCGAGCGTGGTCGTGTTCGTGGCCCTGGCCGCGGCGCTGATGACGACGCTGCCGTTGACACCGGCCGGGCTCGGCTTCGCCGAGGGCGCGATCGTGGGTGTCCTGTTGCTCGCGGCCAAGGCTGGCCTCGCGCCGGGCGTCGACGAGCATGCGGCCGCCAGCATCGCGCTGCTGGACCGCGGCATAAGCTATTGGAGCTTGATCGCCGTGGGCCTCGTCGTCTACCCGCTGAGCAAGCGAAAGTAAGTAAGTAAGTAAGTATTCACGGACACGGACCCTGAGCAGTGACGCATGCGGATAGCCATCGACTACTCGGCGGCCGTCAATCAGCGGGCCGGGGTGGGCCGCCTGGTGCGCAACCAGGTCCTGGCTCTGGCCGAGCTTGATCAGGCCAACGACTACCGGCTGATCTACGCGCGGCCGAATCGAGGCCAGGTTCCGGAGTTTCCGGTCGCGCGTAATTTTTCACGGCGAGAAGTCGGCGTCCGCGAGCGCTGGCTGACGATCCTGTGGCACCGCGCCAATCTGCCGCTGCCCGCCGATTGGCTGAGCGGCCCGGTTGACCTGTACCACTCGCCCGACTTCGTGCTGCCGCCGCTGCGGAATGCGCGCGGGATCCTGACGGTGCATGACCTGGCATTTCTGATGCGCCCGGACTGTGCCGACGAGCGACTGCGAGCGTATCTAGAAGGTGTGGTGCCGCGCTCAGTGCAGCGCGCCGACTTCATCGTCGCCGACTCCGAAAATACCCGGAATGACCTCGTGGTGCTGCTTGGCGTGGCGCCCGCGGCCATCGCGGTTGTCCCGGGTGGCGTCGAGCCGCGCTTCCGGCCCGTGACGGACGCCGACCAGCTGCGGCGGGCTCGCGAGCGCCTGGGTGTCGGCGACGCGCCCTTCCTGCTGGCGATCGGCGTCATCGAACCGCGCAAGAATCTCAACCGGTTGATGGACGCCTTTTTCGCCCTGAAGCAGCGTGGCAAAGTGCCGGCCGATCTCAAGCTCGTGCTCGCCGGCGGCAAGGGATGGCTCGTTGACGGTATCTTCGAGCATCACGCTGCCTCGCCTGTCCGCGATGCCATCTGCATGCCCGGGTTCGTGCCCGACGAGATCCTCCCAGCGATTTACTCGGCGGCCGAAGTCCTGGCGTTCCCGTCGTTGTACGAAGGATTCGGACTCCCCATCCTCGAAGCTATGGCCTGTGGCACACCCGTCGTCGCGTCGCTCGCGTCGTGTCTGCCGGAAGTTGCGGAGGGGGCCGCGCTGATGATCGAGCCGACCGATGTCGATGGCCTGAGCGCCGCGCTGGAACTCGCGCTGCTCGACACCGCCCTGCGGGCCCGCCTGATCGAGCAGGGTCGCGAGCGGGCCGCGAAGTACACGTGGCAGAGCGCCGCCGCTCTGCTCCTGCAGGTCTACCAGAACGTCGCCGCCACATGAGAATTGGCATCAACGCGCTGTTCCTGCAGAAGCCGACGACCGGGATGGGTCAACACCTGCTGCACTTGCTCGAAGGCCTCGACTCGCTCGAGGAAAAGGATCAGCAGTACATGCTGCTGGCGCCGCGGTTTCGGCGGGCGTATACCGTCCGCGCGCCGCAGCTGTCCGACCGCTTTCGCGAAGTCGAAGTGGTCAGTGCGCTGGCGCGTCTCGGGGAGAACGTCGAGCAGGTCTGGTGGGAGCAAGTGGGCATCGTGGTCGCGGGCTCACGCGAGCGCGTCGACCTGCTGCATTGTCCGTACTGGTCCAACCCGGTCTGGTCGCCGTGGCCGACGGTCGTGACCGTGCACGACGTCATCCAGTTCGTGCTGCCGGAATACGCGTGGCGCAAGATCAGCCGCGTGTATTTCGGGCTCGTGTCAGCCGGAGCCAGGCGCGCGGACGCGGTGATCACGGTCTCCGAGTGCTCGAAACGCGACATCGTGAAACTCCTCGGGTTGGCGCCGGAGCGCATTCACGTCATCGGCAACGCGGTCGATGCGAGCCTGTTCCCGGTGCGCGACGCCTGGCTGCTGGCGAGCGTGCGGGAGCGGTACGGCATCGGGCCACGCTTCGTGCTCTACTTCGGCGGCTTCGACATGCGCAAAAACGTGCCGCGGCTGATCGAGGCGTACGGGCGGCTTCCCGAGCGGCTGCGGCGCGAATATCAGCTGGTGATCGCCGGTCGCTACCAGAATCTCGGGCATCCGCTCTACCCTGACCCGCGCGAGACGGTGCGACGCCTCGGCCTGGAGGGCAATGTCATCTTCACCGGCCAGATTCGGGAGCAGGACAAGGCCCCCATGTTCAGCGCGGCGACGGTGTTCGCATTTCCCTCGCTCTACGAAGGGTTCGGGATACCCGTCCTGGAGGCTATGGCGTGCGGCACACCGGTCGTGACCTCGAACGTGTCGGCACTGCCCGAGGTGGCCGGCGACGCCGGGCTGCTCGTCGACCCCTACAGCACCGAGGCGATCAGCCAGGCGCTGGCCGAGCTGCTCGAGAGTCAAGCCCGCCGAGACGAGCTCGCACGGCGCGGCCTCGAGCGCGCGCGACGGTTCACCTGGCACCAGGTGGCCGAGCAGACCGTGCGGGTCTACAAGGAGATCCTTTGCGGCACCAGGTCACTGGCGGCGCGGCCGAATGACAAGTGAGAATCCTGATCGTCTCGAAGATCCTGGTCGTGGCCGCGTACCGCCACAAGCTCGACGAGATCGCCGCCCGGCCCGAAGTCGAACGCCTGGTCGTCGTGACGCCACCGGCGTGGCACGAGCGAGGTGGGCGAACGTGGATGCTCGAGCCGTCGGCTGGTCCGCAAGCGTACGACCTGCGCATCGAACCGATCCGCTTCAACGGTAGCTATCACCTCTTCTACTGGCCCGGGCTTGGCCGGGTCATGCGTGATGTTCGGCCCGACCTGGTTCACCTCGACGAGGAGCCGTACAACCTGGCGACCGCGCACGGCAGTTGGCTGGCGGGGCGCGTCGGCGCGCGGTCGCTGTTCTTCACGTGGCAGAACCAGGTGCGCCACTATCCGCCCCCGTTCAACTGGTTTGAGCGCAGCGTGTTTCGGCGCAGCGCCTTCGCGCTCGCCGGCAGCAGCGAAGCGCTGCGGGTGTTGCGTACCAAAGGCTACGCCGGCCCGGCCAGCGTGATCCCACAGTTCGGCGTCGATCCCAACCTCTTCACGCCTGGACCGCCACCACCAGAAGATGCCCCGGTCATCGGCTTCATCTCCCGCCTGGTCGAGGAAAAGGGCATCTTCGTCCTGCTCGCCGCCCTGGCAAGTCTGCCCGGGCGGTGGCGCTTGCACGTTGTCGGCACCGGTCCCCAGGAAGCGAGGGCCCGGCGGAGAGCCGCCGAGCTTGGCCTGAGCGAGCGGATCGTCTGGGAACGCGCGGTGGCCTCAACGCTGATTCCCGAGCGGCTGCGGACATTCACCATGCTGGTGCAGCCGTCGCTGACCCGACGGAACTGGAAGGAGCAGTTCGGACGCGCCATGATGGAGGCGATGGCGTGTGGGGTCGCCGTGATCGGTTCGACATCGGCCGAAATCCCCAACGTGATCGGCGACGCCGGACTGATCGTCCCTGAAGGGGATGCGGCGGCGCTGCGCGAGGCGATCGCGCACCTGCTCGCCGACCGTCAGGCACGCGAGGAGTTTGGGCGGCGCGGCCGCAGGCGGGTCCTGGAGTGCTACACGAACGAGCGCATTGCCGCTCAGACGGTCGGGGTCTACAACGCAGTCCTCGGCAGGGCCTGCCTCGGCGGTGTAGACGCCGGATGTGCGCGGAGGTGAGCCTGAGGCCGAAACGTCGGCTGGCGCTACCATCGCGTAAACGGCACATGAGGATCGTATGAAGATGGTCGGCTCGGCACACGCGTTCGGGATTGCGGTGGTGGCCCTGCTGGTGCTCGCTACGCTCGGAGCCTGCTCACAAGCTGCGCCGCCGGCAGCTACCGCGCCGCCGGTCGTCAGCGAGGCGGCGACGCCGGTCGAGACACTCGAGGCGCGGTTCGACGCCACCGCGGCCGTCGGCGGCGGTATGAACTCGTCGAACACGGTCGCGGCCGACGAGTTGAAGGCGGCGTTCGCGTCGGTCCCGCAGATCGACAAGCTGCGCATCACCGCAAACTCGAGCCCGCTCGGGGCGAAGGGTGGGGACGTCCAGTCGGTGTCGGTGATCGCCCAGGACAGTGGCGGCCTGCTCAAGGAGCTCGACCAGACCGCCAAGCGCAGTCTGGGGGACGCGCTTTTGACCGCGGCCGGCGCGGCCTGGCCGAATGCCAGCGTCTCGCTGCTGGTGTCCGACCCGGCGGGCGCCGGGGGCCAGATTATTGGTAGCCGGACGGCGGGCGGGCCGAACACGATCATTGTGAGCTAGTCGCCCGAATGCGGCATAAGCCATGCAGCCTTGACGGCCAGACAAGTGAATGCCAGAATTCCGCCGCCACTGCCTCAGGCTCACCCTCGGCTCAGGTCCAGGCAATTTGCCCGTCGAGGTACACCTGAAGGCAGGATCAGAGTCCTTTCTTGGAAGGGGGGACGCCCTACCGGCACTTTCTGCCGGTTCCTGATAGGCCGCCCGAGTCATTGTCGCGGGCGGTTTGTGGTGTTGTGTCCAGAAAGAGGAGGAAAGACGGGATGAGACGTTTCGCTTCGCTCGGGGTAGCGGTAGCGCTGGCAGCAGGCACGCTGGTGCCAGCTGCGCACGCCCAGCAGACTGGGAAAACGCTGGTTTTAGGGTTCTCGCAAGAACCTGACACGTTCGTTGCAGGGGAGGGTAACGAGTACGTGACGCAGGTCGTCGACAACCTGGTCTACAGCCAGCTCGTCGTCATCGACGACGTCATGCACCCGATTGCCGATCTGGCGGTCGACGTGCCGTCGCTTGACAACGGCGAAGCGGTCATGGTCGGCGATGGCGCTGACCAGCACCTCGAGACCACCTTCAAGTTGCGCCAGGATGCCAAGTTCAGCGATGGCACGCCCTTTACCGCTGACGATGTCGTCTTCAGTTGGAAGATGTCGATCAATCCACTGTGGAGCGCCTCGGCGGGTAACGACCTCGAATCGAAGTATTCGGACGTCGTCGCTAAGGACCCGCACACGGTTGTCTTCAAGATGATGAGCGAAAATCAGGCCAAGGCCGCCGGGCTCACGAGCCAGAAGGGGCCGATTGTTCACCCGTTCTATCTGTACGGGTTGCCTGATGTCTTCATCTATCCATCGAAGCGGATGGGCCCGCTCGTCGACTTCGATCCGCAGAACTCGCCCAAGCTCGCTGGTCTGCTGACGAGCGTCTACAGCCGTCAACCGGTCGGCACCGGGCCGTACACCCTGGACGCCTGGGATGCCGGCGTGCAGATGACGTTTCATGCCCGCAGCGATTACTTCCGCGGCAAGCCGGCCATCGACACGATCATCGCGCGTGGCTTCGAGGCCTCAAAAGAGACGCTGATCTCACAGTTGCAAGCTGGCGACCTGCAGACGATTGGCACCGAGACGCTCGACGTGTCCGACGTCGACTCGATCAACGCGATCCCGGGCGTCAAGGCCTACGTCAAGGCGGGCACGACCATCGAGCACATCGACCTGAACACGCAAAGTCCGATTCTGTCGGACAAGGCGGTGCGCAAAGCGATGTTTTACGCGATCGATCGCAACGATCTGGTCGCCCGGACGCTGTCGGGCCAATCGTCGCCTGCCGATAGCCTCATTCCGCCGATTTCGTCCCTGTTCAACCCCGACACGCCCAAGTACGCCCACGATGTCGAGCAGGCCAAGGCCATTCTCGACGCCGATGGTTGGACAGTCGGCTCGGATGGCGTCCGCGTAAAGAACGGTCAGCGCCTGAGTCTGAAGTACCAGAGCACCGGCTCCGCGCTGCGCAAGAAGGTGATGCCGCTGGTCAAGGATCAGCTCGCTGCTGTCGGCATCGAGGTCAACATCGATCAGTTGCCTGCCCAGGCGTTCTTCGGCATCAGCGGTCCGCTCCGGAGTGGCTCGCTGGAGATGGCCGAGTACGCCGACGTGGGTAGCCAGGACGCTGGCACCGACGCGGTCCAGAAGTACGCCATCAAGAACATCCCGAGCTCGGCGAATAGCTTCGCCGGGAGCAACTACACCCGCTGGAACAACTCCGTGGCGGACCAGCTGATCACGCAAGAGTCCACGACGCTGGTACCAGCCGTACGCACCGCAGCGATGAATTCGCTGCAACTGGTGATGGCCGACGAGCTACCGACACTGCCCCTCTTCTTCCGCCCGAACGTGTCAGCGGCCTCCAACCACATTGCCAACTTCAAGCCAGAGTACGCGTCCAACGGCTACACGTGGAACGTGTGGGAGTGGGACCTGAAGTAATCTCAATGAGGGGGCGCCCTGCGCGCCCCCTTATAACCCTATATAGCACGTGACGAAGTTTCTGGTTCGCCGCACCATCGAGATGGGCATCACGCTGGTGCTCGCCTCGTTCTTGCTGTTTGGCATTCTCAACCTGGCGCCCGGCGGGCCGTTCGACGCCCGCATCGCGTCCGGGCACGTGACCGACCCGGCCTACATCGATCGTCTCAACAAGATGATCGGGCTGGACAAGCCAATCCACGAGCGGTACCTGACGTGGGTGAGCAACGTCCTGCAGGGCAGCCTGGGCGAGTCATGGTCGATTGCCCGGGGTTTACCGGTGAGCACGATCATCGGTTCGCGGCTGCCGAACACTGTGATGCTCATGACAACTGGTCTGGGCTTCTCGCTGTTGATCGCCATCGCCATTGGCACCATCTCGGCCGTGCGCCAGTATTCGGTGTTTGACAACGTCTTCACGGCTTTTTCTTTCTTCGGTATTTCGATCCCGGCGTTCTGGTTCGGGCTGATCATGTTGAAGTTCTTCGGGCTCGAGTTGAAGATTTTTCCGGTGGGCGGGCTATACAGTGTTGGCAAACAGGGCGATGTGTTCGATCGGTTGTGGCATCTGGTGCTGCCAATGATCGTGATCTCGTTGCTGTCAGTCGCCCAGTGGAGCCGTTTCTTGCGCTCGAGTCTGCTCGAAACGTTGCGTCAGGACTACGTCCGTACGGCGCGGGCAAAGGGTCAGATCGAACGCATCGTGTTGTTTCGACACGCGTTCCGCAACGCGCTGATTCCGCTGGTGACCGTGATCGCGCTGGCCATTCCGGGCCTGTTCGGGGGGGCAATTTTCACCGAGACCATCTTCAATTGGCCAGGCATGGGTCAGTTGTTGATCAACGCGGTGGGCTCGAGTGACTGGCCGGTGGCCATGGGCGTGGTGATCATCACGGCCGGGCTGACCATTCTGGCGAACTTCCTCGCCGACGTGGCGTACGTGGTCGTCGATCCTCGAATCAGGTATTAGACCGTGGCCACAACTGTCTCCAAGTCAACCGGCGTCATTACGGTTCCATCCAGTCCCGAACGCGCGGGCGCCCATGGGGTCCGTACGGACAGCGAGCTGGCGATCATCTGGAGTCGCTTCCGGCGCCACCACTTCGCGCTCATCGGCCTCGGCGCACTCCTGTTCATGGTGCTGATCACCACGTTTGCATTTCTGGCGCCGTACGCACCAAATGAGATCGATCGCTCGATCACCGACCCGCAGTATGTCTCACACGGGTTCGCGCCGCCGTCCGCGGCGCACTGGTTCGGCACCGACGAGCTGAACCGCGATCTCTTCTCGCGGCTGCTCTGGGCGGGCCGCATTTCGCTGGCGATTGGCTTCTTGACGGTCAGCATCGGCGCCGGCATCGGCATCGTGGTCGGCGCGCTGGCCGGCTTCTATGGCGGATGGGTCGATACGACCTTGATGCGCGTTACTGACCTGTTCCTGTCGTTTCCGTTCCTGCCGACGCTGATCCTGATTTCGGCGATGCTGCACCAGTACAAGTTCGGCGCAGACGTGACGCTGGTCCAGGTCACCACGATCGTGAGCGTGCTGGCCCTGCTCGGCTGGATGGACACCGCCCGGTTGGTCCGGGGTCAATTCCTGTCACTGCTCAATCGCGACTTCGTGATCGCAGCGCGTGCGCTTGGCGCCGATGGCCGGCGCATCATGATCGTCCACCTGATCCCGAATTCGATGGCCCCGATCATCGTGGCGGCGTCGCTCAACGTGGGTGGGTTCATCATCGCCGAATCGGCGATCTCGTTTTTGGGTGTCGGCATCTCGCCGCCGACCGCCAGCTGGGGCAGTATGCTGGCCGATTTTCAGTCGTACCTGCGGTACTCCGCGATAGCCGTGCTCTTGCCAGGCGGGGCGATCTTTGTCACTGTCATGGCCATCAATTTCGTCGGCGATGGCCTCCGCGACGCCCTCGATCCGTGGCTCCGCCACCGCTAGCGAAGAAGTGAGGCTGCTGCCGCCTCTGGTTGCGGCGCTCTTGCTGCTGCTGCCGGGCGCAACGCGTGCGGCGCTGGCGCAGCCGACGCCGCAGGAGGTGACGGTCGGGTTCTTGCAGGGCGAGCCGGACAGCCTGGATCCGAATCGGACCAGGTTTGCGTTTGTGGACGAAGCGGCGGTCATACGGCAGGTTTTTGAGCCGCTGCTGCGGTTCGACGAGAAGCTCACGCCTCAGCCGGCGGCGGCAGAGAGTTTTGACGTCTCGGCCGACGGCACGGTCGTCACGTTCCACCTGCGCCGCGACGGCCGCTGGAGTGATGGGCAGCCAGTTACCGCGGGGCAGTTCGAGTACTCGTGGAAACGGCTCCTCGATCCCGCCCTGAACGCGGCGTACGCGGCTTTCTTCGTCGATGCCGGAATCACCGGGGCGGATGAGTACAACGCCGGCCGCGTCCCATCGCCGGACAACGTCGGCGTGCGCGCGCTCGACGACTACACGCTCGAGATTCGCTTGAACCAGCCGTTTGGCGCCTTAGCGGATCTCGCCGCGCTCTGGGTCGCCTCACCCCTGCGGCCGGATATTGTCGCGGCCAACCCGGATGGTTGGGCCACGGACCCGTCGACGTATATCGGCAATGGCCCGTTCGCGATGACCGACTGGGTCCACGGCGACCACATCACGCTGAGCCCGAACTCCCAGTACATGGAGCACGCGAACTGGCCCAGGCCCACGCTGACCCGAGCGACCCTGGTAATGACGACCAACCCGGCGGCCGACTATGCGGCCTTCGCCAGCAACGCTCGCGACTGGACACGCGTGCCTGAGGCAGACGTCAACCAGGTGCTGAACGATCCGAACCTGGCGGCGCAGTCGCGGCAGTACGCCGAGTTGACCACGTACTGGGTCAACGTCAACACCGCCAGGGCGCCCCTGAGCAATGTGACGCTGCGCCGCGCACTTGCCACGGCCATCGACCGCAAAGCTCTGATCCGCGACATCGCCGGCGGCATCGGGCTGCCGATGACCAGCATCATTCCCCCGGGCATGCCCGGCTTCCAGGAAAGCCTCGGCCAGGAGCTTGGATTCGACGCCGCCGCGGCGAAGAAGCTGCTGGCTCAGGCCGGCTTTTCGCCGACCGCCAATGGCCAGACGCTGCCCAGCCTGGCTTTTGACTTCCCCGCGACACTCGCCAATCAGCGGCGCGCCGAGTACCTCCAGGCGCAGTGGAAGCAGAATCTGGGAGTCGACATCCGACTCACCCCGATGGACCCAGCGGCCTACCAGCAGGCCCTGTCCGCCCGGAATTACGACCTGGCTTTCGGGGGCTGGGCCGCGGACTACCCGGATCCGCAAGATTGGCTCAACCCGGTATTTGGCTGCACTGGAAGCTACAACACGGTCAACTACTGCAATCCGGATTTCGACCAGCTCGTCGCCCGCGCGGACGCCGCGACCACGCCGAACGAACGGCTGCCGCTCTACAACGCTGCCCAGGCCCGTCTCATCGACGAGACACCCGTCGTCCCCCTGTTCGCGCTCGGCCACCTGGTACTGGTCAAGCCCTGGGTGCGATCGACCGATGGCGGCCCACTGCCGATCACCGCGCTCGACGAGTATCCCGGCAGTTTCTTCCTCGATAGGGTCCAGATCTTGCCCCACTAGCGGACCTTAAGGGCACGCCACACAGTGCCCGCTTGATGACTCGCTACATCGTCGGCCGCGTTCTGTGGCTCATCCCGGTTCTGCTGTTCGTGTCGCTGATCACGTTCACGTTGATGCACCTCACTCCCGGTGGGCCCTGGGACAAGGACAAGCCCCCGTCGGCGCAGGCGATCGCCAATCTGAACGTCAAGTACAACCTGGACAAGCCCGCCTGGCAGCAATACGTCTTCTACATGGGCAACGCGGTGCGTGGCGATCTGGGGCCGTCGTACACGTATCAGGATCGCAGCGTCACCCAGATCATCCTGGAAGGCTTGCCGACCACGGCGTCACTGGGCGCCCTCGCGGCGCTGGTCGCGATCCTGATTGGCGTGCCGCTCGGAGTACTCGCCGCTTCGCGGCAGAACTCGATCATCGACTACACCGCGCTAGCGTTCGGCACCGTCTTTGCCAGCGTGCCCTCGTTCGTGCTGGGGTTCGTATTGATCATCGTCTTCGCGCTGTCGCTGCACCTCGTGCCGACCAGCGGCTGGGGGAAGCCGAATCAGTACTTGCTGCCGGTGCTGACGCTGGGTCTGAATCAGGCCGCGCTGCTGACGCGCATTACGCGGGCGAGCGTCCTGGACGTGAATCGCCAGGACTATATTCGCACCGCCCGGGCAAAGGGTCTCCACGAGTTCCTGCTGATCCGACGCCACCTGTTGAAGAACGCGCTCATTCCGGTGGTGACCGTGATCGGGCCGATTCTCGCGTTCCTGATCGTCGGCTCGCTGATCGTGGAGACGATCTTCTCGGTTCCAGGGATCGGCCGGCTGCTGGTCCAGGGCATCAGCCAGCGCGACTATTCGCTGATCATGGGCACCACGCTGATCTACGCGGTGGTCATCGCGATGCTGAACCTGATTGTCGACGTGCTGTACGGGTTCATCGATCCGCGGATTACCTATCGCTAGGCTGGAATGACAACCACGATCGTACCGCCGGCCATCGTCGGCGGCGCGCGCGGCCGACCCGCTGAGGAGCCAGTTGTCTACGTCGCGCCGCGCACGTCGCGCGGACTGTGGCGGGATGCCTGGCGGCGCTTGCGGCGCAACCACCTGGCCATGGCTGGCCTGGTGTTCATTTGCTTCATGGCGCTCGTGGCACTCTTCGCCGACGTATTGCCGATCCCCGATCCAACCATTCAATACCCGAACAGCTCGTATGCGGCACCGAGCGCGGCCCACCTGCTGGGCAACGACCAGCTTGGCCGCGACCTGCTCAGCCGCCTGATCCACGGCGCACAGGTGTCGCTGGCCGTCGGAATATTTGCCCAGGTCCTGATTTTGATCATCGGCCTGACGATGGGTGGGATGGCCGGCTACTTCGGCGGCCGCATCGACAACTGGCTCATGCGGTTCACGGACGTCTTCTACGCGTTCCCGGACCTGCTGTTCGTGATCATCATCACGGCGGCACTGGGGGCCAGTCTGCCGAATATTTTTCTCGCCATCGGCCTGGTCACATGGACCGACATGGCGCGTCTTGTCCGCGGCCAGTTGCTCGCCCTGCGGGAGCGCGATTACGTCAACGCGGCCCGCTCACTGGGTGCGCCTGCACATCGCATCATCATCCAGCACCTGCTGCCCAACGCCGCGGGCCCGATCATCGTGCGGGTGACGTATGGGGTGCCGCAGGCCATCTTCACCGAGGCGGTGCTGAGCTTCATAGGGCTGGGCGTACGGCCACCCCAGGCGAGTTGGGGCACGATGATTCAGGTCGGCAACCAGGCCATCTTCTCGGCGCCGCACCTGGTGCTGTTTCCAGCCATTGCGATCGCGCTCACGATGCTCGCGTTCAATTTCCTCGGCGACGGGATGCGCGACGCGCTCGACCCGCAGAATACTCGCTAGCGCGCCAGATCGCGCGACGACGATGGCGCGCTGCCGTCCGGTTACCTGGCGACGTCGGTGGATTTGTCGAGCGCCAGCGTGATTGGCATCTCTTCGAGGTCACTAGGCTGGTCGCCGAGGGCGTCATCGTTGACCACGTCCGCGACTTTAGGCTCGGCGCTTGCTGCGCTCGTCGGGCTGGGGTCCACGATCGGCGTGGGCGCGAGGGTAGGCGTTGACGGCACCCGCTGCAACGCGGGGCTCGGGACGGGTGTCACCGTGGACCGGGGTGCCTTTGCAGCGTCGATGGCCGCTTGATTCGCCGCGTTGGCGTCGGCTCGCGCGCGCAGCTTTGACGCCCTGGCGGCATCGATCAGCGTCTGGTTGCTATCGACGCCGGCCGAGATCCGTGTCTGCGGACCAGCCGGAGCCACTGGAGCGGCGAGCTCTATCGTAGGGGTGACGACGACCGCTGGGCGGGCCGCGTCGGCCGGCGCGATCGGAGTCGCTGCGGCGGTGGCGTTGACAGCCGCGTTCTTGAGCACGTCGATGGCCGCCTGATTCGCCGTGTCCGCATCGGCCTTGCGGCGCACGATCAACGCTTTTGCCGCGTCGATGGCCGCCTGATTTTCCACGTCCAGGCGTGCCTTGGTCTGCCAGGCGGCCTCGGTCGTCGGGCCCGGCACGGGTGCCAGCTGCCGGGGGGCCTCAACGCTCGCTTCTTGCTGCACCGTCGGAGTGTCGCCGAGCGCGACTGTGCTCACCTCTCGCACGGGGGTGCGATCCCTCGCTTCAACAGCCTGGTCGGGCTCCGCAGGGACATCCTCGGCAACCGGGGCTGACGCTTCGGCATCGGCGTTGCGGCTCACATCCGCCTTGGCCACCGGAGCGAGTGTCACCCCTGGGGCTCGCGCAACGGCAGCCGTCCGTGGCGCATTGACAATCGGCGGGGCCGCGTCTTCAGGCACCGTTTCGACAATGGTCGGGGGGCTTGCAACCGCAACCTCGGGAGGTCGCGGCGTGAACAGGAACCGCGGTTCGAGCGGCACCGGCAGCGTGCCGATGAGACTCGTCACCACATCGGTGGCGGGCTGCACCAGGTTGGCCACGGCGTCGCGGGCCGGCTGGGTGGCCTGCTGCAGGACGGGTGGGACGGGCAGAAACGCGACCGAAACGACCAGGGCCGCGGCGCCCACGCCAATCAGGCCGGTGTACGCCATGCCGATCACACGCAGACTCGGAAAGGCCGTGCTGGCGACGGCCCGCAGGCGAGCGAGCAATCCTCGAACGGGCCACTTCATTCAGCCGCACACTACAGCGCGGCGTCGCCTGACCCGAAGGGCGGCTTGGCCAGTTGATCACGGCCATCCGTACCGGCCGGCGGCTCCGGCGCAGGCTGACCCGCTGGGCCGGGTGCGCGCCTCCACTCGATGCCCGTCGCCCGATAGGGTATGCGCCGGCTACTCTTGGTATACCGAGGCAACATGCGAGTTCTTCTGATCGCCGTCATCCTCATCGTTGTCGCGCTGGTTGGCGCTGGCTCATCGTTCGCGCAGACAGCCGGCACAGCTGTGGTTGCGCTTGGGCGCGAACCGGATCGTCTGTACAACCCGTCGACGGTGTCCGGGCAGCTGGTCGCCAACCTGGTGTTCGACCCGCTGGTAGGTCTCGACGATCAGATGAACCCCTACCCGGTACTGGCCGAGTCGATCCCTAGCCCGGACAACTCGCTCGTCCGGCTGAGCGGCGACGGCGGCGACCGCCGACTGATCGTGACCATGCCGCTGCGCCAGGGTGTCACGTGGGCCGACGGCGAGCCATTCACGGCCGATGACGTGGTCTACACCTGGCAGCTGATGATGAACCCGCAGTCGGGGTTCGACACCACCGTCGAAGACAAGCTGAAGAGCGTCGACAAGGTGGACGACTACACGGTGCAGTTCACCTACCTGTCGGCCAACGAGGCCCGGGCGCTCGACCCGGCACGCTACAAGAACCAGGGCGACCAGCCGGTCGTCGATTCGCTGTACATGTTTGGCCTGTACGACGCGCCCGCGATCTATCCCCGCCACAAACTGCGGGACATCGTGGGCGACGATCCCCGCCACAGCCGCCAGATCGGCGCTCTCGAGACGTCGGAGTTCGCGCGTAACCCGGTCGGCACCGGGCCGTACACGCTCGCGAGCTGGGACGCCAGCAACACCATCACGTTCACCTCCCGGGGCCAGGCGCTGCCGCAACGGCTCGGCAAGCCGGCGCTCGACACGATCGTGTTCCGCGTTGTGCCTGACAAAAACGACAGCTTGACGGCGCTCAGCCAGGGCCAGGTGCAGGTGGTGACGCAGGATGGCCTCGACGCCGGCGACGCGCTGGTGCTCGACACGCTCGCCGGGGCGCGGGCCTATTACACGCCAGGCAACGCCTGGGAGCATCTCACCTTTAACCTCGACAATCCGATTCTGGCTGACCCGAATGTCCGTCAGGCCATCGCGGCGGGTATCGACCGGGCCACACTCAACGACAGCGTGCTGCTCGGCAAAGCCGAAGTCGCCGTGAGCCAGGTGCCGTCCTGGTCGTGGGCGTTCGACGCGACTCAGCCCCACGTTGAGTACAACCCTGGCCAGGCCCAGCAGTTGCTCGATCGAGCCGGTTGGACGCGCGCGGGCGCCGATCCGATTCGCTCCAAGGGCGGCCAACGGCTCAGCCTCAAGTACTGGAGCGCGCCCGCGAGTTTCCGCGGCCCGCTGATGGCGACGGTCAAGGATGAGCTCGCGCAGATTGGGATCGAGGTCAACACCGACATCATTCCGAGCGCGACGTTGTTCGACAGCTCGGCCGCTACGCCGCAGGCGCTGGCCAGCCGGCAGTTCGACATTGCCGAGTTCGCCTGGGTCAGCGGGTACGACGCTGGGGCGGACGCGCTGTACAACATGCACTCGAGCAGCGTGCCGTCGCGAACCAACGGCTTCGCCGGCGGGAATTTTGGCGACTACAAGAATCCTCGCAACGATCAGTTGCTGGATCAGGCGCAGGTCAGCCTCGACCCCAGCTTCAGGCGCATCGCGCTGCTCGAGGCGCAAACCATCTGGCAGTCCGATCTGCCGGTGCTACCCCTGTTACTGCGCCCGGTGACGACCGCCACCAGCACGCGCCTGACCAACTACCGCCCGACGCCCGCGCCGGCCGGCGAGACCTGGAACGTCGAACAGTGGGACTTCGCCCCGGCCGCCCCCTAGAAATCCGGCCGCCCGCATCGCTTCGCTCGCTCCGTCGCGTGCGACATCTCACGGATGCAGTGGCAGGGGCTGGTCGGCGTGGCGTGAGTGTCGGAGCATGCCACTCCCCCCGCAGACCATTCGGCCGCCCGCAACGCTTCGCTCGCTCCATTGCGAGTTTCGGGAATACCGGGGCATGGGGCTGCTTGACCTGGCGTGAGTGTCTGAGGAAGTTATGTCCTACCGAGAGGGCGCGGCGTGGCGTTGTGGCGCGGTCGCTAGCGGGTAGAGCTCTCGTACATGCGGCTGTTCTTCGCGGTTGAGCTACCCGCGAAGGTGCGGGAGACGCTCGGCACGTTTCGGCTCGCCGAGAGCACGGAGTACCGGTGGGTCGATCCCGCGCTGCTGCACGTTACGCTGGCATTCCTGGGGCAGCAGCCTGAAGAGCGCTTGGAGACGCTTCAACGGGTCGGTGCCGCTGCCGCCGGGGCCTCTAGACCCGGCGTTTTGCGGCTCGGGCGCGCGGGCAGCTTCGGGCCGCGGCGGGAGCCGCGCGTGCTGTGGATGGGGCTCGACGGCGATGTGCCGGCGCTGCTGGCGTGTCAGGGGCGGCTGGACACGGAGCTGCGGGGCGCAGGGTTTGATCTCGAAGACCGGCCGTTTTCGCCCCACATCACGCTCGCCCGGCGCCGCGAAGGCGCGCGCTCAAGCGGGCCCTCGAAGTGGCCGCCAACCCCTGCCCAGGTCGGGCAAGAATCATTCAGGCTGGACCATCTCACGCTGGTCGAGAGCCGGCTGAGCCCCCGCGGCCCGACGTATCTGCCGCTGCTTGAATTCCCACTGGGACCGGCCGTATAGTCCGCCCACAGTCAAAGACGTTGACCAGGACGAGTACGCGTCCGGGCGGGCTCAGAGAGCCGGGACAGGTGTGAACCGGTGCCTCGCCAGATGCCGAATGGACCTGCGAGTTGCCCACCGAGCCGCCTGTGCACCGCACCGGCGGGGTAGGCTGGGACGGAACGAGCCCCGTTAGCTGAGCTCAGGGCGTACCCTGTGTACCGGGGACTGCGCCCGCTTTGAGGCCGTCAGCCTGACCTGACAAAAACTGGCGGCGAATGAGGGTGGCACCACGAGACGCCTCTCGTCCCTTCGATGGACGAGAGGCGTTTTGTATCCCGGAGACGAGCCACCGATGCTAGAACCTCAAAAGAACGGCCAGATCGCCCGCAAGCGGCTCCTGACGGGGCTGCGTCCGACCGGCAAATTCCACCTCGGGAACTATGTCGGGACGTTTGAAAAAGACCTCGAGCTGCAAAACAGCGGCGACTACGAGTGCTTCTTCCTGATCGCCGACTATCACACCCTGACGACCGGCTACGAACACTCCAGCCTGATCGGCGAGGACATCCGAGACGGCTTGCTCGACTTTCTCGCCGTCGGCATCGACCCTGACAAAAGCACGCTGTACCTGCAGTCGCTGATCCCTGAGGTCTCCGAACTGTTCCTGTTGTTCACGATGCTGGTCAGCGCCACCCGCGCCCAGCGCATTCCAACGTTGAAGAACCAGATCCGCGACTTGAAGCTCGAGACCGCCTCGCTGGGTCTGCTCAACTACCCCGTCCTGCAGGCGGCCGACATCCTGATGGTCAGAGGCGACGTGGTGCCAGTGGGTAAAGACCAGATGTCGCACATCGAATTGACCCGCGAGGTTGCCCGCCGCTTCAACCAGCTGTATAGCCCGGTGTTTCCTGAGCCGGACTACCTGGAGGCACGCTTCCCGGTCCTGCCGGGCACCGACGGCAGTCCCAAGATGAGCAAGTCGATGGGCAACACGGTCATGCTGTCGGACGACGCCGAGACCGTTCGCAAGAAGGTCATGTCGATGTACACCGACCCAACGCGGCTGCGCGCGACCGATCCCGGGCACGTCAAAGGCAACCCGGTCTTCGTCTACCACGATGCGTTCAATCCAGACGCCGCGGAGGTCCACGACCTCAAGGCGCGGTACGTCAAGGGCAAAGTGGGCGACGTCGAGGTCAAGCAGAAGCTCATCGTCGTGCTCAATCAGGTACTCGATCCGATTCGCGAACGCCGGGCGGAGTTCGAACGTCAGCCTGGCCTGCTCGAAGATATCCTGGCCGCCGGCAGCTACCGCGCCCGCCAGGAGGCCCGGGCAACCCTTGAGCAGGCGCGCGAAGCGATGGGCCTGAACTACTTTTCACGGGCGCGTCAGCACGTCGATGCGCTGGTCGGGAGCGCCGACTGATGGGCGCACACGTCTACTACCCCAGCCTGCCGGCGCTCGGGCGCATGGCCGCGACCGCGCACTTCGCCCCGATTTACCGCGAGGTGCTGGCAGACGTCGAAACGCCCGTCTCGGCGCTGCTCAAGCTCGGTGCCGGACCCGGCAGTTTCTTGCTGGAAAGCGTCGAGGGCGGTGAGTTCGTGGCCCGCTACTCGTTCGTCGCCGCGGGGCTCGAACGGTCGCTCGCCATCTTCGACGACCACGCCACCTATCAGGGCAGTGAGGGCGCGGCGCAGCTCAGCTACACCGATCCGCTCGATCTGATCGACCGCATGGTGGCCCGAGAAGGCGTCGCCAGGCTACCTGGCCTCCCGCGCTTTGGCGGTGGCGCGGTGGGTTACCTGGCGTACGAACTGGCCCGGAAGTTCGAGCCGCGCATTCCTGCCGCGGCCAATGACCCGCTGGGTCTGCCGCTGGCGCATCTGCTGATCGTCGACACGTTGCTAGTGTTCGATCATCTGCGACGAACCATCAAGGCGGTCACCTACGTACCGCTGACCGAGGATCTGCCGACGGATTACCGTCGGGGCTGCGACCGCCTCGACGATCTCCTGGACCGCTTGCAGCGCGGCTCGCACACGGCGGGCCTCGAGGACGCCCCGGGCCGGGCGCGACCAGAGGGGATCATCAGCAACACCACGCAACCCGAGTACGAGGGCATGGTGCTGCGGGCCAAAGAGGCGATCGCGGCGGGCGAATGCTTCCAGATCGTGCCGTCGCAGCGGCTGTCGGTGCCCACCACGGCCAGCCCGGTCAGTCTGTACCGCGCCCTGCGATCGATCAACCCCAGTCCGTATATGTACTTCCTCAACTTCGGCGACTATCAGATCGTCGGCGCCTCGCCCGAGCTGCTGGTGCTGGTCGAGGATGGCAAGATCAGCCTCCGACCCATCGCCGGCACCATGCCGCGCGGTGACACTCCCCTGGCCGACGAGGCCTTCGCCACGCGGCTCCGGACGGACGAAAAGGAGCGCGCCGAACACATCATGCTGGTAGATCTGGGCCGCAACGACGTCGGTCGAGTCGCCCAGCCCGGCAGCGTCAAGGTGCAGCGGCTGATGGAGATCGAGCGCTACTCGCACGTGATGCACATGGTGTCTGAGGTCGAGGGTCAATTGCAGCCGGGCCTGCGGCCGATCGACGCGCTGCGCGCGTGCTTTCCCGCCGGGACGCTGACGGGGGCGCCGAAGATTCGGGCCATGGAGATCATCGCCGAGCTCGAAGCAGATCAGCGTGGGCCGTACGGCGGCGCGATCGGCTTCTTCAACCGCGACGGCGACCTCGAAACCGCGATCACGATCCGCACCCTGGTGCTGAAGGATGGCGTCGCGCACATCCAGGTCGGCGCGGGGATCGTCGCCGACTCGGACCCGCCGACCGAGTATCAGGAAACGCTCAACAAGGCCAACGCGGTCCTGGCCGCGGTGGCCGAAGCCGAGCGGATGGAAGCCTTTTCGGCGCCGTCGCCGGCACCTGCAAAGCTGGAGGTGGTGGCGTGAGCGCACCCAGAGTTCTGCTCATCGATAACTACGACAGCTTCACGTACAACCTCTACCAGTACCTGTGCGAGCTGGGCGCGGAGGTGACCGTGCACCGCAACGACGCGATCAGCGTCGACGAAGCCCGCCGGTTCGATCCGGACTCGGTGGTGATCTCGCCAGGCCCGGGTGTGCCGCAGCATGCCGGCATCTCGATCGACCTGATCCGTGCGCTCGGCCCGACCGTGCCAATCCTCGGCGTCTGTCTCGGCCACCAGGCCGTCGCCGTGGCGTTCGGCGGCGTCGTCAGTCGCGCGCCCGAGCTCATGCACGGCAAGGCCTCGGACATTCACCACGATGGCTCGGGTGTCTTCGAGGGCCTGCCGAACCCGTTTTCGGCGATCCGCTATCACTCGCTGGCCGCTATGCCCGACTCCGTGCCGCCGTCGCTCGAGGTCACGGCACGCACACAGTCAGGGGTCATCATGGCGCTGCGGCATCGCGAGTACCCGGTCCACGGCGTCCAGTTCCATCCTGAGAGCATCCTGACCGAACATGGCAAAGCGCTCCTGAACAACTTTCTGCATTTTCGAGCGGTCGCGAAACGCCGCTCCGAGCTCAGCACGGGCGCGGCGGCATGAGCATTCGCGAGGCGCTCGGAAAACTGGTGCTGCGTCAGGACCTGTCGCGCGACGAGGCGCACGCCGCCATGCGTTCGCTGGTCGAGGGCGAGGCGACGCCATCGCAGATCGCCGGCTTCGCCATCGCCTTGCGCATGAAAGGCGAGACGCCGGAGGAAATCGCGGGCCTGGCCGAGGTGATGCGCGAGGCGTCCACCCGCGTCGACGCTGGATCTGACGTCGTCGACGTGGTCGGGACCGGGGGCGACGGGTCGGGCACCTTCAACATCAGCACGCTCAGCGCGCTGGTCGTCGCGTCGGCCGGCGGCCGGGTCGCCAAGCACGGCAATCGGAGCGTCACCAGCGCGTGCGGCGCGGCCGATTTCCTCGAGGCTATTGGCATCGCGATCGATCTCGCCGCTCCAGGGACGGCGCGGTGCGTGGCCGAAACAGGCTTCGGCTTCATGTTCGCGCCGCTCTATCACCCGGCCATGCGCCACGCTGGGGTGCCGCGCGCCGAGATCGGCGTGCGGACCGTGTTCAACATCCTGGGCCCACTTACCAACCCCGCCGGGGCGCGGCGCCAGCTCATTGGTGTGGCGGTGCCGGAACTTGGCGGCACCTTTGCGCGGGTGCTCGGCCTGCTCGGTGCGGAGCACGCGCTGGTGGTCCACGGCCAGGACGGCATGGACGAGATCTCGGTCTGCGCGCCGACTCAGGTCCACGAGATCCGCCACGGCGAGCTGCGGGCGTACACCATCGAGCCGGAGCAGTACGGGCTGCAGCGCCGGCCCGTTGGCGCGGTGCGCGGCGGCGCGGTCGACGTGAACGTCCGCCTGGCGCGCGGCGTGCTCGATGGCGAAGTTGGGCCCGCGCGCGACGTGCTGCTGCTCAACGCGGGCGCGGCGATGTACGTGGCGGGGCTCGCGGACTCGATCCAGGCCGGCATCGGCAGCGTGAGAGACGAGCTCGACAGCGGCCGGGCGCGCGCCCGGGTGGAGCAGGTGGTCGAAGTCTCGCAGCGCATCCGCGCCGAGCAAGCGGCGGCCGCCGTGGCGTGATCCTCGACGAGATTCTGGCGAACAAACGTCGCGAAGTCGACGCGCG
>DATGER010000207.1:0-12532 GCA_035309865.1 Chloroflexota bacterium
GGATTGTTCCTGAACCACCGGATTGCCCAGGTGGATCTGTAACCGCGTGGGCCCGGATCTGGTCTCCAATCCGCTGATCCTGCCGATCTGCATGCTCGGCGTTTTCGTGGCGACCACGGCCACCGTGCTGGCCCTCACCACCCCGTACGAGACCCCAGCCAAGCGCCTGGCGCGGTACGCGCGCCTCGCTGGCCGCCCTGGATCGCCGGGTGCGACGGCCAACGAGCTGACCATGCGGGAGCGGCTGATCAATCCCCTGTTCACTGCGGTCATCGAATTCGCCGCCTCGGCGGCGCCGTCGCGGGCCCGGCGGACAGCGGCGAGTGAGCTCGCAATGGCCGGTTCGCGCATGAATCCCACGCTCTACCTGGGTCTGCAAACCATTCTCATGTTCGGCACACCCAGCCTGAGCGCCCTGTACGTCGTCAGCCGGGGAGCCTTCGACACGACCGGTTTGATCGTGCTCGGCCTGGCCCTGATGTGGGGGCGTCGACTGCCCTCCATGTGGCTCAAACGTCGCATTCGGCAGCGACAACGCACCATCGACCGAGCGCTGCCCTACTCGCTGGACCTGATGGTCGCCTGCCTCGAGGGTGGACTCAGTCTGGATGCGACGCTCGCCAAAGTGGTCGAGCAGACTGACGGGCCGATGGCATCCGAAATCCGCAAAACGTTGCAGGAGATGGCCCTCGGCCGACCGACCGCCGAAGCGATTCGCGACCTGGGCGAGCGCACTGGCGCGCCAGGGTTGAAGCGGTTGACCGACGACGTCGTGCAGTCCGAGCGGATGGGCATCAGCATCGCCGAAAGTCTCCGGACGCTGGCTCAGGATGCGCGTATCCAGCGCCGCCAGGCGGCCGAAGAATTAGCCCGCAAGGCGCCGATCAAGATGGTTCCGGTGTTGATCTTCTGCGTGCTACCCGCGCTGGGGATCGTCACAACGGCGCCGGCGGCCATCCTGCTGCTGAAGACACTGGGGCAATCGACCGCTCCCTGACCTTGTGAGACGCGTTCTCACCTTCAAGCGCGCACGCACCTACGCGCTGGTGTTTATCGGGCTATGGATGTATGTCCTGTATCTCGACCTCAGATCGGCGTCCCCGCCCGTATGGGGTGAGAATGTGCCGATTGGTGGCGACTACATCGCCTTTCATGCCGCGGGACGCCTGCTGCTGGGCGGGCACGGCGCCGAGGTGTATGACCGTTCGGCGGTCGTTGGCGTCCAGGACGTGCTCCTGAGCGGGAAGATTCCTGGCTTCTACGATGCGTTTCGCAATCCGCCGTTCGCCGCGGTCCCGTTCGTCGCGCTCGCGCCCTTCGACCTGGTGCCGGGCGTCATCGTGTGGGAGCTGGTCAGTCTGGCAGGCCTCGGGGTAGCGCTCTGGCTCCTGTTGCAGGAGTTGCCGGAGCTGAGACCACGCTGGCGCGGTCTGCTGGTCCTGGTGTTCGCGTTCGCGCCCGTATTTTTTGGCCTGATTGACGGCGAGAACGCGATCGTCTCGCTTGTGCTGTACGTGCTCATCTATCGCGCGCTGGTCCGCAACCACGATGCGCAGGCCGCGCTCTGGGCAGCGGTCGGCCTGTTCAAGCCCCAATTGTTCGTCGTGTTTCCATTCGTCCTGCTGGCCCGCCGGAGCTGGCAGGCGCTGCTGGTCTACGCGTTGAGCGCGCTTGTTCTGGCCGGGGTGTCGCTGGCCCTGGTGGGAGCGGAGGGTCTGGCTGCGTGGGTGCGGATTCTGATCGAGCCGGAGTCGGGGCAGGTCCGGGTCAACGCCTGGCGCATGGTGTCGATGCGCTCCTGGCTGGACATCCTCATGCCCGGTCAATCAACCGTGGCGCTGGGCGTGTATGTTGCCGCGTCAGCGATCCTGCTCGGCGTGTTGTTCGAACGCTGGACACATCGGCCGGCGGCGTTCAATACGCTCTGGATCTTCACGTGCCTGGTCGCAGTGCTCGTCGATCCGCACCTGGTCGACTACGACCTGACCGTCCTGGTGCCGGCCGGTGTGCTGGCGGCTTTGTACATCCCAATCACTCGTTGGTGGATGGTCCTGCTGTACCCACTCCTCCTGTTCCGCGCCCAGGTGCCGCTCGTTGGCGATTCCGCGGTGCAGCTCAGCACGCTGGTGCTGCTGGCGTGCCTCTGGGTGGCGTGGAGTCGACTTCGCCCGCCGATGTTGCTCCCGCGCAAGCCCGCCGAATTGGACCCAGCCTCCACGAGGTGACCAGGCCTACGCGTGCGGACGACGTGAACTCCTGCCGCATACTAAGGCGGCCCGTATGGCCCTCGGTGTCCTCTTTGCGCTGACGCTCCTCGGCGTCGGTTACGGCGTGCGGGGAGCCGCGGGAATCACCTGGCCCCGTACGTGGCCAGGATTGTCTCGCGTCGTCGGGCTCTGGGCGACCGACACGGCCGAGGCCGCGTGACACTCGCTGTCCTCTTTGCCTTGACGCTGCTGGGCGTCGGTTACGGCAGCTTGCGAGCGACGGGTGTCCCCAGGGGCGTTTCGTGGCTCGGATTGGCGCCGGTTGTCGGGCTGGCTGTGGCGGCGATCGCGGCCAGCTGGTGCGCGCTTCTTGGCGTGCCGCCGCCGGTCGGCGCCATTGCGCTGTACGGGTTCATGCTCGTGGGGCTCGGGACGGCCGTTGCCGACCGTAAGGCGCTCGCGGAAGCGGTCCGTGCCTTTGTCAGCGAACAGCGCCTCGCGGTCGCGCTGCTTCTGGTCGCGCTCGCGGTTCCCCTCATTGCGATAGGGTTCGCGTTCGCGGGCACGGTAGTCCCCCTCTCGCCGCATGACGGGGCGGCGCACACGGAGACGATCCAGGCCTACCGACTCGGGTATGCCTGGCCAGGCTGGTACCCGCCCGGAACCGCGGCGCTGTTCGCGGCCTGGCTGCAAGCGGTGCCGTGGATCGACAGCGCCGAGGGGGCGTTCGATCTGGGTACAAGCTTGCCGCCGTTGGCTGCGCTGGTGGTCTTCGGCCTGGGCGTCGCGCTCTGGCGTGACGCGCGGATGGCGGCCGCGGCGTCGCTGCTGCTCAGCTTCACGTATCTGTACCCGTACTTCCCCCAGCTCTGGAGCGGTTGGCCACTGGCGATCAGCGTCATCCTCGCGCTGGGCCTGTGGACGGCGACACGCGAGTATCTGGATCGACCTTCTGGTCGCTGGGGCATTACGGCTGGGCTCGTACTCGGCGCCATCGTGCTGGTGCATGGGACCGAGCTCTACACGCTGCTGATCGTTCTGCCGATCCTCTTGATCGGCTCGCTCCGCACGGTAATCTGGCGGGAATTGCCGCGGGTCGTTGGCCTGGCGTTCGTGGTCGCGCTGGTGTGTGCCGCGGTCTACCTGCCGACGCTCGTCGGCTGGGCCGGCCGTGGCGGCGCTTATGCTGTGGGCGTTCAGGACACCACCGTCCTGGCCAGCAGTTCGAACATTGCCACGGGGCCCAGCTTGCTGGCGACGTTCGCGCTTGACTCACTCGGCATCGACCTGCCGCTCAGAATTATCCTGCTCGCGGTCGGCGTCGGGTGGTCATTTCGCCAGCGGGTCGGTCGATCGGTAGTCGCCATTGGCGTGGTGTTTGCAGGCCTCGCGGTCGCGCTGAACGCGTTCGCCAGAGTGCCCGTGCTGGCGCAGATCTACGCGATTACGTTTCCGTGGGGGATGCACTATCGCCTCCTGATGCTGGTGACCGTCGCGCAATTGTTGTTATCCGGTGCGGGCGGCGTCGTCCTGGTGCGCCAGGTGCTGCGGTGGGCCCAGCCGCCGACCCCGTGGCGACGTCGGCTCGGGCGGCTCACGCGCCTCCTGGTGGTGAGCTGGGTGGGCGTGACGACCGTGGCCCTGGTTGTCTTTATGACACCGCCAGCCAGTGCCGTGCTGGGCTACGGCGCCGACGACGCCGCGGCCATGGCCTGGTTGCATACACACGCCGCGCCCGGCGAGGTGCTGGTCAACGACGCGTTCGCCGATGCCGGCATCTGGGCCCCGTACAAAGCCGGCGTGCTGATCCTGCTGCAGCGCTCGGCGTCCCTGCCGCCGGAAGAACTCAGCCGCCGCATGCTGATCTGGGCGAACGTGGGCCGCCTGGACCAGACCCCCGAAGTCCTTGCCGCGGCCTGTGCCGAACGTGCGCGTTACGTCTACTACGGCGCGCGCCCATCCGGCTGGGACCAACGCAGTTTTCCGCCCGTGGCGGCCCTACGCGCCTCGCCCGCTCTGGAAGAGGTCTTCAGTCAGGGCGCCGCGACTGTGTTTCGCACACGATTCGTGTGCCCGTGAGCCTGGCGGCTGACTAGTTGAAGTCGAAGTAGACGCCGATGTTGCCCTGATAATTGAAGACCGTCGGTCCGTTGTGCCCAGGACTCGCCACCGGCTCCCCGGTATACGGCTGCATGGAAACGGACTGTTGTGGGGGATTGGTGCTCGCCAGTCTCCCAGTGAGGGTCAGCGGTCCCATCTGACAACTCGACATGAAAGGTACTTGACCCAATGCCTGCGAAGTGGGCGGACCGGGCGCCTGAACCGGCACCAGCGAGCACATGGGCGACGTAAAGGAAGGTGTTCCATTCCAGGTGAACTGCACCTTACCCATCGGCGGGTAGGCTGCGTCCAGATTCGAATTGCATGCGGGAAGGGTGCAAGGATTGGTCTCAGTTGGATTCGGATTCGGACTCGGACTGTACGCGTCGACGACGGTAATCGTACATGTGACCTGAGTTGCGGTCGTGCCGTTGACATCAACGTCTCTGGTGGCCGCGAAGTTGGCGGCACCGAGGCTGGGTGACACGAAACCCCCTGTTGGGTAGTTATCCACCGCGCCTAGCGGCATATTCATGTTCGGATCCGGCGACTGACACACGATGAAGGCCATCGTCTGGTGTGGGGCTGCTGGAGGAATAATCACTATTGAGTTGTATGTTGAGCTGCCTTGTAAAAGCGGCGGGTTCGCAGCGAGCGCCGTGGTCAGCGTGAGCGTTGGACTGGCTCCCACACCACCGAGGAGACTGTCGTAGATCCGCCGGTAAACGACTGCGCACGTACCTGTGGCGCCCACCGTATAGCATGTGAAAGACGCCGTTCCCGACATCACCAGCTGGGGCTGGGGGCAATTCACAGCGTCGTTTCTTATGTCGTATGGCGAACTGCACGTGAAGATCCCGACACCCGCGTCTGGTCCTGCCCCACCATTAACTGTGGACCACTGAACAGCCGTCCCATTTGGGACAGGGACTGGCGTCCCCGTGTTGTTGTCGTTGACAGTGGCCGTGCACGTAACCGGCTGGCCAAGTTCGGCGTGGATCGGCAGCGGGAATGTTTCAGTCGTGATTTCATTTTTGCAGGCCACCGTCCACCCGATGTTCGCCGAAAAAGTCAGGCTGATTGGCGCCGTGGAACTGGTGAGGTGGAACGAGGTCAGAAGTTCATTGGTGGGATCCCCACATGTATTGGGCGGATTCAGGCAGCTGCGGCCAAATTTGGCGACCAGCGTGTGGCTCCCGCTGATCAGCGCGGCAGGCGTAGGCCCCGGCGAGGCCCCCGGCGTCCACGTGAACGCTGGCGCGGTGCATCTACTGTCCGCGGCGGGATAGGGCGGAACCGCGGGCAGAGCGACCACATTGCACGGGGGACTGCTGCTGGGGATCTGCGCGCCGTCCAGGAGCCAGTCGATGGTTCCTTGCGGTGGGTCGCGCTCGTACGGATTGCTGTACGTGTCATGGACCGTTGTAGTGCAGGTGATCGGCGCCCCAAGCAGTACAGGATTGGCCAGCGGCAGGCCGTTCTGCAAACAGGAAGGTGGGTCGATCGACGTTGGGTGCAGCAGCGCGCCCGGTGCCGTCGGCGGTGCCTGGTTGACGGGGAAGTTGGCGAGGTAGCCGCGCTGCGCCTCGGCGAGGGCGTTGAAGCCGGCGATGCCGACGATGGCCAGGCAGGCCGTGATCAGCGCGTACTCGACCACGCCCTGGCCGCGTCGGCGTTGCCCGCGCGGGAACAGTCGGAGCATGCGGAACAGCACGCTAGCCCTCACCCAGGAGCATTACGCGGCCGAGGCGATCGGCGATCACCAGCGAGCCGTCCGGGCGGATCGCCGGCACCGTCCAGACCGGCGCGTGGGCGTCGAAATCGAAGACCAGACGGCCAGTGATGCCATCGAGCGCGAACACGTGGCCAACCGTGCTGGCGGTGTACAAGGTGTCCGTGGCGTCCAAGGCGGGCGAACTATACACGGACCCCACGATCGGGAATTGCCAGCGCAGCGAGCCATCAATGCGGTTCAGGGCGTAGATCCCACCTTTGTTGGCCCCAAAGTACAGCGTGCTGTCGTCGGCGCTCAGCGCGGCGGTCGACCAGATGCCGGCGATCTCGCGCTGGGCCTCGAACATCCAGTCGAGGTGGCCGTCGGGCGAAATCGCGTAGAAGTTGCTGTTGTTGGCGCCGACGTAGATCGTGCCGTCCGGGCCAACCATCGGCGACGCCCCACTGCCGATGCCGTCAGCGCCGGCCGGCGGAGAATGGCTGACCACGGGCTGCTTATAGCCGGGAAACTCGGCAAACCGAAAAATCCAGCGGATCGTGCCGGCTTGCGTCGCTTCGTCCTGCGGCGGCGCGATCGCATACAGCTTGCCGTTCATGCTGGGCACGTACACCGTCCCGTCGCGACCCAGCGCCGGCGACGACTTGAGGATCGGGCCCGTCTGCTGCGTCCACTTGACGCGCCCGTCCGGGGTGACCGCCGACAGGCGACCCTCACCACTCAGCGCGTAGATCGTTCCGTCCGGGCCAATCGTTGGCGACGACGTCTGCCGGCCCGGCCCGAGGTCGACCGACCACAGGATGTTTGGCTCGATGCCGGCGCTGGGCGCCTCGAGCGCGTACAGCTTGCCCTGGGCATTGGGCGAGTTGTTGTCGGTGCTGAAGCCGACGTAGACCGTACCGTCCCGGGCAATGGCTGGGGTCGCGTGCCAGGAGGATCCGCCGGCCGGATGGAAGCTCCAGCGCGCCGCGAGCTGGTTGCCGGCGCCGACCGGATCGCGCAGCGCGAATAGCGTCCCGCTGTGCAGGCCGATGTAGGCAGTCCCGTCTGGAGCGATTGCTGCCGAGCTCTGAATGTCCGAGTTGCCGAAGATCGGATCGGGCACGTCGACGCGCGCCGCGTCGAACGTTCGTAACAGGATCGGCTGCCGCGGGCCAATGTAAGGACTGCGCCCCGAATGCTGCGCGTCCATCTGGTACATCGGCCGCCCGATGGGCAGCGGGCCCAGGTTGACCTCGGTGTCGAGCGTCGGGCGGTTCCCGCAGCCCGCCGCCGCGAAGACCAACACACCCAGAGCGAGTAGCCCCAAGCGAGCACTCAGCACTGGCGTAGTGTCGTGGCGGCTCGTTGTGCGGTTGTTGCGCTTGTTACCCGGCCTGGTTGAGAACTGGTTGCGATGGCTGCAAAGGTTCGAGTGTGGCGGTTCGCGTCCTGTGCGCTGTGCTCCTGGTGGAGACGAGAGCGGCTGCCGCGAGCGCGATGAGGAATGGCTCCGACGGGACACGGTAGCGGGCGTCACCTCCGGGGCCGGTCACCAGGACGAAGTACGCCGCGCACAACAACCACAGCGCGAGCACCCACTCGGCGGGGTCCACGCTTCGGTTCCAGCGCCTGGCGCGAGCGGCGCGCACCAGGCCAACACTTGCGAGCACGTAAGTAACCAGCGAATACGCGCTCACCACCAGGGCGAAGCCCAGCTCTTTCGGGGTGTGGTTGGCCAGCCATTGGCGGATCAGCGTCACCGGGTCACCGAAGGCCCAGATGTCGAATGCCTGACTACCAGTCGCAATCCCGAGCAGAGGGCCGAACGAGCCGATCGCGACTCCGGCGAGCGTCCTGAAGATGCCAAGTGCGTAGTGTTTCGCGAACGACACCGGGTATGTGCGGATGTAGCGCCAGCCGAGTAGCTGATCGTACTGGGAGCGCAGCAATTCGTTGTCCTGGCCGCGGCCATCTCGATCCATCTCGGCGGTCACCTCGGCGGACAGTTGCGCCGCGGCAACTTCGCGTGATGCACTCCGGCGTTCCATTTCCATCGGCAAGACGTAGAGCAGCAGTACATTGGCCGAACCATTCGCCGACAGCGTGGCCACCCCGAACGTCTGCGCGTTGCGGACGAACCACGGCGCGACGACGAGTGCGAATGTTGCGAGGAACACCGCGCATCTGAGCGTTGCCGCACGCGGTTGGCGGCGCCACCGCACGATCATTAAAGCCGCGAGCCCGACGCACAGATACTCGGCGGCCGGGCGAGTCAACGTCGCTAGTCCAAGCGCTATGCCAGCCAGCGCCAGTTGACGAACAGGCTGTGCGTCCGGCATCGGACGGAGAGCCCGGCTGACCGAGTAGGCGCACGCGATCAGCAGGCTCACAAACATCGTTTCGGACATCAGGCTCAACGGATAGAGGACCTGGAGCGGCGCCAGGGCGAACAGCCCGGCGGTCCATTTGCCCGCCCGTGACCCGAAGGCGTCGGCCGCGGTGAGCGCGAGCAAACCGGAGCCCACTGACGCGATCAGAATCTGCAAGAGCAGGGCAGGCCAGGGCTGAGTCCCGAACAGCGTGTACACGGCCGCCAGGAACATCGGGTACAGCGGCACCCGATCGCCCTCAGGGGTACCCGTTGCATCCAGCGCATAGACGTGGTCACGCGCCAGGATGACGCCGAGCTCGTGGTAGTTCAGACTGTCGCTGTTGGGTTGATCGATCACCAACGCAGACACCGACGGCAACCACGGCTGCACCGCCACGAACAACAGCAAGCGCGGCACAAGCGCCAGCACCACCGCTGCTACGAACAGCTTGCGCCGTGACCACTCAGTGTGCACTACACCAGATCAGGGCACCCGGCGAGCAGGCGCAGACAGTGCGGCTCCCAGGCCGATCCTGGGATACTGGCCCAACGTATGCAGCAGGTTCAAGCGTGTTCGGCGGCGGAGGGACTGAACTGAGGGTGCGGGTCCCGTATGTCAAAGGTATCCGTCTCCTTGGAACGGTCTGGCTTCACTCGCTGCGCGACGAGGGGGTGCAGTTCGCCGTGCTCTGGCCGCGCCTGCACGAATCCGTCCCCGGTTGGCTCAACCTCGGGGACGCAAGATGGTTATACGCGCTGGCCCACCATGGGCCGGGGGCCGGGGCAATCGTGGAGATCGGATCGGCCTGGGGGCGCTCCACGATTTGCCTTGCCAGCGGTTCCAAACGCGCGCGGCGGGAGCGCGTCTATGCGATCGATCCGCATACCGGCGAGCCGGACTTCCTGACAGATCCCCAACGCGCCTTCATACCTGCCCGTTGGAACGTGCCGCTGGTAAGCAACTTGCTGGGTGCGGCGCCGATCCCAGTGGTCGGACCTGACTTCAGCTCGCTGGACCTGTTTCAAGCCAACCTGCGCCGCTTTGGCGTTGCGGATTGGGTCATTCCGCTGGTCTGCACTTCACACGATGCTGCATCTCACTTCGATGGCGGGCCGATCCGGATGCTATTCGTGGATGGTCTGCATGCGTATGAGGCGGTCAAGACCGACATCGAGGATTGGGTCCCACGCGTCATCCGCGGCGGATTCATCGTGTTCGACGACTACTACCCGCTGGGCGAACATGCTGGCGTGCAGAAGGCTGTGGACGAGCTGGTTGCGACGGGCGCAGTCGAACCCGTCCGCCGGGGCCTCGGACTGACCCACGTCTGGACTCGCAAACGCTGAGCCGCGCGCACGACGCTTATATCCGCGCGCCCCACTGGCGGAGTCCGCGCCAGGCCGCCCGGCCAACGGCAGCCGGATCCAGTGCACCGGCAATCACCAGCCACCTGACGGCGTCGGCGACTGCTGATTCGCTGGCGCGCGCCCGCGCATAGGCGATCCTGGCATGGGCGCGCGACGTGCGACTGATGCGGGTGTGCGCCGGTGCCAGCGACAGCGCATGGTCGAGCAGTACGCGTGCGTCTCGAGGTCGGCCGATCGAGACCAGCGCCGCTGCCCGAGCAGCCGCTTCCCACAGCAGTTCGGATTGCAGCCATTCCGGATCCAGGCCCGACTGCGACAGGCGCTCCACGGTGACGACGTCCGTGTCATCGAAAGGATCCGCCCCGGTCGCGCGTCGCAACCGACTGGCGTGGCGGGCGGCGACCAGCCCCAGCAACTGAGCGTGCACGTCCCGCGTCGACAATTGGTCGGCGTGCCACCGATACCGCAACACCGGCACCGAGAGGGCGCCGAGCGCGTAGCGCTCAGAGATGCGCAGCCACAGGTCATAGTCGGCTGAGGAGCCAAATGCGCCTCGATACCCGCCCACCTTTCGTAGCGCTGAACGACGCAGCATCATGGCTGGATCGCAAAACGGGTTCGTGGTCTCGAGTGCCGCTCGAAGTTGTTTGTCGGATTGAGCGGTCTGCCAGGTAGTGAGCGCAGTACCCCCGGAATCGATGATCACGACCGCGCCGCCAACGACGCCGACGTCCGGATGGCGCTCCAGAAACTGCCATTGGCGCTCGAGTCGATCAGGCACGGCGATGTCATCTGCGTCCATTCGCGCGACGTACGCTGAGGAGCACAACTCCACCGCGCAATTTACGGCGCTCACGAAGCCTGAGTTGGCCTGGCGGTGCACCACCAGTCGCTGGTCACGCGACTGAAAGTCGCTCAGGATCGCCGCCGTCCGATCGGTGGAGCCGTCGTCGACAACTACCAGCTCCAGATCCGCGAGCGTCTGGGAGAGAATGCTCTCGATGGCCGCGGGCAAGAATGCCTCGGCGTTCCAGACGGGGAGCGCAACGCTGACGCGCGGAGTCATCCAGTCACGGACCAAGCCCGGCGATGCGTCGGCCATACTGGATGGCCGGGACCAGCAGGAGCCGGGCGGGACGCGGGCTGCCGTTCGCCAGATCGCGCAAAAGCTCAAAATCGGTTGCATCGACGACGCGCAGCGCGAGCAGGAACGGGATGTAGCTGATAGACAGCAGGCACGTCACCACCACACTGGTCAGGGCTTCGAGTCGGACAGACAGCACGTAGCCGAGAACCCCGAGCGGCACCACTGCCACAGCGGCGCGGGCGATCTGGCCAAGCGGCAGGGTCGCGCCCCGCGCCTGGCGCAGATAGAACGCGTCTGCGAACACATGGACCGCCTGGCTCAGGCTCTTGGCGACGGCTGCTCCGACGGCGCCAAAGGGCGGCACGAGAGCGAACGCCAGCCCGATATTGAGCGCGGCGATCGGAATGCCCCAGATCGCGCGGGTTGCGGGTTGGCCGAGAGCGAGAAACACGTGTGAGCCGGGGGCAGACACGGCGCCAAGCGCCGCCCCAACCAGCAGGATCCGCAGCACGTCCACCGACGAGTCGTACGCCTCGCCATACACGACTCGCACGATCGGTCCAGCAAGGCCCATAACCAGCGCGCACATTGGCAGCGCAATCATCGCGCTGTACTTCGTCGCCGCAGCGTAGATCGGGATGAAACTCGTGCGGCCGTGCGCGCCAAATCTTGCGGACAGAACCGGCAGGAGCGCGGCAGCGAGCGAGAAAGGGATCAGTGTGACTGGAATCGTGGCCAACGTGAATGAGACGGCGTACACACCGATGTCCGTAGTGAGCCCGAATCGGCCCAGGAAGAACACCTCTGAACGCTGCCAGATGACCGCTTCGAACGCTGTCATCAGGAAGACGCCGATGCAATACCGCACCAGGTTGCCTCTGAGCTCATGACCGAGAGGTACCGTGGACGCGGCGCGCCAGAGCACCGGCCGAGTCAGGAGGACGAGTGCCTGCACGGTCGCCACCCCGACGTCAACCCACAGCAGCTCGCGAACGCCGGAGCCGCTGGCGACGACGAGCGCGGCGCCCGTAAGACCGAGCATCGCGGAGGCGGTGTCCAGGGTGCTTTTCAACCGGAACTGCTGGAGACCGAGAAGGCGGCCTGCCAGAATCGCGTTCAACAGGGTGAGTGACAGGGACAGGGCAACAATCGGCAGTAACGGTGCGACGGCTGGCTGACCCAGCAGGTCAGCAATGCGTCCCGACAGCAAAGCCAGGATCGCGCCCGCGGACGCCGCCAACCCGGCCTGTGCGCCCGTCAGCGCGCGCGCAACGGTTTCGGCTTCAGGGTCTCTGCCGCCACCCTTCAATTCGGCGATAAACCGGGTTGCGGCGCTCGGGAGCCCGAGATCCAGACCCATCATCACCGTGAGTCGGATCGACTGCGCCAGTCCCAGCAGGCCGAGGGCGCCCGGCCCGAGATAGCGGGCCACGATCACCGAAGTCAGCAGCGCGAACAGCAGGGTAAAGAGCGTCGCGGTTGAGTACCAGGCGGTGTTGGCAAGGAGGCTGGGTTGGCGGCCAGGTTGGCCTAGTCCCACCGGGCTAGGCCTCGGGTGTCCAAGCCATCACCAGCGTTTTGTCCGGAGTCGCAGCACCACGTCCAGCGGGGCGTACGCCAGCGCGAGCAGATCGAGTGACACCATCCACGGCGAGGCCAGGAGAATCGCGGGCTGGAGTCGGACG
>DATGER010000208.1:0-68205 GCA_035309865.1 Chloroflexota bacterium
ATCAACCCCACGCGTTGCCGGGGCAGGATCAATGGCGATAGTCACCTACCGCCAGGCGCTTCACGACACCCTGCTCGAGGAGATGCGCCGCGACTCGTCGGTGATCCTGTTGGGAGAGGAGATCGGCAAGTTCGAAGGCTCTTACAAGATCACCGCCGGGCTGCTGAAGGAGTTCGGTCCCGATCGGGTGATGGACGCGCCGATCGCCGAAGAGGGTTTCGTTGGCGCGGCTATTGGCGCGGCGATGCTCGGTCTGCGGCCGGTTGTCGAAATCATGACCGTGAACTTCAGCTTGCTGGCGCTCGATCAGGTCGTCAACCACGCGGCCAAGATTCACTACATGTTCGGCGCCCAGGTGCGGGTGCCCATGGTCCTGCGCATGCCCGAGGGCGGCGGCCAGCAACTCGCAGCCACGCATTCGCAGAACTTCAGCTCGTGGTACGCGTACGTCCCGGGCCTCAAGGTCGTGGCGCCGGCGACGCCGGCAGATGCGCGAGGACTGCTCAAGGCGGCCATTCGCGACGACGATCCGGTGATCTTTCTCGAAAACCTGGCGCTCTACAACACCAAAGGCGAGGTGCCTGACCTCGGCAACGACGGTCCATCGACCAACGGCAAGCCGACCGAGGAGTACGTCGTCCCGATCGGCACCGCGCGTGTCATGAAAGAAGGATCGGACCTGACACTGATTTCGTACTCGCGCATGTCGGTGGTCGCGCTCGAGGTCGCGCGGCGGCTGGAACAGGACCAGGGCATCTCGTGCGAAGTGATCGACGTGCGGTCGCTGCGACCGCTGGATCGGCCGACGCTGATCGAATCGGTGAAAAAGACCAGCCGCGCGGTGGTCGTCGAGGAGGACTGGTACTCGTACGGCGTCGGCGCGGAACTGGTCGCGACGATTCACGAGGGCGCCTTCGACTACCTGGACGCGCCCATCAAGCGGGTTGCCCAGGCCGAGGTGCCGCTGCCGTACGCCAAGGGCATGGAGCAGGTGGCCCTGCCCAAGGCGCAGAACCTGCTGGAAGCCATTCACAGCACGCTGGCTGCAAGCGGCTACACCGCGCGGACGCACCGCTGATGGCCGACATCACCATGCCGCGCCTGAGCGACACGATGGAGGAAGGCACCATCGCCACGTGGCTCAAGAAACCCGGCGAGCAGATCAGCAAAGGCGAAGTGATCGCTCAGATCGAGACCGACAAGGCGACGATGGACCTCACCGCGTTCGAAGCCGGCACGCTGCAGGAGATCCTGGCGCCCGAAGGCACGACGGTCGCGATCGGCCAACCCGTGGCTCGGTTGGGTAACGGCAGAGCCGCGCCAGCATCGTCCGCGCAGTCTGAGTCGAAAGCCGAGATAGGCGCGCAACCCGCCGCGGGTGGGCGGGCTGATACGGGCGGGCAGGCTGACGCGGGCGGGCAGGCGGATGCGGGCGGGAACGCTGAAAACATCGCCGGGGCATCTGATCCCGCCGCCCACCCGGGCGCGCAACCAGCCGACGCCGAACGCACCGAATCCGTCCCCGTTTCGCCGGCCGGCGCCGAGCCGTCAGGCGTTGGCCAGGCCGCCGATGGCAAAGTGCGCGCCTCGCCGATGGCCCGCCACATCGCCGCCGAGCACGGGCTCGACCTCGCCGACATCAGCGGCAGCGGTCCGCAGGGCCGCGTGATCCGGGCCGACGTCGAAGCCGCGCTCAGCGCATCTCCACCGCCAGAACCCGCCCCGGCCGAGCCCGACAAGACACCTGCGTCCGGGGACGACGAACGCGTCACCCTCTCCCAGATGCGCCGCACGATCGCCCGCCGCATGGCCGAGAGCACGCGCACCGCTCCCCACTTCTTCCTGACCATCACCGTCGACGCCACCGACATGGTCGCCCTGCGCAATCAGATCCTCGAACAAACGGCCAGCGAGGGCATCAAGATCACCTTCAACGACATGCTCGTCAAGGCCGCCGCACTGGCCCTGCGCAAGGTGCCCGAGGTCAACGTATCGTTCGCCGAGGACAGCCTCATTCGCCACCAGCGCATCCACATCGGCGTGGCCGTGGCGACCGCGCGCGGCCTGATCGTCCCGGTCCTGCGCGACGTCGACCAGAAAAGCCTGAGCCAGATCGCCCGCGAAACCCGTGACCTGGCCGAGCGCGCCAACGCCGGCAAATTGCAGCCGCCCGACTATACCGGCGGCACCTTCACCATCAGCAACCTGGGCATGTTCGGCGTGGAGCAATTCAACGCCGTCATCAACCTGCCCGAAGCCGCCATCCTGGCGGTCGGCGCCATCACCCGCGAGCCAGCCGCATACAAAGACGAGGTCGTCCTGCGCGAGCGGTTAAAGCTGACGCTATCCGTCGATCACCGCGCCCTCGACGGGGCGATGGGCGCACGCTACCTGCAGGCCCTCAAGCAACTGCTCGAAAAACCGATGCTCCTGCTCGTCTAGGGCAGACGTCAGCCAGTCGCCAGCTCGAGCGACCACAGGCCGCGCAGGACGAATGTCGGCCGCCAGCTGGGTCGCTCGTCGACCATTCGCAGGCGCGGGTATCGCCGCAGCAGCGCCGCGATCGCGAGTTGCGCCTCGAGCCGCGCCAGCGGTGCGCCGACGCAGTAGTGGATGCCCGCGGCAAAGCTGAGGTGGGTGCTCGCGTTCTGGCGTGTCACGTCGAGGCGATCGGGGTCGGCATACTGCGCGGGGTCGCGGTTCGCGGCGCCGATCAGCATGTTGACGCGCTGGCCCTGGGCGTAGAACCGGCCATTGAATTCGAGGTCTTCGAGCACCACCCGACCGGTTCGCTGCACCGGGCTGTCGTACCGCAGGAACTCCTCTACGGCGCCCGCCATGAGCGCTGGGTCGCGCCGCAGGCGCTCCAGCTCGCTCGGGTTGCGCAGCAGCGCCAGCACGCCATTGCCGATGAGATTGACGGTCGTCTCGTGGCCGGCGAAGAACAGCAGCACACAGGTGGCCAGGAGTTCGTCCTCGGTCAGGCGGTCGCCAGCCTCCTCGGCGGTAATCAGCGCCGTGAGCAGATCGTTGCCCGGCCGCGTTCGCCGCACCTCGATCAGTTCGCGAAAGTACGCCGTCAGGCCGCCCGCCGCCTCGTTGCCGCGGCGCACCGCCTCGGGATCGGGCAGCGTGATGATGTCGAGGCCCTTGGCCATAGCTGCCGACCAGCCGGTGAATCGCCCACGGTCCGACGGTGGAACGCCCAGCAGTTCGCAGATGACCAGCACCGGCACCTGGTACGCGAAGCTACCCATCAGGTCGATCGACGCGTTGCCCGTCTGCTGATCGAGGAGGAGCTCGACGACGTCGTCGATCTGGTGTCGCAAGTTCTCGACCGCGCGGGGCGTGAACGCTTTGCTGACCAGACCGCGGAGGCGCGTGTGGTCCGGCGGGTCCTGGAACAGGAACCAGCGTGAATACGAGTCCGCCAGCGCGCCGTCGCCCAGGGCGTTCGCCGCGGCCTGGCGAAATCCGGCGCGCCCGAACCGCGTATCCCGCAGCACGGCCTGCACGTCGGCGTGCCGGCTGAGCATGACGGCGCGCACGTTCGGCAGCCCCGGGAGCGAATACGGCACGACCCGCTCCTGGCGCATCTCCGCGTACCAGCCGTACGGGTCCTCGACCAGTTCCGGCGCGAAGACATTCAACTCCCGCTCGGTGTCAGCTACGCCCTGAGTCATAGGTTTTTCTCTTCCCCCACTTGCAGGCCAACATACTATGTCGTGTGACGCCTGAACGTTCCCTGTTCGTCGTGCTTCTCCCGCTCGTCCTGGCGGCCTCGATCGCCTGCAGCCAGGCGGCGTCGTCCCCCACCTCTCAGGGGTTGAGCGTAAAGACTACGGAGGTCACCATGCCCGACGGGCTCAAATTTACCGATGACCAGGTCGGCACCGGCACCGAGGCCCAAAAAGGCAAGACGGTGTCCGTCCACTACACCGGCTGGTTGCTGGACGGCACCAAGTTCGACAGCTCGCGCGATCGCAACCAGCCGTTCTCGTTCCCACTCGGCCAGGGCCAGGTGATCAAAGGCTGGGACGAAGGCGTCGCCGGCATGAAAGTCGGCGGCAAACGCACCCTGGTCATCCCACCCGACCTCGGCTACGGCGCCCGCGGCGCCGGCGGCGTGATCCCACCAAATGCAACGCTAAAGTTCGAGGTCGAGCTCCTCGACGTCAAGTGACAACCAGGGCCGATGACAAGGTACTTGTTATCGGCCCTGCCCCTGCAGTGCATTCGCAGGCAGACGCAGAATGTCGCCGATGCGTTCGACGGTGATGTCGGCGGGCGGCTCGGTCGCGAGGATGTGCGGGTCGTACGCGTAGTGTCCCTGGCGCGGAAAGACGGTCGTGACGCGATCGCCCCAGACCCGCTTGATGGCCGCCAGGATCCGTAGCTTATCGTCGATCACGACATAGTGGCTGGCCGGAAAGCGCATCTCGACGTCGTCGAGCTCGTGCTCCTTGTGGACGTAAATCAGCACGTTATCGTCGACCGCCGAAGTCAACCCTGACCGATCCACCTTGCGTGGCTGGAAGACGACATCGCCGTCGGACAGGATGGCGACCTGCCCCAGCTCCTTGAGTCGTTGGATGACGTCGAGCGATTCGGGATACAGGCGATTGGCAAACGGGTAGTCGATCAGGTACGGCGACAGGTGGAGCACATGCGGATCGCGCGGGTACTCGTCGCGGTATCGCTGCAGCGCGCCGAGATAGTCCGCGTAGCCGAGCTCATGTCGCAGTTGCTCGAAGAGCTCCCAGTAGCGCTCCGTGCGCTGCTTGCCGATCTCGCCCTCCAGGAAGCGTTTGAGATCGACGGTGACGCGGTCGTTGTCGAGCAGCGTATTGTCGACGTCCAGCAAACAGACGAGCCCGGCGGCGACCACGGCAGTCCTGATCGAACCCTAATCCAGCCGAAAGTAGCGATACCCTTCGGCCAGCTCGAAGGGCAGGTTGTTCAGCTTGGCGACCTGCCGCGAGCGGTCGCGGATGCGTTCCTTCATCTGCTCGAACCGGTCGCCGACCTGACTCACGTGCTCGCGCAGACCTTCCAGTTTGCGTTCGAAGCAGTCGGTGATGTCGATCCAGATTTCGGCCCCTTGCTGGGTCGACATAAACACTTCGCGCACCTTATGGGGCTTGAAGTCTTCGATCAACAGCTCGGGAAAGACGTGCGGATCGCGCGCTGACGGGTAGATCGCGTCCAGGCACGCATCGCCCGCGGCGCGGTGGTCCGGATGGTTGATGTACCGATTGCCGCCGAAGCGCATGGTCGGGTCCTGGCAGATGACGGCGTCCGGTCGAAAGCGACGGATTTCGCGCACGATGTCGCGCCGCAACGCGAGGGTGTTGGTGAGGGTGCCGTCCTCGTAGGCCAGGAAGACGACGTCGCGCGCGCCGAGCGCGTGCGCCGCGTTGATCTGCTCGGCGCGGCGAGTTTGGGCCAGGCGATACGGGATGACGTCTGGGTCGCTCGAGCCCTTGTCGCCACTGGTGCAGAGGACGTAATTGATCTCTTTACCCGCCGCCGCCCACTTGGCGATGGTGCCCCCACAGCCGAATTCGGCATCGTCGGGGTGAGCCATGACCACCAGGACACGGGGTCCCTCGGGCATCGTCGGCAGCGGGGATTCAATCATCACCATGAGACCGTAAGCGTACCGAGTACGTGTTAACGAGCGCGGGCGACCCGGTTGGGCCGCCCGTCTCCGCGGTGAAAGCTTATGGCGTCACGCCCCGAAGCTGCTTTTTAGGCTGCCCCGGAGGTGACGCCGGATTGGGTACTCATATTGTCGGCATCACCTCCTTTCACCTCACCAATAATAGCGGTCCGTGCGGCCGGACACAATCCATTGTCTAATCTCAAGTGCTCACTGGTCCTGGGGGTCACGCGCATGCTCGCCGTCGACATGTCGAATTTCACCGATCCACTTTCCCCGACAGCGATCGCGGGGCTGAAGGCTGCCGGTGTTGGCCACGTCATCGTCCAGACAGTCGACCCGCCGCCGAATTACCCGCCCGGGCGCACGCGTGCGCAGATCCAGGCCTGTCTGGACGCCGGTCTGACGGTCGACGCCTATGTCTGGTTGTGGTTCGACCTCGACGCCAACGACATCGAGCGCAAGCTGCACCTGCTCGACGGACTCAACGTTCGCCAGCTCTGGCTCGACGTCGAGGACACCGCGTCGATCAACTACAGTCAGGCAACCTGCGAAGACAAGGTGACATCCGCCCTGGCGGCGTGTGACGCCTACCCCACCGGCAGCAGTGGCCGGACTGGCATCTACTCGGGCAGGTGGTTCTGGCTCGACCGGCGGTATATGGGCAACAGCACCCGGTTTGCCGATCGCTTGTTGTGGGACGCGAACTACGACGACGTCGCCGATGCCAGATTGGGCTACGTCCCGTACGGTGGCTGGGACCACCCGACGATCAAACAGTTCCGGGGCACGACGTCTATCGCGGGCATCGGCGGCCTCGACCTGAACGTGCTGAGCGTGGAGCTGGAGGCGCAGCTGAATCCGCCGCCGGACACCCAGCCGACGGATCCCACCACCCCGCCGACCGATCCGACGAACCAGCCGACCGATCCCACCACCCCGCCGACCGATCCCACCACGCCGCCGACCGATCCCACCACGCCGACCGATCCCGCCCAGCCCACGGACCGGCAAACCCCCGAGGACTGGGAGTGGTCAACCTGGCGGGAGGCCGCCATCCAGTACAAGGCCATTGCGGATGCCCTCGGCCAGCAGCTCGCCGCGGCCCAGAAAACGACGCCTCCCGCGGCGGCGAGCGGGTAACCTCGCCAGACGGGTATGTACGAACATCTGCTGGTTCCCCTCGACGGCTCGCCCGCCGCTGAGCGCGTGCTCGAGCACGCCGAGGCCCTGGCCAGCGCCTTCGGCTCGACCGTCACGCTGTTTCGCGCCACGGTCACCGCCGAAGCGCTCCTGGCCCAAACTGCCGGCGCCGGCCAGACCGTCGGCGACGTCGGCCCGCTGATTGACCCCACCCCCATCCTCGAAGCCGAGCGCGACGAAGCCGTCAGGTACCTGGACGAGGTGGCCGCCCGCCTCAAACAACACAACCTGATCGTCCAGACCGAACATTTCGAAGGCGCGCCCGCCGAGCAGATCGTCGAACGCGCCCGGGCCCTCGACGTGAGCCTGATCCTCATGTCCACCCACGGTCGGAGCGGCCTCGCCCGCGCCGTCTTCGGCAGCGTGGCCGACGCCGTCCTGCGACACGCGGACTGCCCGGTGCTGCTGGTCCGCGTCAAAGCCGACGCGGACTGAGGACCAAAAATATCTGACGGGCGAACTGAAGACGCGACCAGCAGACGGAACCATCGACTCCACGGCCATCGCTGACTTCGCGCGACTGGCATTCCCCTACTTGCCTTTGGCCAGGAAGTCGCGAAGAGCCCGAGTCTCCGTGTGGTCAGGGCCTGGCCAGGCCTCCTCGGCTCGAGCTGGAGATGGCCCTGGTGGACTGCGGCGAGCCTGGCGTGAGCGCTCAACGGCGCTCGGTTTCAACCCTGCGTCTGGATCTTTTCGATCTTGCTGTCGAGGTCGGCCATGGCGGCGTAGTCCTCGTCGACCAGTCGATAGCACCGCTCGAGAAACAGTTCCGCGAGTTGGGCTCCGCGTGGCTCGGTCGAGCGCGCCGCGGCGATCAGTTCCGCCGGCCGATACTTCTCGGTCAGGTGCCGCGAGACGCGCTGCATGTCGCTGACGGTCTCGTCGACCAGGCGTGTATCGCCGCCTTCGATGGCGTAGCGCAGCGTCCCCGCGAGCCGGGCCAGCCGGCCGACCTTCTCGCGGTCCGGCATGACCTGCAACAACAGGTCGTCGACGTCAACCCCTCCGGACGTCCTGCTGGCGGACGACGCACCTGAATCGTCCGCGGGCGGCAACGCCGCGAAGTAGCTCAGGCACCGATCGGCGTACTGGCTGCCAATCTCCGCCACCGGCTGTAGCGCGTACAGCGGGTCGTTCATGCGCAGCGTGCCACCATCCAGCAGGTCGTCGTTCCGCAATTCGGCCAGCCGCTCGAGCGCGTCCAGCCCGGCCTCGAACTTTTCGGGCACCGGCGGCAGCGGGTAGGCCGCCGGCCCGGACGCGGCCAATTGGCCCGCCAATTGTGAAGCGAACGCGGCCGGGATGTATTTGCCCAGGTCCATTTTGATCGGCGCTACGACCAGGTACGTCGCCCACACCTGATCCGCCGAATCGGCATCGCGAAAGAACACCAGCGCGTGGCCGCGCGGCCGGTCAGCATCACCCGCGCGGAACGTCAACATGGCACAAATTGTAAGAGCCCATCCCACCAGCCGCGTAATTGTGGCAGTCGGCAATCAACCATCTGCGACCCGGCGTAGAGATTGCCGACGCCAGACGGCTTCGATCTCGGCTCGAGGGTATTTCGACCACGCTCGGTGGGCGGGCCAGCCGCTGAGCCACCTGAACTGCGTCTCGGCTCGCGATTGGGTCTGTCGGCACATCGTGTCGCAACCAGCCGCTTGACAGGCTGGCTCGGCGTTGGCGCTGGTCTGGCCCGTATGTCTGAGACTCTCGGCCTGAGCGCGCAGTGGGTTGCGACGCAGGTTGTAAGCTCACATCTGCACGCGTGCCTGTGTTCCTCAGCGACACCCTGTCCGCGACGCGGAAACCACTGCCGGACGGGACCATCAAGCTGTACGTGTGCGGCGTGACCCCATACGACACCACCCATCTAGGGCACGCGTTCACGTTTGTCCAGTTCGACACGCTCGTGCGCGCTCTGCGTTGGCTCGGCCGCGAAGTCATCTACGTCCAGAACGTCACCGACATCGACGACTCGATCCTCATTCGCGCGCGCAAACTGGGGGTCGATTGGCAATCCCTCGGCGACGAGCAAACCGAGCAGTACCGCGCCGACATGCGGGCCCTGAACGTCGCCGATCCGACGCATTTCGTGCGGGCCACCTCGGCCATACCGACGATGCTGCACATCATCGACAGCCTCATCGCCGGCGAGGCTGCTTACGTGGTCGAGGGCGGCAGCGTGTTTTTTCGGGTCGCCTCGATCCCGACCTATGGCGAGCTCTCCAAACTCTCCCGAGCCGAGATGTTGGCGATTGCCGGTCAGCAGGACGATGCGGACGTCGACGACCCACGCAAAGAGGATCCGTTGGACTTCGCGTTGTGGAAGGGGTGGTCAGGTCGGTCCGACGAGCCGTGCTGGGACAGCCCGTGGGGACGCGGTCGGCCAGGTTGGCACGTCGAGTGTTCGGCCCTGTGCTACCAGTATCTGGGCTCCCAGCTGACCATCCACGGCGGCGGGATTGATCTCGTCTTCCCGCACCACGAGAGCGAGATCGCCCAGAGCGAGAAGGCCACCCACACGCGGCCATTCGCCGAGGTCTGGACGCACGTCGCGATGGTGCGCATGGATGGCGAAAAGATGAGCAAGAGTCTGGGCAATATGGTCTTCCTGAGAGACCTGCTGGGGGCGTATACCGCGGACGCCATTCGCCTGTACCTGCTGGGGCGTCACTATCGGCAGGTCTGGGAGTGGACGCCGGCCGACCTGGAGGTCGCCGCCGCCCTGGCTCGGACCCTCGCGGCAGCCGCCCGCGCGGCGGAGGACTCGAGCGACCCGGCCGCCGAACGCGCCGCGTTTGCCGAGGCCCTCGCGGACGACCTCAATACGCCGCGCGCGATCGAGGTCCTCGGGCGGCTCAGCGGCAGCACCCTGCGCGATCTCGGGGCCGTCCTGGGGCTGACGTTCGAATAAAGGCAGCCCCGGCCGGAGACGGGGAGTTACGGTACACGTCGTGCATTTGCCATCACAGAACCAATTTTTGTGGAAATTGTGATGCTGCTATGACGCCCGCGTGACGCTTTTTCGCCTTCGCCTGACGGTCTACGTGACGCTTCGCCGTTACGCTTAGCTGTCTGAAGGCGGGCGGGCGGCGGCGCAGGCGCGCGGACGTGCCACCACCGCACACCTGCCACAATCGCAGGGAAGCAATCTTGGGCATGCATCGATCGGCACCTCGTCTAGGGCACGCCAGAACCGCACCACGGGCCACGCGCCAGCTCACCCGGCCGGCGCGTGGGTCGCGCGCGGCGGCGCCCGTCGTGGCGTCCGGCTCGTTCGCGGGCTGGCTGCTGAGGCTCCTGCGGGTGCTGGTCGGCGTCATCGTCGTGGTGGCTGCCGTCTTAATCGGGCCGGGCGTCTTTCTGGATACGCCCCAACCGCCGCCCCAGGTCAGCGACGCGATCGTCGTCATCAGCGGCGACGAGCAAATGGCGCGCTTCCAGGAAGGCATGACCCTGTACGAGCGCGGCCTCGGTCAGTACCTCGTGTTTTCAGGCGCGGCGTATGACAACGGCACCAGCAATGCCGACGTCATGCGCGACCTGGCGGTCAAGCGCGGCGTGCCCGATCGGGCCATTCTCGAGGAGCCGCTGGGCGGCGACACATGGGGAAACGCGATCTATACCCGCCAGGTCCTCGAGGAGCACGGCCTGCGCAGCGCGATCCTGGTCACCTCGCCGTACCACGCCCGCCGAGCCAAGCTCACCTTCGACGCGGCCTATGCGGGCAGCGGCATCGCGCTCGGCGTCCACGCCGCTCCTGACAGCCAGTGGCGCAAACTGTCGTGGTGGCAGCAGCCCGAAACCCGCCGCCTCACCTTCACGGAGCTGCAGAAGCTGGCGTACATCTTCGCCACCGGTCAATACCACTGAGCGCGGTCGGGCTTAGCTGCCCGCCAGCCGCTCGACGACCGGCGCGAAGGCCTCCGGTTCGGCGATGGGGAAGATATAGGAGACCCCGAAGCGCTCGCGCAGCATCAGGCACTTCTGCACCAGGGCGTCGATGGTGCCAATGAACGTGTGCGGCGACTCGAGGACTTCGTCTTCCGTCAGCTCACACCCGTAGCGCGCCTTCAAGCGTTCGGCCAGGACCCGCGCGGCGCCACGCGCGTCATCGGTGATTTGCGCCGGTCCGAGCGATGCGTACGTATTCAGCTCCAGTTCCGCAAACCGCGCCCCAGCCGCCTCGCGCACCCACTCGAGCTTCTCGGCCGTGGCCGCTGCCAGCAGGCTCTGCACGTCCGGCTCCGCTGGTCGGGGCAGGCGCGGCGCGAAGCCGACGATCTGCGCCTCGCGGGCCGCGAAGGTCAGGGCCAAACGCCCGCCGCCGCCGATCAGAAACGGCGGATGGGGCTTTTGCCGCGGCTTCAAGAGCGGCGCACCCTCCGCCTCGGCGATCTGGTAGTGCTTTCCGGTGAAGCTGAACGGGGCCTCGGCAAAGAGTCCCTTGAGGACGGTCAGGGCTTCGGTCATGCGCTCGAACCGAACGCTGTGCCGGTCGTAACCCAGCCCCGCGGCGCGATACTCCTCGACGTTCCAGCCAGCGCCCAGGCCGATCTCGAGGCGGCCACCGCTCAGCAGATCGAGCGACGCGAGCTCCTGGGCGAGCACGGCCGGGTGCCGCAGGTCGTTGTTCAACACGAAGGTGCCGAGCCGCAGGCGGGTCGTGGCCTCCGCGACGCAGGCCAGCGCCGGCAGCGGCGCCAGCTGATCCGCCAGGTGATCGCTGCACAGAAACGTCGCGTACCCCAGCGACTCGGCGAGCCTCGCGCGCTCAGCCAGGCTCTGACGATCGGTGGACGGGCCAGCGCCAACCGCAAACCGAAAAGGGCGTGTCATCGCCGACCAGCGTAACCGGTCAGTTCGACGTACCCCACGCCGGTGCGATCGCCAGTCACCGTGACGGCGCCCTCCCAGTACGCGAGCGCGCCGGCCGCGGGCGCCTGATCGCCGAGGCTTGGAAAGAACAACTCCTGGTCCTGCAGCTGTGGCCGCAACTCGACGCGTGCCCCACCCGGCAAAGTGAGCAGCCAGCCTGAGGGGTAGCGGCCACCGGTGTGCGGGCTCGTCCAGCTACCGGTCGCCTCGGCGCGCACGCTGTCAGGGCCAAGATCCTGCGTGCTCCCGTTGGCCAGGACCTGGGTCCCGTAGATCCCGCTGGTCGCACCGGTTGGGTCGCGCAGCACGTACAACATCAGCTCTGTCCGATCGTCAAGCTGCAAGCTGTACCAGTCCCAACCGCCCGCGGGACCAACGACGAAGTTGCCCCACTGGTGGTCCATCCACGCCACGCCCGACACCGGTGTCTCCTGCGCCGGTTGTCGGAGGACACCGGTCACGCTCAGTCGGGTGCGCGAGTAGTAGTAGGAACCACCGGCGACCGGGTATTCGATGTAGCCACCGTGGTGCAGCGCGGGTGGCTTTTCGTCGACCAGCCGGAGTTGCACACCGAACGGGGGATCGGCGCCGGGTCCAGCTTGCATGTCGGCCGCGATCGTGTCGCCGGTGCCGTCACTGTTCAGGCTCCAGCCGTCGACATCCAGCGGAAACGCCGCCGGCGACGCGGTCTGGGTAGCGTGAGCCTGGTGGCTGAAGCGTTGGCCGCCGATATCGGAGATGGCAAAGTGCGCCAGGTACCCTGTCGGCGCGCCCTGACGCTGGGCCTGGAACACGGTGTACTCGAATCCGTACAGACTGCCGTCTCGATCGGACTGCAAGTGGCCCGTGAAGTACCACCACTCGGTCAGTGCGTCGTGCGGCGCAGCGTCGCGCGGGAGGACTATCGGCGGCGCGGGTGTCGGATCGGCGACCGCGGGCGCCGGCAGCGGCGCGATCGGGCGCGAACAGGCGGCCCCCAACAACACCAGCATCACCAGGCCGCACCAGGCCGGGCGATGCATCAGTGGACCGCCTCCTCGTGTGCTGTCACGCCCGGATGCAGCTCGCGCGCCGCGACGACCGTTCGAGTGCGCACAAAACGCCGCAACCAGCCTGGCGCCCACCAGTTCCATTCACCCAGCAGCCGCATCGTCGCCGGGACAAGCAGGGCGCGTACGACGGTCGCGTCGAGGAACACGGCGATGGCGGTGCCGAGCCCAAGGGCTTTGATGAGCACGATGTCGGCGGCGACGAACGACAGACTGACCAGCACCACAATCGCCGCCGCACTGGTGATGATGCGACCAGACCGTTCGAGACCGCGCGCGACGCTGGTCGCGTTGTCGGCGCCGTCCAGGTGCGCCTCCTGTATCCGCGACAACAGGAACACCTCGTAGTCCATCGACAACCCGAACAGCACACAGAACATCACGATCGGCAGCGAGGCCTCGACAAATCCCAACGGCTGAAAGTGCAAAAGGTCCGCCAGCGCGCCCTCCTGGAAAATGACCACCAGTGCCCCGTAGCTCGCCAGGATCGACAGCGCATTCATGGCCACTGCTTTGATGGGGATGACCACCGAGCCAAAGGTGCGCAGCAAGACGACGTAGATGGCCAGCACGATGACGATCGCCGCTCGCGGGAACTGGTCGTACAGGCGATCGGCATAGTCGATCACACCCGCCGTACCACCGCCGACGAGTAGCCGGAAGCCGGCCGGCGGCGGAGTGGCGCGAATGGCTCGCACCAGGTCCTTGGCGCGCTTGTCGGTCTGTCCGAAGCGACTGGTGACGTCGGCCAGGAGCGTGTCGCCGCGCACGGTCGCTCGCGCCGCGGCCTGGCCGTAGCCATCGGCGATCCGATTCGGGTCAGCGTAGATGAGGGCGTACTGCTCGGGGGTGATGCGTGGGTCGAGGCTGACAACGCTCTCAGTTCGAGCAACGTCCGGATCGGCCTGCACGCGGCGCATGAATTCCGCCAGCGCCTGGATATGGTCGGGTTGCAGCGGGCTCGAACCGTCGGTTGTCTGGAAGACGAGGAGCACCGGTGAGAGCTCGCCGTCACCCCAGTGCGTGCGCAAGAGGTCGAAGCCGCGTCGCGACTGGACGTCGGTCGGCAGGATCGAGGCGTCGGGCGCCCCAAACTCGACACGCAGAAAAGGCAGACCCAGGCCAATCAGGAGCGCGAGCAGCGGCACGAGGACCAGGACGGGCCGCGCCATCACGAAGCGCGCCAGACGACTCCAGAAGCCGCGGTCGATGTTTGCGCCGCGGACCCCGCCGAAACCGACCCGGTGGTTGCCGATCCGGGCATTCGAGGCGGCCAGCGGCCCAATCATGAACGCGTCGATGCGGGGGCCGAGCATACCCAGCAGCGCGGGCAGCAGGGTCAGCGCCGCCAGGATGCTGATCCCGACGACCAGAGCGCCGGCGATGCCCATCGACCGCAGGGCGGTGATGTCAAACGTCAGCAACGCCAGGAGGCCGATCATCACCGTCGCGCCTGAGAACAGCACCGCCCGGCCGGCGGTTGCGATGGACCACGCCACGGCCCGTTCGACTGACGCACCCAGGGCGGACTCTTCGCGGAATCGACTGACCACGAACAACGAGTAGTCGATCCCCAGGCCAAGGCCGAGCATCGTTGCCAGATTCAACGAGAAGATCGACAACTCGAAGACCTGGCTGAGCAGCACCATGATCGCCAGGGTCACCGCCACGGCGGTCCCGCCCACCAGGCCGGGCACCGCGCCGGCAACGATCGAACCAAAGACCAGCACCAACGCAACCGCCGCGGCCGGAATCGAGAGCAGCTCCGCTCGGCGTAGATCGCGTTCGGTGACGTCGAAGATGTCCTGGTAGAAGACCGGGGCGCCGGTGAGCGTGACCTGCAAGTTGGACTCGGTCGGGTGCAGCGCGCGCTCGATGCCGGGCACGACTTCGCTCACGTTGTCGGCGCCAGCGGCGAGGGTCAGCGTCGCGTACTGTGCCCGACCGTCAGGGGCGACCTGGCGGGGATTCGCCGCGGCGGTGACGACGCGCTCGACAAACGGCAGCTGCCGCACGTCGACCAGCGATTGCTCGACCTGGTCGAAAAACCGCGGATCGGTGGCCGAGAGCGCGCCGCCGGGGTCGTCGTAGACGAGAAACAAGCTCGACGGGTTCGATCCGAATCGATCGGCCAGCAACTGCCCGGCGCGAAAGGCCTCGAGGTCGGGGCTGGTAAACCCGCCCGCGGTCAGCGACCGCAGGACGCGCGGCACAATCGGCAGCGCGAGCACCAGGACCAGCCCCCAAATCGCCAGCACGAGCCGACGACGGCGGTACATGGCGCAACCGAAGGCAAGCAACACACGCGGTCCAGGTTCTGTCTCAAACCCTACACGCTGGGCACGCCGCGACGTCGGGCGAAGGGCCCGCGGGCGGACGCGGCAGCGACCGGCGGGTCAGGCGACGATGGCGATCGGCGGGGGCTCGGAGCTGTCGCGCTCGGCTTCTTCGACCAGGGTCTCGGTGGTCCAGCCAGCGGGCGAGGCCGCGGCCCGAGCCGCGAAGCCGATCGTGATCCGCGTCTGCACCTCGACACCGCCAACGGCGAGATGGCCGGCGAGAAACAGGGCCCGGAGGCGTTCGGCCAGGCTCAGACCGTTCATGCGATCGAGGCCCGGGGCGAAGATGAGCAGCGCGTCCGCGCTCAGCGACCCGAGCACGTCGGTCTGCCGCACCTGGCCGTTCACGATGCGCGCCACCTCGCGCATGACGAGCGTCCGGACCGCGTCGATATCTGGCGGGGACGCCACCGGGTCGAGCGTCCACGCCACGCGGATCACCAGGGCCGCGAGTCGGCCGCCGCCCACCTGGCACAGCTCGCGCTGGTCGTCCTCGCCGAGCGCGCCGACAAGCGGCAGACCGCTGATCTCATCGCGCGCCAAACTGGCCCGCAGCCGATCGGCCGTGCGGAGTTGCAGCGCGCGATCCAGGCGTGCCATGTCGTCTGTTCTCGATCATCGGCTGTGTCGCATTTGTTCTTAAGGTTTTGGGCCTCGATGCTTAGACTCAGGCCTGTGGGTGTTCAGGGGCATCAGCTCAAGCTCGTGGCGTTTGCGGGCGCTGCGACGCTCGCGCTGGCCCTGGCGAGTTGCGGTCCCGCGAACGACCGGCCCTTGAGCGGTGCCGTGCCCGGCAGCGAGGTGCGGACGCCGGCTGGCGTCCCGCCAACGCTGACGGCGAGCGAGGGATTGCTCAGCCGCTCGGCGTCCGCGCCGTCGCCAGGCCTGGCGCCCAGTCCGTCGCCCCTGGCGTCGCCGGCGGCGGTGGCCGCCCCGCCCATCGTGCGCACCATCGCGCCCGGCGCCGAGGGCCATGTCCCAGCGGGCGCCCCGGTGGCCCTGTCCGCGGTCCTGGTCGGCCGGGGCGCCGATCTGGCCTCGGCCTCGTTGTCGGTCAACGGGGCCGACGTGGGCGCCCAGATCGACAAGCGCACGGCGCGCGAGTGGTCGATCCATACCAACCAGACACTGGGCATTGGCAGCTACACGGCGAAGGTCCTGGTCCGGGATGCCAGTGGGGCCGCGGGCGGCTTTACCTGGCACTTCCTGGTCGGGGACGCCGCGCCCGCGCCCGCGGACGATCCCGCCAAGCCCGCCGTGCAGCCAAGTCCCGTCCCGAAGCCACGCAGCCCCTAAACTCCACACAGCCCTCGCGCCTCGTCCGCCACGCCGCCCCGCCCGCTTCAGATGAGCTAAGCGTAACGACGAAGCGTCACGCAGGGCGTCACGGGCAAGCGGCAAAGCGTCACGCCAGCGTCATGGGAGCATCACAAATACATTAAATGGCAACTGATCCTCACCCCAGGTCGCAGGTGGGCGTGCTCGGCGGGGGCGCCCTCGGTCTCGGCGCCGCGCTGCGCCTGGCGCAGGCGGGCCGACGCGTCACCCTCATCGAACGCGAGCCGCAGCTCGGCGGACTCGCCGCCGGCTTCAAGGTCGGCCCGAACCATCTCGAAAAGTTCTACCACCACATCTTCCGCACGGACGCCACCATCATCGCATTCATTCGCGAGCTCGGGCTCGAGAATCGCTTGATCTGGGGCCAGCCAAACACGAGCACCCTGTCACACGGACGCATCGTCAGCCTCGGCACGATTCCCGACCTCCTGCGCCTCCCGCTCCTGGGGCCGCTGGACCGCGCCAGGTTCTTGCTCGGCATGGCCGTCTTGAAGGCGATCCCCAACGAGAAGGTCTTCCAGGGGTGGACCGCGGCGCGCTGGATGCCGCGCCTGATGGGTCGTCGCGGGTACGCGGTGATGTGGGAGCCGATCCTGCGCGGCAAATTCGGTGCCCGCGCCGACGATATCGCCATGAGCTGGCTGTGGAGCCGGATCCACGAGCGCTCGCTGGGCCTCGGCTACCTCCGCGGCGGCTTCCAGCAGCTCTACGACGCCTTCGGCGAGCGCCTTCGCGCGCTCGGCGGCACCGTGCTGACCGGGACCGCGGCCGCGGCCATCTCGAAGACCCAGGACGGCCACATCGAAGTGCACACCGAAACCGGCGCGGTACATCGCTTCGACCAGTTGCTGGCGACACTGCCGACCCGCCTCTTCGCCCGGCTGGCCGCCGCCGATCTGCCTCAGGCGTTCGTCGAGCGCTACCCCGGCCCCGAGCACTATGGCGCACACGTGCTGATCCTGGGCCTGGACCGAACGCTGCTGCCCGGCGTGTACTGGCTCAACATCAACGATCGCGACCTGCCGTTTCTGGCCGTCGTCGAGCACACCAACTTCCTGCCAGTCGAGGACTACGGCGGACTCCACCTGGTCTACTTCGGTAACTACCTGCCCATGGATCACCCCTTGTTCGGCCAGTCCGACGACGAGATCCTCGGCACCTATCTGGCGGCCGTTCGCCGCATCCGACCCGACCTCGACGCCAGCTGGGTCACGCAGCACTGGGTGTTCCGCGCACCCTACGCGCAGCCCATTGTCACGACCACGTACCTGGACACGTTGCCGCCACATCGAACCCCGCTGCCCGGCGTCTTCCTGGCCAATATGGCCCACGTGTACCCACAGGACCGCGGCCAGAACTACAGCCTGCGCCTCGGCGAGCGTATGGCGGAAATGATGCTCGCCGACGGCTGATCCGTGCTAGCTTCGTCCATGTAACGTTTCGTGCGCCAGGTCGTTTTTGCAGCAGTTCCGCACCTGTACTCGCAGCATTCGAATCGTTCGGAGGAGGCGCGCCGCGATGCCGTATCCCGAGTCCTGCCCCGAGTGTGGCAGTACGTTTCGTAACACCGGGACGCACTTCACCGCTCGACGCAACGAGGTCGGTCGCCATGTTCTGCTGGAGCTTGGGTGTCAGAACACGACGCGCCGCTTCTGGTGGGACTTCACCACCGGTAACCCGACGGAGGAGGGCCGCCCGGGCGCAACCCGCCGCACCACCCTGGCGGAGACGTTGACCGCGGCTGAGGCCAGCAATGGGTCGCTCCACACCGACACCAACGGGCACGCCCCGGTACTGACGCTGGACCCGCCGAACGGCGTCGCATCCAGCACCCTCGACGGCCCATCGAACGCACGGGAAGCCCACGCGATGGTGGTCGCGCCTGACTTCGGGATGGACCCACCGACGCCTGAGGTGGACACGGAGCCGGAGCAGCCCGCGCCAACGCTGGCCCTGGGCGGCCCGATGCCCGGTGTGTCAGCCTCGCTCAAGGACGCGTTCGTGCGCCAGTTGCAGCTCGACCGGCTCACGTTACGCCAGATGCGATCGTGGTTGATGTCCGACGAGGCGCGGCGCGCGATCGAAGTGGCCGCGGGCGCCACCGAAGCCACGTATGAACGGCTGGCGCTGATCCTGTTCGGGACGGAGTTGCCGCAACTGCTGGGCAAGCAAGCCGTGGTGCCGCAGAGCACCGGCGTGAGCGCCGAGGAGCGTCTCGAACTGCAGCGCGAGAAGGCGCGCATCCGCGCCCGGCTGCGCCGCGCCGCCGCCAAAGCCGCCCGAGCCTAGCGGACGGCCGAGCTCCTAGTCGGCCGCTCCGCGTCCGCGGAAGCCTGACAGAAACACGAGCGACACGGCGCCGAGGGCGACGCCAAACCACAATGTGCAGACCCGAATGAGCAGCGTCGCGGCGGCCGCGACGTCGCGCGGCTGGCCGGCTACCAGGTCCAGCACGCCGGCGACGGTGCCTTCGGCGGCGCCCAGGCCGCCGGGGAGCAGCGACGCCGAGCCGACCAGACTGCCGGCGGCCAGAGCGAACGTGGCCTGGTTCGCCAGCTCCGCGCTGGGTATCGCGCCGAGCCCCAGCAAGATGACATACAGCGCCAGGCACTCGCCGCCCCAGGACACCACGCCGACGCCCACCGCCAGCGCCAGTCGCGGCCACGTCAGTAGCTCGCGAGCGCTGTCGTAGACGGTCTGCAGGATGTCCGCGACGCGACGAGTGCGCGGCCGGCGGCGGAAGACGTCCAGGACAAAATGGACGAGCGGGCGGGCCTGGATCAAGGCGACCGCCCCGCACGCGAGCGCGGCCACCGCGAGCAGCGCGACGACGCCGAAGCGAAAGCTGACGAGCCCGGTGGTGGCGAGCAGCAGCATGGCGATGCCGTCGACGAGGCGCTCGGCGAAGACGATCGGCGCGGTGCGTGCCAGCGGGGCGCTATCAGGCCCGGCGATCTCGCGCAACCAGAAGCTTTTCGTCAGCTCGCCCGATTTGCCGGGCGTGAGGCCCATCGCAAAGCCGGACAGGAACACGAGGGCGCTCGCGGCCTTGCCGACGCCCTGCACGCCGAGGACGCGCAGGTAGTAGTTCCAGCGGAGCCAGCGCAGCGTGTAGTTCCAGAGAGTCAGCAAGACGACCGGCAGGATCAAGAGCGGCGGAAAGCGGCCCAGCGCGGCCAGGACGGCCGGCGCGTCACCCCAGGCGACGACGAGCGCGGAGACCGCGATGGCGATCACGGCGATGACCACGACGCCGCGGGTGAGCCCTTTCACGGCGTGCGCCCACAGGGAACGGGGAGCAACGCGACATCGAGAGCTCGGCGCAAGCGACTCAACGTCGCAATCCACCCGGGCCGAAGACCGAGCCCCAGGGCGAGCCCTGCCCGCTGACGAACACGTGCGCGTTGTATGCGCTGACAGGCCCACCCGCGACGGCCTCGACGCGCAAGCAGAAAGCGGGCGTCCGCCATACGGGAGGATGTCGGGGCGGGTTGCGCGTCTCCTGACAGGAGCGGCGGCAGCGCCTCCGAGAACCACTCGAGTACCGGTCGGGTGCGCGTCTCCCAGCGGGAGCGGCGATTACGCCTCCGACAGTGACTCGAGCACGCCCGTCGGCAGCGTGGCCTGGCCGACGTCCCATGGGTAGACGATCCATGCGTCGGTCTCGTCCACATGGTAGTCGGGCCGAATATCGGAGTAGGTGGAGTGCGCGGGTTTGTAGTGCAGCACCGCGGTCTGTGGATAGCCGCCGGCATCGAGCACGCGTTCCCGCACCGCCATGATGGTGCGGCCCGAATCCCAGACGTCGTCCACGATCAGCACTTGTTTGCCATTGAGGAGTGGGTCGGCTGGGAACTGCAGGAAGATGGGCTTGTCCAGCGTGTGCTCCTGCTCCGTATAGAACATGACCGCCGCGACCATGATGTTTCTCAGGTTCAGCCGCTCGCTGATGATGCAGGCGGGCACCATGCCACCGCGCGTGATCACCAGCATCACGTCGTAGCTGGTCGGCAATCGGTCGGCGAGCCGAATCGCGAGATCCTCGATCTGGGTCCAGGTCAGGTGCTGCTTGATCATCCAGGTGGGGGAAGAGTATAGGCCCGCTGATCCGAACCGAGTCAGGGGGCGTACCCCACTGTGCGGGCCCGGGCACTCAGCGTCCGGGCCCGGGGGGCGGCGCGCACCGGCCACGCGCGTCAGTCCACCTCAGCTTGCTGAAGACAACCGTGGACACAGAAGGAGTCAGCAGTGAAGCGACCTCTCGCTCTCTTTGGAGGCCTCGCCGCATCGGTCGGAATCCTGGCGGGCACGCTCGTCAGTGCGCCCATGGCCGGCGCGTCCAGCCACCGCGAGGCACCCATGATCGCAGGTGACCCGTACGCGGACTTGACGGACGTCTATGCGTTCGTCGCCGCCGATAAGCCGGATTCGGTCACCTTGATCATGAACGTCATCCCCTACGAAAACCCGATGGGCGGCCCGAACTACTACCAGTTCGATCCGAAGGTCCGCTATCAGCTCCACATTGCCCAGGCCGGGCACAACGTGGCCGACGTCACCTACAACGTCGAATTTCAGACCACCGTCAAAAATCCCAACACGTTCCTCTACAACTTCGGTCCGTTCGCCAAGGACGGCGACGCCAACCTCAATGTCCAGCAGACGGCAACGGTCACCAAGACCGTGCGCGGTGTCGGCGACACGGTGATCGGCACCAACCTGCCGGTCCAGCCGGTGAACATTGGTCCGCACTCCAACCCACCGCAGATCGGCGGCATGGACACCACCAATAGCGCCGGCGGCCTCAGTGGCGGTCCGGCGGTCAGCGCGCTCCAGAACGGTGAGGGCTGGTTCTTCGCTGGCCAACGCGCCGATCCATTCTTCCTGGACCTGGGCGTCTTTGACCTGCTGGCGCTGCGGCCCTTCGATGCGCTGCACAAGGTCGTGCCGTTGTCGAACACCGATGGCGTCAACTCCTTCAATGGGTTCAACGTCCACACCATCGCGTTCCAGATTCCGATGACGCTGCTGACGACGGACGGCCAGGCGGCGAAGGCCGACGGCTCGAACTCGATTATCGGCGTGTGGGCGACCACGTGGCGTCGCCAGACCCGGGTCCTCAGCGCGAACGGCGCCGGCGACAACCAGACCGGCGACTGGGTGCAGATCGAGCGCCTGGGCAACCCGCTGGTCAACGAGGTCGTCGTCCCACTGGGCGCGAAGGACCACTTCAACGCGACGCCGCCATCGGGCGACGGCGAGTTCCTGCCCGCGGTCCTCAATCCCGAGCTCCCGGGCCTCATCAACGCGCTGTACGGCGTACCCGTGCCGCCAGCGCCCCGCAACGACCTGGTCACGATCTTCCTGACGGGCATTCCTGGCCTGAACCAGCCCGCGAATGTCCAGGCCTCGGAGATGCTGCGCCTGAACATGGGCGTACCGCCCACGGCTGGCATCGGCAAGGGCAACCGCATGGGCGTCCTGGGTGGCGACAACGCCGGGTTCCCCAACGGCCGTCGGCCCGAGGATGACGTGGTCGACATCGCCATCCAGGCGATGGCGGGCGCGACGCCCTTCACGCCTGACTTCAACAAAGCGCCCAACAATCTGCTGGGCGACGGCGTGAATCAGATGGCGCAGCCGTTGAACGGGACGTTCCCGTATCTGTCGCAGCCGTACCAGGGCTTCGCCCGGGCGGGCGGCACCGCGACGAGCCCAACGGGCGCACCGTAAGGCGCCGGGTCAGGCTGGGTGAGCTGAGAGAACACCCGGCCTGATCCATGGCCGCGCGGGAGACGTACCTCCTGTCGACGAACGACTCCTCTCCCCGTCTCGAGTCCTTTCCAAGCCTGAACCCCTGACCACTGGAGCGAAGCGATGTTGAACTTGACTGCCATCACCGTGAAGCGCCAGTGGCGCTTGCCGATTCTCGGCGCGTTCGCGGCCGGCGTCCTCCTGACCACGTTTCTGGCCAGTTCGACGTTTTCGCGGGTGACGCCGCCTTCGCCCAGCAGCGCGAGTCCCATGGCGGATGTCGTCGCTGGGAGCGTCTCGGCCACCGACCGTCAGATCAGCGCCTTGCAGGACCACCTGCGCCAGGTCCCGTCGGATCACCAGAGTGCCACGCAGCTCGGCCTGGCGTACCTGCAGCGAGCCCGCGAGACGAGCGATCCGAGCTACCTGACCCGTGCCGACGGCATCCTCAATCAAGCCCTGAGTCCGGCGCCAGATGACACCGACACCCTGATCGGTCTCGGCACCCTGGCCCTGGCCCGCCATCAGTTTCAGGACGCGGTCGGCTGGGGCCAGCGGGCGATCGCCTCGAATGAATTCAAGGCCGCCAGCTACGGTGTCCTCGGCGATGCGTACACCGAGCTGGGCCGCTATGACGACGCGGTGACCAGCTTCCAGAAGATGGTCGACCTGCGACCCGATCAGACCTCGTACGCTCGAGTGTCCTACGCCCGCGAGCTGCACGGCGACCTCAGCGGCGCCATCAAGGCGATGCAGGCGGCGGTCGACTCGGCGCCGGGCGGCAGTGAAGCGACCGAGTGGACACGCGTCCAGCTTGGCAATCTGTTCTTCAACACCGGCGACATCGCTGCCGCCGAACGAACGTATCAGCAGTCGTTGACGCTCTCGCCCGGCTACGTGTACGCGACCGCTGGGCTAGCCAGGGTCGCGGCTGCGCGCGGCGACTACAGCCACGCCGCGGAGCTCTACACCCAGGTGACCCAGCAAGTCCCGCTGCCCGAGTTCGTGATCCGGCTGGCTGAAGTCGACCGCGCCGCCGGCCGTGACGCCGACGCGCTGCAGCAGGAGAAGCTGGTCGATATCGAAGCCCAACTCTTCGTCGCGAACGGCGTCGATACCGATCTGGAAATGGCGATCTTCGACGCCGACCACGGTCGCGCCGACCAGGCGGTAGCGCGCGCGCGAGGCGAATGGGACCGCCGCCAGAGCGTCCATGTGGCCGACGCCCTGGCCTGGGCGCTCTACAAGAGCGGCGACTGCGCGCAGGCGCAGACCTATGCGACCCAGGCGTTGCGACTCGGCTCGCACGATGCGCTGATGCTGTTCCACGCCGGCGAGATCGCGCGCTGTAACGGCGACACGACCTCGGCTCGCGACCTGCTGGGGCGGGCGCTCTCCATCAACCCGGCCTTCTCGGTGCCCTACGCGCCGGTTGCGCAGCAGGATCTTGGAGGCCTCTCGTGAAGCCGTTCGCGAAGCTCGTCGCGGCCGGGGCGGTGCTGGCAGCGTCGCTGATGCCGAGCGTCGCCAGCGCGCATCCGCTCGGCAACTTCACGGTGAACCACTACGCCCGGGTCGAGCCAGCTGGCGATAGGGTCCGGGTGGTGTATGTGGTGGACACCGCCGAGATCCCGACGTTTCAGGAGAAGCCGCGTATCGATGCGAACCCTGAGGCCTACGCGGACCAGCGGGCCGAAGAGGTGCGACAGAACCTCCACCTCTCGCTCAATGGGCAGCCGGCGCTGCTGCGCCTCGAGCAGCGGTCGCTCAGCTTCCCCGAGGGGGCAGGCGGGCTGCCGACGATGCGCCTGGAGGCGGTGTATTCGGCCGCCTTGCAGGCCGACGCCAACTCGAGCGTGTCGCTGGTGTTTCGGGATGACAATGACCCGACGCGCATTGGCTGGCGCGAGATCGTCGCTCGCCCGGGGGCCGCGGGGACTGCGATTCAGAGCAGCAGCGTGCCGGGCGAGGACGTCACCAACGAACTGCGTCAGTACCCCACGGACTTGCTCAATAGCCCGCTAAACGTGCGTGAGGCGCAGCTCAGCTTCGTACCGGGCGCGGCTGCCTCAGCGTCGCGCCCGAGCGGTCCGGCGGCAACCGCGGGCATTGCGCTACCCGTGGTGCCCAGCACCGGCGTGGCGATGCTGGACCGCGCCAACAGCGCCTTCGCCGACCTGGCCAATGGCGGAGAGCTGACGCCGGCGTTCATCCTCTTTGCGCTCGGCGTCGCCATCGTGCTCGGCGCTGCGCACGCGCTGCAGCCGGGACATGGCAAGACAGTTGTCGCCGCGTATCTGGTGGGCTCGCGGGGGACGGCCAGGCACGCGCTCTTCCTGGGCGCCACGGTGACGGCCACCCACACCGCGGGCGTGTACGCGCTGGGCGTGGTCACGCTGTTCCTCTCACAGTACGTGGTTCCCGAGCGGCTGTATCCAATTCTGGAGATTGTGTCTGGATTGCTCGTCGTCGGGATCGGCGCGTGGCTCTTTGGGCAGCGGCTGCTCGCGGCGTTCCGCGCGCGAGGCGAGCACGGGCACGCGCACGACCAGGCGCACGCCGGAGACGCAGCGCACCACGTCCACGCGCACGCCGACGAGCACTCCCACGCGGCGCTCGCGGTGGCGGAATCGGTTCACGAGCATGCTCACGCAGCGGGCCACGGGCACCCGCACGCGGAGATCGCGCTGGCGGAAACAGCGCACGAGCACACCAACCATGGGGATGGCCACCGCCATGCGCGCAGCAATGGGCGCGGGGCGGGGGCGGAAATGCATTCGCATGGCGGTGGGCGGCCGCACTCGCATGTGCCGCCGCGCACGGAGAACGGGAAAGTGAGCTGGAGGAGCTTGCTGGCGCTCGGTGTTTCGGGCGGGCTGCTGCCGTGTCCGGAGGCATTGATGGTGTTGCTGATCACCATCGCGGCCCACCGCGTGCTCTTCGGACTGCTGCTGATCGTGGCCTTCAGCACGGGCCTGGCCGGGGTCCTGGTGGCGTTCGGTCTGCTGCTGGTCTACGCGCGCGGCCTGTTCGGTCGCGTCAACCTCTCCAGCGGGCTGATACCGCGCCTGCTGCCGGTGGCCAGCGCCCTGGTGATCGTGATCGCCGGCGGCGTGATCACGGCCCAGGCGCTGCCGCAGGTACTGTAGGCTCTCGCTGCCAAATGTCACACCCGCCGATCGATGGACACTCGGAAGAGTTCGACGAGCTCGCGGGGCTGTATGCGCTGCGCGTCCTCGAAGGTGATGAGCTGGCCCGCTTCGAGGTCCACTCCGCCGCGTGCGAGCGGTGTCAGTTGATGGTGCGACTCGATGGCGAGGCACTGGCCCGGGTCGCGCTGGTGGCACCGGCGATGGACCCCTCGCCCGATTTCAAAGCGCGGCTGATGCGACGCGCGGCGCAAGAGCTCGCGGCCGCCGCGACGGGGCAGCCGGCGCCGTCCGAACCCGTCGAGGAGCCCCCGCTGATCGGCCGACCGATCGCCGAGCCGACCCAGCTCCGCCCACGGCCAACGATCGTCGTGCGCTTCTGGCGTCGGTCGCCGTGGATGTCGGCGCTGGCGGCGGTGTTCGTCGTGGCCATCGTGACCGCCGGCGCGTTCACGTACGAGAACCAGACCGTCGCCACGTATGAGCTGACGGGCAGCGTGCCGGGCAGCGCCAGAGTGGTGGTCCGCCGCTCGGGGGCCGCCGAGCTTGAAATGTCGGGGTTGCCGAACCCCGGGCCCGGGTCGATCTACGAGGCGTGGATCATCACCGCTGGCAAGCCCGTCGCCGCGGGCATTGCCACCACTGGTGATGCGAAGTTGGCGCTCTCGGGCACGCTTCGCGGCACGACGGTCGCGATCACGAAGGAACCCGGCGTGCAGCCGCAGCCGACGAGCGCGCCGATCCTGGCGACGGAGGTGCAATCGTGACCACCTCCCCGCCGCCGAGTCCAGACCTGGCGGACCTGGAGGTGCTGTACGACGCCTACAACCGTCAAGCCATCGGGCTGGCGTATCGCATGCTCGGCGACCTCGGCGATGCCGAGGAGGTGGCGCAGGAGGTGTTTCTGTCGGCGTGGCGGTCGGGTCATACCTACGACCCGGGCCGCGGCACGACCCACACCTGGATCCTGTCCATGGTCCGCAATCGATCCATCGACGTCCTGCGAGCCCGGCGGCGGCGCCCGGTTCAGCCCCTGGCGGAGGGGCTGGATCCACCGGATGCCAGCGACGTCCCGACCCAGGCCGTCTCGAACGTCGACGCCGAGACCGCCCGGGTCGCGCTGAACTCGCTGCCACCCGAGCAGAAGCAGGTAATCGAACTGGCGTATTTCGGCGGGCTGAGTCATTCCGAAATCGCCGCCCAGCTCGCGGCGCCGATCGGCACCGTCAAAGGACGAATCCGCCTGGGTCTCGATCGTCTTCGCACCGCGATGGGCGTCCAACAGGATCTGTTGTCGACCTCGTAGCCCGGGCTGACCGGACCGCCGGCGCGGGCTAGCATTCGCCCGCATGAGCCACGCAGGCAGCGAGCTCGACCGCATGCGGCACTCCGCCGCGCACGTGCTGGCCAGGGCGGTGCAGCAGCTGTATCCCGGCAGCAAGCTCGGCAGCCGGCCCGTCATCGAAACCGGCTTCGCCTACGACATCGACATCCCCGAGCGCCTGAGCGAGCACGACCTGGCGCGTATCGAGCAGACCATGCGCCAGATCATCGCCGCGGCCGAGCCATTTCGACGCGCGCAATGGACCCGAGATCAGGCCCTCGAGCACTACTCGGCGCAAGACGACAACCCGTACAAACGCGAGATCATCGAGGCGGTTCGGCCGGCTGAGCCGATCACCTGCTACTGGATGGGACCGGACTGGGTGGACCTGTGCCGCGGACCACTTGTCCTGGACACCGGTCAGATCGGCGCGATCAAGCTGCTCAGTATCTCCGGCGCGTACTGGCGCGGCGACGACCAGCGGCCAATGTTGCAACGCATCGCTGGCACCGCATGGGCGACGCAAGCCGACCTGGACCACTACCTGCTGCAACTGGAGGACGCTCGGCGGCGCGACCACCGGCGGATTGGCAAACAGCTCGGCCTGTTCACGTTCTCCGACCTGGTGGGGCAGGGGTTGCCGCTGTGGTTGCCGAAGGGGGCCACGATCCGCCGCGAGTTGGAGCGCTGGATAACCGATCTGGAGTTGCAGCGCGGCTATCAGCATGTGATCACGCCGGACCTGGGCAAAGTCGAGATGTACCGGACTTCCGGCCACTGGGACCACTATCACGCCGACATGTTTCCGGTGATGGAGGTCGGCGGTGAACAGCTGGTGCTACGGCCGATGAACTGCCCTCACCACATTCAGATCTATCGGCACGCGCAGCGGAGTTATCGCGAGCTTCCCCTGCGGATCGCCGAGTTTGGCGCGATGTGGCGCTACGAGAAATCCGGCGAATTGAGCGGACTGAGCCGCGTACGGCGGATGGACCTGAACGACGCGCACATCTTCTGCACACCGGACCAGATCCTGGACGTCGTCGTCGGTGCAGTGCAGCACGTCGAGGAGGTGTACGCCACGCTCGGCATCATCGACCACTGGTATCGCCTGTCGATGTGGGATCCGCACGCCAAGGCCAAATACGTCGACAACCCGGCGATGTGGGAGCGCGGCCAGCAGTACCTCAAGGCGGCGCTGGCGCGGCTCGCGCTGGACTACGTCGAAGCCCCCGGCGAGGCAGCTTTTTATGGCCCCAAGATCGACATCCAGTTGCGAGATCCACTGGGCCACAGCGAGACGACTGGTACCGTCCAGGTCGACTTTCATCTCTCTGACCAGTTCGAGCTCGAGTACGTGGGCGCGGACGGAAAGCTGCATCGACCGGTCATGGTGCACCACGGCGTGATCAGCACACTGGAACGCATGGTCGCGTTCTTGATCGAGAAGTACGGCGGTGCGTTCCCACTCTGGCTGGCGCCGGTGCAGACGGTCGTGGTGCCGATCGCCGATCGCCACATTGCGTATGCGGAATCGGTGGCGGCCAGCCTGCGTTCGGCTCGACTCCGGGTGGAAGTCGACCAGCGGCGGGAGACGCTGCGGGCCAGGATCCGGGATGCTCAGGCGCAGCAGGTGCCGTACATGCTGCTGGTCGGCGATCGTGACCAGGTGGCGGGTACGGCGTCGGTCCGCGAGCGACGCCGGGGCGATCTGGGCGCGAAGCCCGTCGACGAGGTGGTCGCGATGCTGACCGAGCAGCGCGACGCGCGACGGTAGAACCGCACTCGGAGTGATCCGGCCCGCCCTACACCGGCGTACTGTCAGGCAGAGGGAGGTTCCTGAAGAACTGGCATGACTACTCTGGCTGCTGGGCGCGTCGGTGTGTCGACTTCGATCTCGAGTTCGTACGAACGCTTCGCCGGGGTGTGCGGCGTCCTGACCGGGATCGTCGGCTTCGCGTATGCGGTTGCGTTTGTGATTTTGCGCTCGCCGTCGCTGAGCGCGCTCTGTCTGCTGCTGGGCGGACTGCTGGGGACGGCGACACTTGTGGCTGTCTACGGGCGGGTGCGCGAAACGGATGGTTCGTTCGCCCTCCTGGCGCTCCTGCTCGGAGTGACCGGCGCGCTCGGCGCGGCGATCCACGCCGGGTATGACCTGTCAAACGTCCTCCATCCACCCGCGGCCGTGAACCTCGACCTGCCGAGTCAGATCGACCCGCGCGGCATGCTCACGTTCGGTATCGCCGGCCTCGGCCTGTGGGCAATGGCCTGGTTGATCCTGCGCGGCGGCCAATTCCCACGTGGGCTGGGATACCTCGGCTACGTCACCGCCCTGCTGCTCATCGTCGTCTACCTGGCGCGCTTGATCGTCCTCGACGCGACGAGCCCGCTCGTGCTGGCGCCAGCCGTGCTGGCTGGATTCATCGCCAACCCCGGCTGGTACGTCTGGCTTGGTCTCAGCCTCTGGCGCAACACGCGATAATCAGCCGCATGCACGACGCGGTCATCATCGGCGCCGGGCCTGGCGGCTCATCTACCGCGCACTTTCTGAGTCGCCGTGGGCTCGATGTCGTGTTGCTGGACCGCGCCGACTTTCCGCGCGACAAGACGTGCGGCGACGGACTCACGCCGCGCGCGCTGCGTGTGCTGGACGAGATGGGCGTGCTCCCGGAAGTTGAGCGGGCCGGTTGCCGGGTCGGCGCGTACGAGGTGGTGGCGCCGAACGGTCGGGCGACGTCGGCCGACATCACCGCCGAGCACGGGGCGCTGGTCGTCCCACGCCGCGACCTGGACGACATCGTTGTTCGCCGCGCGGCGGAGAGTGGCGCGGCGTTCGCCAGCCAGGTGACCGTGAGTCACGTCGAGCCGACCTCGAGCGGCGTGCGGGTCCACGCCGAAGGTGGTGGGACCTTCGATGGTCGCGTCGCCATCATCGCGACCGGGGCGGCGACCGCGGTGCTGAAGCGATCCGGCATCTTGCACCGCCAGCCGCGGGCGATGCTCGCCGCGCGCGCCTACTTCGAAGACATCCAGCACGAGGTTGCGAGCACGTTCTCGCTGCGGTTCCACGGCGTGCCGCAGCCGGGCTACGGCTGGGTTTTTCCGGTCAGCCCATCCGCGGCCAATATCGGCGTCGGCTTTTTGCCGTCGCGCCGAACGTCCAGGCCCACCCGGCCCGCGGCACGCGTGTTTGAAGACTTCACGCAGGACCTGCAACCGTTCCTACAGGGCGCTCGCCAGGCCGGACCGGTGAAAGGCTACCCGATTCGCGTCGATTTTCTGACTGCGCCGACGTATGCCGCGCGCACCCTGCTCGTCGGCGAGGCCGCCGGGCTCGTGAACCCGCTGACTGGCGAGGGCATCGACTACGCGCTCGAATCAGGCCGCCTGGCGGCCGATCATCTGGCCGCTGCGTTCGACGCCGGCTTTGGCGCCGATTGGTTGCCGGCGTATGACCGCCTGCTGCGCGCGCGCTTCGAAAAGATCTTCCGGTTCAGCCAACTGGTGCGCGACTGGTACTGCATCCCAGCTTTGCTCAACCTGCTTGTACCCCTCGCCAATCGTCGACCGGCGCTGCGTCAACTCCTGACGAACATCGTCCTGGGCGAGCGCGAACCGGCGGGATACGGGCCGCTGACCATGCTCGCTCGCCTGGTGGTGTACCTGGTCCGAACTCACCGACGGTGAAGGGCTGCATCTTTTGCGACATCGTCGGCGGGTCGGTGGCGGCGTATCGCGTGCTCGAGGACGACCACATCATCGCCTTTCTCGATCACCGGCCGCTCCTACCCGGCCACGTGCTCGTCGTCCCCAGGACCCATTACGAGACGCTTGGCGACCTGCCGTCGGCTGAGGTCGGACCGTTGTTTTTGAACGTGCAACGTCTGGCCGTCGCTGTCGAGCAAGGGCTGCGTGCGGACGGCTCGTTTGTCGCGGTCAACATCCGCATCTCCCAGAGCGTGCCGCATCTCCATGTCCACATTGTTCCGCGGCGCAAGAACGACGGTCTGTTTGGCAAGACGTTCCAATGGATGCGCCGGCCCTATCCGAATACGGCGGCTATCGTCGAGGTGCAGCGCGCGATCCAGGCGGCGCTGGTTTCGGCGCACTGAGCGCACCCTCGCCCAGCGCCTGTAGCAACAGCGCCTGGGCGACGGAGCTGGATTCGCCCCAGTGGGCGGTCAGCTCGCGGACCTCCGGCTCACTCGGCATGGACTCCCGGCGATAGGCCAGTCCGACCGCCTTACGCACACCCAGGTCGCCGGCCACGACCCGCGGGCGCCCGAGCGTACGCGCCAGGACCCACTCGGCTGACCATCGCCCGATGCCGCGGATCCTGACGAGCCGAGCGATGATCTCGTCATCATCCAGCTCGCCCAATGACTCCAGGCCAAACGCAGCATCGCCCAGTGCCTGCGCCACCGCCACGATGGACACCGACTTGCTCGTGGTGAATTGCAGGGCGCGAACGTGCGCCGCATCCACCGCGGCAATCCGCTCGGGGCTAAGGGTGTACACGATGTGTCCGGCGACCGCGTGCCGTTCCCCAAACGTCTCGGCCAGGCGCCGACGGGTGGTGACCGCCCAGCGCAGGTTGACCTGCTGGGCACTGATGCAGCGGATCAAGGCCGTGAAGAGGTCGAGCTGGCGGATCTGGCGAATGCCGGGGAATCGACTGTCGAGTTCAGCCAGGACGACGTCTCGCTCGAGCAACTCGGCGTAGGCCGACGGCGCGGGGACAAACGTACGTTCAGCCACCGCCCTGATCGCAGCCAGGTGTGCAGCATCGTCGAGGACCACCTGCATCGACGGCGCGGACACGGTTCCGTTGGGCACCGCCACGAATGGCACCCAGGTGCCCCCGATCTGCACCGCGCGTACTAGCCGCTGCCCATCCCAGCGGTCGATCAGGTCATCGCCGGACCGCCGAAACAGCTCGAGTGAGGCACGCACGTCCAGCGGCGCTGGGAAGCTAACTTGAAACTCGACCGCCAACGCTTGGAGCGTAGCCGAATGTCAGCGTGATGGGCTGATGACGGTTGTTCATGACTCGCCGACACTGGCCTGTCATGCTGCGTTCAGGTATGCCATCCTCCTGGGTCCGGGGGCGGAAATGCAGAGTCATTTATCCTCCCCGGAGGTGACGACCCCGACCGGGCCACATGCGGCGCTTGCGCACTGGCTCGTCACTGGCGAGATGGACGCGCAGAACGGACCGCTGACCGGCTCGGCGGGTGCCGAGCGCGTGTTCAAGAAGCTCAGCCAACGCCTGGCCCAACTGATCACGCCCGTGGGCTCCGAGGCGCTGCTGATGCGCGCCGTGCATCTGTCGCGCGCGGAGTTCCCGTTTCTCGGCGGTGTCCCGGGCGCGCCCAACACGCAGAGCCTGATCGAGCGGTTGGCCGAAACCGCGCTTGACGTGGACCCCAGCGAAGCTCAGGCAGGGTTCGTCAGCGTGCTTGGGACCCTGATCGACCTGCTCGTCTCGTTCATTGGCGAAGATCTCACCTTTCGCTTACTCCGCGATGTCTGGCCGGCGCTGCCTATGCGCCCACGCCCGCCGCCAGACGCTCAGCCGTAGAACCGGCACATTGGAGGTACACTCTTGACTGTCCAGGACCCTGCACCAATCAAGATGAGCGCACTCGATCGCGTGGTCATCAGGAAGCTGCCGACGCGTGTGCGCGGGTTGGACGAGGTCCTGGGGGGCGGGCTGCCCGAGTATTCCTTTAATCTGATCGCCGGTGCCCCGGGCACCGGCAAGACGACGCTCTCGCAGCAGCTGATGTTCGCCCTGGGCACTCCCGAGCGTCCGGCGTTGCACTTCACCGTGGTCGGCGAGCCGTCCCTGAAGCTGCTGCGCTACCAGCAACAATTCAGCTTCTTCGACCCGGCTAAGGTCGGCACGAGCGTCATCTATGTCAACCTGAGTCACGAGACCCTGGAACAGGGCCTGGGCAAAGTGTTAGAGATGATGGTTGCCGAAGTCGGCCGCGTCAGCCCGGGCGTCGTGGTCGTGGACTCGTTCCTCACGGTGGTGCGCGCGGCCACCGCGGCGCACGACGGCGGCGTCGAACTGCAGGGGTTTCTGGAGCGGCTCGCGCTCCACCTCACGACCTGGCAGGCGACCACCTTTCTGGTCGGCGAATATGAAGAGAGCGAGGCGCCCCGGAACCCGGTCTTCACCGTCGCGGACGGCATCCTGTGGCTCCACCAGAGCATCGACCGCAACTCTGGCGTACGCAAGCTGCAAATCGCCAAGATGCGTGGCCAGGCGCCGCTGCCGGGCCTGCACACGCTGCGCATCACGGGCGACGGACTCGACGTCTTCCCGCGCATCCTGCGGCGCAACAACGAACCCGACCGAAAGCATCCCAAACGGCGCCTGTCGACGGGCGTGGCGGACCTGGACGAAATGCTGGGAGGGGGTGTTCCATCCGGCGACTCCATCCTGGTGACTGGCCCGGCTGGCTCGGGCAAGAGTGCGCTCGCGACCCAATTCATCGCCTCGGGGTTGCTGGGCGGCGAGCCGGCCATCATCGCTGTCTTTGAAGAACATCCCAGGGACTTCCTGGCGCATGCCCGGACTCGCGGGCCCCACCTGGAAGCGATGATCAGGAACGGGCTGCTCGAAGTGATCTACCTGCGGCCACTCGATCTGTCGGTCGACGAAGCGCTGCTGGAGATCCAGGCGGCGGTGGAGCGAACGAAAGCTCAGCGCCTGGTGATCGATTCGCTGTCGGGCTTCGAGCTCGCCCTGGCGCCGACATTTCGCCAGGATTTTCGAGAGTCCCTCTACCGCATGGTGGGCGCGCTCACTGGCGCCGGGGTGACGGTGTTCATGACCACCGAGGTCGCCCAGACGTTCACCGACCTGCGCTTCAGTACCGACCTGATCTCATTCCTGACCGACGACATCATCGTGCAGCGCTACGTCGAGATCGAAGGCGAAGTCCGCAAAGTCATGACCGTCATCAAAATGCGTGGCAGCGAGCACCGCAAAGAGCTGCGCCTGTACGAGGTCACCGCGACCGGGCTGGTGGTCGGCCCAACGCTCCGCGACTATCGCGGCATTATCACCGGCGTGGCGCAGCGCTACCAGCGGACCGAAGCCGGAACCCACTGAGCCCGGCCGCCCGCATCGCTTCGCTCGCTCCCGTGCGAGTTTGCCAGGCGATGGGAGGTAGCGGTCCGGGGCGCAACTTCCTGCTGGATGTCCGGTCTCGGGAGGGAGCGAGCGAAGCGATGCGGGCAGCGGGGGCTCAGCCAGCGGTCACGCTCGCTGGTGTCGGTAGGCGCCGGCGGGCCGCCTCGGTCCAGCGGCGCGACGCCTCCAGGCGGGCGTGAGCCGCCTGGAGCTGAAGCTCGACCTGGGCGGGCGCGGTGCCACCGGTCACGTTGCGCGCGGCGGCCAGGTCGGCAGCTTGCAGGCCGACCGCTGATGCCTCGAACAGCGGCGAGAAAGCCCGCAGTTCGTCGAGCGAAAACTCCGCCAACGCACGGCCGCTCGCTTCGGCCGCGCGCACGATGTGGCCGATGATTTCGTGCGCCTGTCGAAACGGCAGACCCCGCTGGGCCAGGTGGTCGGCCAGATCAGTCGCGGAGATCAACGGATCTGCCGCGGCGTGCGCCAACCGGTCGACAAGCCACGTGGCGCTGGCAAGCATCGCCGCCGCCAGAGTCAGCCCGTCGTGCACGATGTCGACGGCCTCGAAGTACGGCGCCTTGTCCTCCTGGAGGTCGCGGTTGTAGCTCAGCGGCAGGCCTTTGAGCATCACCAGGAGCGACGTCAGCGCGCCGTAGACCCGTCCGGTCTTCCCCCGCAAGAGCTCGGCGACATCCGGATTGCGCTTCTGCGGCATGATGCTCGATCCAGTGGTGAACGACTCGTCGAGCGCCACGAATCCGAATTCGGCGGTCGACCACAGCACCAGCTCTTCCGCCAGACGCGACAGATGCATGGCGATCGTCGCCAGCGCCGCCAGATGCTCCACCAGAAAATCCCGGTCGCTGACCGCGTCCAGGCTATTGCGGCTGACAGCCGCAAAGCCAAGCAACCGAGCCACAAACTCGCGGTCCAGCGGATAGGGCGAGCCAGCCAGGGCCCCAGCCCCCAGCGGCAACACGTCAGCCCTGACGAACGCATCGCGCAGCCGAGACGCGTCGCGGTCGAGCATCTCCACATAGGCCAGCAGATGGTGGCCCAGCACCACCGGCTGGGCGCGCTGCAAGTGGGTGTACCCCGGCATGACCGCCTGACCGTGCTGCGCGGCGGCCTGAATGAGCGCTGCTTGCAGTTCGACGATGCCCTCGACGCCCGTGACCAGCGCCGCGCGGACGAACAGCCGAATATCGGTCGCGATCTGGTCATTGCGACTGCGCGCCGTGTGCAACCGACCCGCCGGCTCGCCGACCCGCTCGGCCAGCGTTGCCTCCACCAGGCTGTGGATGTCTTCAAACGGACCGTCCAGCGGCGGCGGATCGCGCAACAGCCCGAGCAGCCCGTCCACCAGGGCCGTAGTATCGGCAGCCGGAATGATGCTCTGGCGGCCGAGCATGCGGGCGTGGGCGATACTGCCCAGCACATCCCACGCGTACAGGCGACGGTCGACCGGCAGTGATGTCGTGTAGCGCAGCGCCGATTCGTCCAGCGCCTTGCTGAAGCGTCCGCCCCACAAGGGCGGATCAGTCCACGGTCTCGTCGTCGATGGTGGGCGCCACCAGACGTCGTATCTCCTGTTCGCGACCCGCCCCGAGCTGAACTCGCGCCTGGGTTCGCAGGCCCTGGCTGAACAGGCTGATGAAGTGCACGGACGCCGAGTGATCGAACTGATCGCCAGTCTCGTACGTCGCCAGACCGAAGTCATACAGCGAGTGGGGTGATCGCCGCCCGACTGGCACCGCCTGCCCTTTGAGCAGTCGCATGCGCACGCTGCCCGTGACATAGCGCTGGGTGCTGGCGACGTAATACGACAGGTCGCGATAGTGGCCCGAGAACATGCGGCCGTCGTAGATCAACTGGGCCATCTCGTGCGCGACGGTGCTCTTGAAGCGCAACTGTTCGCGGCTCAGCGTCAGGGTCTCCAGCGCACTGTGGGCGGTGTGCAGCACCATCGCCGCGGGCGCCTCGTACAGCTCACGCGACTTGATACCCACCAGGCGGTCCTCGACGTGGTCGATACGGCCGACGCCATGCGCACCGGCGAGCTCGTTGAGACGCGTCACCAGGGTCACCGGATCCAGGCGCTGGGTGTGCTCCGGCTCGTCGCCCAACGCCACCGGTACGCCGCGCTCGAAGTCGATGGTGACGTACGTTGGTTCTTCGGGTGCGAAGCGGGGATGGATGGTCCACGCGTACGCGTCCTCGGGTGGCTCATTCCACGGGTCTTCGAGCACGCCCGCCTCGATGCTGCGACCCCACAGGTTGGCGTCGACCGAGTACGGACTGGCCGCCGTCGCCGAGACTGGAATGCTGTGCTCCTGGGCGTAGCGAATCTCGTCGTCGCGGGTCATGGCCCATTCACGAACGGGGGCGATGATCTTCAGATCCGGTGCCAAAGCCTGGATCGACACGTCGAAACGCACCTGGTCGTTGCCCTTGCCAGTGCAGCCATGGGCGACGTGCGTTGCGCCCTCTTTACGCGCGTAGTCGACGAGGATTTTGGCGATGAGCGGCCGTGCCAGCGCGGTCGCCAGTGGGTACACATTCTGATACAGCGTCCCCGCCTGCAGCGACGGAATCACAAAATCTCTGACGAACGATTCCTTGGCATCCGCGATAAACGCTTGAATCGCGCCGGTCCGCAGCGCCTTCTGTCGGACAATCTCGAAGTCTTTTTCGTTGCCAACGTCGACCGTCACGGCCACGACGTCGAGGTTGTACTTTTCGTTGATCCAACGGATGGCAACTGACGTATCGAGCCCGCCCGAGTATGCGAGGACCACCTTAGGCATGCAGTCCGGAAGGATAGCTCAGTGCCGAACAGTGAGCGTTCCGTAACGACTTCACGTGCGAACCGTTCGCCTTGCGTAGTTAGACTCTTTCAGCAGCCCATGATTCTTTCGCGGTCACTTGGTCGAGCGATGCTCGCGTTCGGGCTGCTGCTCGCCGTGCTGCCCATGGCCACGCCCGTTCTGGCGGCTGAGTCGATCGTCGACAACTCTGACGGGGTCGTCCTCGTCAAGGGCAAGTGGACGGCCACCAAAGAAACCGCCGGATTCATCGGCGCCGACTATCTGTTTCGAACGCCTGGCGACGGCACGTCGACGGTCACGTGGCCGTACCCGTCCGGTGCGGCGGGTCGGTACGAGGTCTTCGCGCGTTGGACGGGCGGCCCCAACCGGGCCACCAATGCCGGGTATGTCGTCACTTCAAATGGTGGTCAGGCGAACGTCGCGGTGAACCAGAGGACTAACGGCGGGACCTGGCAGTCACTCGGGACCTTCGACTTTCAGCCAGGCAAGAGCCAGGGCGTCGTACTCAGTGACAGGGCCGACGGCGTCGTGGTCGCCGATGCCATCCGGTTCGTCGGCCCACTGGCCGGCCCAGTGGCGACAGCCCAGCCGCAACCCGCGCCACCTGCGCCGAATGACGCGCGCTACTTCGTCCAGACTGGCTATCGCATCGGCGAGGACGCGTTCTGGAACTACTTCCAGGTTCGCGGCGGGGTGCGTAGTTTCGGGTACCCCGTCTCGAATGTGTTCCTGCTCTTCGGCATGAAGGTGCAGATTTTCCAACGCCAGATTCTCCAACTCCGGCCCGACGGGGGGGTGCAAGAGATGAATCTGCTTGACGACGGCCTGCTGCCCTATACCCGTATGAACGGGAGCACGTTCCCGGCGCCGGACCCCGCGGTGATCGGCCAGTCGCCCAAACCGGAGGCGCCCGACTACCTGGCCCAGACGCTCGACTTCGTCCGCAAGTTCGCCCCTGACACGTTCGACGGCGAGCCGGTCAATTTCGCCAAAACGTTCTTTGGCAGTGTGAGCGCCAGTGATGCCTACCCGAACGGCATCCCGGACGGTGGCGAAGGGCTCGTGCCGTATTTCAACCTCGAAATCTGGGGCTTGCCGACATCGAAGCCAGCTCACGATCCGACCAATCCCAACTTCATTTATCAGCGCTTCCAGCGCGGCATCATGCACTACGACAAGGGCTGCGGCTGCACGCAAGGGCTGTTGCTGGCGGACTTCGTGAAGTCGCTGATGACGGGGCGCAACCTGCCGCCGGACCTCGCCGAGCAGGCGAAATCCAGCAAATTTATCGGCCAATTCAAACCGGGGCAGCCGCAATCGCTGGCACGACCAGGCGACCTTCCGGGCTCAGATCTGTCCAATAGTTTCCGCCGCGACCCGTCGGTTACGTTGGACGCCGGCCACGGCGGCACGGAGATTGGCGCCTCGCACACGTTCCCGGATGGGACCCAGCTCGCCGAGAAGGACCTCAACCTCCGGGTGATGTTGCGCGTGCGCGACCTTCTCCAACAGAACGGTTTCCCGGTCACGACCACGCGCACCCGAGACTCGCAGGTCAACGTCGACAAGAAGGACCTGACCGGCGATGGGAAGGTCACCCTGTCGGACGACCTGCAAGCTCGCATCGACATCGCCAACACCGCGGGCAGCGATATCTTCGTCTCGGTTCACTTCAACGGCATCAGCGATCCCAACGTCAAAGGCAGCTACATCTTCTTCGATCCCGATCGGCCATTTACGGACCGCAGCAAAGCGCTCGCAGATCTGGTCGACGCGGCGCTGGCGACGGCACTCAAGAGTGCCGGCTATACGACCGTCGACCACGGTGCGACCAGAGACACGTCAGTTCTCGGCGGCGATCACTACTACCTGCTCAGCCCAAAGACAGACACCGTCCCGCGTCCCAGCCAGATGCCGGCCATCATCGCCGAAGGCCTGTTCCTCACCAACGACGACGACGCCAACGCCGCCGCCAAAGACGCCATCGTCGAAGCCGTGGCCCGTGGCTACGTCGAAGGCATCAAAGCCTACTTCGCAAAGTTCCCCGTAAATTAGCGGGAAGCGTCGGCGCTCTGCGGCGTGATCGCTTGTCCGCTTCGCTGCGCTCGCTCGTTGCGATGGGGTCCTTCCCATTGGAAAAACGGCACGGCATGGGAACGAGCGAGGCGCCGCGGGTAGCTGTCCGCGCTGTGCGGCGTGATCGCTTGTCCGCATCGCTTCGCTCGCTCGTTGGGATGGTCCTTCCCACTGGGAAACGGCACTGCACGGAGCGAGCGCAGCGATGCGGGCAGCCCGCAACTCCGCGAAAGCGAGGCTTTAGCCCTTTTTCAGTGCGATCTGGAGATCGATCGTGCCGATGCGCGTCTCGAGGGGCACGAGCAGGCGCGGGATATCGAGGCTGGACATCGAGCCGCCGCGGCCAACGATGAGCATGGGGGGCGCGATGTCGGCGCGAATGCCGGCGCGCTCGAGTAGGACGCCGGCTCGGCCGGTAATGACGTTGCCCAACTCGCCGACGCCGCTGCGGGCCAACGCATCGAGCTCATCGAACTTCTGCCCCATCATCTGGCCAACAATTGCCAGCGCCGTCGCCTCCGACATGCGGAACAAAATGGCCCCGGAAAGCGCACCCGTCACGCCGACGACCGCAGTCACTTCGCCAACAGAGAAGTCACCCTGCTCGACCTTGACTGCGCCCCGACCAACCTGACCGCCCAACTCGGCTTCGAGCACGTCTTTGGCAGCCAGAACGAACGGTTGGACGACGTCAGCGCGCATACCGCAATCATCGGATCGATCCAGGCGCAACTGAAGCCCTATCGGCCTGCCGCCAATCTGGCATAACAGTACGTACAGATGCACTTGCGTATCGCCCAGCTAGCCCCGCCGTTTGAAACGGTCCCTCCGATGGGCTACGGCGGCACCGAGCGCGTCGTCTCGACGTTGACCGAAGAACTGGTGCGACGAGGTCACGACGTGACGCTCTTCGCCTCAGCCGACTCGCACACTTCGGCCCGGCTCATCCCCATCGTCGACCACGCGCTCTGGCACGACAATCCGCCCAGCAATGACTTCGTGACGCACCGCTCAGCCATCTTTGGCGCCATCCTGGACAGGGTCGACACGTTCGATATCGTCCACAGCCATCTCGACTACAACGGCTTCCCGCTGGCGCACGCCCCGCGCCGCCCGATGCTCACGACCCTGCACGGCCGCCTGGACGTGCCCGGCCTGAGACCGATCTACCGCGCGTTCGCCAGATTGCCGTTCGTGTCGATCAGCCACGCGCAGCGCCACCCCCTGGTCAGCGCCAACTGGGTCGGTACTGTCCACCACGGCATCGACCTCAATCACTTCACGTTCAATCCACGGCCGGGTCAGTACCTGGCATTCCTGGGACGCATCTCACCCGAGAAAGGCCTCGACGTGGCGATCCGTGTCGCCCGCCGCGCCGGTTGGCCGCTGCGCATCGCCGCGCGTCCGCCGCTGTCGTTCAGCCACAGCCCGGAAATGGAGCGCGACCGTGACTATTTTGAGCACGTCATTCAGCCACTGCTGTCGGAGCCGGGCATCGAGCTCATCGGCGAAGTCGGCGGCAAGCAGAAGGATGCGTTTCTTCGCAACGCGGCGGCACTCCTGTTCCCGATCCGCTGGCCCGAGCCGTTCGGACTTGTCATGCCCGAATCGCTCGCCTGCGGCACGCCAGTGCTCGCGCTGCGGGAGGGCAGCGTCCCCGAAGTGCTCGACGACGGCGTCACCGGCTTTATCTGCCACTTTGAGGACGAGCTGGTGCGGGCTGTCGAGCGCATCCCGGAGCTGGACCGGTCGCGCTGCCGGAGCGAAGCCGAACGTCGCTTTTCACCAGCGGCGATGGCCGAAGCCTACGAGCGGATCTATGTGCAATCCCTGCTGGAGCCCAGCGGGCGAGCATGTGAGCCTGAGGCCGCAGCCGAAGGATCCCGCGGGCTGCGTAGTGCCCGCTGAAACGTTCCGGCATACTTGATCGTCTACCTAGAGCGAGGAGTCTTCACGAACATGCAACCACTTCGACGCGCGCTGTTTGCCTGGTTGGGCCTGGCGGGTCTCCTTGGTGCACTGCTCGGCCCAGCGGTCGTCGCCGCCGACCCACTCACCGCGTGGACCGCCGGCCCGGGCGCCATCCTCGACCCAACCTACACGGGCTTCATCGACGTGCCCGCGGCGAACGCTACGGTGCCGACTGGCTCGTTCACCGTCGCCGGCTGGTTCGTCGACCAGACTGCCCAGGGCTGGGCGGGCGCCGACGACGTGCAGGTCTGGCAGGGCACGATGGACGGCGGCGGCAAGTTGCTCGCCAAGGCGGTGTTCGCGCAGAGTCGACCTGACGTGGCGAGCGCGATTGGCAATCCGTACTACGCCGCTTCCGGCTTCGGCGCAGTTATCCCAGCAGGCGCGCTGTCGGCGGGAGCCCAGACGCTGTCGGTCTATGCGCACACTCCGGGCAAAGGCTGGTGGTTCAAGCAGCGCGCGGTGACCGCTTCTGCGAGCGCGCCGGCGACCGCTTCAGCGCCGACTACTTCGGCGCCCGCGCCAACCGTGAGCGGCGGCGCACTCCCGACCGTGGTTATCGAGCAGCCAACCGTCGGCGAGAACATCAACACCGCGAATTCCGTGTTCACGATTATTGGCTACGCCCTCGACCCGGCCGCGTTGCCGACCCAGCCCACGCAAGGTAGCGGCATCGATCACGTGTCCGTCTATGTCGATCAAGAGAAGGACAATGGCGGGACGTTCGTCGGTGACGCGGATCTGGCGTTCGCTGACTCGTTGGCGGCCGCGAACGGCGCCCAGTTCGGCGCTGCCGGATGGCGGCTGGACATCAAACCCACCAAGTTCCACTCGGGCAACCACAATCTGTTCATCTACGCGCATTCGGTGGTGACGGGCAAGGAAGGCCTGGGCCAGTCGAACTTCAACATCGTCGAACACTCGTAATTCACGCGGCTTCGGCGGACTCCCAGTCGAAATGGGGGCCGCCGAGCACGCCCCGCGAGACGAGTCGTTCCCGACACTCGTCGCTGAGCACAATCGCCCGTGCCAGCGCCAGATACGCCGCCCGACGGCTTGCCGTCGCGCGGCGACGCGCGGCCAGCTCGTAGGTCATCTGCTCCACAACGGTCTTCGTGCTCAAGCTGTTCATTGCAATCTCCGTACGAGTTCCTGTTGTTACTTCGAGAAACGCGCACCGGTGACAAATTCGCGCTAGCGATCGGCCCAATGCGCGACCAGTGCCAGAACTCCGTAGATCGCCGCGCGACGATGAACACCAGCAGCAGAATGCCGCCGCCGATCGCCGCGGCCTGGGTCCCCAGGATGGCAAAGATGCCCAGGACCGCCACGACCAGCGCGTACACGGTCAGCGCCGCGTCACGCGGGATCGCCCGCAGGCGGAGCAGCCCCAGGCCCAGCATCGCGGCCGCGAGCACCGCTAGCCCGAGTCGGCCAGGGGCGTCCAGCATACGCCCAGCCTAGCACCGGCGTACCCTTGGGTCCGTATGCGCTTCGGGACCTATTTCTTCCTCCAGGCAACCCCCGACCGCACGCCCGCCGAGATCATCACCGAAGAGTTGGACCAGATGGTCCTCTCGGAACAGCTCGGCTTCGATTCCGTATGGCTGACGGAGCACCACTTCTCCGACTACGGCTTATCGGCAGCGCCATCCGTACTGGCGGCTGCGCTGGCGGCGCGCACCAGCCGGGTCAGCATCGGGACCGCCGTCTACGTGATTCCGTTCCACAATCCGATCCGGCTGGCCGAAGAGACGGCCACGCTCGACATTCTGAGTGGCGGCCGACTGGTCGTGGGCATCGGACGCGGCAATCGGCCACTCGAATTTGTCGGCCACGGGCTTAACCAGGACCAGAGTCGTACGCGCATGGAGGAGGGGGTGGACATCCTGCTCGCGGCCTGGACGCACAACCGCGTGACCTTCCACGGCCGCCACTGGGATCTCGAGCGTATTCCGGTTCAGCCCCAGCCGCTGCAGAAGCCGCATCCACCGCTCGCCGTCGCGGCGACCAGCGACCAGAGCGTCGCCTGGGCCGCCCAGCATGGCTGGCGCATTCTGAGCTCGGGTCTCGGGACGCACCTGCCTGCTCTGGAGCGGCTCCGCGGTGTGTACGCCACGGCGTTGCGCGCGGCGGCGTTGCCGGCGTCGCAGGTTGACGACCTGTTGCGGACCTGGGTGGTGACCAAGCACGCCTACGTCGCGGACACGGATACTCAGGCGCGGCGTGAAGCCGAGCCGCACGAGCGGTGGTACCTCGACTCCTTCGCCCGCTCCTTGCGACCCGACGGCCTGATCGGCATCAGCGACGCTGTGCGCGAGCAAGCCAATGAAATGGTCCGGCGCACCACCGAGCGCCGCTGGGAGGACCTGATCGACGACGCCCTGCTGATCGGGTCCCCCGCGACCGTCCGCCAGAAAGTGGCCGACCTCGCCGCCGCCGGCGTCGGCGAGCTGGTCTGCTGGATGAACTTCGGCGGCCTCCCGAGAGCGCAAGTCCGCCGCTCCATGCACCTCTTCGCCGAAGAAGTCATCCCCGCGTTTAAAACGATCAAAGTACGCAACTAGTCCGGGTCGGGGGAGCCTGCGGCCCCCCGCCGCCAGTCGCTGCTCCGCTCGCAAGCTCGCTGCGCGCTCCTTCCCGCGGCGACCCCCCGCTTAAGAACCGAGCTGACGGGTACTCGGACCCTACCGGGCAGCTGCGTGTGCCCGTTGACACAGCCTAGCCTTCCTGTGGACCTCACAATTGGGCAAACCTCTGATCGTAGCAGCGGGCACTGAGCGTCGGAGTACCAGCCACGATGTTCTTAAGCGGGGGGTCGCCGCGGGAAGGAGCGCGCAGCGAGCTTGCGAGCGGAGCAGCGACTGGCGGCGGGGGGCGCGCAGCGCTCCCCCGACCCGGACGAGTCAGCGGCGCGCAACCTAGCGGCTTGTTGGCGTCACTCTGACCATACCGCGGACGCTGCTGCCTCCGAGCGAAGTGATATCGATGATCAGGGCGGCGCCTTTACGGGCCGTGTCGTGGTTCTGCTCCACCTCGGGCGATAACGCGAAGACGCGGTCGCGTACCTCGGGACTCGTCTCGACGTGGCCGCGGCCCTGGATGATCAACGTCGTCCGCGTCTTGCTGTCGCGGTACAACAGCGAGACCCGCGGATTGCGGGCCATCGTCCGCACGATGCCGCCCTCGGCGTTGCGCACCCAGATGCACAGCTGCGTGTCGCTGTAGACCTGCGTACTGCCGCGGAGTGACAGCACCGGCTGACCATTTTCGTCCGTATACGCGACCACGATCGGCGTGCCATTCGCCAGCGCGCCGTTGATGATGCCGCGCACGAAGCCAGGCAGCGTCTCCGCGGGCGCCTGCGGCGGGGCAGCTTGCTGTTGCTGTTCGACGCGTTTGATCTTGTCACTGCCGTTGAACGAGAAACTCAAGCTCAGCTTCTGCGGCGCGGCGCCCATGGGCGGGAACTCGGCGTCGACTTTGACCTGGCCGTCCTCTTCGCGCGGCGCCGAAAAGCCGGCATGGACGAAAACCGACGTGAGCGGCCACTGACCCGTGATCCGCTTCAATACATTGGCGTGCCCAACGACTTCGTCCTGCCCCGTCGCCAGCACCACATCGTCCGCCAGATACTGCCCGGCGAGTTGGGTCGCCGACGCTTCACCCGTGCGCAACGCCTTGACGTAGGCCTCGGCGGCCCGTGTTCGACTGCTCATTTTCGTAGACACCCCACGCGCAAGCTTTTCGCGAGTTCCACGGTACAGCCTCTACTCTTAACCCCGAGTGCTGACCGCTGAACCAACCGCCGAACGGCGCCGGCTAACCGACAGCCACCAACACCACATCCCGTGGTGGCGCTGGGGGCCCTACCTGTCGGAGCGCCAGTGGGGCACCGTCCGCGAGGACTACTCGCCATACGGCACGGCCTGGGACTACTTTTCCCACGACCAGGCCCGGTCGCGCGCGTACCGCTGGGGCGAGGATGGCCTGCTCGGGATCTCCGACAACCGCGGGCGGCTGTGCTTCTCCGTCGCGCTGTGGAACGAGGCCGACCCAATCCTGAAGGAGCGCCTGTTCGGCTTGACCGGCCCCGAGGGCAACCACGGCGAAGACGTCAAGGAAGCCTACTTCTACCTGGACAGCACCCCGACCCACTCGTACATGCGGGCGCAGTACAGGTATCCGCAGCGCGCCTTTCCCTATACCGAGCTGGTCCAGGAGAACCGCCGCCGCGGCAAGGACGAGCCCGAATACGAACTGGTCGATACCGGCGTTTTCACCGACAACCGCTACTTTGAGGTCGAGGCCGAGTACGCCAAGGCCAACCCGACCGATCTCAACATTCGTCTGAGTGTGACCAACCGCGGACCCGAGCCAGCGCGTCTGCACCTCTTGCCGACGCTCTGGTTTCGCAATACCTGGTCCTGGGGCCTCCCCACATCACCCCGACCCACCCTGCACCAGACCGCCCCCGGCACGATCCAGGCCATCCACCACGAGCTGGGGACGTACTGGCTCGTCTGCCAGGGCGAGCCCGAGCTGCTCTTCACCGAAAACGAAAGCAACGCCCAACGCCTGTGGGGCGTGCCGAATCGCACCCCGTATGTGAAGGACGCCATCCACGCGCGCATCGTCGAGGGCATCGCCGGCGGCACGAACCGAGCGCAAGTGGGCACCAAAGCCGCGGCGCATTACGTGATGACGGTTGCGCCAGGTGAGACTCACTCCGTCCTCCTCCGGCTGGCGCAGACACACGCCGCGGAGCCGTTCGGCGATGCCGAACTGGTGCTCGCCACGCGCCGTGCCGAAGCCGACGAGTTCTACGCGAGCACCCAGTTTGGCAGTCATCCCATGTCCGAGGACGAGCGCCGCGTCCAGCGCCAGGCGCTCGCCGGCCTGCTGTGGTCCAAGCAGTTCTACTACTACGAGCTCGAAGAATGGCTCGATGGCGATCCCGCCGGGCCGCCCGTACCCGCCAATCGTGAGCAGGGTCGCAACGCGGACTGGCGACATCTCCACAACATGGACGTCATCTCGATGCCCGACAAGTGGGAGTACCCCTGGTATGCGGCCTGGGACCTGGCCTTCCACTGCATTCCGCTGGCCCTGGTGGACGCCGACTTCGCCAAGCGCCAGCTGATCCTGATCTTGCGCGAGTGGTACATGCACCCCAACGGGCAGATTCCCGCGTACGAATGGGCCTTTGGGGACGTCAACCCGCCGGTCCACGCCTGGGCCGCCTTCCAGGTCTTCGAAATCGACCGCTCCATCACCGGCGTGCCCGATCGCCGCTTCCTCAAACGCGTCTTCCACAAACTTCTACTGAACTTCACCTGGTGGGTCAACCGCAAAGACGCCGATGGCCGCAATGTCTTCCAGGGCGGTTTCCTGGGTCTGGACAACATCGGCATCTTCGATCGCAGCGCGCCCCTGCCGACAGGCGGGCACATCGACCAGGCCGATGGCACCGCCTGGATGGGCATGTACTGCTTGAACATGCTGTCGATTGCCCTCGAGCTGGCGCGCGAGGATCCGGCCTACGAGGATGTGGCCACCAAGTTCTTCGAGCACTTCTTGTGGATTGCCGCGGCGCTCAACAACCTGGGCGGCATGGGCATTCCACTCTGGGACGAGGACGACGAGTTCTTCTACGACGTGCTGCAGGAGCCGTCTGGTGAGGTCCAGAAGCTGAAGGTCCGGTCACTCGTGGGCCTGATGCCGCTGCTGGCGGTCCAGACGATCGACCCGGACCTGCTGGACAAACTCCCCGCCTTTACGCGGCGCATGGACTGGTTTCTGGACCACCGGCCGGACCTGGCGAGCCTGGTATCCCGCTGGCGTGAGCCGGGCGCCGGCGACCGGCGGCTGTTGGCGCTGGCGCGTGGCCACCGCATGAAGCGTCTGCTGAAGCGCATGCTGGATCCGGAAGAGTTCCTGTCCGACTTCGGGATCAGGGCCATCAGCCGCTACCACCTCGAGCATCCATTCCGGCTGGACCTCGGCGGGACCAGTTACGAGGTCCGCTACGAGCCGGGTGAGTCGAGCACCGGGCTGTTTGGTGGCAATTCCAACTGGCGCGGGCCGATCTGGTTTCCGATCAACTTCCTGCTGATCGAAGCCCTCAAGCGATTCCACCACTACTATGGCGACGATTTTCTCGTGGAGTGCCCGACCGGATCAGGTCAGCTGCGCACGCTCCTGGAAGTCTCGGCCGAGATCTCGCAGCGCCTGCAACGCATCTTTCTGCGCGGTGCAGACGGGCGGCGGCCGGTCTACGGCCAGGTCGACCTGTTCCAGACCTCCCCGCTGTGGCGCGACAACGTCTTGTTCTACGAGTACTTTCACGGCGACAACGGTCGGGGCCTCGGCGCCAGCCATCAAACCGGCTGGACCGCGCTGATCGCGAACCTGCTCGCGCAGCCGCGCGGACCAAACCATGCTATGGGACCCTTGACACCATGAGTACGACCCACTACGACGACATCATCATCGGCTCCGGTCAAGCCGGCGGACCCTTGAGCACTGCCCTGGCGCGGGCCGGACGCCGCGTCGCCCTGATCGAGCGTGAGCACGTCGGCGGGACGTGCATCAACGAGGGCTGCACGCCCACCAAAACGATGGTCGCCAGCGCCCGGGTCGCCCATCTCGCCCGACGGGCCGCCGACTACGGCGTCAACACCGGCCCCATCTCGATCGACATGGTCCGCGTGCGCCAACGCAAGCGCGACATCGTCGAGAGCTTTCGCTCGGGCAGCGAACACCGGATCGTCAGCACACCCGGTGTGGACCTGCTACATGGTGAAGCGCGTTTCAGCGGACCCAGAACCCTGCAGGTCGCGGCCGACGAGTTGACCGCGCAGCGCATCTTCGTCAACGCCGGTGCACGGCCGAGTCGCCCGTTCCTTCCCGGTCTGGAGAGCGTCCCGATTCTGGACTCGACGTCCATCATGGAGCTCGACACCGTGCCGTCACACTTGCTGGTGCTGGGCGGCGGCTACGTGGGCCTGGAGTTCGGCCAGATGTTTCATCGCTTCGGCAGCCAGGTCACCGTCGTCCAGCGGGGACCGCGCTTGCTCGCGCGCGAGGACGCGGATGTGGCCGATGGGGTTGCGGCTCTCTTGCGCGAGGATGGCCTCAGCATCCTGCTCCAGACCGACGCCGTGCGCGTATCACGCGGCGACGATGGCAACGTCCGGCTTGTGGTCCGCGCGGCCAGTGGCGAGCAGACGCTCCGCGGTTCGCATCTGCTCGTCGCGGTGGGTCGCACGCCAAACACCGATCGCCTGAACCTGGCGGCCGCCGGACTCGAGGCTGACGCCCGCGGATTTCTGCCCACGAATGATCGGCTGGAGACAAAAGTTCCGGGCGTCTACGCGCTCGGCGACGTAAAAGGCGGCCCGGCCTTCACGCACATTTCGTACGACGACTACCGCATCATCAAAACCAATCTGCTGGACGGTGGCAGCGCCAGCATCACAGACCGGCCGGTCCCGTACACGGTCTATATCGACCCTCAGCTTGGCCGCATCGGCATGTCGGAGGACGAGGCCCGGGCCAGCGGCCGCAAGTTTCAAATAGCCAGCATGCCCATGACCCACGTGGCGCGCGCGCTCGAAGTCGACGAATCTCGCGGCTTTCTCAAGGTGATCGTCGACGCCGCCACCAACCAGATCCTCGGCGCCGCGATTCTCGGCATCGAAGGTGGCGAGCTCATGTCCATGCTGGAGATCGCCATGTTCGGCAAACTCCCCTACACCGTCCTGCGCGACGCCATCTTCGCCCACCCGACCCTGGCCGAGTGCTTCAACAACCTGTTCGCCACCCTTTCCGACCCGGCCTAGTCGCTCACGTAAACTTCTTGCAACGGAACACGCTGATGGCGGGCGCTCAACGTTCAACATCCCTCGCGGAGTTCCTGGAGCTTCGCGCTCGAAGACGTGCAGCTGTCGGGGGCGACGATTCCGAGTGGCGCGCTGGTCCTGGCGATGGTCGGCTCGGCCAATCGCGACGATCGGCAATTCGCCAAACCTGACAAGCCGGACCTCGGCGCCGCAGCCTCTTCCTCCGCGGCATCGACGCCCTCCCGCTGGCGATCAAGAGCGCCCGCGCACACATCGCCGCCTAGCTGGCGATGGCGGTGCGGCTCAGGGCTGGCATGACCTCGCGGGCGAAGAGGTCCACGGCACTCAACACCTGCTCCAACGGCAGGCTGCCGAACGCGAAGCATCCCAGCACGTAATTCGCGCCGGACATCTCGACGTACTCGCGGAGCCGTTCGCGGACCGTCGCCGGCGAGCCCACGACGATGCGGCCCCGGTCCAGCTCCGTCTCGAAATCGGCTCGGTCCGCATAGCGATTCGGCTGGCCACGCCGCACGAACCGATAGGTGAAGTTGTGCATGAACTGCTCGTATGCCGGTTTGGCCTGCGCGCGCGCCAACGCGTCGCTGTCGGCGACATGGATATGCACGGAGAAGCCGTAATTCGGTCGATCGACATGGCCATTCAAGCGGCCCACGTCCGACTGGCGACCAGCGTATTCAGTCTGGTACCGCCGCAGCAGGCCCGCCGTGTGATTGAAGCTCGGCGCCAGGTGGACCGAGCATGCCGTGCTGATGCCCTGCGCCGCCACCCACGCGATCGAGTCGGCGTTCGACGTGGGATACCAGAGCGGCGGGTACGGCCGCTGGACCGGCCGGAGCCGGCTAATCACGTGATCGAACGCGAAGTGTTGGCCGTGATAGTCGATTTCACCCGTCGAGAGGCCCATGAGGATGACTTCCAGGGCCTCGTTGAACACGGCCCGTGCCTTGTCGGGATCGCCGTCGATGTGCTCGCCGGATGAGCCCCGGCTCAACCCCAGCTCGAGGCGACCGCCACTCAACTGGTCCAGCATGCAGATCTCCTCCATCAGCCGGACCGGGTCGTACAGCGGCAGGATGTAACTCAGGGGCCCGAGCCGCAAGCGCTGGGTGCGCTGGGCGACCGCGGCCAGAAAGAGGTTCGGCGATGGAACGGAGCTCAGCTCCGTAGCGTGATGCTCAGCCAGGTGGTAGCAGTAGAAGCCCGCCCGATCGGCCAGCTCGAGCATGCACAAGCGCTCTTCGTACGTTTCGCCCTGCTCCCGTCCCGACTCGTCGAGCCAGTCAAAGATCGCAAACCGCACGGACTCAGGCACAGCCGCCATGTGGGGTCGGACCAGTGTAGCGCCACTGGCAGTTGCGGGCCGAGGGTGAGCCTGAGCCGGCAACGTGGCAACATGGTGACCGCATGATCATCGACATCCACGGGCACTACACGACCTACCCGCCAGGCGTGGAGGCCTACCGTGGCGCCCAGATCGCCCAGATGGGCGCCCCGACCAAGGGCAAGATGAACGTCACCGATGACGAGATCCGCCAGAGCATCGAGGGCGGTCAGCTCAAAGTTCAGCGCGAGCGGGCGACCGACCTGACCCTGTTTTCGCCGCGGGCCAGTTGGATGGGCCACCACTTCGGCAACGAGCTGATCAGCCGCTACTGGACCGAGCACAGCAACGATCTCATCTTCCGCGTGCAGACGCTCTTCCCGGACAACTTCGTCGGCGTGTGCCAGTTGCCCCAGTCGCCCGGCGTGCCACCCGCGCGGTCGGTCGGCGAACTGGAGCGGTGCGTGAACGAGCTGGGCTTTGTCGGCTGCAACCTGAGCCCGGACACGTCGGGCGGCTACTGGCAGGAGCCGCCGCTGACCGACCGCTCGTGGTACCCGTTCTACGAAAAGATGGTCGAGCTCGATGTGCCGGCGATGGTCCACGTCAGCGCGACCTGCAATCCCGCGTTCCACCAGACCGGTTCGCACTATTTGAACGCGGACACGACGGTCTTCATGCAGTTCGTGCAGAACCCGCAAATCTTCAAGGATTTCCCGACTCTGCGGTTCATCATTCCGCACGGTGGGGGCGCGGTGCCGTACCACTGGGGCCGCTATCGCGGCATGAATCTGGACACCGGGCGGCCAGAGCTTACCGAACTGGTCATGCGGAATATCTGGTTCGATACGTGTGTCTACCACCAACCCGGTATTGACCTGTTGTTCAAAGTGATCGACATCGACAACCTGATGTTCGCATCTGAAATGATCGGCGCCGTGCGCGGCAAAGACCCCGCGACCGGCTTCTTCTTCGACGATACGAAACGCTATATCGACGCGCTTCAGTTGAACGAAGACACCAGTTACAAAGTGTTCGAAGGCAACGCCCGAAAAGTCTACCCCCGCCTCGACGCGCGTCTGAAGAAACTAGGCAAGTAGCGCATGTTCGTCCACGGACCGCTTCGCTTCGCTCGCTCCGCGCGGGGTGCGGCTCGCCCGCTTCGCTGCGCGCGCCCGGTGCGGGAGGCGGCTTGCCAGCGCGGTGCGCTCGCTCCGCGCGCGGTGCGGCTGGCCTGATGCGTTGCGCTCGTTGGGGTTCAGCAGCGGCTTTTTCCAGGTCTCGGTCGGGAGCGAGCGATGCGATGCGGGCGAATAGCGCGTGAAGGCCGACGAGATGCGCCTGGGGCCGTTACTCGGCGGCCCCAGGCAGTACGTTGTGCCGTATTTCCAGCGGACGTACAGCTGGCGCAGACACCAGTGGAACACCCTGTTCGACGACATCCTCGAGCTGTACGAGCTCGGGTCGGCGAACTCGCATTTCCTCGGCTCGATGGTGCTGCTCGCGGAACGCGGCGGCAGTGGCGTGGTGGTGCCTACGTTGCTGATCGACGGCCAGCAGCGCCTGGTCACGCTGTCCCTGTTCCTGGCTGCCATCCGCGATGCCGTTCGGGAGGTCGATCCCGATTTTGCCGAGACCATTCACACCAGCTATCTCGTCAACGCCGGCGCCGACGGCGACGACCACCTCAAAGTGCTGTGCACGCATCAGGACCGCGCCGCGTTCTCAACGGTCATCCAGAGCGCCACCGAGCCGCCGGCATCCCCGATCCGCGACGCCTATCGCTCGTTCCGCGAAGCGCTCGACGCACAGATCAAACAAGGCGTGGACCTGGACCGGCTCGTCAAGATCGTCGTGTCCCAGCTGTCATTTGTCGCCATCACGCTCGACACCGAAGACAACCCGTACCGTATCTTCGAGAGCCTGAACGCCAAGGGCATGCCCCTGACCCAGGGCGACCTGTTGCGGAATTACTTCTTCATGCGCCTGCCGCCGGCCGAGCACGAGCACTGGTACACCAGCGTGTGGTCGCCAATGCAATCCCGTCTCGGCGAGCGGTTCGACGACTACATGCGTGATTTCCTGCTGAAGGAAGGCCAGCCCATTCGGCCGGACGAGGTCTACCAGGAGTGGCGCAAAAAGCTTGGCCCGCTGAGCGAAGACGACATCCGCGCGGTGCTCAAAGAGCTGGGCGAATGGTCGCTCACGTACGACCAGCTCCTCCACCCACAGCGCGAGTCCGACGCGGAGGTCCGCAAATACCTGCAGCGTCTGACCGCCTGGTCGAAGACCGTCCCCTTCCAGTTCAACCCGTTCCTGCTCAGGCTGCACAGCGATTTTCGTCGCGGGGTGTTGTCGGCAGTGCAGGTGAAGCACATCTTCGTGGCAACGGAGTCGCTGTTTGTCCGGCGGCTGTTTACCTCCGCTCCGGTCAGGGACGACAACCAGCTCTTGATCCAGCTCTACGACGCGGCGTCGAATCACACCGGAGAGTCGAACCAACCGGACCCGGCCACTGAGTTCGAGAAGGCCCTCTCGCAGGCCCAGCTTGGTTGGCCGGATGACGCGGATTTTGTCGCGGGCGTTGCGCGCTATCCACTCTACTTCGCCAGCCATCCGGACCAACGCAAACTGATCCTCGAAGCGCTGGAGGACAGCTACGGCCACCGCGGACCCATCAAGTACGACCAATTGGACCTCCAATTGATCACCCCGCTGCTGCCCCGGGCCGAGTGGCTGACCGAGCTCGGCGTCACCGAGGACCAGTATTGGAAGGCGATCGGCACCCTGGGCAACTTCACGTTCGTGCCGCGCGGGCGGGCGCCCGATCTCGGTGTGGCGGAGCGCAAGAAAGACCTGCTGCGGATGACGCGCTACGGGCTGGAGCTGGTCAAAGACTTCGCCCAGATCCCGCGCTGGACTGCCGAAGAGATCGAGAATCGGTCGCACCGGCTGGCGGAACGCGCAATCCAGATCTGGCCCGGACCGCGGCGCGGATGACGACCCCGCTGGTGGTCGGCAACTGGAAGATGAACACCGACCGGGCCGAAGCGCGGGCGCTCGTTGGGGCGCTGCTGCCACTGGTTGCGCCGGTGTCGGACGTGGAGGTGGTGGTCTGCCCGCCGTTTCCGTGGCTCACGGATGTGGCTGCGCTGCTCGAGGGCAGCCGGGTTGCCGTCGGCGCCCAGACGATGAATTCCGAAGTTGGCGGCGCCTATACCGGCGAGGTCTCGCCGCGCATGCTCAAGGGTGTATGCCAGTACGTCCTGGTGGGTCAGTACGAGCGGCGGATCCTCTTCGCCGAGAAGGACGCGCACGTGCGGCGCAAACTCCAGGTGGCGCAGCAGCACGGGCTGAAACCGATCCTGTGCATTGGCGAGACCGCGGACCACCTGGACGAAGGGCTCGGTCCGTACGTTGTCGCCGAGCAGATCGAGGCCGACCTCGACGGGGTGACATTGGACTCGCGGTTGGTGATTGCCTACGACCCGGTCTGGACGACGATGGGGCTGGTCGCTCCGCCGCCGCTGTCGTACGTCAGCGACATGGTGGCGCACATCCGCGAGACGCTCGCCAGCGTGTTCTCTCCGCCCGCCGCGGAGCAGGTCCGCGTCATCTACGGCGGCTCCGTCAACCCGCGCAACATCGCCGAAATCGCCGCCGACCCCCGCCTGGACGGCGTCCTCGCCGGCGCCACCAGCATCAACGCCGAAAACTTCGCCAACATCGTCCGCACGTTTTCAGGGCGCCAGCGCGCGTAAGACTTTCGGCGGCAGCAGCCAGTGCAATCTGCCGGCGCCCGGCCGCAAGCCGTCGCCTACTTCGAGGTAGGCGACGCTGCCTTTTTTCATTTCGATCTGCGCGTCCGTATCAGCCGTCAAGAGATACGACGCCAGCTCGTGCAGGATCGGTTCGTGGCCGACCAGGGCAATGGCGCTGTACGTGGCGAACGGCTGCAGCGCTTGCAGGACGTCGGCGGGTGCGCGACCTGAGCCGAGCGCCTCACACGCCACCGGACGCGGCCACCCGGCCTCGCTCTCGAGGAGCTCGGCGGTCTGCCACGCCCGCACCCACGGACTGCTCAGCACCAACTCCACGCTTGGAACGAGCGACCGAAGGCCGCGCGCGGCACGGCCGAAGCGCTTCTGCCCTTCGGGCGTCAATGGGCGCTGACTATCGTCGGGCCAGTGCGACGTATCAAAGTCGAAGGCGATCGCGTGGCGCACAAGGTAGAGGTCCAAACACGTCCTCCACCCTGATTCTGCATGGTGGAGCGCGTCAGGCGCGAATCAGCTTTCGGCGGCGTGGATGACATACAAGCGCAGGACGTCCTGCTCGTGCCGAAGCAGGCGGACGCGGATCTTCAGCGCAGACTCCCGCTCGGCCACCGCGAGCGCCGTCCTGACCGATTGACCGACCAGCGCCGGATCTTCGAGCAGCTCGATCGCCGCGGCGTTGGCGCGCAGGATCTCGCCCGTCGAACTGGTGACCAGCAGCGCCACCGGCAGCACGTCGAGCAGTGACCCGACCTGCGCCTCGACGAGCGCCAGCGTCAGACTGGCTCCATTCAGCGGCGCGGGTGGCATCCCCGGCAGCATACGACCGCGCGTGCCACGACCGGCGTTAACGGCCGGCGTCGACGGCGTAAACAGATGTACCGGCGCCTGCGGTACACTCTGCCGCCTTGCCAAGCACGCCAGACGTACCCCCCGTGCCCACCTCGACGGGCGATCTGGCCTCGCTGGTCCTGCAGCGGAACGCGGCCGACTTCCTGGAGCACGCGCCCGGCGCCCGCGTCGGGACCGACCCGCACCACGTGCATCAGATGCGGGTGGCAACACGTCGGATGCGCGCCGGGCTGCGCCTGTTTGATGACGTCCTGCCGCCCGAGGCGAGTAGCCTGAGCGACGAGCTGAAGTGGTTCGCCAGCCAGCTCGGCCCGGTGCGCGACCTGGACGTGCAGATCCAGCGCATGCGGGCGATCACCAGTGAGCTGGGTGTTTCGGCAGCGCTTGACCCGTACGGCGCCTGGCTCGAGGTGCGGCGAGAAGCCGCGCGGTCAAAGCTGGCCAAGGCATTCGAATCGCGTCGCTTTGGGGCGCTCGTCCAGCGCCTGCAGCGACTCGACGAGTGGGCGGTCGACGCCACCAGCAGTCCCACCAATGCCCCGCTGTTAAAAGACGCGCCGCGCCGGTTGTTGCGCGCCTACCGGCAACTCCGCAAACGCGCGGACAGCGTCGATAACCAGGCGCCCGCCGCGGACATGCACGCCGTCCGGATCCGCGCCAAACGGCTCCGCTATACGGCCGAGTTCTTCGAACCTGCCTACGGCAAGCCAGCCCAGCGACTGGTCGAACGGGTCGTGGCGCTCCAGGATTTGCTCGGCAACCTTCAGGACGGCGTCGTCAGCCGGGCGCTCGTCCACGAAGCCGTGCAATCATCCGCGGGCGCCTGGCCCGCCCACACCGCGCTGGCGCTGGGCCAGATGGTGCAGTTCGAAGCGCAGTCCGAAAAAGAGCTCCGCGCCGCGTTCCCCGCCGCCTATCGCGAGGCGCGCGAAAGCTGGAAACGACTCCAAAAGAAGTTCGCCTGACCTACGCGAGCATTTTGAGCGGATCGCTCACCTCGTGGTTCATCGACTCGAACATGGCCATGCTCTGAACCACGGGCTCGATCTCGGCACACAGCGCACGAAACACTTCGGGGATCGGGCCACGCGCGTCGACGGTGGTGAACGCGTGCTGGGTCGCCAGCCGGCGGAACTCGGCCATCAGCCGCGTCTGGTGCTCGACAAAATTCCGGTACACGTCGGGACTCGGCAGGTAGTCCTGGCCCGATTCCCAGTAGTCGAACCCGGTGGAGCTCAACACCCGTGGGACGAGATGCTCCATGTCAATATCCAGGTACACGACCAGGTCTGGCACGAGCGCGAACCCGAACAGGTTCTCGACCCAGCCAGCCGAGAGGCCGCGGACTCGCGCCCGCGCGATCAGCGAAAAGATGTACCGATCCACCAACGCGACCATGCCCGCGCGGAGGGCGGGCAGGATCTGGCGCTCCATCCGATCCCAGAAATCCGTGGCGTACAGCAGGTTCAAGGTCAACGGGTCGAGCGTGTTGCCGCGTTTGGCGCGCTCGATCCCCCGGCCGGCCAGCGACGAGCGGCGGAGTCCGGTGTTCACGACGGCATAGCCGCGCGCCTCCAGCCACTCCTTGAGCAGCGCGACGTGCGTCGAGCGCCCGACACCGTCCGTCCCTTCGATGACGATCAGCCGGCCTGGCAGCTCGGCCGAGGCGATGCCCGGCGGCGGCTCCCCATAGAACCGCGGGGCAGTCACGGCGTCGGCCCCAGGGCGCCTGTCCGCTCCGCCTGGTGATGTCCCAGCAGGCCGGCCACGCGCAGCGGGTCTTCGGCCGCCGGATTCGGCAGGCGCATGGCGCCCTCCAGGTGCGGCCGGACGATCTCGCGCATGCGCTGCTGTTGCTGAACCAGGCTCTCGGTGGCGTCCATCCGCACGAGGCCGAACTCGCCGATCACCTGTTCGTACTCGCGGCGGATCAATCCCTGAAACAGCCGGAATGACTCCGCCGGATCGCGGCTGAGTCCGAGGTCCATGCCGGCCTCGTAATACTTCAGCTCGGATCGGCCGACCGAGATACGCTTCATCGCTTCGTCGAGGGGGACGTCGAAATAGAACGCCAGCGTCGGCGGCACCGCGAATGAGTACAGGCGGCGCAGCCAGGCACGGTTGACGCCCCGCACCGTGTCGCGGACATAGGCCGTGTAGACGTAGCGATCGGCGAGCACGATGGCGCCAGCCTGGAGCGCCGGCATGATCTGGCTGTACGTCCGACTCGCCAGATCGGCGGCGTGAATCAAACTGAAGGACATCGGCGATAACAGCTGCAATTTCTTGCCGCGCCGTGTGGTGCTCTTGACGATCGGCGACGAGTTCCACTCGCTGAAGATGACCAGGTATCCCTGGTTCACGAGCCATTTGCGCAGTAGATCGAGCTGCGTGCTTTTGCCCGAGCCGTCGATGCCCTCGACGATGATCAGCCGTCCGGGCAGCCCCGTGACCGGCTCGGCCAGCTCAGGCTTCGGAACGGGCGCACGTCCGGCTGCTGTGCCGCCGAGCCGGGGCTCAGGCGCCACGCTCGAAGACTCCAACATCGAGGCTGAGGCCGAAGGCTCGCTCCGCGCGACGAGTCGGCGCCTCGAGAGGCCACGCGTCAATAACTGGTGTAGCCAGTGCGACATGGCCGTTGCGGCGTTCGAAGGCGGTCGCATCGAGGTCCGCGCTACCGTACCGCACCAGCGCATCCGCGAGCGCGATCGCGGCCGCGATCTGTTCCACGGTGGGCTGGTCGACAGGGCCGAGCAGGGGCGCCCAGGGCTTGACACTGGCCTCCCGGTCGCCCACCGCCGACATCGCCGCGGCGATCAGCGCCAGCGTCCGGTGCGAATAGCCGTCGAGGTTGGCGTCGGACACGATGCGCGCCGCGTGAGCGTGGCGCCGGTAGTAATCGATGCTGGCGCCGATATCGAGCAGCCGCGCCGCGCCCGCCGCCGCCAGGCTCGCTTCGGCCGCCAAGCCTGGCGCCACAGCGGCCAGCAGCCGCTCGACCAGCCCGGCCCGACACTCCGCACGGCGGTCGTCCCAGGAACTGAAGCGCGCCGCGACCGTTGACAGCGACGCGCGCTGCACCTCGTCGATGGTCGCCGCTTCATCGGATACCGAGCGCAACGCGATCCCTTCTCGCAAACCATACCCTGCAACCGTGAGATCGGCGGCCAGTAAACGATCCATGACCGCCTGAATGACCAGCGCGCCGCCCACGATCGAGTCCGAGCGATCGGCGTTCAGTCCGGGCACCCGGGCGCGATCGCCTGCGAACTCGCGCGCCAGCATTGAGCTGGCATCGTCCAGTCGCCGACGCTCGAGAACGTAGCCGTGCAGGCGGGAAATCGGATATTCGCCGCGCAGCCGTCGATCGACCTTGGCCAGGTTGCGCACCGTGCCGCCCGTCCCGATCAGGTACTCGTCGGCCTGGAGCGAGCTGATGCCCGCGTCTTCCAGAGTCGCGTACACGTGCTCTTTGAGGTTCCGCATCTCGCCACGGCTCGGCGGGTCGGACTGCAGGAACTTATCGTTCAGCCGCAGCGCGCCCAGCGGCAAACTCCACGACTGCAGCAAATGGCGCTCGCGGAAGTGCACCAGCTGCAGGCTGCCGCCGCCCACGTCGAGCACGATGCCGTGCTCGATCGGCAGGCCGTGGACCGCGCCGTAAAACCCGTAGCGCGCCTCCTCGGCGCCGTCGGCGATGTCGACGGGGATGCCCAGCTCGCTGCGGACACGGTCGATGAACTGCTCGCCATTGCGCGCTTCGCGGACTGCCGCGGTCGCCACGGCCACGGTCCGGTGCGCGCCGACGCTGCTCGCCACGGCGACAAAGCCGCGCACGATGCGCAGCGTGCGTTCGATCGTCTCAGCGCTCAACCGACCGCCGGTGGCGACATCGCGGACCAGACGCAACGGACTGCGCGCGTCGCCGAGGACGTCGAGGTGCGCCGCGCCGAGGACCCGGGCGACCATGACCCGACCGCTGTTCGAGCCAATATCGATCACGCCGAGGGTTTGGCCCGGTCCGGGTTCTTCGACCGCGGTCTTCGCGGGCACAGGCTCGATCATGCGCGCCCGGGTGCGGGGGCCCGACGACGACTACTCCTGGAAGACATACCCGATCCCCCGCACGGTCTGAATGCGCCGTGGCAACGTGGGATCCGGCTCAATCTTGCCACGCAGCCAGCGGACGTGCACGTCCACGGTGCGCGTGTCGCCGACGTATTCATAGCCCCAGACATTTCTCAGGAGCGCCTCGCGGGTTTGCAGCTGGCCGGGGTGGCGCAGGAAATAGACCAGCAAATCGAACTCACGCCGCTTCAGCAGCAGCGGCGTCGCGCCGCGCTGCACCCGATGCGCGCCGACGTCCACCAGCAAATCGCCAGACGCCAGCTGGCTTGGCGCATCTTTGGCCGCGACGCCCATGTCGGCGCGCCGCAACTGCGCTTTGACCCGCGCCAGCAGCTCGTGCATGCTGAACGGCTTGGTCAGGTAGTCGTCGGCGCCGACTTCCAGGCCCACCACTTTGTCGATTTCCTCGTCGCGCGCGGTCAGCATGAGGATCGGCACGTGCGCAACGGCAGGATTGCTGGCTTCGGCCCGCACCGCTCGGCACAACTCGAGACCGTCCAGCCCGGGCAACATCAGGTCCAGCACCACCAGCTCCGGCGGATTGCCGCGGATCATGTCGAGCGCCTGCAGCCCGTTCGTCGACAGCCGCACCTCGTGTCCCGCGCGGCTCAAGTTGTAACGCAGCGTCTGCAGCAGAGATTCCTCGTCCTCAACCACCAGGATCTGCGCCATCGACTTACCTCAACCTAATCGGCACTGCGTTAACGGCGGGTAAACCATGCGTAAGCACTCGGCGATTCGTGCCGCCCGCATCGCTTCGCTCGCTCCATGCGGAGAGTACGTTTCCCTGGTTGAGTTGAGGACCGCTACGGAGCGAGCGAAGCGATGCGGGCAGCAGCAAAAGTTAGAACACCAACCGGTCGGGGGCGGGGCGGGCCGCTTTCTGGGCGGCTTGCTCGGTGTCGATGACGTGCATCACGGCATTGATCAGGGCCAGGTGGGTGAAGCCCTGTGGGAAATTGCCGAGATGACGACCGCTGCCGGGGTTGATCTCCTCGGCATACAGGCTCAAGGGCGACGCGAAGGACAGCAGTTTCTCGCACAGCTGCCGGGCACGCGTGTGCTCGCCAATTTCCGAGAACGCGGAAACCAGCCAGAACGAGCACAACACGAACGCGCCTTCGTGACCACTGAGCCCATCGTCGGTTTCGTCGACGCGATACCGCAGCACCAACCCATCGACGGTCAGTTCGTCGGCGATCGCGAGCACCGTGGCCCGGATCCGCGGATCGTCGGGCGGTAAAAACCGCACGAGCACCATCAGCAAGACCGACGCGTCGAGGATGTCGGTGCCGTAGTGCTGCACGAACACCCCGCGTTTATCGACCCCGTGCGCGCAGATGTCGTCGTGAATCTCGTCGGCCGCCGTCTGCCATTCGTGGGCGATTTCCAGTTCGTCGCGAAGTCGCGCCAGCCGCGCCCCGCGCTCCACCGCCACCCAGCACATCAGCTTGGACGAGGTGAAGTGCTGGGGTTGCCCGCGGACTTCCCACATGCCGCAGTCTGGCTCGCGCCAGTGCGCGAGCGCCTGCTCGACCTGATGCTTCAAGATCGGCCACCAGCGCTCTGGCAGGTGATCGCGCGAGGTGGCGTACAGATACGCAGATTCGATCACCGCGCCCCAGACGTCGTGTTGGCGCTGCGCGTACGCCGCGTTGCCGACCCGCACCGGGCGCGCGCCCTCATAACCGCTCAGGTGATCCAGCACCCGCTCTTCAAGCTCGCGTTCGCCGTCGATGCCGTACACGATCTGGAGCGTCGAGTCGCGCTCGGCGACGTCGGCGATGAAGTAGAAGTAGTCGTTGGCCTCCCAGTCATACCCCAGCGTGTAGAGCGCCCAGAGCGTAAAAGAGGAATCCCGGATCCAGCTGTACCGGTAGTCCCAGTTGCGTTCACCCTTGGGTGTTTCAGGCAACGACGTCGTGGGCGCCGCGATCACCGCGCCGGTATTCGCGTAGGTGAGGCCCTTCAACGTCAGCGCACTGCGCTCCAGGTGGCTGCGCAACCGGTGATCGGGAAAGCTGCCGCGCGCCAGCCAGTGCTGCCAGTGGTGCGCCGTCCAGACCAGACGGCGGTAGGCGTCCTCATACGTCAGGGGCGGCTCGTAGTCACCCCACGACAACGCGCAGAAGCGCGACTCGCCCTCTTTGATGAGCGTCCGCGCCCCGGCCTTGGCGCCTTCGAACCCGAGGCGCATATCCGTCGTGAGCTTCAACCTGAGATCGGTGCCCTCAGCGGTGGCCAGGCCCTGGTGGTAGCCATGCTCCGTGTACTGCCAGCGGGCCCGATGCAGGCCGTAGTCGAGTGCGGGCTCGCAGTCGAGCACGAGTTGGACCGCCCCGTTCACACACCGGACGGTGCGCAGCAGGATGTGCTCAGCTTCATAATCGGTCGGCGTCCGACGGTGGGGTCGATTAATCGCGCTTTCGTGGTGCCATGGGCCGATCAGCAGCACGTCGCGGACGATGATCCAGCCGCCGTTGGTGCCCCAACTCGTCTCCACAACCATCGTGCCGGGCAGATATCGTCGCGCGGATGGCACTGTCAGGTCCGCCGGCCCGAACCTGAACCCACCCGCGCTTCGGTCGAGGATGGCACCGAACACACTGGGCGAATCCATCCGCGGCAGGCACATCCACTCGACGTTGCCGCTGGAGGCGATCAGGGCGGTGACCTCACAGTCGGACAGGAACCCATAGTCGGCGATGGGCGGAAATGAAGAGACGTCAGGCCGATCTTCGGCGCGGATATCCGCTTCGAGTGCGCGAATCGTGACACTCGGCAGTGCCTGTGCGACAGGGTGCCGGCGCCTGTTCGATATGGACGACATCGTGTTCGTTAGTAGACGTTGTAAGACACCCGGGCAGTTGCGTGCCTGAGCGAAGCGAAGCGGGCGGGGTGGCGCTCAGCTGCCTGCGAGACGGCGGACGACCGGCGCCAGCTCGCGCAGCAGCGCGCCCGGGATGACGGGGTACGACAGATCGAACCGCTCGCGATTGGACTGCAGCTTGTCCACGATCGCGTCCGGGCTGCCCACCAGGGTGCCTGGCATGTCCATGACAACCCGCGGCGTGGTCCGCATCAGCGTCGCGAGGCCGTCGATCGTCTCGGTCACCTGGTCGGTCAGCCGCGGTATGCAGAGATAACTGAGCTCCAGCTGGGGGTAGCGATCCCCGGCCGCCGCGCGCACGATCGCAATCTGCTCGTCGAACGTGAGCCCCAGTGCCGCATTGCCCGCGGTGCTCACCCCCTCAGACGGGCGGTCCGGGAAATTGAGAATGTCCGCCTCCCGGGCCGCCAGCGTCAGCATCCGCCGACCGGCGCCACCGAGCATGACCGGCGGGCGTGGCCGCTGCACCGGCTCGGGCACCGCGTCCAGATTGTCCACCTGGTAGTGGCGACCATGAAAGGTGACCGCACCGCCTGCCAGGAACGCCTTGATGATGTGCAGCGCTTCGACCAGGCGACTCACCCGGGTGCCCGCGGATTCGAACGGGATGCCCGTCTTCTGATAGTCCGCGACGTTCCAACCCGCCCCGATGCCCAGCTCCAGGCGTCCGTCGGTCAGCAGGTCCACGGTCGCCGCTTCTTTCGCCACGGCGGCCGGATGCCGAAAGTCATTGTCGAGCACGAACGTCCCGACGCGGAGGGTGGTGGTTGCATCTGCCGCGGCCACCAGCGCCGGCAGCGGCGCCAACTGCCGGCCAAAGTGGTCGGCCAGCAGGAGCGTCGAGTACCCGAGCGCCTCCGTCTCGCGCGCCATCTGCCGCCACTGCGCCAGGCTGTCAGCTCGACTGATGAGGACGCCAAATCGAAAGGTCCGCTTCACCCTCCAATTAGACCTGGGAATCGATTGCGCGCGGAAGTTGACCCGTTCGTGACGGGTGTGTTACCAAGACACGGGCGGGGGTATGCCTGGTAGTGCTGTGGCAAGGCGGGGGAAGTCCAACCACGGTACGCACTGGACTTCCGCAGTCCAGGAAAGACGTGAGGAGTTTCGCGATGGATGATTCTCAGCCACGTGGCATGACGACTCGCCGACGATTTCTTCTTTCCGCGGGTCTCCTGGGCGTCGGCGGCGTACTGGCCGCATGCAGCCAGGCAGCTCCGCCCCCGGCCGCCCCAACGGCCGCACCGGCCGCCGCCAAACCAGCCGCGACCACCGCGCCTGCTGCGGCAGCCCCCACCACCGCACCGGCTGCCGCGGCCCCGACCACCGCGCCAGCCGCGGCCCCGACAACGGCACCGGCGGCCGCGGCACCGACCAGCGCGCCAGCGGCGGCGACCGGCGGTGCGCTCAAAGACGTGCCCCGCAGTAAGACCCTGCTCCTCGCCCAGGGCGGCACCCAGGGCAAGTTCCTCGACTACGACCTCTGGAACGCGTACGCGCTTGGGGCAAATCACCAGACCGGGCCGAACCTGACCCATGAGCCGCTGGCGTACTACAGCGCCTACGGCAACAAAGAGTACCTGTGGCTGGCCAGCGGCTACGAGTACAGCCCGGACTTCAAGCAGCTCACGATCAAGCTGCGCAGCGGCGTCAAGTGGAGCGACGGCGAGCCGTTCTCCGCCGACGACGTGGTCTACACCCTGTCGACCTTGAACGACCTCGGGGCGAAGGTGCGTTGGGGCGTCGACATCCAGCAGGCCTTCGAGAGCGTTGCGGCCACCGATGCTAACACCGTGGTCCTCAAATTCAAGGTGCCGGCGCCGCGGTTCTTCGACCTGCTGACCTACAAGTACGACATCGGCGTGTACATGGTGCCGAAGCACATCTTCTCGACGGCCGGCGACTGGGCAAACTTCAAGTTCTTCGATATCGCCAAGGGGTGGCCAGTGACCACCGGGCCGTGGAAGATCGTCGCGGCATCCGCCGAGCAAAAGGTGTTCGATCTGCGCGACAGCTGGTGGGCAGTCACGGCCGGGCTGACCGACATGCCCAAAGTCCAGCGCATGATCTACCTGCCGATCACCGACCAGACCGCCGCGGTGCAGGCGCTGGACAAGGGCGACATCGACTATTCGGGCGGGCTGATCATCCAGAACATCAAGGAGGCGGTGAAAAACAACCCCAAAGTGGTCACCCACTCCGGACGTCAGGGCCCGTACGGCTACAAGGACTGGTGGCCGCTCTCGTTGTATGTCAACTGCTCGGTAGAGCCGTTCAAGGATCCGGCCGTACGCTGGGCGCTGAGCTACTACATCGACCGTCAGCAGCTCATCGACGTGGCGTACGGCACCGAGAGCGGCATCGTTCCGACCCCCCTGCCGATGCCACAGTACCCGGCCCTCTTGCCGTATTTTGACGCGGTCAAGGATTTGCTGGACCAGTACCCGACGAACGCGTTCGACAAGGCCAAGGGCGATGCACTCCTGAGCGGCAAGGGCTGGAAGAAGGGCGGCGACGGTATCTGGGTCGATCCGCAGGGCAATCCGGCCAAATGGGAGATCCTCGGCCACGACTTCCTGTCCAACGTTGGCCCGGTGGTCCAGGCACAACTCAAAAAAGCCGGCATCGACGCCACGTGGACCCAGCCACCTGACGCGGACGACCGCTTCCAGAAGGCCGACTATCAGCTTTCAATATACGGTCATGGCGGCAGCATCCAGGATCCGTACAACACGCTCAACCTGTACACCACGGCGAACCTTGCCGTACCAGGTGCGCATCAAGCCAACTTCCCGCGCTGGACCAACGCGGACTACGACAAAATCGCCACCGACATGTACCTGACGGCCATGACCGACAAGGCCAAACTGACCGATCTCTTCCACAAAGCGATGGAGATCTGGTTGCCTGAACTACCGGATATTCAACTCACCCAGTTCTATCACAACATCGGCATGAATACCGAGCACTGGACGGGTTGGCCAAGTGACGATAACCCCTACGTCAACGAGGCGTCATGGCACCTGACATGGCAGCTCGTCCTGAATAAGATTCAGCCGACCGCATAACATACGTTGCAACTCCCAACGAGCTGTGGCGCGTCTTTCGCGGCGGCCTGGCCAACCTTGCGGAAGCGCATCTGAGTGCCGCGTGGCTCTGGCCCGTCCGCGCGGGAACAAGGCGCGAAGCGCCCCTCGCGGGGGGTCGCCGCGGGAAGGAGCGCGCAGCGAGCTTGCGAGCGGAGCAGCGACTGGCGGCGGGGGGCGCGCAGCGCTCCCCCGACCCGGACGATGTCCTACACACTCTTTCGGAGCCGGGGGTTGGCGATTTCGTCCAGGCCCCCGGCCAGGTTGAACAGGCCGACGAACAGGATCGTGATGATGGCGATCGGGGGTAGCCACCACCACCAGTAGCCGTGCAGCAGGGCGGCGTAGTAGATCACCCAGTAGATCGTCATGCCCAGCGTGGGCGAGTCGATCGGGCCGAGGCCGAGGGCCTCCAGGCCAATGGACGCCAGAATGGCCGAGGCGACCGCGCCGACGAGCGACGCGGCCAGATACGGCAGCAAATTCGGCATCAATTCGAAAAAGATGATCCTGAGTCCGCCCACGCCGGACATATGCGCCACCTGCACCCAGGACCGTTCGCGCAGGGTCAGCACCTGGGCGCGGATCGTCCGCGCCGGCCAGCGCCACGCCAGCAGCGCGACGATCAGCGCCATCTGATCGACGGTCAGGCCCTGCTTGAGGAACACGGCCGCGAGAATCAGCACCAGCAGGCCAGGCACGGTCAGACTGATGTCGACGATGCTGCGGATGACCGCGTCGACGGCGCCGCCATAGAAAGCCGAGACGAAGGCGAGCGTCGTCCCGACGCCCAGGCCAATCACCCCGGCAATGACTCCGATGCGCAGCGTCAGCGGCGTACCGGCGACCATCACCGCCAGCAAGTCACGGCCCTGGCTGTCCGTGCCGAACGGATACAGCCACGACGGCGGCTTTTCCGGCGAAACGGAGAGTGGATCGGCGTTGCCGACGTCCACGACGAAACGTCCGCCGACGCTGAACACCAGGAGCACGAACAGCAGAAACAGGCCAAATACCAGGTTCGGGTTGCGGCGCGCGTAGCGCAAGCCACTGGCGAGCATCGTCAGGATCTCCCGTAACGAATGCGCGGATCCAGCAGCGGGTAAGCCAGGTCGACGAGCAAGGTCATGAACCCGATCGACAACACGATGGTAAAGACGATGCCCTGGATGAGGTAATAGTCAAAATCCTTGATCGCGTTGTACAGCACGCTACCGATGCCTGGATACCCGAAGACGACCTCAACCAGCACCGCCCCGGACAGGATCTCGCCCAGTGCCAACGCCAGGGCAGTCGTTTGCGGCAGCAACGCATTGCGCATCGCATAGCGCACGAACAGCGTTGAATCCTTGAGGCCCTTGGCCTCGGCAAAAATCATCGAGTCCTCACCCTGCAGGGTGACCATCATCGCCCGCATGCCAAGCGCCCAGAACCCGAGCGAGGCCAGAATGATGGACAGCGCGGGCAGAAACGCATGTTCGACCGCGTCGACGACAAAGGCGAAGTTAAATCCTGGCAGTGAGCCCGGGGTGTAGCCGCCGAATGAAGGAAACAGCGGTAGCCTGAATGCCAGGACATACAGCAGGACCAGTCCGAGCAGGTAGTACGGAATCGCCGACAACGTCAGCAGCGGCGGCAGCAGGTACTGTAGAAAGCGCGGCGACCGCGGCCAGGCCAGGACTGCACCCAGAAAGCTTCCCAGCAAGAACGCGATCGCGGTCGTCGTGCCAAGCAGGATGATCGTCCACGGCAGGGCGTCCGACATGATCTCGTCGACGGTGCGCGGGTAGTTGGCAATGGAAGGTCCAAAGTTCAGGGTGGACATCTCGCCGACGTAGGTGGTGTACTGCTCCCACAGGGGTTTGTCGAGGCCGAACTTCTTGTCGTACTCGATGGCCATTTCATCCATGCCCTTCTGGACGTAGCCGCCGACCTGGGCCTGTTTGAGCAAGCGTTGCTTGACCGGATCCTTGCCGGTGAGCCGCGGCGCGAAGAAGTTGAGCGTCGCTGCCACCCACACGAGGATGAGCAGCATCCCAACTCGCTTCAGGACATAGTCAATCCGCATTTTTTGCGCTCTACGCTCTCACCGGTTAGCGGAGGTCTGGGGTTCGGTCTGGGCGATGAATTGGCTGCGGCGCGCTTCGGTGGCGTCCCACCAGTTGACGTCGCGGGGGAGGATGACGCCGCCCGAACGCTGGCGGTAGAGCTCCGGATTGTTCACACCGGGCGGTATGACGCCCTGCTCGGCGAGCGCGCGCGCGGCGCTGATGAGCCGCCGGCGCGTGCGAATGATCAGCGCGTCGGTGGTTCCGAGGTGTTCGCTCTCGCGATCGAAGATTGGGCCCATGCTCTCGGTCACGGCCATGTCCTGCTGACGGATGCCCGGGATCCCCGTATAGCTCTGCCTCGCCCGCTGCGCCTGGCGGTCGATCAGGTAGTCGTTGGCGCTGCTCTGGACCATGTTGAAGCGGCCGTACCAGTCGGACGTGTTCGGCCGATACAGCGCGGCCGACCGTTCGGCCGGTCCGCCAGCTTCACTGCCGCGCGCGAACGCCGGCAGCTCCTCCGGCTCCATCAGCCGTTTGCCGATCTCCCAGTGCAGGGTGTGTTCGTCGTCCATCGGGACGTACGCCGCGAACCGTGTCTGCTGGCCCATCAGGCCGGCCGGGATCATCGCGTAGAACGGGAACAACATGTGCGCGATGCGCCAGTAGTAGGTATCCGGAGCCGCTGGCCGCCAGGCGCCGTACGACGTGCCGTACGGGGTGTCCATCACCGCGAAGCGCGGCGCCGGGGTGCTGGCAATGTAGTAGTCAAATGTGCCGGGCACGGTGTCCTCCACGCGCGTCGCGCCCGAGTGGAGGAAGGCCTGGTGCACCGTGTCCATCTCGCCTTCCCAACCCTGCATCCAGTTGCACGGCCGGTGGATGATCGACACGACCAGGTCGTCGGTGCCGAGCATGTTGGCTTCGAGGTCCGGCAGCGGCGGCGGTGGTGATTGCGGACCGAGATAGGCCCAGACGATGCCGTTGCGCTCGCGCGTCGGATAGGCGATCGCGGTTACCTTCGTGCGGAAGTCTGATTCGGCCGGCTCATTGGGCATGTCGACACAGGTGCCGGCGACGTCGAACTTCCAGCCGTGGTAGACGCACCGCAGCCCCTCGTCCTCGTTGCGACCAAAAAACAGCGACGCGCCGCGATGCGGGCAGTTGTGCTTGACGAGGCCGATCTGGCCGCTCGTCGTGCGAAACCCGATCAGATCCTCGCCAAGCAGCCGCACCCGCAGCGGCGCGCCATCGGCCTCGCGCAACTCGTCTGAGCGAATCGCGGGCAGCCAGTACTGGCGCATGAGATTGCCCATGGCCGTGCCGGGCCCAACGCGGCACAAATACTCGTTTTCAGCTTGGCTCAGCATGGCAACTGAATGGTACGGCTCTGGGCAAGTACGGGTCGGGGCTGGCAACCTTGACACGTTTATGCTAAGGTTGGCGCGTACCGATGCAGGAGCTCACCATTCATGAGGCCGCCGCGGCCACGAGCTGGTCGCCGCGCATGCTGCG
>DATGER010000209.1:0-35408 GCA_035309865.1 Chloroflexota bacterium
GTGGTATTCACGCCACGGCGCGCTGCCGCACCTGCCGGGTAAGCTGAGCATCGCCCGTCGATTGATCGACTGGTTTCTGGAGCAGGACGGGGGCGTCGTTACCCCGTAGACGCGGAGATCCGCCTCCTGCACCGAGCAGGAGGCGGATCTGGGACTGCGGAGCGCTAAGAGCTAGCTTCCGCTAGCAGGGGGCCGATACCCCAGCTGCTATCGACGGGCCTTTGCAGATCAGCGGGTCCGGCTCGATGTTCTGGTGGTTGAGGTCCAGGATGTTGAAGTCGACGCTCGCAGTCGTCTGCTTCCCGACGAACTGATTGGCCGCATTCAGCGAACCCGTGACCGACGAGGTGGCGGTCACGTACAGCGTGTGCGGGCCCGGCGCCAGGAGCGTCGGATTGATCGAGATGACCCAACCGCTGAAGTCGAACTGGCTGCCGTACTGGCGGGTGATGATCGATCCTTGCGGTACGCCAGAGCGATTCAGTGAGCCGAGGCTCGAGACCAGAATGTTGACGTTTTGCACACACGCCGCGCACGGCGTCCCGAAATTGCCAAAGATCGTATTGTCACCCTTGGCGGGTGGGGTATCGATGTAGGCGGTGATATTCGCGATGCCGGCGCCGCGAGACCCGGTGCCGATGGCGCCGCCCGCGCCCACACAGGCGCTGCAGCCAGGACCTGAGAGCTGGATGTTCGGGTCGGTAATTGGATTGCGATCCAGCGCGAACCCGGAGAAGTTGAACTTGCTGTTCCGCTGCTTCTGCGTGATGGCCATGCCTTCCTGTGGCCTGGCAATCATTACCATCGGATCATTCGGGAACGCCAGCGGGACGCCCGTCGCCGAGTTGACGCCGACCGTCGACACGACATTGATTGGCGCGGTCCGGTACCAGGTGCCCTTGCCAGGCGTGTGCAGGTAGACGAACAGCGTTTGTGCGCCCTTCAGAGCTTGCAGGGCCCCACTCGGCACGACCGCGGTGAACCCGGAGTTGGTGTACGTGCTGCCCAGCGAGTCGCCGACGTCCGAGCGCCCCAACGCCACAATGCCTGTCGCCAGCTTGGTGCTGCCGCTCTTGTCGCTGGCGCCACTCCACACCTCGACGCCGTCAATGCCGGCCCACCCCGAAGCGGTGGTGTCAGCCGCCCAGCCACTGACCAGCAGGTTCGATGCGTTGTTGACCGTCGCCCGCGTTCGCGGCGTCTCAATCCGACCAACAATCGTGCTTGACCCCTTGCCGTCTGGCCCAGCGAGCCATGAGCCCAGCACCGGTCCCGACTGCGCAAAACTTGGGCCGATACTGCTTGTAAGTGCCAAGCACGTCGCGGCAATGCCCGTTAAGAACTTCGTCCGATGAGTACGTACGTTCACAAAATGGGTCCCCTCCCTAAAATGGCCAGTCCCCCCGGCATTGAACGGGGGCGTCGTTTCTGGCGTCAAGTGTGCCACATGACTCGGGCGGTCGTGTTTGGGTCGAGTTCTGTTGTCGAGTTCCGTTAACCACGCCGAGTGCCGCGGAGTTGGTCGAGATGGCTGGTAAACTGCCGTCGGAAGTCATTCACACGCGCTAAAGAGGTACGCCCAATGGTCCAGGCTCCGACTCCGGCTTCAACTCGCGACATCGACGTCGATCAAGTGTTGCGGATCGACCGGGACCACATGATTCATCCGCTGTCCCACCCGGCCGATCACGCGAAACCGCTCGTGGCGGTCCGTGGCGAGGGGCCGGAGATCATCGACGCCAGCGGCAAGCGGTACTTCGACGCGCTGTCCGGGCTGTGGAACGTCCACGTCGGTCATGGCCGGACCGATCTCGCCCAGGTCGCGGCCGAGCAAATGTCGACCCTGGCCTTCTACAACAACTATGTCGGCTTTGTGAACGTGCCGTCGGCACGACTGGCCGAAAAGTTGATCGAGATTGCCTACCCCAACCTCGGCGGGGTGTACTTCACGACGGCTGGCGCCGAGTCCAACGAATCGGCCTTCAAGACGGCGCGCTTCTTCTGGAAACTCCAGGACAAGCCAGACAAAGTGAAGATCATCTCGCGCCGCTGGGGGTACCACGGCGTGACCATGGCGGCCGCGAGTGCGACAGGCCTGCCCGCGTATCACAAGATGTTCGCCCCGCTGGTGCCGAACTTCGTGCAAGCGATGGGACCGTACCGCTTTCGGTGTGAGCTCGAGGTGGGCGGCACCCGACCATGCACCAATCCGGGTGCGCATGATTATGCCGCCGAGCTCGAAAAGACCCTGCTCGAGCAGGATCCCGAAACCGTGGCCGCGATCATTGCTGAGCCAGTCCAGGGCGCGGGCGGGGTGATCGTTCCACCTGACGACTACTGGCCAAAGCTGCGGCAGATCGCCGATCGACACCAGGTGCTGCTGATCGCGGACGAAGTCATCACCGGTTTTGGTCGGACGGGCAAGTGGTTTGCACTCGAGCACTGGAACGTGCAGCCCGACATTGTGAGCTTTGCCAAAGGCGTCACCAGTGGCTACCTTCCGCTGGGCGGCATCATGGTCAGCCGCCAGATTCAGAACGCCATCAATGAAGCGCCGCTCGATTTGAAATTCATGCACGCCGCGACGTACTCGGGTCACCCGGTGTGCTGCGCGGTTGGGGTGGCGAATCTGGCGATCATCGAGCGCGAAGGACTGGTCGAGCGCGCCGCGCAGGTGGGTGCGTGGTTCCAGGGCCAGCTACGGCAGCAGCTCGGGTCTTTGCCGGGCGTCGGCGAGGTGCGCGGCCTGGGGATGATGGCCGCGGTCGAGATGGTCGATCCGGCTGCCACCGGCAGCGCGTATTACGAGAACGCTTCGGCAAAGACCGGACGGATCGTCGCGCGCTGTGCCAAGGACGGGGTGCTCCCGCGTCGGCTGAACAATACGATTGTCATGGCGCCGCCGCTTATCAGCACCGAGCCGCAACTCAGCCGGCTGATCGAAGTGCTCGGCGATGCTATCCAGGCGGAGGTTGGCTGATTCGTCCGGAAGACCTACCGCCGCGCCCGCCGCGCGGTCCGGTCAGACAGCTGGCGCAGTGGGAAAGCGGCGTCGACAAGCAGATCCGCGAGGCGCAGGAGCGCGGCGACTTCGACAATCTGCCCGGGCAGGGCAAGCCGCTGCCGCCGGAACCGTGGGAGGGCGATTGGGCGCTGGCGCACCACGTCCTGCGGCAAGCCGGCGAGACGCTGGCCTGGATCTCGCTGGGGCGTGAAATCGAGGCCGCTGAATTGAGCTTGGAGCGGCTCCGGTATGCCGCCGCCGCCCTGCAGCGCTCGCGTCCCGGTTGGCGAGAGAATCGCGCGCACGCTCGCGAGCACTACCTGCGCGAGGCCGCCGCGCTGGACAAACTCCTGGTGGAGTACGCCTTCGCCATCCCCAGCCGCCAGCTGGACCGCGGCCGCCTCCCGCCCGCGGTTGCCGCCGCCCAGTTCGACGCCGCGAGTCCGCCCCCGTAGCTAACTCGGAGTGGTTGAGGTGGGCATCCAGTGCCTCGCGCAAGCGCGCACCGCCCGGCGGCGTACACCAGCTACGGGCCGCGCGGCAGGTCGTGCGTCGCTCGCGTCAACATGTTGCCCAGGATGGCGTCGGCGGCCGGCCACTCGCGGCTGAACCTGCTCCGAGATCGCGACGACCGCCGCACCCGGCCAGCAGCCCGCGGTGAGTGTCGAGCCGGTGAGGTTCCTGATCACCGTCGACGTACCGCCTCCGGATATTCGTGCGCGCCCGCCGCGCGCAGCTCGTCCAGTGCCCGGTCGCCGTCCCGCGGTTGGAGGTTGACGGCCCGCACGCCGTCGCGCACGAGGGTGACCACGAAGGCGCCACTCAGACCATCGAGTGCGCTCGCCTTGACGCAGTAGTCGGTTGCCAGGCCCATGACGTACAGGTGGCGTACGCCACGCTGGTGGAGCAGTGTTCCGAGTGGGACTCCCGCGGCGTCTCGCGCCTGAAACGCCGAGTATGCATCTTCGGCTTCGCCCATCCCTTTCGAGACCACGACCGCATCTGGAGGCAACCGTAGATCCGGGTGGAACTCGGCGCCGGGGGTGCCCATCACGCAGTGCGGGGGCCAGACCCCGCCGAAGTCCTTGAAGTGCGTGGTCCGCGCGGGGTGCCAGTCGCGCGAGACGAAAATGGGCGCACCGGAGCGTTCGGCGGTCGCCACCCAGGCGTTCAGCACGGGCATGACCGCGTCGCCGTCGGCCACCGGCAGCGAACCGCCTGGGCAGAAGTCGTTCTGCGGATCGACCAGCAGCAGACCGTCACCTACCTGAAGTGATGGGGGCATCAACATCTGATGGTCCTCAACATGCGTGTATGCTGCCACATGTGAGTGTTGAAGTCCCTCCCAGCGGGACGCGCGGCGGCTCTTTTCCCATGCCGGCGCCGCTGATGCGGGTCATGAACGGTTTGATCTTTCGCATTTTTCGCAACCGCGACTTCAACGGTGGGCGGGTCCTCATGCTGATGACCGTCGGCGCACGCTCGGGCGAACCGCGGCGCGCGACGCTCGGCTATTTCTCTGACGGTGGCAACGGCTGGATCATCATCGGCTCCGCCGGTGGCGCCGCCAAACATCCCGCCTGGATGTACAACCTGGCCAGGCACCCGGACCAGGTCGGGGTCGAGATCGGTAACCAGAAAGTCAAGGTGACGCCCGAAACGCTCAAAGGCGAAGCGCGCACCCGGGCCTGGCAGCGCGTCATCGCGCAAGTGCCAGCGTACGCCAGCTACGAAACCAAGACCGATCGCGAGATCCCAGTCGTGCGGCTCACGCCCGCCACCTGAGCAGCGCCCGGCGCCGCCGCCGCCCGCATCGCTGCGCTCGCTCCCGCGCGGGGCGCACTGACGGTGATCTCTTGCCCCCTCCTCGAGCGGAGATCCGCGCCGCCCGCATCGCTGCGCTCGCTCCCGCGCGGGGCGCACTGACGGTGATCTCTTGCCCCCTCCTCGATTAGATTCGCGCTGCCCGCATCGCTGCGCTCGCTCCCGTTGGGAAGAAGCGGAAACTTTCCCCCTCTCCTCGGGAGGAGATGGGGCAGGGGGTGAGTGCGAAGTCCGCTACGGGAAGTCCGCTACGCGAAGTCCGCTACGGGAAGTCCGCTACGGGAAGTCCGCTACGGGAAGTCCGCTACGCGAAGTCCGCTACGCGAAGTCCGCTACGGGAAGTCCGCTACGCGAAGTCCGCTACGCGAAGTCCGCTACGCGAAGTCCGCTACGGGAAGTCCGCTACGCGGGGCGGACCGCGAAGCCGGCGCGCGGTGTTGACGCCTCACCCATCGCGAAGGCCAGGTCGCGCTCGGAGATGACCTCGTCTGGTCCGCCGCCGCCGAAGCCGAGCGGATCGCTGTACACGAAGTCGGTTCCGAGCGTGCCGTGGACCACGATGTAGTGATCGTCCAGTGCGCGCGATCCGGCGTGGCTGGGCAACGCGCGATACGTGACCTCGACGATCATCGGATGGTCGGCGTCGATCTCCTGCCGCAAGTCGGCCGGCTCCCATTCGTGGAGGCTGTCCACGCGCGCGCCTTCGCGAGTCCACAGCCCTGTCGACCGCAGTCCCATGCCGTCCGCCACGCTGGCGAGGTTGTAGACGAAGACACCATAGTCGTCCGAGTAGCCGCCGTCGTCGTCAATCCACGAGTGCTGCGCCTGCATCGCGCGCACGCGGAGGTCCCCGAGCGCGGCGTCGATGCCGTAGAAAGCCAGCACCATCGACAGCGACGCCGGCCCACAGTTGGAGAGCGCGTACGCCGAGCCGTCGAGCTGGCTGCGGTAGGGCACGTTCAGCACGTGCGCGTCGCCTGGCCCCAATGTCAGGGCGGACACAAGCAGCAACCACGCCAGCATGGCCGCGCACTGTATCGAGCCCGCACGCGTTTCAGGTAGAGCCGGAGGTTGATTTGCGTCGAGCCATGCGTACTGCCGCGGAAGCTACATCCAGAGCTCGCAGCGATGACACGCCACCCGCTGGCCCGGCCGCATCTCGCGCATCAAGGGCACCACGGCCCGGCACTCGTCAGCCACCTGCGGACACCGCAACGAGAACACGCAGCCCGGCGGCGGTCGGCGCAGGTCGTGGGTCAGTCCTTCGGTGACGTGCAGCGCCTTGCGGGCTTTGATCGACGGTATCGACGCGATCAGCAGTTGCGTATACGGGTGCAGCGGTCCATCAAACGCCGCCTGTACTGGTGTGATCTCGGCGATATTGCCCGCGTACATGACGGCGATCCGATCGACCAGTTGGGCCTGCAGGCCCATGTCGTGGCCGATCAAGATCATCGAGACATTGAGGCGCTTTTTGACGTCCAGGAGCGTTTGCGCCACGACCCGCTGGACCACCACGTCCAGGGCGCTGGTGGGCTCGTCGGCGATGATCAGCGATGGGTTGAGGGCGATGGCCATGGCGATGCAGACGCGTTGCTTCATGCCGCCGCTCAACTCGTGTGGAAACAGGTCGTACACCCGGCTCTGCAGGCCGACGGTGCCCAGAATATCCAGAATCCGCTCGCGCAGCGCTCTGGCAGGCTGCTTGCCTTCGTGGGCCTCGATGGCGTCGGCGATCTGTTCCTTGACGCGCATCACCGGGTTGAGCGAGTTCATCGCGCCTTGCGGGATCAGGGCGATATCCCGCCAGCGGACCCGGTTCAACTCCGGCTGGCTGAGTCCGAGCAGGTCGGTGCCGTTCAGCATGACGTGCCCGCTGACGATGCGTCCGGGCGGCTGCACGAGACGCAGAATGGACATGGCGACGGTGCTCTTCCCGCAGCCAGACTCGCCAACCAGGCCGAGGATCTCACCCTGCTGGACGTCGAACGAGACGCCATTGACCGCGATGACGTCACCCCCGTGGGTGGCGTAGTGCACGCGCAGGTCGCGGACCTCGAGCACCGGGCCTGGCGGTGTCCCGGCCGGTTGGACGCCTGCACCGGCGCGCAGCGTTTCGGGCGTGGTCATGCCTGCGCCTGGACTCCCCTCAGCCGCGGATTGGCAATCTCGTCCAGACCGATGGCCATCAAAAACAGGCCACTGAAAATCACGATCAGAATCAGGATGGGAAAGCCCCACCACCACCACATGCCGCGGATGACGGCCGACGAACTGATCGCGTAGAAGATCGTCATGCCCAGCGTGGGAATGCGCGCCGGTCCGAGTCCCAGTGCCTCCAGGCTGGTCGCCGCCAGGATCGCACCGGCCACGTTGCCCGCCAGGCTCGAAGCCAGGTACGGCATCATATTGGGCAGCATCTCGCGGAACATGATGTCGAACGTCGGCACCCCCGAGAGCCGGGCCATGCGGACATAGCCCCGTTCGCGCATCGACAGGACTTGCGAGCGGATCAGGCGCGTCGGACCGGCCCACGCGAATAATGCCAGGATCAGCGCCATGCTGTTGATGTCGACGACCCGGACGTACGACGACACCACGATCAGCAGCGCCAGTGTCGGAATGGTGATCACCGAGTCGGCCAGGGTGCGGATGACGTTGTCGACCCAGCCACCCATAAAGCCCGCGGTGAAACCGAGCACGATGCCGACGAGTATCCCGATGCCCGCGGCAATCAGGCCCACCTGAAACGAGCGCGGTGCGCCGGTGATGATCACCGCGAGGATGTCGCGGCCATTGCTTTCGGTGCCCAGTGGGTGCGCGAGGGTTGCCCCGATGAACTGCGGATCTTTGACCCAGGCCGGTGGCAGGTTGAGCGGCGACGAGGCGACCAGCGCCAGTCGCTCACTCCAGAACCGTCCGCCGATCAGGCCCATAAACAGGACCGCCAGCACCATCACGAGACCGGTCACGAACTTGCGGTTGAGCCAGGGCGAGTCCCAACGATTGACGCCGGCCGGAGCGGTCAGCGACTCGGGAACGGTAATCGTTGCCATGCCACCTCAGCGCTGCTGGTAGCTGATCCGCGGATCGATGAGCGGATAGATCAGGTCGATAATCAGCACCGCCGTCGCGGTGGTCAGGATCAAAATGAAGACGATGCCCTGGATGAGAGCGTAGTCGTTGGTCACGATGCCCTCGTACAGCAGGTAGCCCATGCCGGGGTACGCAAACAAGTATTCCACGAGCACCGCGCCACCGACGATGCTACCTAACGTCAGCGCCAGGGCGGTCACCTGGGGGAGCACCGCATTGCGGACCGCGTAGCGCAGGAACAGGCGCGTGGGGGACAGACCTTTGGCACGGCCCAGAATGATGTAATCCTCGCCGGCGTTGGTGATCATCATGCCGCGCATCCCGAGCGCCCAGTAGCCCATCGAGGCGATCACGATCGACAGGGCCGGCAGGATCGCGTGCTGCGCGATGCTCAGCATGAAGTCCCAGTTCCAACTGAGGTCCAGATCGCGGCCGTAGCCGCCGGAAGTGGGCAACACGCGCAGGCCGAAGCCAAAGGTGTAAATGAGCAAGATGGCCAGCATGAAATACGGAATCGAGGTGAACGTCAGGCTGAGCGGCAACAGTCGGCGCAGCCACCGCGGCGTCGGCGCCCAGGCCATGAGCGCGCCGATCAGGTTGCCGAGGACAAACGAAATGATCGTGGCCATCGCGAGCAGCCCCATGGTCCACGGCACCGCGGCAGCCACCATTTCGCTGACCGTTTCGGGGAACTGGCCCAGCGAGTAGCCCAGGTCGAAGGTGATCGAGTTCTTCAAGAAGCGCAAATACTGGATAGGTACCGGCGCGTCGAGTCCGAACCGGACGCGCCATGCATTGATCATCTCGGCGCTGTTTTCGACCCGTCCCGCCGACTGGGACATCCGGCTGACCATCGCCGACACCGGGTCACCCGGCACCAGGCGGGGGATCGCGAAAATGATCGTCGAGCCGAGCCAGATCGTCAGCACCCACATGCCCAGCCGGCGGATCACGTACTGTCGAGTCAATCCCCGCACGCGGCACTCCTACTTCCGATAGACGAACACGGGCCGCAGGCTCCCCCGACCCGTATGAGTTCGCGGCGCGTGTCATCCTGAAAACCAGACAAACCAGCCTCAGGATGACACATAGCGTCTGCGAACCCTACTTACCGGTTGAGTGCAGGTTCTGCAGGATCACCGGCGTCATTTGCCACCACGTGGTGGCCTGGATGTAGTCGTTGTCGTGCGTCGGCCACCCGGTCCAGTGGGTGGTATCGAACGGGATGAGCTTCTTGGCCTGGGTGATCGGGATCGTCGGCAGCTCGGACAGGTAGATGTCCGCGGCCTGGAGGAAGAGCGGCTGGATCTGAGGATCGCCCAGCGGCAGCGTGCCCATCTTGTCGACGATCGCGCTGTACTCGGCATTCGACCAGCGCCATGGATTCCGGCTGGAGCGCGTGCCGACCGGCACCACCCACTTCTGGTTGAGCGAGTCCATCGAGTTCCACGGCTCGTTGACGGAGCCGCAGTTGTCCCACGCCTGGCGGGCCTCGAATCGGCCAAAGTCGCGGTTGTCACCCCAGACCGCTTCCGCCTCGTTCTTCTGGACGGCGTTGATGCCGACCGCCTGGAGCTCTTCGACCTCCACCTGGATGATGCGCTGATGCTCGGTGGCCGAGTCGCTCGTGGTGATGGTCATGCCCAGTTGCTGGCCGTCCTTCTGGTAGTAGCCGTCGGAGCCCATGGTGTACCCATTGGCTTCGATCAGCTGCTTGGCCATATCCGGATCATGCGTCATGAGCGGGTACTTGGTGTACAGCCCGGCGGCGTCCGCCGCATCGACCAGGGTGTTCAACGGTCCGTACGCCGGGAAGAAGAACCTCGACGGCAATGTCGTGCCCTCGTACGCCACGTTGACGATCTGGTTACGGTCGATGGCGTAGTTGACGGCCCAGCGCATGTCCTTGTTGTCCCAGGGCGCAACGGTGGTGTTGAACTCCAGGTTCCGAGCGCACGGGTCGAGCCACGCGTAGGGCAGTTGCGGGTACCAGGCGATAACGTTGGGGTTGCGGGCCTGGATAGCCTTGAACGTGCCCAGCGTGATGTCCATCAAGCTGTCGAGCTGGCCGTCGGCCATGAGCGCGGCGCGGGTCTCCTCCGGGCCGGCCCAGGTCCAGATGAGCTTCTGGGGCTCAGGCAGGTGGGCGAAGCCAGTCTTGGCGCCCCACCAGTTATCGTCGCGCAGGTAGGTGAACTCGGTCGGGCTGATGCTCGCAAGTTTGTACGCGCCGGTGAAGACGGGCCAGCCCTTGGCCGGATCGTAGTTCTTGAAGGTCAGCGGGTCCTGGCCTTCCCAGATGTGCTTGGGGACAATCGCGACGCTGCCCCAGATGCGTACGGAGAAGTAGTCGAGCTGGAAGCGGGGGTTCGGCTTGTTGAGGTTGAAGACGACGGTCTGGTCGTCAGTCTTGCTGACGTCTTTGACCCACTCCTTCATGTTGGCCGAGTCCACCAGGTCAGGCGCGTGGGCGAGCAGCATATTGATGCTGAACACCACGTCGTCCGCTGTGAACGGCACGCCGTCGCTCCAGGTCACCCCCGGGTGGATCTTGAGGGTCCACTGGTCCAACGTGGCATTGGGCGTCATGCTGTCGCCGATCCACGGCTGGATCACGCCGGTTTCGTAGTTGAGGATGAACAGCGGCTCCATCATCGCCTGGTGGAGTCCCTGCGACCGCTGGGCACTGGGGACATACGGGTTCCACACGTCAGGGGTCAGGTTGCGGCCCGAGTCCATGTCCAGGATCAAAGTCTTGGTGCGATCGACGGCGTCGACGGCGGACGGCGCGGCGGGTGCGATGTTGGCAGGTGCAGCCATCAGTAAGAAGGTCGCGGCCAGCGCACTCCGGCTCAGGAACTTGGCTCCTCTAAGCATACGTACTTGAATCCTCTTCCTTAGCGTGTGTCCCACTATCGAATTCCCCGAACTCGCGACTTGCGTCTCCTTTCTTTCCGTCTTCGCACAGATAGCAAGCGCACTGGTGACCCTGCGCGTCGAGGTCGTACAGCGGCGGTGGCGTTTCACGGCAGCGGTCCATGTGGAACGGACAGCGCGAGTAGAAGGCGCATCCGTCGCGCGCCTCGCGCCGCTGCTCGAGCTCGGACGGGATCAGCAAGTTGGTCTGCCAGCGCTGAGATGGATCAGGCACCGGGATCGAGCCCAGCAGCAGTTGCACATACGGATGGCGTGGCTGCTCGATCACCGAGGTGGTCACGCCTTTTTCGGCGATCGCGCCCTGATACAGGATGTACGTCTGATCGCTGATCTGATAGGCGGTGCTGAGATCGTGCGTGATGTACAGGAAGGAAATGCCGAAGTCGTCGCGCATGTGCAGCATGATGTCGAGGATCATCGCGCGCAACGACGCGTCGACCATCGACACCGGCTCGTCGGCGACGATCAGCCGCGGCTTCAACACAAATGCGCGCGCGATCATGATGCGCTGACGTTGGCCGCCGCTCAACTGATGCGGGTACTTGTCCAGCACCTCGTCGCCGCGCAACCCGACCACGCGCAACGCGTCTTCGATCATCTGGCGGGCCCGCGCGCGGTCCGCGGCCAGCTTGAAGCGGCGGATCACCAGATCGAAGACGTGCTTGACCTTATAGAACGGGTTGTACACCTCATACGGGTCCTGGAAGATGGCCTGGACTTCGCGCCGGTACGTGACCAGCTGTCGGTGATCCAGTTTCGAGACGTCCATGCCGCGATACAGGATCTGGCCGGACGTGAGTGCGAGGAAGGCCAGAATCGTGTGCGCCAGGGTTGTCTTGCCACTGCCACTCTCGCCGGCGATGGTGGTAATCGTGGCCGGCGACTGCGCGATGCTCAGGCTGAGGTCGCGCAGGGCGATGGTCTGATCACCGCCTTGCAGGAACCCACCGCCATACACCTTGGTGGCATGGCGGATCTCAAGCAGTGGGCGGGCAGCGCCAAACGCTTCGGGTGGCTCCTGGCTGCCGCTCAGAACCTCGACGCCTGCCTTTGGAACCACCAAACGATCCGGCCCCCTCCGCCCTTGTGTAGCTGTCGCCCGCACCGTGCCGCACGACCCCGTCAGGCGAGTGATACCGATACCATTGGGTGTCTGGGCGTGTCAAGTCCGAGCAGCGTAGTGGTCTGGCCACACCGACGCGCGCGGTTGAGTAACCTGCCAACTGCGATGTGTTACGCGTACCACGCCGCGTGGCAGCAGATGGTCCCGTGACGGCCACGGTCCGCGAAGTCGCCAAGCGCGCCGGCGTCTCGCCGATGACGGTCTCGCGGGTCGTCAATGGCAGCGGCCGCGTGCGCCCCGAGACGCGGCTGGCCGTCGAGCGGGTCATCGCCACGGTCGGCTACGTGCCGAATGGCCTGGCGCGGGCCTTGACGTCCCGAAAGACCGGCGTCGTCGGCCTGATGGTTCCCGACGTGGGCAACCCGTTCTACGCGCCCGTGGTGCGGGGCGCCGAGAGCATCGCGCGGCGGGCCGGGTTCCGGGTCTTCGTGTGCAACTCCGAGAGCAACCTCGCGTACGAGGGTGAGTACATCGCCGACATGCTGCGGCAGCGCGTCGAGGGGCTGCTCATCGCCCCAGTCGGCGACGAGTCGCGCGCGCACCTCTTGCGGCTCGAGCACCACCGCATTCCGTTCGTGCTCGTCGACCGCACCGTGAGCGGCATCGCGTGCGACGTCGTCCAGGGCGACAGCGTCGGCGGCGCGCGCCGCCTCGTCGAGCATCTCATCTCGCTGGGCCACCGACGCATCGCGATCATCGCCGAAACCCTCGCCGTCTCGACCGCCCGCGACCGCCGGCGTGGCTATCAGGATGCGCTGGCGACGGCCGGGATTCCTTTCGAGCCGCAACTTCTATTTGAGACGACCGTCGACCTGGCCGGCGGTTACCAGGCGATGCAAGCCTTTCTTGGCCTCGACGACCGCCCGACGGCCGTCTTCGCGACAAACAACCTGACGGCGGTGGGCGCCGTGAAAGCGATTCGCGAACACGGGCTCGCGGTGCCCAGGGATATCGCACTCGTCGCCTTCGACGACATCGAGCACGTCGCCGTCCTGTGGCCATTTCTGACGGTGATGCCGCAGGCGCCCGAGACGTTCGGCGCCATCGCCGCCCAGTTGTTGATGGAGCGCATCAACGGCCGAGCGTCCGAGCAGCGCCGGGTCGTGGTCATCCCATCTGACGTGATCGTGCGCGAGTCGTGTGGCGCACACCTGAGCGGGCACGACCCCGCTCAAAAATAAACTTGTTGGAGCGCGAGATCGCATGGAGCTCTTGGTCGAACAACTAGATCGACGGGTTCTCGAAATCGGCCGGTGGATCGAAGCGGAGCACGGCGAGCCGGCGGAAGTCCGCATCATTCGGGCAGACTCCGCCGCCGCGCGATCGGCCGAGTACGACGACACCCGTGCGCCGATTCTGGCGGCCGGTGGCGATTGGCGCGAACCGGTCGATACCACCGTCTGGTTGCGGTTTCGACTCCGGCGTCCAGACGGATGGCCAGTCGAGGACACCGCACTGGTGGCGCAGCGCTTCGGGACCCACCCGATGGAACCTGGCGTCCGCATTGGCCGCGAGCTCCAGCGGATGCAGGGCATGCTGTACCTCGACGGTGTACCCTATCACGGGATCGATCAGTACCACCGGCGGATCCACCTGCCCGCCGGTCCGGACTACCAGTTCGCGGCCAACGTATGGACGGGCTTTGCCGACATGGAGTGGCAGCCGAACCCGGTCTTTCGGCTGGTGCGCATGGACCCGGGCGCGACTCAGCTCCACCACGACCTGCGGGTGCTCGTCGACGCGCTCAAGACGCTCGAGAAGGATCATCCGGCGCGACCGGACCTCGAACACCTGGCCGAATCGGCGTTGGTGGCCATCGACTGGAGCTGCCCTGGTAGCGCTGCCTTTCGGCAGAGTCTGGCCTGCGCCCACCAGCTCGTCGAAGCCGGGCTCGGTCAGCTCCGAACGGCCGACTACGAACCGACCATGATCGCCGCCGGCCACGCGCACATCGACTGCGCCTGGCTGTGGCCCATCTCCCAGACACGCGAAAAAGCTGGCCGCACCTGGAGTACCGCCCTGCGGCTGATGGAGCGCTACCCGGAGTATCGCTTCCTGGCGTCCACGCCGCTCCAGTACGAGATGGTCAAAGAGCGGTTTCCCGAGACGTTCGCAGGCATCCGCGAACGCGTCCGCGAGGGTCGCTGGGAGACGGTCGGCGGCATGTGGGTCGAACCGGACTGCAACCTGCCGGACGGCGAGTCGCTCGCGCGGCAGATGCTGATCGGCACCCGGTATTTCGAACACGAGTTTGGCGTCGAGACGAAAGTTGTCTGGCTGCCGGACTGTTTTGGCTTCACCTGGGCGCTGCCCACGTTGATGGCCGCGGCCGGCCTGCCCTATTTCGTCACCCACAAGCTCAGCTGGAGCCAGACCAATCGAATCCCCCACGACACCTTCCGCTGGCGCGGACCGGACGGGAACGACGTGCTGGCCCACTTCTTGTGCACGCCGTCGCTCTGGCCGGGCGAACACACCACTTACAACGGCACCCTGCTGCCGAGCATCGCCCGCGGCGCGTGGCGGCGCTTCCAGGACCGGCAGTTGCAGAAGGAGTTGCTGGTCGCGTTCGGCTTTGGCGACGGGGGTGGCGGCCCGACCATCGAGATGATCGAAGCCGGTCGCCGCCTGAAGGATCTGCCGGGCTTTCCACGCGTCGAGATGGGCCGAGCGCGTGATTTCTTCGAGCGTCTCGAGGCGGAGCTGTCCTCCAGGAGCGACGTGCCCGTGTGGGATGGCGAGCTGTATCTCGAATACCACCGTGGGACGTACACCGGTCAGGCGCGGCAAAAGCTGCGGAATGCGCTCTCCCAGCGCCTCTACCACGCCGCGGAGCTGTACGCCGCCAGTGCGCGCGCCCTGCTCGGGGCCCCGTACCCGCGGCACAACCTCGAAGCGGGCTGGCGGTTGATCCTGACCAACCAGTTCCACGACATCTTGCCGGGCTCGGCCATCTCGTCGGTCTACGTCGACGCCGAAGCCGACTATCAGCAACTGGCCGTCCTCGGCCAGACCGTCCTCGATACGGCGCTGCAGCAACTCGCGGGCGGCATCAACCTGGATGGCGACGCGCTGGTCGTTTTCAACCCCGCGCCGTTTCCGTCGGCTGACTACCTGGAACTGCCAGTTGAACTCGGCCGCGTCCAGCCCGTCGACTCCGCCGGCAATCCACTGCCGACACAGACCACCGCCGAGGGCGGCCAGCTGCTGTACGTCGATGGCGTGCCCGCCAACGGCTATCAGGCTTTCCGCATCGCTCCGCCAGACGCGGGCACGCGCTCCGCTGACGTACCCCCACCCACCCCCGGTGGCTCTTCGCCGCAAACGAGCGAGCGCAGCGAGGCGGGGACCCCGCCCCGCGCCCAGGGGCTGCGCGCCTCCACTCGTGAGGTGGAAAGCCCCTTCTGGCGCATCGAGCTCGACGAGCGCGGCCGCATCTCGCGCCTCTGGGACAAGCAGAACGCGCGCGAGGTGGTGCCGACCGGCCAGGTCGGCAATCGCCTGGTGGTCTTCGAAGACAAGCCCCTCAATTTCGACGCCTGGGACATCGACGCTTACTTCTACGCCAAGTCCACCGACGTGGACACGCTGGTGAGCGCGAGCGTCCTCGAGACCGGCCCCGAACGCGCCGTGCTCGCATTCCACTGGCGCATCGGAGAACGCTCGCACATCGTCCAGCGACTCTGCGTCTACGCCCGTTCGCCGCGCATCGACTTCGTGAGCGACGTGGACTGGCAGGAGCGCCAGTCCCTGCTCAAGGTCGCGTTTCACACCGGGATCCGGAACCGGCGCGCCACGTACGAGATCCAGTTCGGGACGATCGACCGCCCGACGCACCAGAACACCAGCTGGGAACAGGCCGCCTTTGAAGTCCCGGCCCAGCGCTGGGCGGACCTGTCCGACGCGCACCACGGCGTGGCGCTGCTGGCCGACTGCAAGCATGGCTACAGCGTGCGAGATGACACCCTGTGGCTCAGCCTGCTCAAAGGCGCGATCGATCCGGACCCCGACGCCGACCGCGGCCAGCACCACTTCACCTACAGCTTGCTACCGCACGGGGCCGGACTGGACGACGTCCGCCGGGCCGGGTACAGCCTGGGCCGCCCGCTCCTGTGGCGTCGCGAAGCCGCGCACGCCGGGCCGTTGCCAGCCCGCTTCTCGCTGGCCAACGCGAGCGAGCCGGGCGTTGTCGTCGAGACCGCCAAGTGGGCAGAGGACGAAGAAGCGTTGATCGTGCGGCTGTACGAGGCTGACGGCGGCGACACGCGCAATGCGCGGCTGGCCCTCGGGGTGGTCCCCACGGCCGTCGATCAGGTGGACCTCTTAGAGCGCAACCCGCGCCCGCTGGAGCTCCCCGACCCGCGCCAGGAGGTAGCCCTCGAGTTGCGCGCCCGCGAAATCAAGACCCTCCGAGTTCGCCTACCGTCGTAGGAGTGTCTCTTCCCCCCCTCTCCTCGGGAGGAGAGGGGGGCCAGGGGGGTGAGGTGCGACGTCCGCCCCGCGGAGTCCGCCCCGCGCGTGCCGGACTGTTGAGAGCGCGCCACCTTGCCGATACCTGAGCAACACCCATGCGGCACCTCATCGCGCGTTGCCTCAGCCATCTGGCGTGGGGCCTGCCCGAAGGGCGCGCCCTGCCGCCGGAAGAGTGGCGGCCACGCCACCGGGTCATCCTGTGGCTCGTCTGGCTCCACGCGCTGGGGATCGTCGCCTTCGGCCTCTTCGTCGGCGTCGGACCGCTCCACAGCCTTGCCGAGGGATCCGCGGTCGCGCTGTGGGCCGTGGCGGCCAACTACCAGGGGTTCGGCCAGCGCACCCGTTCCGCCGCGGCGAGCTTCGGGCTGTTGACCGCGTCGGCGCTGCTGGTGCACCTGGCGGGTGGGGCGATTGAGGCCCACTTCCATTTTTTCGTCATGCTCGCGGTGATCGCGCTCTACCAGGACTGGGTGCCCTTTCTGCTCGCGATCGGCTTTGTGGTCGTGGAACATGGCGTGGTCGGCGTGCTTCTCCCCGGGGCCGTGTACGACCACTCGGACGCCTGGGTCAACCCGTGGAAGTGGGCGCTGATCCACGCCGCGTTCGTGCTGGGCGCTTCCGCCGCGCATGTGGCCCACTGGCGACTCAGCGAGTTGACCCAGGCCGAGCGCCGTCGCACCCAGGTGTCGCAGTCGCGTCTGGCGGCCATCGTGACCTCCTCGGACGAGGCCATCGTCAGCACGTCCGCCGCTGGCGAGGTGACGAGTTGGAACGCTGGCGCGGAGCGACTGTTCGGCTATGCCGCCAGTGAGATCCTCGGGCGGCCCATGGCGGTGGTCATACCCGAGAATCGCAGGTCGGAGATGCAGGCAGTCCACGAGCGCCTTGTGAAAGGGGACCACCTCAACAACTTCGAGACGCAGTGCGTGCGCAAGGATGGCACCCTGGTCGACATCTCGGCGAGTCTCGGCTCCATCCACGACGCCGCGGGCGAGCGGGTCGGCACGGCCATCATTGCCCACGACACGACCAGCAGAAAGCGGGCCCAGGCGGCGCTGGCTCACCAGGCGCACTACGATCCGCTGACCGATCTGCCCAACCGGATTCTGCTGTACGACGAACTGCAGACCGCGCTTGGAGAGTGTGCCCGTGACGGATCGTCGCTGGCGCTGCTCATGCTCGACCTGGATCGCTTCAAGGAAGTCAACAACACGTTCGGGCATCACTATGGCGACTTGCTGCTGAAGCAGGTCGGCAACCGGCTGCAGACTGCCCTGGGCACCGACGGCCTGCTCGCGCGCCTGGGTGGCGACGAATTCGCCGCGTTGATCGTCGGCATCGACGGACCTGGAGCAGTTCGGATTGCCCAGCGGATGGTGCTGGCGCTCCATGAACCGGTCGTGGTCGAGACCCGCAGCCTGCCACTCGGCGCGAGCATTGGCATCGCGCTCTGCCCGGAGCACGGCATGGAGGCCGAAACCTTGCTGTTGCGGGCCGATGTGGCGATGTACCTGGCGAAAACCTCGCTGGAGGGCATCGCCACCTACGACGTGCGACGCGATTTACACAGCCCAGATCGGCTCGCCCTCGCCGGTCAGTTGCGGCAGGCGATTGAACAGGGCGAGCTGGTGCTGCACTACCAGCCGAAGCTCGACCTCTCGCGCCGCGTCGTGACGGGTGTCGAGGCCCTGGCGCGCTGGCCGCACCCGCAGCATGGCCTCCTGTCGCCCGACCGGTTCATCCCGCTTGCCGAGCAGACCGCGCTCATCCAGCCGCTGACGGAGTGGGTCCTGGAGACCGCGCTCCGCCAGCACGCGGCCTGGCAGGAGCTCGGGCTCGAGATCCCGGTGGCCGTGAACTTCTCGATGCGCAATCTACTCGACCCGAGCATCGTGGACCTTGTCGCGCGCTTGCTCGAGCGATGGCACGTGGCACCCGCCGCACTGGAAGTCGAGATCACCGAAAGCAGCATCATGGCCGACCCGGCGCGGGCGTCAGAGGTGCTCAGACGCCTGCGTGCGCTCGGCCTGCGCATCGCGATCGACGATTTCGGGACCGGCTACTCCTCGCTGGCGTATCTGAAACAGCTTGCCGTCGACATCCTGAAGGTCGATCGCTCGTTTGTCTGCGACATGTTGGCCGACGACAGCGATCAGATCATCGTTCGCTCGACCATCGACCTGGCACACAACCTGGGGCTTCGCGTCGTGGCCGAGGGCGTCGAAGACGCGGCGACCGGCGACTTGCTGACGCGGCTGGGTTGTGACCAGGCCCAGGGCTACTACTTCAGCCGGCCCGTCCCGGCGGGCGAACTGACGGGCTGGTTACTCGCGGCCAACAGCCGTGGCGCACGCGCGATCGAGGCTGCTTAGTCGCCGTTATATACTCGAACACGTGTTCGCCTCTGTGGCCGACTGGAAGCAGTCGTTGAATCCCGCGCAGCTCGAGGCGGTCACCTGCGGCGACGGGCCGGTACTGGTCATCGCCGGCGCCGGCACCGGCAAAACGTGGACCCTCGCCTGTCGCGTCGCCTACCTGATCGAGCAGGGCGTGCCGCCCGAACGCATCTTGCTGCTCACGTTTTCACGCCGCGCAGCGCGTGAGATGCTGTCTCGCGCCGGCCGACTGGTCGACATCAAGCGCGCCGGAAAGGTCTGGGGCGGGACGTTCCACGCCATTGCCAATCGCCTCCTGCGGCAGTATGGGCGCCCGTTGGGCCTCGCGCCCGACTTCACCGTGCTCGACCAGGCCGATATGGCCGACCTGCTTGATCTCATCCGTAGCGAACAGCAGTCCGCGCGCGACAAACGCGAGCAACGTCGGTTCCCCAGGAAAGACACCCTGGTGGCGATCTATTCGCGCATGGTCAACGCCGGCCAGGGCCTCAGCACGGTCCTGGAGAACAGCTTTCCCTGGTGTATCGACGACGCCGACGGCATCCGCACCATCTTCGCCGAGTACACCCGTCGCAAGCGCGCCCAGAACGTGCTCGACTACGATGACCTGCTCCTGTTCTGGCGTGCGCTGGGTGCGACGCCGAGCGCCGATCAGTTGTCCGGCCAGTTCGAGCACGTCCTGGTCGACGAGTATCAAGACACCAACCCGCTGCAGGCGCAGATTCTGCAGACGCTGCGCCACAACAATCGCAATTTGATGGTCGTGGGCGATGACGCGCAGGCGATCTACGCGTTTCGGGGCGCTTCTATCCGCAACATCCTGGATTTTCCGCAACAATTTCCCGGCGCGCGCCGCGTCACCCTCGAACAGAACTACCGCTCGACGCGCCCGATCCTCGACGTCTCGAATGCGGTCATCGCGCACGCGCGCGAGCGGTTTCCGAAAGACCTGTGGCCGGTGCGCTCTGGTGGGGCCCGACCGGTCCTGCTGACCTGCGCTGACGAATCCGAGCAGAGCCTCCAGGTGTGCGCGCAGGTTCTCGAACACCGCGAGCAGGGCACGCCCCTCCGGCAGCAGGTGGTCCTGTTCCGCACCGGTCACCACAGCGATCTGCTCGAGCTGGAGCTCACTCGCCGCAACATACCCTTCGTCAAATTTGGCGGACTCAAGTTCCTGGAGTCGGCGCACATCAAAGACGTCCTGGCCGTCCTCCGGTTGCTCGAAAACCCGCGCGACGAAGTGAGCTGGTTCCGCGTCCTGCAGCTGCTGGATGGCATCGGTCCGGCCAGCGCCCGCGCTATCCTTCAGACTCTCGGCCTCCGCACCTCACCCGATTGCCCACCTCCGCGCCGGTCGTTGCCCGCACCTGACGACTCGCTCCGGCAGATGGCTCTGACACAGCCGGATCTGGAAGAAGTTCAGGTGAGTCCAATCGTGAGACTGATCGCGTCGCCGCCGAGGGTACCGGAAGCGGCTCGGGAGTCGCTCGAGCGTTTGCGCGACACCTTCGCCGACTGTCTCGCCTCCGGCGGAACGCTCCCGCCCGCCGCCGAAATCGCCCGCATCCGACGCTTCTGCGAACCGATCTTTCAGCAACGCTACAGCAGCCCCCAGGCCAGGCTGCACGATATCGACCAGCTCGAGCAGGTGGCGGGCGCGCACGCCTCGCGCGGCCGATTCCTCAGCGAGCTGGCCCTCGACCCGCCGACGTCGACCAGTGACCTGGCAGGTCCGCCACTCCTGGACGAGGACTACCTGATCTTGAGCACCGTCCACTCCGCCAAAGGCGGCGAGTGGGACGTCGTCCACGTCATCCACGCCGCCGATGGCATGATCCCGTCGGATATGTCGACCGGCGACCAGGAGGCGATCGAAGAAGAGCGTCGGCTGTTCTACGTGGCGCTCACCCGCGCCCGCGACAACCTCTACGTGTACTTCGCCCTGCGCTTCTATCGACGTCCTCGCGGCCTCGACGACGCGCACCACTTCGCCCAACTGACGCGTTTTCTGCCCGATCACGTCCAGTCACTGTTCGAGCGCCAGACCGCGGGCGAAGTTTCCACGCCGACTGCGCCCACCGGATCCGGCAACGGCGCTCGCGATGGCGTCACCGCCCTTCTGACCGCGCTTTGGGACGCTTGAGTACGGTCTGGAACCTTCTGACCCTCCCCACCGTCTCTGTGGTCAGGGACCAATGGCCAGGAAGGTGTTTTCCATGCAGATGCTGAACAGCATTCGGGGCTCGCGAGCCAGGCTCGCGGCTTTCGGAGTAGCGATTGTCGTGCTCGGCGGGGTCGCGTGTAGCGCCGTCACCGCCAGGACACCAGAGCCGAGCGCGCCGGCGCCAACCGCGCCCGCCGACGCACTCAACGCCAAATCGTCGCTGCCGCCAGCCCCGGTCGCTCAGCCGGCGGCGCGGGCGGCGATGGCGGCGCCAGGCGCGCCCCCTGCGGCAGGGGCAGGTGGGGCCAGCCAGTCGACCACCACCAGCGACGCCGCTGTCGCGGATACCACCGCCGCCCAGTCGCTGGATCGCATGGTCATCCGCACCGCGCAGCTAACGGTCGAAGTGCAGGACATGGAACAGGCGCTGGCTCAGGCGCGCCAGATCGCCACGCGCAGCGGCGGCATTGTGAGCGCGTCAAATACGCACCTCGAGAAGGTCAACGACCAGGACCGCATGGTGGCCGACCTGACACTCCAGGTCCGCAGCGATACCGCCGACACGGCGATGTCGGATCTGCGCGCGCTCGGTAAAGTGACGTCCGAAGCCAGCGGCAGCCAGGACGTCACCGAGGAGTACGTCGACAATGGCTCGAACCTCCGCAATCTCCAGGCGAGCGAGTCCGCGATTCTCAAGCTGATGGACAGGGCGACCCAGATTCAGGACGTCCTGTCACTACAGCGCGAGCTGACCAACGTGCGCGGCCAGATCCAGCGGATCCAGGGTCGCCAGACCTACCTCGAGCGTCGGTCGGATATGGCGACCATCACCCTGTCGTTGCGCCTGCCCCCACCGGCGGACGCGTCGACGACGCCCCTCTCTGGCGGCGCCTGGGATCCGATTCGTGTCGCGCAGCGCGGCTGGCAGGCGTCGCTCGCGCTGCTCCGCGGGTTCGCGGAGGTCCTGATCGTGGGCGTGGCCTTCTCGTGGTGGCTGATCCCGTTCGTCGTGCTGGGCGCGTACATCTGGCGCCTCCGTCGCCGCCCGACCCGGCCGGCCGCGGCGCCCGGGCCAGTCGAAGCCTGACCTGACCTGAGGAAACTTCCGATCAAGTGCGCGTCGAGCCGACCGAGGCTCGCGCGCGCACCAGCGTCCACAGGAGCCAGCCGCCAACGATCAGCAGCACCAGGCCGATGATGGCCCACATCGACTGGCCAGACATGTAACTACCGGGCAGGATATTCGTGCCCTGTCCAATCCACACGAGACCAAGCAGCACGCAGACCACGCCAACAATTCCCTTTAACCACGTCACAGGCTTCAGGATAGACAAGGCTGAGCGTCGGCAGAGCTAAATCCGTGGAGATCGCGGAGCGATGCGATGGGCGATCGCCAGAGCCACAGGAACGAGCCGAAACCTCCGACCACGCCGAGGCCGATCGCCGCCTGGAGACCAGCGTGCTCGGCGAGCAGGCCGCCCAAGCCGATCCCCAGCACGCCCGGAGATCGTCTCTCCGACCAGCAATCGAACGAGATTAGCGTTGCGCCAGACCGGCCGACGCAGATCCATTGAGGACATGGATGCTCCAGGGACTCACGCACGTGTTGTCGAGTGACGGACCACGGCGCAGCGCGCGCACGTGACCGTGGAGTGCCTTGAAGCCGGCGCTAGCAGCCTGCTAGGGAGACAGCCGGGCGCTCTGGGACCATACGCGATGTCGCTGCCGTACGTGGCCGGCCGAGCGTGTGGTCATCCATGCGCCTCCTTTGGCGCGCTATGGTAGCGGAAGTATCACGAAGTCGCGATGCACGTCGCGCACCGCCGTGTCGCACATGCCATGGAGACTGGATCGCAACTCCAGCAGGGCGGTGTAGGGCAATTCAAGTGCACGTTCGTTCGGATGCACAGCCGCTTCCCTGGCGTAGTCCACGCCCGCCTCCCGGGTCATTTCGATGTGGCAGCCGAGGATGTGGCTGACGTGCCGATCTTGCGTGAAGTTCACCACGCGATCGATGCTGTCACGGAACTCCGCGAAACAATTGCGCGGAATGTACAGCCGGCCGGGGTAGAGCGTGTCGCCAGACAGCAGCAGCCCGGTGCGCTCGTCAAAGAGCATGATGTGCGCGGCTTGATGGCCGGGCGTCGGAATGATATCCAGACCGCGCCCGCCCAGATCGAACCTGGCGACCGTGTGCGGCCAGCGGGTAATCCCGAAGACGTCCGCGACGTCTGCAGGCTCCAGGCCGACAACCGTCGTGTCGGGCCGGTGTTGAAACTCCAGATCGCCCCGCCGATGATCGGCGTGGCTATGGGAGTGCGCCACGACCAGCGGAATCGAGGTGCGAGCGTGCGCGGCAAGCCAGTGGGCGATCGCCGCGTCGACCGCGGGACGAATCCGCAGACCTCCCGCACCGGTGTCCAGGAGCAGCGCCCGATCGTCGCCGAACAACAGATACAGGAAGTTCCCCTCAAAGTTGGTGTGCAGCGACTGACGTATGACGTACGTGTCCCGGTCGAACGGTTGGGTCTGGGTCTGGGGCTCATCAGCACGGGTGCCATCGATCCACGGCTCGGCAAACGGCGACCGCGCAACGGGCGGGTCAAACGGCTGCCGAAACGTGAAGGCGGCCGGGCCGGGTCCCGCGCGGCGTAAGTGGTCGAGCCGATCGAGCGCCTCGGCGAGCGTGGGGATGTGGCCAGCCGGGACCCACCAGAGCACCAGGAATGGCTCCGCCAGGTGCTGAAACCACTCGCGCCGCCGGCGCAGAAAGTCGAGGTGGTCGCTGCGATAGACGAAGTCCCACAACCGTTCGCGCGACTCCCAGACGCCGAAGTTGACAATCACGTCGTCGTTGAACGGGCGGGCGGCGGTGGCGTTGTTGGTTCCTTCGGCGGTATAGCGCCAGACGAACCCGGGCGCGCGCTCGGCCAGGGCATTGATCGGGTCGAGCCCGTCCATGAAGCCTTGCAGCTGGGCGGAATCGAGCGGGGCGGTGGGGCGGCCGATGTTGAAGACGGCCAGGTGGTGCGTCCGGTCGACGTCAGATCGCATGCCCGGTATCAGAGCACAGCCGCGTCTCTATGTCAATTACTATTTGTTTTAGAAGTGATGCTGACGCAGCACCCGCCCGGCTGCGGGTCCAGCCGCGCCACGTGCGTGTCCTCCAGCCCGCCACCGGACACCATCCCGTCCAGCAGCGCCAGATTCATGCCGCACGCGACCACCGGGAACTCCCGCGCCACCGCGTTGAACGGACAGTTGCGCAGCCGCACGCAGGCCGCGTCCGCATCCGCGTACGGTTCGTAGCCCCGCTCAGCCAGTTGGCGCGCGAGGTCGCCCAGGGTCACGCGGTGCCCCGCCGACGCCGCGGCCAGCGCCCGGCCGGCCGCCGCGCCGCGCTCGCGGGCGACCTCGTACAGCACTGTCTCGGCGCCGCAGCGTTCAATTGCCTCGGCGAAGACCTGGGCCGCGCGCCCGTAGTCGCGCGGCGGCAGCGACACGGCATGTTCAGCGTCTGGTCGTCGTCGGTACAACTTTGCCGGCCGGCCCGCGCCCGGCCCGGACCGCGCCGTCAAACGCCGATACGCGACGTCCAGCAGCCCAGCCCGGGCGAGTCGGTCGAGATGGAACGCGGCCAGCGTGCGTTGCAGCCCGACCGCCGCCGCGGCCTCGTTGCGGCTCACCTCGCGGCCCTGCCCGACCACGTACGTGTAGAGGGACCGTCGTGCCGGATCCTGGAGCAGCCCGATCGCGTCGAGGTCGGCTTCACTCACGCTGTCAGTGTTGCATTCTAAGACTAATCGGCCACGACTTTAGAGCGAGAGCGCGCGCCGCCGACGAGGTCGATCGCGTCGGCGGCTTCGGGCAGACATGACCAGAACAGTTGAAGGCCGTGCGCATCGACCGGCAACACCTCCAGTCGTGCAGCGACGTGCCAGGCGGTGTGGGGCTCGTCGCTGCCTGTATTGCCAACGCCCGATCGAATGTTGCACCGCTGCGCCTGCGCAGGTCGCCATCGGCGTAGCCAGCGCGAGCGGGGCCGGTGTCCCTTGCTGCTTGCCGCGACGATGGCCTCCGCGTAGCCGACGCGGCTCGGTCGAACTGCTCGCGGTGCCCGATGCTGCTCACGAGCAGCCATAGGCTCGCAGGAAGACGCGCACGGCGGCGTCAGCGAAGGGCGTCAGCTCGGCGTCGGGCGTGGCGTCGGTCGCGCCGGTGAACATGACTCGGTTGACGGGGATCCACAGCAGCAGGCCGACGAAATGGTTGGCGGCCATCTCGGGATCGTCGGCGGCCAGCAGGCGCTGTTCGGTCAGGCGTTCGAACTGGCGAGCGAGCGCAACCAGCGCGCGCTCGAAACCGTGCTCGTACCAGGCACGGCCCATCTCGGGAAACCGCTCGGCATTGGCGATGACCAGCCGCCGCAGCCGGAGCACGTCCGGCTGCATCAACGCGCGGATGAACTGGCGGGCGAAGGCGCGCAGGTCGCGCTCGAGGTCGTCAGGATCGGGAAAGGCCTCGGCGACCAGCCCGACGAGCTCGCTCATCGGATCGGTGGTGGCCAACACGATCGCGTAGAAGAGCCGCTCCTTGTCGGCGAAATGCTTGTAGACGGTTGGCTTGGAGACGGCCGCCAGGGCGGCGACGTCGTCCATGCTGGTGCCGTCGTAGCCGTGGCTCAAGAAGGCCTGGGTGGCGGCAGCGAGGATGAGTTTGCGTTTCCGGGCCGAGCGGTTCGGCTCGGGGGCGGCGACGGGCATGGGTGGGGGCGTCCTTCGGGTGTGTTCCGGGCCAGCGTGCTTGACAGTTCCAATACTACACCGTATAGTGTTACTACACAGTGTAGTTTTCTAGTAAGGAACCTCAGCCAATGACACCCGTCAGTACGCCGCCCGATCTCAATACACTGCGCCTGTCGCTACCCCGTCTCCCGTCGCTCACACCCGCCCTGCTCGGCGCCGGACTGATCGCCGGGCCACTGTTCATCGGTGCGTCCTATGCGCAGGTCCTCACCCGCGCCGGCTTTGACCTCCAGCGCCACGCGATCAGCATGCTGACCCTGGGCGATCTGGGTTGGATCCAGTCGGCCAACTTCGAGCTCACCGGCTTGCTGGTGCTGGCCTGCGCCGTCGGCCTGCGACGCGTGGTGCGATCTGGCCGAGCCTCGACCTGGGGACCGCGGCTGTACGGCGCCTACGGCCTGGGCCTGGTGGTGGCCGGCCTGTTCCCGCCGGATCCAGCACTCGGCTTCCCACCCGGGGCGCCCTCGGAGATGCCCGCGGACATGAGCCCGCACGCGCTGCTGCATACCATCGGCTTCATGGTCGCGTTCGCGTCGCTGATCGGCGCCTGCTTTGTTTTCGCCCGCCGGTTCAACGGACTGGGTTGGCGCCAATGGGCGGTCTACTCCGCGGCCACCGGTCTGGCGCCGGTGCCGTTCATCGCGCTGAGCCTGGCGCTGGGTGGGTCCGGGGTGCCACTGTTCGTGATGGGCGTCATCACCTCGGCGTGGATGGCGGCGCTACCGCTGCGGCTGTTGACCAGGCACCCACGGCTGGCTGGGAGGAGGACTGTGTTATTGACGTGAATGCCAGCGACGCCGGGAGACGACCACCTTCGATTGAGGAGAACCCAACCGCATGAGCAACCGCATCATCCATTTCGAGATCATGGGCAGCGAGGCTGGCAAATCGCAGAAGTTCTATGCCGACATGTTCGGTTGGACGCTGGGTGAGCCGGCGCCCGAGTTGGGCAACTATGCAATGGTCAACAGTTCAAGCGCCGGCCTCGGCGGCGGCATCGGCAGCGAGGGCCCCGGTGGCCGGGTGCGGACGACGTTCTATGTCGACGTGCCGGATCTTCAGGCGGCACTCGATCGGGCGACGCAACTCGGTGGCAAGGTTGCGTCACCGCCGATGACGATTCCGGGGACGTCAATTTCGCTGGCGCAGTTCACCGATCCAGATGGCAACCTGGTCGGTCTGGTCAAGGGCGTGAGCTGACTCCGACGGGCAGCACCGCCCGCCGACCAGGCGCAGGCCGTGGGGTCCGCAAATCGCGCGCACCTCTACCATTTGAGGTGTGCTGGGGTCGCGCGATGCGGAGCTCGCGGCGATCGACCGACTCCTCGAGTCGGCCCGCGCCGGCCACGGCGGCGGGCTCGTCCTGCGTGGCGAGCCCGGCATCGGAAAGTCGGCGCTGCTGGGCGAAGCGTGCGCTCGCGCCAGCGGCATGTGCGTGCTCAAGGCCACTGGGGTCCAAGCCGAGTCGAATCTTGCCTATGCGGCCCTCCAGCAGTTGCTGCATCCAATCCAGCACCATGCCAGTGATCTGCCCGCGCCGCAACGGCAAGCGCTGCAGGTCGCACTCGGACTCGACCGGGGAGGCGCCCCTGACCGCTTCCTGATCTCACTTGCCACCCTGACCCTGTTGTCGGACCTCGCCGGGCAGCAGCCGGTCGTGTGCGTTCTCGACGACGCGCACTGGGCCGATGAAGCATCGTTGGAGGTCGTGCGCTTTGTCGCACGTCGGGTCGAGTCTGAGCCAATCGCCCTGCTGGCTTCGGTCGGGAGCGGCCCCGGTCGCGACCTGCACGCCGCCGGCATGCAAATCGTCGAGGTCGAAGGTGTCTCGACCGAGGCCGCTCTTGACTTGCTCGACCAGCACTGGCAGGCCGCACTCGCGCCGCCGGTACGTCAGGCACTCGTCGCCGTTGCCAGGGGCAACCCGCTGGCGCTCACGGTGCTCCCACGCATCCTCACGGAAGACCAGCGCGCGGGCCGTGCCCCGCTTCCCGAGCCCCTGCCCCTGCCCAGCGAGCTCGAACACGTCTTTGCCGGCACGATCGATCGTCTCGAGCCTGAGCCGCGGCTGGTGGCGCTGCTGTGCGCGGTGGCCGGGCGTGCCACGCCGGCGCTGATTGAGAGCGCGGCTGCCCGCCTGGGCGTCCACGCGACCCTGTTGAACGGGCTGGCGCAGCTACTCCAGATCGACAATCAGATCGTCGATTTCGCTCACCCGCTGATGCGCTCGGCCATCTACCAGAAGGCCAGCCCAGGCGAGCGCCGAAGCGCGCATCTGGCGCTTGCCGACGTGCTGATCGGGCCGGGCGATCAAGCCGATCGGCGTGCCTGGCACCGCGCTGAAGCTGCGCTCGGCCCGGACGAAGACATCGCGGCCGAGCTCGAGCGCGCCGCCGTGCGCACCCTGCGGCGTTCGGGGTATGCCGCGGCTGCCAGCGCGCTGGAGCGCGCCGCCGAACTCAGCCCGTACGAGCACGCGAAGGTGCGTCGTATCGTCGCGGCCGCGGAGGCTGCCTGGCATGCCGGGGATTCCCTTCGCGCCCGCCGCCTGGTGCAGCGAGCCGAGCAACTCGGGTTAGCGGAGCCTTCGGTACGCCTGCGCGCGCGCTATGTGCAGGGCTCGATCGAGCTACGGTCTGGGGCGCCGGCCGACGGCCTCGCCATCCTGCTGGACGCGGTCGCGGAGTCGGGCGCGGCCGACCCGCGCCTGGCCGTGCGCGTGCTGGCCGTGGCCGGCGAAGCCAGTTTTCAGGCAGGCGAGGCAGTGCGCCAGACGGGCACGCTGCTGATGGCACTGCCGCAGACGGACGACGCGGGCCAGAAACTCATGGTGGCCGGGTATCGAGCCATCGACGCGGCCGCGACTCCAGGGGATCTGGCCGGGTTCCGCGCAGAGCTCGCGTCAGCCGACGAGCTCGAAGACCTGGATGTCCTCACTCGAGTTGCCGGCCTGGCGTTTGGTGTTGGCGAGTCGAGCGCGGCACGTCGCCTCTGGCTAAGGGCGGCATCACGCGCGCGCACCCTCGGCGCGGCAGGATCGCTAGCTTCGGCGCTCAGGCCGATCGCGTTGGACGAGCTGCATCGCGGCCGGTATCCGTGGGCCGAGGCATCGACGGCTGAAGGTCGGGCACTTGCCCTGGAAACCGGGCAGCCGAATCTGGCGTGGCAGCACGCCGCGGTCCTGGCCGAGTTGGCAGGCATTCGCGGCCGGGAGGCGGAAGCCCGTGAGCTCGCGGACGAAGTCCTCCGCGAAGCATCAGCTCGCGGCCTGCAAGGAACGGTCGCTCTGATGCGCCGCGCGCTCGGCCAGCTGTGCCTGGCTATTGGCCGGCCTGAGGAGGCCATCGGTCACCTGGAGGCGCTCTGGACGTTGAGCCGGAGCTCGCATCGAGCGATTGCCCTCGGAGTCATTCCCGACCTGGTCGAAGCGGCGGTTCGGGCCGGCCGCCTGGAAATGGCTGACCTGTGGCTCGCGCGGCTCCTGAGCATCGAAGAGGGCACGTTTCCGGAGGCCAGAGCGCTCGTCATGCGATCGAAGGCGCTGCTGGCTTCGCGAGCCCAGGCGGACATCGACTTCCAGGAGGCGCTGCGTGCGCACTCCACGGTCGATCGTCCCCTGGACCAGGCGCGCACGGCGCTCCTGTATGGCGAGTATCTGCGCCGCGAACGGCGTCGGGTGGAAGCGCGCGAGCCACTCCGCAATGCCGTCGAGGCCTTCGATCGGTTGGGGGCAGTCCCGTGGGCTGAACGGGCGCGAAGCGAGCTGCGCGCCACCGGCGAGACTGCGCGCAAACGCGAGCCGAGCAGCCTGGAGCAATTGACGCGACAGGAGCTGCAGGTGCTCAGCGCGGTGGCTCAGGGAATCACCAATCGCGAAGTCGCGGCGCAACTGTTCATCAGTCCGCGCACGGTAGACCACCACTTGCGCAGCATCTTCCAGAAGCTCGGCGTCAGCTCGCGGTCGGAGCTCATCCGCCAGGCACTTACGTAGCTGCGGGGCAATTCGTTACTGGCGCGTCGCCACACAGCGCGAGAATTGGGCGATTTTCGCCATGCGATCGAGCGCTTGCCTGGGTCAGCATGCAGGTATGTCAACTCAAGCCGCGTACATGTCACACGATCAGATTCTTGATCTCGGCCGCCACTGGGCGGACGCGGAGCTGCGAGCCGACGCCGCGGCCCTGGACGCATTGCTCGACGCCGACTTCGTGTGCGTCGGACCGCTGGGCTTCGTGCTCAACAAAGCGCAGTACCTGGCCGGTCGCCGTTCGGGCGACCTGAAGCACGAAGCTTTCGACTGGCAGGACGTCCGCGTGCGCGTGTACGGCGATGCCGCGATCGCCGTGGGCACACAGGTTCAGCAGACGACGTACCAGGGTCACGACGCGTCCGGTCAGTTCCGCGTCACTCAGGCGTTCACCCGGACCGGTGGCGGCTGGATCATGGTCAGCCTGCACCTGAGTCCGATCAGCCAGCCGCCAGCCTGGGCCAATGGGGGGCGATGATGTCTACCCCACGTGCATTTCGCTTCGGTGTGGTTGCCGCTGCCGCCCGATCGGGCGAAGAGTGGATCAGCAAGGCTCGGCGGGTTGAGGCACTTGGCTATGCCACGCTCGTCATTCCCGACAACATGCGCTACACGCTGGCGCCGCTGCCCGCGCTCGCGGTGGCCGCCGCGGCGACCACCGCGTTGCGCGTGGGCACGTACGTCCTGGCCAATGATCTCCGCCAGCCTGTCCTGCTGGCCAAAGAGGTCGGCACGCTCGATCTGCTCTCGGGCGGACGTTTCGAGCTCGGCATCGGCGCCGGCCGCCCGGACGCCGCGGCCGAGAACCGCATGCTGGGCTTGCCGTTCGATTCCGGCGCGGCACGCGTCGCGCGCCTGGCGGAATCGCTGTCGATCTTGAAGCAGCTCCTGTCAGGTCAGCGTGTCGACACGGAGGGCACGTACTACCAGGCGCACGCCGCTGAAGTGTCGCCGCCGCCGGTGCAGCAGCCACATCCGAAAATCCTGGTCGCCGGCAGCGGCCGACAGATGCTCGGACTCGCCGCACGCGAGGCCGACATCGTTGCGTTTGGCCTGCCGCCTGACAGCACCGAGGCATCGATCGCCGAACGCATCAGCTGGGTTCGTGAAGCCGCTGGCGATCGGTTCTCGGAGATCGAGCTGAATATCAACCTGATGGCCGTCGGCGACCAGGTGCCGAGCTTCATCGCGCGGCAGATGGGCCTGACGGCGAAAGACCTCGCCGACCGCGGCTCAGTTGCCGCCCTCGTTGGCACGACCGACCAGATGTGCCAGCAGCTCGTCGAGCGTCGCGACCGTCTGGGCTTCTCGTACGTACTGGTGTCCGATGAGCTGATGGAGGCGTTCGCACCGGTCGTCGAGCGGCTCAGCGGGCGGTAACAACCATGACAGCCACACTCTGCGGCCTGGTCCTTGGTCAGTTTGTGTGGCATGAGGCGCGCACGACCGAGCCGCTGCTGCCGCTGCGGATTGTGCTTGACCGCCAGCGCGGCGCATCGTACGTGTGCGCGCTGCTCGCCGTTGGCGGCATGTTCGGCGCCTTCCTGTTTCTGACGTGTGAGCTGCAGGTGGTGCTGTGCTTCACACCCTTGATGGCCGGCATCGCATTCCTGCCGATGTCCGTTTCGAGCTTCGCAGTCGCGACGCTGGTCGCGCCGCGACTGTTGCCACGCTTCTCAGCCCGCGTGTTGCTGGTGCCTGGCTGTCTGATCGCCGCCGCGGGCATGGCGCTGCTCAGCCCACTCCAGGCAGCCAGCGACTGTGTGAGCGGGATCCTGCCGTCAGAAATCTTGCTGGGGCTGGGGCTGGCGTGTGCGCAACGGCTGCGCTTTATGGAACCCTGATCCTGATCGCTGGCGCGGCAGCCGCACTGTCCATTCCAAAAACGTCGCAAGGAGTTCGAAGCTGATGATTGACTCTGGAAATCGCGCACTTCATCTCGTGCAACCGGATGACGGTGTTCTTGGCTCATTGCGCATTCTGGCGGGAATTGCGCCGACCCGCGAGATGTACTTCGCGTTCGAATCGGAAACCGCTCCGTCGCCAGGTAGTGCGCTCGATGTTCATGCCCACGCCCGATACGACGAGAGCGAATACGTGCTCACCGGCGAGCGGGAAATCGCGGTCGAGAATCAACGCTGGCACGCGGCACCCGGCTTCTTCGCGCTCGCGCCGCGCCACGCCCGCCATGGCATGCGCACGGTTGGGTCAGCACCCTCCCGATGGCTGCATTTCTTCTCTCCGGCAGGGATCGAGCGCTATTTCATGGAACGCGAACGCTTGCGTGAGGCGGGCGCGGACGCAGCCGAGCTACGCGCACTCAGCCAGCGGCACGGCGTCGGAGCCGTGATCCAGAGCGAAGACACGGAGAATGTCTATATCTCATCACCGGCGACTCGACGCGACGGAATTATTGTGAGCGGACGAACGACGCGGAACGCGTATGCCCTGGCGGAACCAGCCATGCTACCGGAGGAAGAGCACGCGCACCCCGATCAGGAGGAGGCGTTCTATGTGATCTCGGGTGAACTCACTCTGGAGGTTGAAGGTGCCAGCGTGACCGCGCCAGCGCGTTCGTTCGTGCTGGTGCCGCGCGGGCTGCGCCGACGGCACGTCACCACGATCGGCACACGGGTGCTCGCGATCTTCTCACCCGGACGCGCTGTTCCACACGCCACGCACGCTCCGGTGAGGCCGTCATGACTCAAATACCCGTTCGCCCTGCCCGACTCCGGCGCCAGGCGCGGCTGATGAACATCATCAACGTGCCGATGCGGTTGGCGCTCCAGCTTCCGTTCGCCACGCCGCTCAGCCGCCAGCTGATGTTGCTGTACCTGACAGGTCGCCGGAGCGGCAAGACCTACCGACAACCGGTCAGCTTCGTCCGCGACCGGGAGACGCTGCTGACGCCAGCCGGAGGCCGCTGGAAGTTGAATCTTCGCGACGGCCAATGCACTCGTATCCGGCTGGCGGGACGCGACCGGCTTGCGCGACCGGAGCTCATCAGAAGCGTCGATGAGGTCGAGGCTCTACTACGCACAATGCTGGCCCAGAATCCGAGGCTTGCCAGCTTCGCTCCCGTTGTCGGACCTGGAGGCGAGATCGACGCCGGACGGGTCCAGGAGGCCGTGCGCTACGGCTTTGCCATCGTGCGCTGGCATTTCGACTGTGCACCACAATAGCCGTTCTTCGCCACGCGCGCAGCCGTGGCCGAAGCCTACGTGAACGGGAGCCACCACCGCGTGAGGGACAATGGGAGCTCAGCCACCGTCACGCGGATGTTCCACCGGCTCCACGCTGACATGCGCTAACTCCGCGCCGATCGAGGTGCTCACCCGCCGCCCGCGTTGTACCTGACCGCCGCCAGTCGCGGATCGAGCGAGCGACAGCTACACCGGTTGGAGGTCCAGTGCAGCTCGACCGCTTGCAAGGTCGACGGGGACCGACACGTGCAGATGTACGAACAGCCAAACGCCTGCGATGCGTCGCAAGCCAGCCGTCCAGCGCAACCACGCCTCGGTCTTCTGACCTTGCACCGAGGTGCCCTTGACGTGGTTGAGGCTATGCAGAAATCCCAGATCGCCTTCGGCCGTGATCTGCAGGTCACGCACCTCATAGTCGATCGGCCCGCTGAACGCCGCGAACGTCTCTTGCCAGCGCTGACGGTAAGCATTCGCGCCGACGTACTGCAGTGGCGGCACGACATCGAATGCGACCAGGTCCGGCGCGTACAGGGACATGATGCGGTCGATGTCCTTCACGCGAACCGCTTTGACGGCATCATCGACGCGCCGTCGAATCGCTGCTTCGGCTGAAGCTACCGGTTCAGTCACGTAGATTCTCCCTACTACTCATTTCAGCCCATGCCGCCGGCTGCGAAAAGCCCGTGTAGACGGCACGGTAGTTGCGGTGCTCCCGAGTGTCAGTGCGACACGCCTCACCTTGATCACCGCCGGCTTCGTTGTTTCGGCCCTGGATCCGAACAACGCCATACATCAGTCACATTTCCTTGAGCTGGTGTGTCTTATATACAGCAAGCGCCACACGGAGGAATTGATCAATGCACAAGCCCCGCCTGAAGAACGCGGCCATGATCGCGCCCGCCGCCATCGAGGCACTCCAGGCGTTTACCGCGGCCGTCGACGATTTCGGTCTCCCGACGGCAACCGTCGACCTGGTGCACCTGCGCGCAAGCCAGATCAACGGCTGCAGCGTCTGCACCGACTTGCACTCCCGCGAGGCCAAAAACCACGGCGAGCGGGACGAGCGGCTCAACACGGTCGCCGCGTGGCGTGACACGCCGTATTTCACCGATGCCGAACGGGCTGCGCTGGCGCTGGCTGAAGCTGCCACGCGCATCAGCGACCGTGCAGATGCGGTGCCCGACGAGATCTGGAACGACGCCGCCAGGCACTATGACGAGCGTGAGCTGACTGCCCTGGTTGTCCACATCGCGGCGATCAACGCCTGGAATCGGCTGAGTGTCACAACGAGGCAGCTGGCGGGCGAGTGGACCGCCCGATATGCGCAATGAAACCCATATCACCGCTGACCGAAATGGGTCGGGCGGTGACCTGCAAGCGAGGATAAACCCATGAGCCAACTGCATACCGCGCCCGCCCGGACCGATCCACGCGAGCGCCTCGCCAGGCAATTCTTTCGCGCCGTAAACCCGCTTGCCCGCTGGATGATGTCCGTTGGGATCCCAACGGGTAGCCGGAACATTCTCCTGACGGTGCGCGGTCGGCGGTCAGGCGCGCCTCGAACGACACCCCTCAGCCTGCTCGAGCTCGACGATCGCCGGTTTGTCCAGGCATCCTACAGTGCGGACGGCTGGGTTCGAAATCTTCGCGCGGTCGGCGAAGCGACGGTGATCGATCACGACCGACGCATCGCGGTCCACACCATCGAGCTTGCGCCCGACGAGGCGGGCCCGATCATCCGGCACGCGCTCGAGCCATACCGGCGGTCGCGGCTGCTTGGCGCGTTGCTCGGACCACGCGTGAGGCCACCCGTTGCCGTCCTGCGGTGGTGCCGGATCCGCGTCGACGACACGCCCGAGGAGTACTTCGCCGAGGCCCGGCGGCATCCGCTCTTCGAGCTCCGGCCGATGACCGAAGTCGCCAGGTAGCCGCCTGGCCTGGTGTCGCCGAAAACCCAGAGGCGGCCACCGAGGGACAGGTCAGAATTGAGTCGAGGAGGGTAGCACCTCCGTCGCCAAGCGGCTCGGTGAGCAGCAGTGGCTCGTCACAATGGATGCAGGCACCGCCGAGCCCGAGATTAGCAAAAAAGAGATGGCAGTCGGGGCAACGGCGGACGCCGACGAAGCGCCCGCCGCAGCTCGAGCACTCGTGCACGGAGTGTGCTACTCGGTCAGTTCGGACGCGCTCAGGCGGGTGCGAGTTGACCCTGGCCAGGCGGAGGCTGGCGCGTCGAGCGCGGTAGCAGCGCTGTTTGCACGCCGGCGAGCAGTAGATCGAAGCGGTCACCCACGGCGTACCCCGGTGGAAAGGGGGATTGTCTTCGACCAAGCCCACGTCAATCGTCGAGCCGCAGGGT